>NZ_QKVM01000021.1 GCF_003231305.1 Pseudomonas sichuanensis | reverse complement strand
CAAGCCAGCTCCCACAGGCTTGAGACGACGCGATCGGTGTGGGAGCCGGCTTGCCGGCGAAAAGGCTGCGCAGCAGCCCCTCAGTGCCCCATGAGCCAGTGCTGGTGAGGCCCAGGCAGCGTCCACAGGCCAAAGAGGATCACCAGCACGCCGCCCGCCATGCGCACCCCGCGCTTGCGCAGCACGCTGCCCACACGCTCCGCCGCCAGCCCCGTGGCCAGCAACACCGGCCAGGTCCCCAGCCCGAACGCCAGCATCAATGCCCCACTGTGCAGCGCATCCCCTTGGCTGGCGGCCCACAGCAGGGTGCTGTACACCAGCCCGCACGGCAGCCAGCCCCACAAGGCGCCGAGCAACAGGGCGCGGGGCAGGCTGGACACCGGCAGCAGCCGTGTGGCCAGCGGTTGTATATGGCGCCACAGGCCGCGCCCGAGCGCTTCAATGCGTGTCAGGCCGCTCCACCACCCGGCCAGGTACAGGCCCATGGCAATCAGCAGCAGCGCCGCGACCACCCGTAGCCCGATCGCCAGCGGGCTGCTGGCCAGGGCCACGCCGGCCAGGCCCAGCAGCAGGCCGGCCGCGGCGTAGCTGAGGATGCGCCCGAGGTTGTAGGCCAGCAGCAGGCGCAGGCGCCGGTTGCGCTGCTGCGGCGGGATGGCCAGGGTCAGGGCGCCCATCAGGCCGCCGCACATCCCCAGGCAGTGGCCGCCGCCGAGCAGGCCGAGGACCAGGGCCGAGCCGAGCAGGGGGATCAGTTCAGGCACTCGGTTTGGCGTCCTTGTCTTCGGGAGGTTGTTCGTCGTGTTTGACCGCGGCCTGGTGGCGCGGGTCCTGGTCGTCGAACAGGATGCTGTGGGCCGGGCCTTCAAGGTCGTCGTACTGGCCGCTGTCCACCGCCCAGAAGAAGATGTACACGGCCACCCCGACCAGCAGCAGGGCGGCGGGGATCATCACGTAGAGGGCGGGCATAGGGTTTTCCTTCCAAGTGACGGTGGCGCGCTCACCGGTACGCCCGTTGTCGTTGGCAACCGGGTCAGGCGCAAGGCGTTGAGCACGACGATCAGCGAGCTGACCGACATGCCGACCGCCGCCCAGACCGGAGTGATCCAGCCGAGTGCGGCGAACGGCAGCATGAGGCCATTGTACAGGGTCGCCCAGAGCAGGTTCTCGACAATGTTGCGGCGGGTGCGCCGGGCCAGGGCAAAGGCCTGCACCAGTGCGTGCAGGTTGTTGGACAGCAGCACGGCGTCGGCGCTGGTCTTGGCAAGGTCGGTGGCGCTGCCCATGGCGATGCTGATATCGGCGGCGGCCAGGACCGGCACATCGTTCACCCCGTCACCCAGCATCAGCACCTTGCGCCCTTCGGCCTGGAGCTGTTTCAGGCGCGCGAGCTTGTCGTCCGGGCGCAGGCCGCCGACCGCCTGGTCGATGCCAAGCGTCGCGGCCACTTCGGCAACCATCGGCGAGCTGTCGCCGGACAGCAGCAGGGTCTGCCAGCCACGGGCCTTGCAGGCGGCCACCAGGTCGGCGGCGTCGTCGCGCAGGCGGTCGTCCAGGCCGAACCAGGCCAGCGGGCCCTGGCGATCGCCCAGCAGCAGCCACTGGCCGCGTGGCTCGGGTACGCCAGGCACTTCGGCGCCGCTCAGGGCGCAGACGAAGGTGGCCTGGCCGATGCGCAGGCGCTGGCCGTCCACCTCACCCTCCAGGCCCAGCCCAGGCACTGCGTTGACCGCCTCGGCCGGCCGGGCGGCGCGGCCGAAGGCACGGGCGATGGGGTGTTCGGAACGGTTCTCGAGGGCGGCGGCCAGTGCCAGGCAGCGGTCGGCATCCAGGCGCCCCAGCGGGCGGATGCTGCGCAGGGCCAGGCGGCCTTCGGTGAGGGTGCCGGTCTTGTCGAAGATCACCGTGTCGATCTGGTTGAGGCCTTCGAGCACATGGCCACGGGTCACCAGCAGGCCAAGCTTGTGCAGGGTGCCGGTGGCGGCGGTGAGGGCGGTCGGGGTGGCCAGCGACAGGGCGCAGGGGCAGGTGGCGACCAGCATGGCCAGGACGATCCAGAACGCCCGCCCGGCATCGAGTTGCCACCAGACCAGGCCGATGATCGCCGCCGCCACCAGGGTGAACAGCAGGAACCATTGCGAGGCACGGTCGGCGATCTCGGCCAGGCGCGGTTTTTCGGTCTGCGCCCGCTCCAGCAGGCGCACGATGGCCGACAGCCGTGAGTCCTGGCCCAGGGCCTGGACTTCGATGGTGAGGGTGCTTTCGACGTTGAGGGTGCCGCCGGTGACCCGGTCGCCGGTGCGTCGCGCCAAGGGCAGGTATTCACCGGTGAGCAGCGATTCGTCGACGCTGGAGCGGCCCTCGATGATGCAGCCGTCGGCGGGGATCACCGCGCCGGGCAGCACTTGCACGCGGTCGCCGCACTGCAGTTCGCCGAGCAGGATGCGCTCGGCCTGGCCGTCGGCAGCCAGGCGCAGGCACGAGGTCGGCAGCAGGTTGACCAGTTGCGCCGTGGCCGCCGCCGTGCGCTCGCGGGCGCGGCGCTCCAGGTAGCGGCCGGTCAGCAGGAACAGGGCGAACATGCCCACGGTGTCGAAATACAGCTCGCCACTGCCGGTGATCGCCGTCCAGATCCCGGCGCAGTAGGCCAGGGCGATGGCCAGCGACACCGAGACGTCCATGGTCAGGTGGCGGGTGCGCAGGTCGCGGGCGGCGCCCTTGAAGAACGGCGCGCAGCTGTAGAACACGATCGGGGTGGTGAGGAATAGCGCGACCCAGCGCAGGATGGTGTGCAGCTCGGGGGACAGGTCGATGTTGAATTCCGGCCAGGTGGCCATGGTCGCCATCATTGCCTGGAACCACAGCAGCCCGGCCACGCCCAGGCGGCGCAGGGCGCTGCGGTTTTCCCGGGCCAGTTGCTCGGCGGCCTGGTCCGGCTGGTAGGGGTGGGCGGCGTAGCCGATGCGGCGCAGCTCGGCCAGCAGCCTGGACAGCGGCAACTGGCTGTCGGCCCAGTTGACCAGCAGGCGGTGGTTGGACAGGTTCAGGCGTGCCTCGGCGACTCCGGGCAGGGTGCGCAGGTGTTTTTCGATCAGCCAGCCGCAGGCGGCGCAACTGATGCCTTCGACCAGCAGGGTGGCTTCGGCCAGTTCGCCGGCATGGCGCACGAAGCCTTGTTGCACGTCGTCGCGGTCGTACAGCGCCAGTTCGTCCTGCAACTGGCGGGGCAGGGCTTCGGGGTTGGCGCTGGTGTCGCTGCGGTGCTGGTAATAGTGCTCAAGGCCCCCGGCGACGATGGACTCGGCCACTGCCTGGCAGCCCGGGCAGCAGAATGCCCGTGGCTCGCCGAGCACCACGGCGGTGAAGCGGCTGCCGGCGGGGACGGGCAGGGCGCAGTGGTAGCAGGGGGTGGGTTGGGTCATCGACATCTCTTCTTGCTGCAGCGGGTTCGTGGGAGCGGCGCACCGCCGCTCCCACGAGGGGCGCGGTGTTCGGTCAGTGGTGCTCGGCGCCTTGAATGGCCTCATCCCCCAACTGCAAGGTCACGCCATGCTCGACCTTCTCCTCTTCGAACAGCCGCCACACATGGTCATCCTGGCTGCCGAGCAACTCGACGAAGCGCCGGCCGTCGACCTTGTCATCCAGCTGGCCGACATAGCGGCCCGGCTCGGTGCGTGCCAGTTGTACCTTGCGGTCCTTGTTGGGCTGGGTCGGCGAAATCAGGTTCAGTTCCAGCGCCTGCGGGGCGCTGTTGCCGGTCAGGCGCACGTCCACTTCACCGGTCAGTTCGTCCAGGTGGATGCTGGCCTTGATGTTGAGGGTCTGGGCCAGCAGTTCACGGTCCAGCGAGCGGTTGATGCCCTTGCCGGCTTCGTAATAGTTGTCGTTGACCAGGTTGTCCGGGTTGCGCACGGCAATGCTGACCATGGTCAGGCTCAGGCATACCGAGGTGGCCAGGATGCCGATGATGATCCAGGGCCAGAGGTGCTTGTACCAGGGGCTGGCGGCGGTGGCGGCAGGCATTGTCTGTGTTCTCTCTAGTCAGCGGATCTGTGGGCCGATGAAGCGGCTCTTGGCTTCAACCTGGCTGGCGCTGTCGTCGGCGTCCTTGAGGATGAAGGTGATTTCGTTGGTGGTCGAGGGCAGTTTCTCCGGGGCAACCGACAGTTGCACCGGCAGGCTGACGATATCGCCGGCGGCCACGCGGATCTCGCGGTGGCCTTCGAGGCGCAGGTCTGGCAGGCCGGCGGCATCCAGCACGTAGACGTGGTCGCGCTGGTCCTTGTTCATCACCTTCAGGCTGTACACGTTTTCGATCCGCCCCTGGGCGTTCTCGCGGTACAGCACCCGGTCCTTGGCCACGTCGAAGCCGACCAGCGAGCGGGTGGCGAAGGCGGTGGTCAGGGCGCCGATCATCACCAGCAGCACCAGCGCGTAGCCGATCAGGCGCGGGCGCAGCATGTGGGTTTTCTGCCCGGACAGGTTGTGCTCGGTGGTGTAGCTGATCAGGCCCTTGGGGTAGTTCATCTTGTCCATGATGCTGTCGCAGGCATCGATGCAGGCGGCGCAGCCGATGCACTCGATCTGCAGGCCATCGCGGATGTCGATGCCGGTGGGGCAGACCTGTACGCACATGGTGCAGTCGATGCAGTCGCCCAGGCCCTTGGCTTTGTAGTCGATGTCCTTCTTACGCGGGCCACGGGTTTCGCCACGGCGCGGGTCGTACGAGACGATCAGGGTGTCCTTGTCGAACATCACGCTCTGGAAGCGCGCATAGGGGCACATGTATATGCACACCTGCTCGCGCAGCCAGCCGGCGTTGCCGTAGGTGGCCAGGGTGAAGAAACCGACCCAGAAGTAGGCCCAGCCGTCGGCCTGCCCGGTGAAGAATTCGATGGCCAGCTCGCGGATCGGCGAGAAGTAGCCGACGAAGGTCATGCCGGTGACGAAGCCGATCAGCAACCACAGGCTGTGCTTGGCGAACTTGCGCAGGAACTTGTTGCCGCTCATGGGCGCCTTGTCCAGCTTCATGCGTTGGTTGCGGTCACCCTCGGTGACTTTTTCGCACCACATGAACACCCAGGTCCACACGCTTTGCGGGCAGGTATAGCCGCACCAGACGCGGCCGGCGTAAACGGTGATGAAGAACAGGCCGAAGGCCGCGACGATCAACAGGCCCGAGAGCAGGATGAAGTCCTGCGGCCAGATCGTGGCGCCGAAGATGTAGAACTTACGCTCGGGCAGGTTCCACCACACGGCCTGGTGGCCGCCCCAGTTCAACCAGACGGTGCCGAAATACAGCAGGAACAACACCGCGCCGCCGACCATCCGCAGCCTGCGGAAAATGCCGGTAAAGGCGCGGGTATAGATTTTTTCGCGTGATGCGTAGAGGTCGACGGAATCCTTCCCTTTGCTGGCAGGCGGGGTGACGTCATGTACCGGAATTTGCTTGCTCATCATCTAGTCCCACGGCAGTGGAGAAACGCCGCGGCCAGTGCTTGCCGGCCGCAGTCGCGCGCGTTCTGCTGGCGCTCTGCGGCCCATGATACGCCTGTGGTGGCGCGCCGGGGCCTTGCTGCGACACTTAGTCGCGTTGGGTGCGGGTTTGAATCGTGATATGGCGAGTGTCAATTGATCCAGGTCATTCAGGCTGCAGGAAATGTGTCGGCCTCTTCGCGGGTAAATCGCAGCGGCGAACCGCCGCTCCCACAGGTGCTGCACCGCATCAGAAACTGGTGAGAGACCTGTGGGGGCGGGTTTACCCGCGAAGAGGCCAGCCAGCCTTACTCGGCCTGGGCCGGTGCCTGCTCCTGATGCGACAGGCTGTACACATACGCCGCCAGCAGGTGCACCTTGTCGTTGCCCTGCATCTGTTCCTGGGCCGGCATCTGGCCCTGGCGACCGTAGCGGATGGTCTGTTGCAGCTGGGCGAAGCTCGAGCCGTAGATGAACGCCTGCGGGTGGGTCAGGTTCGGCGCACCCATGGCCGGGGTGCCCTTGCCTTCAGGCCCATGGCAGGCCACGCAGTTGGTGGCGAAGATCTGCTGACCCTTGACCGGGTCGGCCTTGGCATCTTCGGGCAGTGTGCGGCCGTCGAGCTTGGTCAGCACGAACGCCGCCACATCGGCCACACCCTGCTCGCCGATCACCGTGGTCCAACCTGGCATCACCCCGTGGCGCCCGCCCATGATGGTGGTCTTGATGGTTTCCGGTTCACCGCCCCAGCGCCAGTCGTTGTCGGTCAGGTTGGGGAAACCGTAGGCGCCCTTGGCGTCAGAGCCGTGGCACACCGAGCAGTTGGAGGCGAACAGGCGTGCGCCCATCTTCAGTGCCTGCGGGTCCTTGGCCACTTCCTCCAGCGGCATGGCGGCGAACTTGGCGAAGATCGGCCCGAAGCGGGCGTCGGCCTTGGCCATCTCCTTTTCCCACTCGTGCACGCCGGTCCAGCCTGGCTGGCCGTTGGAGAACTCGGTCTTCTTGTCGTTGTCGACGTACGCGTAGCCCGGCAGGATGCCTTTCCAGTTGCCCAGCCCCGGGTACAGCACCAGGTAGCCGAGGGCGAACACGACAGTGCCGACGAACAACCAGAACCACCATTTGGGCAGCGGGTTGTCGTACTCCTCGATGCCATCGAAGGCGTGGCCGACGGTTTCGTCGGTGATCTCTTCGCGCTGGCCCTTGCGGGTCGACAGCAACAGCCAGCTCAAGGCGAAGATGGTGCCCAGGGTCAGGACGGTGACGTACAGACTCCAGAAGGTTGTCATTGTTGTTTGCTCCCAGAAGCTTTTTGCGCTTTCGCGTGCTCAACGTGGCGAGTGGCCTCGGGGTCGTCCGCAAAGGGCAACTGCGTGGCCTCGTCGAAGTCCTTTTTGCGCCGCGGGCTGAACACCCACAGCGCCAGGCCCACGAAAGCCACCAGCACCACGACGGTGCCCAGGCCGCGAATCATCCCGATATCCATCAGTGTCACCGTTTGCTCTTGATGAGGGTGCCAAGGCCTTGCAGGTACGCCACCAGGGCGTCCATCTCGGTCTTGCCCTTGACCGCGTCGCGGGCACCGGCGATGTCTTCGTCGGTGTACGGCGTGCCGAGGGTGCGCAGGACTTCCAGTTTCTTGGCGGTGTCCTTGCCATCGAGCTTGTTCTCGACCAGCCACGGGTAGGACGGCATCTTCGATTCCGGCACCACGTTGCGCGGGTTGTACAGGTGCGCGCGGTGCCAGTCATCGGAGTAGCGGCCACCCACGCGGGCGAGGTCCGGGCCGGTACGCTTGGAACCCCACAGGAACGGGTGATCCCACACGCTTTCGCCGGCCACCGAGTAGTGGCCGTAGCGTTCGGTCTCGGCGCGGAACGGGCGGATCATCTGCGAGTGGCAACCCACGCAGCCTTCGCGGATGTAGATATCGCGGCCTTCCACTTCCAGCGCGGTGCGCGGCTTCATGCCCTCGACCGGCTTGTTGGTGACGTCCTGGAAGAACAGCGGGACGATCTGGGTGAGGCCACCGACGCTGACGGCGATGACCATGAAGAAGGCCATCAGGCCAATGTTCTTCTCGACTGCTTCATGCTTCATCAGTGGGCTCCCACGACGACGATCTTGGCGGCTTCCTCAGCCTGTACCGGGTTGGCCGCGCGAACGGTGCGGAACACGTTGTAGGCCATCAGCAGCATGCCCGAGGCGAAGAACGCACCGCCCAGGGCGCGGACGATGTAGCCCGGGTGGCTGGCCTGCAGCGCTTCGACGAACGAATAGGTCAGGGTGCCGTCGTCGTTGATGGCGCGCCACATCAGGCCCTGGGTGATGCCGTTGACCCACATCGAGGCGATGTACAGCACGGTGCCGATGGTCGCCAGCCAGAAGTGCGCGTTGATCAGGCCGACGCTGTGCATCTGCTCGCGGCCGTACAGTTTGGGAATCATGTGGTAGACCGCGCCGATCGAGATCATCGCCACCCAGCCGAGGGCGCCGGCATGCACGTGGCCGATGGTCCAGTCGGTGTAGTGGGACAGCGAGTTGACCGTCTTGATGGCCATCATCGGGCCTTCGAAGGTGGACATGCCGTAGAACGCCAGCGAGACGACCAGGAAACGCAGGATCGGGTCGGTGCGCAGCTTATGCCAGGCCCCCGACAGGGTCATCATGCCGTTGATCATGCCGCCCCAGCTCGGCGCCAGGAGGATGATCGACATCACCATGCCCAGCGACTGTGCCCAGTCCGGCAGCGCGGTGTAGTGCAGGTGGTGCGGGCCGGCCCAGATGTACAGGGTGATCAGCGCCCAGAAGTGCACGATCGACAGGCGATAGGAGTAGATCGGGCGCTCGGCCTGCTTGGGCACGAAGTAGTACATCATCCCGAGGAAGCCGGTGGTGAGGAAGAAGCCCACGGCGTTGTGGCCGTACCACCACTGGATCATCGCGTCGGTGGCGCCGGCGTAGGCCGAGTACGACTTGAACAGGCTCACCGGCAGCGAGATGTGGTTGACGATGTGCAACATCGCGGTAACCACGATGAAGGCACCGTAGAACCAGTTGCCGACATAGATGTGCTTGGTCTTGCGCTTGACGATGGTGCCGAAGAACACCAACCCGTAGGTCACCCAGACGATGGCCAACAGGATCGCCAGCGGCCACTCGAGCTCGGCGTATTCCTTGGTGGTGGTGAAGCCCATGGGCAGCGTGATCAACGCGCCGACGATCACCGCCTGCCAGCCCCAGAAGGTGAAGGCGGCCATGCTGTCGGAGATCAGGCGGGTCTGGCAGGTACGCTGCACCACGTAGTAGCTGGTGCCGAACAGGGCACAGCCGCCGAAGGCGAAGATCACCAGGTTGGTGTGCAGTGGGCGCAGGCGGCCGAAGCTCGTCCATGGCAGGTCCAGGTTGAGCTGGGGCCATACCAGTTGCGAGGCGATGAAGACGCCAAGCCCCATGCCAAGGATCCCCCAGACCACCGTCATGATGGCGAACTGGCGGACGACCTTATAGTTATAAGCAGTCGGACTGATTGCAGTGCTCATTCTAAGGTTCCACGGTTTGGGTATTCTTGTTGGTTGGTAAATCGGCGCCAGTATCAATAACCACCATGGTTATGGCAACGCATGTCATGTACGCCGACCCGTGTCCAGACCCTGTTCGCCACCGTCCCGTGGCGTCGGGGTTCGAACGATTGTACACAAATAAATCTTTGTAATGTGTACCGTTTCCCATGTTTTTCTGATCGATCGGTCAAGCTTTTTATTGCCGGGACGGGCACGCAAGGCATCATCCCAAAGCGCGGGCTCGCAAGGCTGGAATCGCTGCGTGGTGTCAGGCTGTGCACCACGTCTGCTCCGGCTGCTTCGAGCGGGGCCACTGTGGCAACAAGCTTAGTTGTGTTCGGAGGGGGTGCAAGGGAGGGGCGGGCAGAGGTGGGGCAGAGGTGGGGCAGTGTGGGAGCATCGTGGGAGCGGGCTTGCCCCGCGATGGCGTCAGTGCAGGCGACGAGGTTGTCTGGTCTGGCGCTATCGCGGGGCAAGCCCGCTCCCACGAAGGGACTACTTGGCGGTTACGGTTTCCGGGATCTGATCCTGCGACAGGCTGTACACATACGCCGCCAGCAGGTGCACCTTGTCATTGCCCTGGATGTCCTGCTGCGCCGGCATCTGGCCCTGACGGCCGTAACGGATGGTCTGCTGCAACTGGGCAAAGCTCGAGCCATAGATGAACGCCTGCGGATGGGTCAGGTTCGGCGCGCCCATGGCGGGGGTGCCCTTGCCTTCAGGCCCGTGGCAGGCCACGCAGTTGCTGGCGAAGATCTCCTGGCCCTTGGCCGGGTCGGCCTTGACGCCTTCCGGCAGGCTGCGGCCATCGAGGTTGGTCAGCACGAAGGCCGCCACATCGGCCACGCCCTGCTCGCCGATCACCGTGGCCCAGCCCGGCATCACGCCGTGCCGGCCGTTCATGATCGAGGCCTTGATGGTTTCCGGCTCGCCGCCCCAGCGCCAGTCCTTGTCGGTCAGGTTGGGGAAGCCGTAGGAGCCCTTGGCGTCGGAGCCGTGGCACACCGAGCAGTTGGAGGCGAACAGCCGGCTGCCCATCTTCAGCGCTTGCGGGTCCTTGGCCACTTCTTCCACTGGCATGGCGGCGTACTTGGCGAAGATCGGGCCGAACTTGGCGTCGGCCTTTTCCATTTCTCTTTTCCACTCGTCGACGCCGGTCCAGCCGTTCTCGTAGCCGGGCAGGATGCCTTTCCAGTTGCCCAGGCCCGGGTACAGGATCAGGTAGCCTACCGAGAACACCAGGGTGCCGACGAACAGCCAGAACCACCACTTGGGCAGCGGGTTGTCGTACTCCTCGATGCCATCGAAGCTGTGGCCCATGGTCTGATCGGTGGTGTCGCTGCTCTGGCCCTTGCGGGTGCCGAGCAGCAGCCAGGTCAGGCCGATCAGGCTGCCGATGGTCAGTACGCTGATGTACGTACTCCAGAAGGTGGTCATTGCCCATTACTCCTCATGGCGGGTTCCTGCCCGGCAGGGGGCAGGCGGTCGTCGACGAAGGGCAGCAGGCGCGCTTCGGCGAAATCACGGTCGCGGCGACGGTTGAACACCCAGAGCGACAGGCCGATGAAGGCGATCATCACCACCAGGGTGCCCAGGCCACGGATCATGCCGATGTCCATTTCCATCGCACTCACCTCTTGTTCTTGATCGAGGTGCCAAGCACCTGCAGGTAGGCGACCAGCGCGTCCATCTCGGTCTTGCCCTTGACCGCGTCGCGGGCCCCGGCGATGTCGTCGTCGGTGTACGGCACGCCGAGGGTGCGCAGGGTGCGCAGCTTGACGTCGGTGTGGCTGTTGTCGACCTGGGTCGCCACCAGCCAGGGGTAGGACGGCATTTTCGATTCCGGTACCACGTTGCGCGGGTTGTACAGGTGCGCGCGGTGCCAGTCATCGGAGTAGCGGCCACCCACGCGGGCGAGGTCCGGGCCGGTACGCTTGGAGCCCCACAGGAACGGGTGGTCCCACACGCTTTCGCCGGCCACCGAGTAGTGGCCGTAACGTTCGGTCTCGGCGCGGAACGGGCGGATCATCTGCGAGTGGCAACCCACGCAGCCTTCGCGGATATAGATATCGCGGCCTTCGAGCTGCAGGGCGGTGTAAGGCTTCATGCCCTCGACCGGCTTGTTGGTGACGTCCTGGAAGAACAGCGGGACGATCTGGGTCAGGCCGCCGATGCTGACGGCGAACACCATCAGCAGCGCCATCAGGCCTATGTTTTTCTCAACGACTTCATGTTTCATCAGGCTCTACTCCTCAAGCCAGCTGGGCGTTGGCAGGGGCTTCCACAACGCTTGGCGAACGCACCGTGCGCCAGGTGTTCCAGGCCATCAGGAACATGCCGCTGAGGAAGATCGCACCGCCGACGAAACGCACGACGAAGCCGGGGTGGCTGGCCACCAGGGTTTCCACGAACGAGTAGGTGAGCGTGCCGTCGCTGTTGACCGCGCGCCACATCAGGCCCTGAGCGATGCCGTTGACCCACATCGAGGCGATGTAGAGCACGGTGCCGATGGTCGCCAGCCAGAAGTGCGCGTTGATCAGCCCGAGGCTGTACATGCGCTCCTTGCCGAACACTTTGGGGATGGTGTGGTACAACGCGCCGATGGAAATCATCGCCACCCAGCCGAGGGCGCCGGCGTGCACGTGGCCGATGGTCCAGTCGGTGTAGTGGGAGAGGGCGTTGACCGTCTTGATGGCCATCATCGGGCCTTCGAAGGTGGACATGCCGTAGAACGCCAGCGAGACGACCAGGAAACGCAGGATCGGGTCGCTGCGCAGCTTATGCCAGGCCCCCGACAGGGTCATCATGCCGTTGATCATGCCGCCCCAGCTCGGCGCCAGCAGGATCAGCGACATGATCATGCCCAGCGACTGCGCCCAGTCCGGCAGCGCGGTGTAGTGCAGGTGGTGCGGGCCGGCCCAGATGTACAGGGTGATCAGCGCCCAGAAGTGCACGATCGACAGGCGATACGAATACACCGGGCGCTCGGCCTGCTTGGGCACGTAGTAGTACATCATCCCGAGGAAGCCGGCGGTGAGGAAGAAGCCCACGGCGTTGTGGCCGTACCACCATTGCACCATGGCGTCGGTGGCCCCGGCGTACACCGAGTACGACTTGGTCAGGCTGACCGGCAGTTCCAGGTTGTTGACGATGTGCAGCAGCGCCACGGTGAGGATGAACGCGCCGAAGAACCAGTTGCCCACGTAGATGTGCTTGGTGTTGCGCTTCATCAGCGTGCCGAAGAACACCACGGCGTAGGCGACCCAGACGATGGTGATCAGGATGTCGATCGGCCATTCCAGTTCGGCGTACTCTTTCGAGCTGGTGTAGCCCAGCGGCAGGCTGATCGCCGCCAGCAGGATCACCAATTGCCAGCCCCAGAACGTGAACGCGGCCAGGCGCGGTGCGAACAGGGTGGTCTGGCAGGTGCGTTGCACCGAATAATACGAGGTGGCGAACAGGGCACAGCCGCCGAAGGCGAAGATCACCGCGTTGGTGTGCAAGGGTCGCAGGCGGCCGAAGCTGGTCCACGGCAGGTCAAGGTTGAGGGCGGGCCAGGCGAGCTGGGCGGCAATGAAGACGCCGAGCCCCATCCCGACGATGCCCCACACCACCGTCATGATGGCGAATTGGCGGACCACCTGATAGTTGTAGGCGGTACTGCTGGTTGTGTTCATGTATGGGTTCCCATCCACGGTTATAGGCAGGCTAGACAGCGAGGCAAGCATGATTAATGGGCAAAGTGCCGGTATTGACGGGGATCAATGGGCGCAGATTGCAAATGCCCCAGGCTTGCGCTGCGATCCTCCGCGAATCACCGGCGAAAGCGGGCAAAACAGCTGGCTGATCCTGGCCCATGGCGCGGGCGCGCCGATGGACAGCGGGTTCATGGACGACATGGCGCAAAGGCTGGCAGGGCTTGGGGTAGGGGTGGTGCGCTTCGAGTTTCCGTACATGGCCCAGCGGCGTGTCGACGGCGGCCGGCGCCCGCCCAATCCGCAGAAGGTCCTGCTCGACTGCTGGCGCGATGTATACCGCCAGGTGCGACCTTTGGTCGCGGGGCCTCTGGCCGTCGGTGGCAAGTCCATGGGCGGGCGCATGGCCAGCCTGCTGGCGGACGAACTTGGTGCCGATGCGCTGGTGTGCCTGGGCTATCCGTTCTATGCCGTGGGCAAGCCGCACAAGCCCCGCGTCGAGCACCTGGCCGGGCTGCGCACGCGCACGCTGATCGTCCAGGGGGAGCGTGATGCCCTGGGCAATCGGGAAGCGGTGCAGGGTTATGAATTATCGCCAGCGATCGAAGTGAGCTGGCTGGTGGCAGCGGACCATGACCTGAAGCCGCTGAAGGCTTCGGGGTTCAGCCATGCGCAGCATCTGCAGGCGGCGGCGGAACGGGTGGCGGGGTTCCTGCGGGCTTGAAATCGCGGGGCAAGTCCGCATGGGCGGCACGATCCCTGTAGGAGCGGCCTTGTGCCGCGAAAGGGCCGCAAAGCGGCCCCGTTTTTCAGCTTCGCAGCAAGAATCGCCGGGGCTGCTGCGCAGCCCTTTCGCGGCGCAAGGCCGCTCCTACAGTAAGACAGTGGCTCGCACGTAGGAGCGGGCTTGCCCCGCGATGAGGGCGTCAGCTTAGTCGCGGTACTCGCACAGGTAGGCGGTATCGACCTTCACCTGCAGCTGGAACTTGCTGTCGGCGGCAACATTGAACTTGTCGCCGGCGTTGAAGGTTTCCCAGTTTTCGCTGCCCGGCAGCTTGACGATCAGCGCACCGGAAACCACGTGCATGATTTCGCGCTTGGCGGTGCCGAACTCGTATTCGCCCGGGGCCATCACGCCAACGGTAGCCGGACCTTCGCTGCTTTCGAAGGCGATCGACTTGACGGTGCCATCGAAGTACTCATTGACCTTGAACATGGGCGACTCCTGAAAAAGGGGATGAAAAAAGGGCTGGCCAGTATGCCCAAGGCCCGCCCTTGCGTCATCTGTTTCAGGCGCCGCCCACCGGCAGGCTCAACGGCAGCAGCCGGGCAGTATTGCGCGCGTCTTCCAGCGCGCGATGCTGCTGGCCGCTGAACTGCAGCCCGGCCAGTTGCAGGGCGCTGTTGAGCCCCGCCGGCCGCTGCAGGTGGCGGGCCTTGGCGAAGCGCTGCTTGAGGTTGATGTGCGGCAGTTGTTCGAGCAGGCTGCGCTGGTGATGCAGCTGCCATTCCTGCAGCAGTTGCTTGCGGTCGTAGTCGCCCCAGCTGACCCAGGCCTGCAACTGCGCCTGGTGATCACCCAGCCAGCGCTCGAACGCGCTCCACACCGTACCGAAGGGCTCGGCGCCGTCGACATCGGCCTGGCTTATGTGCGTCAGCTCGCGGCAGAACGGCGTCAGCTGCGGCCGCCGCCGGGGCCGGACGAAACGCTGGAAATGGTCGACCTCGCGCCCCTCGCGGGTGACCAGGCTCGCGCCGATTTCTATGATTTCCATCTCCGTGACCGGCCAGCCGCCGTCGTCGGTGGTGGCTTCCAGGTCGATCACCAACCAGTGGCCCATGCCAGGCTCCCTATCAATACGCGGTAGCCCGCGTCCTCACGCGCGAGCCCCTAGAGGGTAGCCAATGTCCGGGCGCGCGACATCCCCTGGCACTTTGGCATATCCGGCGGTTGTGCCCGCCTGGGAAAACGCCTAGCTTAAGCGCATCCAGGCCATTACCCGTGACGAGTGTCTCGACTTGATCCCTCTGCCCAGCCTCAAGCTCTCCTGCTCTGTGCTGCTGTTCGCCGCACTGTCGCTGACGGCGGCAGCCTGGGCGGGCCAGGCAGTCGAGGTGAAGATCGGCGCGGCGCATTTCCCGCCTTACACCGTGCGCCCCGAGCAGGGCGCCGATACCGGCCTGCTGCCACAACTGGTGGAGGCGTTGAATGCGGTGCAGGCCGACTACCGCTTCGTGCTCGTGCCCACCTCGATTCCCCGGCGCTTTGGCGATTTCCAGCAAGGCCGCACCGACATGGCGATTTTCGAAAACCCGCAGTGGGGGTGGCAGGGGATCGCGCACAGCACCGTGGACATGGGGCTGGAGGATGCCGAGATTTTCGTCACGCGCCAACAGCCGGGGCGTGACCAGCAGTATTTCGATGATCTGCACGGCAAGCGCCTGGCGTTGTTCAACGGCTACCACTATGCCTTCGCCGACTTCGATCCCGACCCGGTCCTGCTCAGGCAGCGCTATCAGGCGACCCTGACCTACTCCCACGACAGCAACCTGTCTATGGTCGAGCGCGGGCGGGCCGACATCGCCCTGGTCACTCGCTCGTACCTGAGCGATTTCCTCAAGCGCAACCCGTCCAGCGTCAGCCAGTTGTTGGCCTCGCAGCGGGTCGACCAGGTCTACCACCACTACGCACTGCTGCGCCCGGATGCGCCGATAAGCCCGGAAAGTTTCACCGGGCTGCTGCGCCGGCTGCGCGAAAACGGTGAGTTGTTGCGTATCTTCAAGCCCTACAAGATCACCGTCGAAGCCCCCCACGACTAAATTGCAGGGGCATGAAGACGTCCTCAGGAGTGAGCCATTCTTTCATTTCCTGTGAGCCCTGACATGCCGTTCGATGCCGCTACGCCCCCTTGCGCGCCACGCTGGCGCAGCCTGCAGGCCGACGAAGGCGATTGCCGCCTGAGCCTGACCCTGGAAGGGCGCCCCCTCATCAGCCTGCGCCTGGTGCCGGGCGCGACCCTGGAAGCCCACCTGCAACAGATTTGCCTCGAGCGCCCCGAGCAGGCCCTGTGGGCCGCCTGCTACTGGCTGCTGTCACGCGATCCGGCCTGCCAACGCCTGGCCTGGCACCTGCCGCAACCGATACCCCAGGCCGTCGCCAGTGGCCTGCTGCTGCCCGACGAAGCGCCGGGTCGTTACCTGTGCGAACGCACGCTGTTCTGGCAACAGCCCCAGCCGTGGCTCGGCGAGTCGCTGGCCGGGGTCTATCCGCAGCAGATGCAGTTGAGCAACGGCAAGCGTCACCCGCGCCGGGCGCCCAAGCCACGGGGCGAGGTGTACCGACGCTTCGATGCGCGTCTGGGGGCCTGGGTTTCGCTGCGCACCCTGGAAATCGGTCAGGACCTGGAGCGTTTCAACCGCTGGCAGAACAATCCGCGCGTGGAGCAGTTCTGGCAGGAGGGCGGCTCCCTCGAGCAACACCGCGAGTACCTGGCCAAGCTTGAACAAGACCCGCACACCCTGACCCTGATCGGTTGCTTCGACGACGAGCCGTTCGCCTATTTCGAGGCGTACTGGGCCAAGGAAGATCGCATCGCGCCGTTCTACCCGGCCGACGACTACGACCGTGGCATCCACATGCTGGTGGGCGAAGAGGCGCATCGCGGCCCGCACAAGGTCGCCAGCTGGTTGTCGGCGCTGGTGCACTACCTGTTCCTCGACGACCCGCGCACCCAGCGGGTGGTGGCCGAGCCGCGTGCCGACAACGGCAAGATGATCGGCTACATGCACGACCAGTGTTTCCACTGCGAGAAAGAGTTCGATTTCCCGCACAAGCGGGCGGCGTTGATGATCCTGGGGCGGGAGCGGTTCTTCGATCGGTGCAAGCTGGTGTGATGCAAGCAGGGGCCGCTGCGCGGCCCATTCGCGGCACAAGGCCGCTCCTACAGGGGGTCGCACTGTTCTGTAGGAGCGGCCTTGTGCCGCGAATGGGGCGCGAAGCGGCCCCTTGAGGTCTCAGGCCTGGCGGCTGCTCTTGCGGCAATGGATCAGGGCATCGCGGATCATGAAGTTGACCAGCGTCGGCGACACCCCCAGTTCCTTGGCGATGTCTTTCTGCGGCACGCCATGCAAGCGGTACATCTCGAAGGCGTAGCGGGTGCGCTGGGGCAGTTCGTTGAGCGCTTCGGCAATGTGTTCGAGGGTTGCCAGGTTGATGTGCGTGGCTTCGGGCGAGGCGTTCTGGATGACCACGTTCAGCCCTTCCTCTTCGCTGCCGGAGTACTTCAGCTCCATGGCCTGCTTGCGGTAGTGGTCGATGGCCAGGTTGCGCACGATCTGGAACAGGTAGCTGAGCTGGGCCTTGAACGAAGAGGTGATCTGCGGCGCGGCGCTGAGTCGGAAGAACGCGTCCTGCACCACATCCTCGGCGCGCGAACGGCAGCCGGTGATGCGCGCGGCGATCTTGACCAGGATGCTGCGGTTGTCGACGAACGCCTGGAGCAGCGGTGAATCGCACTTACTTGTGGACATTTGTTCCGCCATGGAATTTTCACCTTGTCTCAGAGGGGAAAGGGAGCACATCCCACGGGGAGGCTTCCTACGACGTGCGACAAACTATTCAGAATGATAATGATTGTCAAATACGAAAGTTAATGATTAAGCATTCGATCTGGTTCTAAGCCGAACACTGTGAACTGCTTCAAACCGTCGCAGGCCCCAACGCCTCTGCCCGCTGCCCGGCGGGGCTAATTTCTTCCCCTGTCCATCCGTTCCCCTGTGTACATCCGGCTGCCCAGCGCTGCCCGCCAGTTTGGCGCGGTACAGCCCCGGCACGACTCAACCAGACACTGGCAGGAACATTCCATGACGGACGCCTTCGAACTCCCGCACTCGCTGGTCCAGGCCCTGGCGCAACGCGCCGAGCAGACCCCGGAGCGCATCGCCTTGCGCTTTCTGGCCGATGCGCCAGGCGAGCAGGCCGTGCTCAGCTACCGGGACCTCGACCAGCGCGCGCGCACCATTGCCGCCGCGTTGCAGGCCCGTGCCGGTTTCGGTGAGCGTGCCGTGCTGCTGTTCCCCAGCGGCCCGGACTACGTCGCGGCGTTCTTCGGCTGCCTGTATGCCGGGGTGATCGCGGTGCCGGCCTACCCGCCGGAATCTGCCCGCCAGCACCACCAGGAACGGCTGCTGTCGATCATCGATGACGCGCAGCCGCGCCTGTTGCTGACGGTAGGGGCGCTGTGCGAGAGCTTGCAGGGCCTGGAAGCGCTGGTCGGGGAACATGCTCCGGTGCTGCTGGCCGTGGACAGCCTTGACCCACAGTTGGCCGAACAATGGCGTGAACCTGCGCTGGCCAATGACGACATCGCCTTCCTGCAGTACACCTCCGGTTCCACTGCGCTGCCCAAAGGCGTGCAGGTCAGCCACGGCAACCTGGTGGCCAACGAACAACTGATCCGCCAGGGCTTCGGCATCGACCTGAACCCCGACGACGTGATCGTCAGCTGGTTGCCGCTGTACCACGACATGGGCCTGATCGGCGGCCTGCTGCAACCGATCTTCAGCGGCGTGCCCTGCGTGCTGATGTCGCCCGGCTACTTCCTCGCCCGGCCGCAGCGCTGGCTGCAGGCCATCAGCGAGTACGGCGGCACCATCAGCGGCGGCCCGGACTTCGCCTACCGCCTGTGCAGCGAACGGGTCAGCGAGGCCGCCCTGGCCGGGCTCGACCTCAGCCGCTGGCGCGTGGCCTATTCCGGCTCCGAGCCGATCCGCCAGGACAGCCTCGACACCTTCGCCGACAAATTCGCCCGCTGCGGCTTCCAGGCCAGCAGCTTCTTCGCCAGCTACGGCCTGGCAGAGGCCACCCTGTTCGTCAGCGGCAGCCGCCGTGGCCAGGGCATCGGCGCACTGGAACTGGACGCCGAGGCGTTTGCCGCCAACCGCGCCGAGCCGGGCCAGGGCAGTGTGCTGATGAGCTGCGGCTACCCGCAGCCAGGCCACGCGGTGCGTATCGTCGAACCGCAGCAGTTGCAGGTGCTGGGCGACAACCTGGTGGGCGAGATCTGGGCCGGCGGCCCGAGCATCGCCCTGGGCTACTGGCGCAACCCCGAAGCCAGCGCGCGCACTTTCGTCGAAATGGATGGCCAGACCTGGCTGCGCACCGGCGACCTGGGTTTCATGCGCGACGGCGAAGTGTTCGTCACCGGGCGCTTGAAAGACATGCTCATCGTCCGTGGCCAGAACCTCTACCCGCAGGATCTGGAAAAGACCCTGGAGCGTGAAGTGGACGTGTTGCGCAAAGGCCGGGTGGCGGTGTTCGCCGTCGACGACCAGGGCGAGGAGGGCATCGGCGTGGCGGTGGAGATCAGCCGCAACGTGCAGAAAGCGCACACCCCCGAGGCGCTGATCAACACCCTGCGCCGGGTAATCGCAGACGCCTGCCGCCAGGCCCCGGCGGCGGTGCTGCTGCTCAACCCCGGCGCGCTGCCCAAGACCTCCAGCGGCAAGCTGCAGCGCTCGGCCTGCCGCCTGCGCATGAACGACGGCAGCCTGGATTGCTACGCGCGCTTCCCGTCCGTCGCCGCGCAGCACAGCGCAAACGTAGCGGGCAGCGACCTGCAAGCACGCATCGCGGGTATCTGGCGCGAGCTGCTCAAGGTCGAAGCCGTGGCGGCGGATGATCACTTCCTGCTGCTGGGCGGCAACTCCATCGCTGCCACTCAGGTCACCGCGCGCCTGGGCGACGAGCTGGGCATCCAGCTGAGCCTGCGTACCCTGTTCGAAGCACCGACCCTGGCCGAATACAGTGCCGCGGTGGCGGCCATCCTCGCCGAAGGGGGCAAGGCTGCCGGCGCTATCGAAACCCAAGGCCGTGACCAGGCCCTGCCCCAGTCGCTGGCGCAGAACCGCCTGTGGCTGCTGTGGCAGCTGGAGCCTGCGTCCGCCGCCTACAACATCCCCGCCGGCCTGCACCTGCGCGGCGAGCTGGACCAGGCCGCGCTGCAGGCCAGCTTCCAGGCCCTGGTGGCGCGCCACGAATCCCTGCGCACGGTGTTCGACGAGGTCGACGGCCAGGCCGTGCAGCGCATCCTGCCAAGCCTTGCGTTCACCCTCCAGCACTGCGACCTAGAGGGCCTGGAGCCCGCCGAGGTGGCCGCGCGCCGCGAAGACGAAGCGCAGCGACAGTTCGACCTGCGCCAGGGCCCGCTGCTGCGGGTGACCCTGGCCCGCCTGGATGACGAAGAGCACCAGCTGTGGGTGACCCTGCACCACATCGTCGCCGACGGTTGGTCGCTGAACATCCTGCTCGACGAGTTCGCCCGCCTGTACGCGGCGCAAGGGCAGGTACAGTTGCCCGAATTGCCACTGGGCTACGCCGACTACGGCACTTGGCAGCGCCAGTGGCTGGCCGATGGCGAAAGCGCCCGCCAGCTCGATTACTGGAAGAACACCTTGGGCGATGAACTGCCGGTGCTCGACCTGTGCACCGACCAACCCCGTGCCAGCCAGCAGCACAATCGCGCAGCGCGTCACAGCCTGAAGGTGCCGGCCCGACTCGCCTCAGCCCTCAACGACCTGGCCCGCGACCAGCAGGCCAGCCTGTTCATGGTGCTGCTGGCCGGCTGGCAGGCGCTGCTGCACCGCTATACCGGCCAAGGCGACATTCGCGTTGGCGTGCCCAACGCCAACCGCCCGCGCCTGGAAACCCAGGGCATGGTCGGCTTCTTCATCAACACCCAGGTGCTGCGCGCCGAGCTCGATGGCCGCCTGCCGTTCGCGCAACTGCTGAGCCAGGTGCGCCAGGCCACCCTCGAAGCCCAGGCCCACCAGGACCTGCCGTTCGAGCAACTGCTCGAGGCGCTGCCGCAGGCCCGTGAGCAGGGCCTGTTCCAGGTCATGTTCAACCACCAGCAGCGCGACCTCTCGGCGCTGCGCCGCTTGCCTGGCCTGCTGGCCGAAGAGCTGCCCTGGCACAGCCGCGAGGCCAAGTTCGACCTGCAACTGCACAGCGAGGAAGACCATCAGGGCCGCCTGACCCTGGCCTTCGACTACGCCGCCGGGTTGTTCGAGGCGGCCACCGTCAAGCGCCTGGCCAACCATCTGTTGGCGTTCTTCGAACAGGTGTGCGCCCAGCCGCAGCTGGCGTTGGCCGAGGTGCAACTGCTCGATGAGCCGAGCCGTGCGCAACTGCTGCACTGGGGCCAGGCCCCGGCCGCGCAGCCACAGCAACTGCTGGTCGAACAGCTCAACGAACAGGCCCGCCTGACCCCCGAGCGCACCGCGCTGGTGTGGGACGGCGGCCAGCTCGCTTACGCCGAGCTGCACCAGCAGGCCAACCGCCTGGCCCACTACCTGCGTGACAAGGGCGTCGGCCCGGACACTTGCGTGGCCATCGCCCTCGAGCGTTCGCCGCAGTTGCTGGTGGGCCTGCTGGCCATCCTCAAGGCCGGTGGCGCCTACGTGCCGCTGGACGTGGATTACCCGGCCGAGCGCCTGGCCTACATGCTCAAGGATTGCAACGCCGGCCTGCTGCTCAGCCACAGCAGCCTGCTCGAAACCCTGCCGGAGGTTGACGGCGTCAGCGCCATCGCCCTCGACCAGCTGCACCTGGACAGCTGGCCAAGCCAGGCCCCGGGCCTGCACCTGCACGGCGACAATCTCGCCTACGTGATCTACACCTCCGGCTCCACCGGCCAGCCCAAGGGCGTGGGCAACACCCACGCGGCCCTGGCCGAGCGCTTGCAGTGGATGCAGCAGGCCTACGCGCTGGACGACAGCGACGTGCTGATGCAGAAGGCGCCGATCAGTTTCGACGTGTCGGTGTGGGAGTGCTTCTGGCCGTTGATCACCGGTTGCAAGCTGGTACTGGCCGGCCCCGGCGAGCACCGCGACCCGCAGCGCATTGCCCAGCTGATCCAGCAGCACGGCGTGACCACGCTGCACTTCGTGCCGCCGCTGCTGCAGGTGTTCGTGCAAGAGCCGCTGGCGGCTGGCTGCACCAGCCTGCGCCGGCTGTTCTCCGGGGGCGAGGCGCTGAGCGCGGCCCTGCGCGACCGCGTGCTGCAACTGCTGCCCCAGGTGCAGTTGCACAACCGCTACGGCCCGACCGAAACCGCTATCAACGTCACCCACTGGCACTGCCAGGCCAGCGACGGCGAGCGCTCGCCGATCGGCCGCCCGCTGGGCAACGTGCTGTGCCGGGTGCTGGACGATGAATTCGAGCTGGCCCCGCCAGGCGTACCGGGCGAATTGTGCCTGGGGGGCGCCGGCCTGGCCCGTGGCTACCTTGGCCGCCCTGGCCTCACTGCCGAACGCTTCGTGCCGCAGCCCGACGGCGAGGGCGCGCGCCTGTACCGCAGTGGCGACCGTGCCCGCTGGCACGTGCGCAGTGAATCCCTGGAGTACCTCGGGCGTCTGGACCAGCAGGTCAAGGTGCGCGGTTTCCGCGTCGAACCTGAAGAAGTGCAGGCGGTATTGCTGGCGCAGCCGGGTGTGCAGCAGGCACTGGTACTGATCCACAAGGACGCCGTCGGCGCCCAGCTGGTCGGCTACTACAGCGGCATCGAACAGACCGACGCCGTGCTCGGGGCCCTGGCCGAGCGCCTGCCGGCCTACATGGTGCCGGCGCAACTCATCCACCTGGCGCAGATGCCCCTCGGCCCAAGCGGCAAGGTGGATCGCAAGGCACTGCCGGCGCCGGTGTGGCAGCAGCGTGAACACGTCGAGCCACAGACCGAACTGCAACAGCAGGTGGCGGCGATCTGGCGCGAAGTGCTCAACCTGCCCCAGGTCGGCCTGCACGACGACTTCTTCGCCCTCGGCGGCCACTCGTTGCTGGCCACCCAGATCGTTTCGCGCAGCCGCCAGGCACTGGATGTCGAGCTGCCGCTCAAGGCCCTGTTCGAGGCCAGCGAGCTGGGCGCGTTCTGCGCCGAAATCGCCCGCCTGCAGGGTAGCGGCGAGCGCAACCGGCAAGGCGCCATCGCCCGGGTCGACCGCCGTCAGGCGGTGCCGCTGTCGTACTCGCAGCAGCGCATGTGGTTCCTCTGGCAGATGGAGCCGGACAGTCCGGCCTACAACGTCGGCGGCATGGCCCGTTTCAAGGGCGTGCTGCACGTGGACGCCTTCGAGCGCGCCCTGCAGGCGCTGATCGTGCGCCACGAAACCCTGCGCACCACCTTCCCCAGCATCGACGGCAAGGCTTACCAGTGCGTGGACGACGACAGCCACCTGCAACTGCAGTGGCATGACTTCAGTGCCTTGCCCGACGATGCCCGCCAGCAACGCCTGCAGCAACTGGCCGACGAGCAGGCGCACCAGCCGTTCGACCTGGCGCGCGGCCCGCTGCTGCGCGCCTGCCTGGTCAAGGCCGGTGAACGCGAGCATTACTTCGTGCTGACCCTGCACCACATCGTCACCGAAGGCTGGGCCATGGACATCTTCGCCCGCGAACTGGGCGAGCTGTACGAAGCCTTCGTCGACGAGCGCGAATCACCGCTGGCGCCGCTGCCGGTGCAGTACCTCGACTACAGCGTGTGGCAGCGCCAGTGGCTGGAAAGCGGCGAGGGCGCGCGCCAGCTGGCTTACTGGCAAGACCGCCTGGGCGACGAGCACCCGGTGCTGGCCTTGCCGGCCGACCGCCCACGCCCGGCGGTGCAGAGCCACCGCGGCGAGCTGTACCGCTTCGACCTGGACCCCGCGCTGGTCAAGCGTGTGCATGCCTTCAACGGCCAGCGCGGCCTGACCCTGTTCATGACCATGACCGCCACCCTGGCCGCTCTGCTGCACCGCTACAGCGGCCAGCGCGACCTGCGCATCGGCGCGCCGGTGGCCAACCGCATCCGCCCGGAAAGCGAAGGGCTGATCGGCGCCTTCCTCAACACCCAGGTGCTGCGCTGCGAGGTGGACGGGCAGATGAGCGCCAGCGCGCTGCTCGACCAGGTGCGTAGCGCCATCATCGACGGCCAGTCGCACCAGGACCTGCCGTTCGAGCAGTTGGTCGAAGCGCTGCAGCCGCCGCGTTCGAGCGCCTACAACCCGCTGTTCCAGGTGATGTGCAACGTGCAGCGCTGGGCCTTCCAGCAAAGCCGTGAGCTGGTGGGCATGCAGGTGGACTACCTGGTCAACGACGCCAGTGCCACCAAGTTCGACCTGTACCTGGAGGTCACCGACCTCGATGGCCGCTTGGGCTGCTGCTTCACCTACAGCCGCGACCTGTTCGACGAACCGCGCATCGCGCGCATGGCCGAGCACTGGCAGCAGTTGCTCGAAGCTCTGCTGGACAACCCGGCGCAGCGCCTGTGCGAGTTGCCGATGCTGGCCGAGGCCGAGCAGCAGGTGCTGGTGGGCCAGTTGCAGGGGCAGCAGGACTTCGAACTGAACCAGACGCTCCACGGGCTGTTCGCGGCCCAGGCCGAACGCACCCCCGAGGCGCTGGCGCTTACCTTTGCCGGCAGCCACCTGAGCTACGCCGAACTCGACCAGCAGGCCAACCGCCTGGCCCGCGCCTTGCGTGAGCGCGGTGTCGGCCCGCAGGTGCGGGTGGGCCTGGCGCTGGAGCGTTCGCTGGAGATGGTGGTCGGCCTGCTGGCCATCCTCAAGGCCGGTGGCGCCTATGTGCCGCTGGACCCGGAATACCCACTCGACCGCCTGCGCTACATGATCGAAGACAGCCGCGTGGGCCTGCTGATCGGCCAGCGCGGCTTGCTCGAAACCCTGGGCGAGTTGCCCGCAGGGGTGGCCAGCTGGAACCTGGAGGACGATGCCGCGCGCTTGTCCGCCTACAGCGACGCGCCGCTGGACAACCTCAACCTGCCGCAGCATCAGGCCTACCTGATCTACACCTCGGGCTCTACCGGCAAGCCCAAGGGCGTGGTGGTCAGTCACGGCGAGATCGCCATGCACTGCCAGGCGGTGATCGCCGAGTTCGGCATGCGCAGCGACGACTGCGAGCTGCACTTCTATTCGATCAACTTCGACGCCGCCAGCGAACGCCTGCTGACGCCGCTGTTGTGCGGTGCCCGCGTGGTGCTGCGCGCCCAGGGCCAATGGGGTGCCGAAGAGATCTGCCAACTGGTGCGTGAGCAACAGGTGAGCATCCTTGGCTTTACCCCGAGCTACGGCAGCCAGTTGGCCCAGTACCTGGCCGGGCAGGGCGAGCAGTTGCCGGTACGCCTGGTGATCACCGGCGGCGAGGCACTGACGGGCGAGCACCTGCAACGTATTCGCCAGGCGTTCGCCCCGCAGCAGTTCTTCAACGCCTACGGCCCGACCGAAACCGTGGTCATGCCGCTGGCTTGCCTGGCCCCCGAGCAACTGCCAGGCGACGCTGGCAGCGTGCCGATCGGCCGGGTGATCGGTGCCCGCAGCGCCTACATCCTCGACGAGGACCTGGCGCTGCTGCCGCAAGGCGGCATCGGCGAGCTGTACGTCGGCGGTGCCGGCCTGGCCCAGGGTTACCACGACCGCCCGGGCCTGAGCGCCGAACGCTTCGTCGCCGACCCGTTCAGCCACGACGGCGGGCGTCTGTACCGTACCGGCGACCTGGTGCGTCTGCGCGCCGATGGCCTGGTGGAATACGTCGGCCGCGCCGACCAGCAGGTGAAGATCCGCGGCTTCCGCATCGAGCTGGGCGAAATCGAAAGCCGTCTGCAGGAGCATGCCGATGTCGACGAGGCCGTGGTCCTGGCCCTCGACCTGCCGGGCGGCAAGCAGTTGGTGGGTTACCTGGTGTGCGCGCAAGCCAAGGCCGACAGCGACGCCCAGGCCCTGCTGCGCGAAGCGGTCAAGGCCGACGCCCGTCAGCACCTGCCGGACTACATGGTGCCGGCGCACCTGGTGCTGCTCGACAGCCTGCCGCTGATGGGCAACGGCAAGCTCGACCGCCGTGCGCTGCCGGCGCCGGACCTCGAGCAGGCGCGCCAGCATTACCAGGCCCCGGCCAACGAGCTGGAAACGCAACTGGCGCAGATCTGGCGCGACGTGCTCAACGTCTCGCGCATCGGCGTGCAGGACAACTTCTTCGAACTGGGCGGCGACTCGATCCTGTCGATCCAGGTGGTCAGCCGCGCCCGCCAGCTGGGACTGCAGTTCACCCCGCGCGACCTGTTCCAGCACCAGACCATCCAGACCCTGGCCGCCGTGGTCACCCGCAGCGCGGCACCGAGCGATATCGAGCAGGGCCCGCGCCAGGGGCGCAGCGGCCTGACGCCGATCCAGCACTGGTTCTTCGACAGCGAAGTGCCGCAACCCCAACACTGGAACCAGGCCGTGCTGCTCGAAGCGCGCCAGCCGCTGCAGGCGGAGAAACTGGAACGGGCCCTGGCCGCGCTGGTGGCACATCACGACAGCCTGCGCCTGCGCTTCAGCCAGGCCCAGGGCCGCTGGCAGGGCGAGTATGCCCAGCCGCACACCCCGTCACTGCTGTGGACCGCCACCGTGGCCGACTTCAACGACTGCCAGGCGCTGTACAGCGACGTGCAACGCAGCCTCGACCTGGAGCAGGGGCCGCTGCTGCGCGCCTTGCTGGTCAGCGACGGCCAGGGCGCCCAGCGCCTGCTGCTGGCGATCCATCACGTGGTGGTCGATGGCGTGTCCTGGCGTGTGCTGCTCGAAGACCTGCAAGCGCTGTATCGCGGCGAAACCCTGGCCGCCAAGACTCACGCCATGGGCGACTGGGCGGCACGCCTGGCCAGCTATGCGGGTTCCGATTCGCTGCGCGACGAGCTGGGCTGGTGGGAACGCCAGCTGGGCAGCGCCCGCCATGAACTGCCGTGCGATCACCCCCAGGGCGGCAACCTGCATCGCCACGCCCAGAGCCTTGCCATCGAACTCGATGTCGAGCAGACCCGCCAGTTGCTGCAACAAGCGCCGGCGGCCTACCACACCCAGGTCAACGACCTGTTGCTGACCGCACTGGCGCGCACCCTGTGCCGCTGGACCGGTGACGAGCAGGTGCTGGTGCAACTGGAAGGCCATGGCCGCGACGGGCTGTTCGAAGACATGGACCTGACCCGCAGCGTCGGCTGGTTCACCAACGCCTATCCGCTTAGCCTGAGCCCGGACATGGCCGAAGGCGAGGTGGCCCGCGCGGCATCGATCAAGCGCATCAAGGAGCAACTACGCCAGGTGCCGCACAAAGGCCAGGGCTATGGCGTGCTGCGCTACCTGGCCGATGACGCCGGCCGTGAGCGCATGGCGGCGCTGCCCCAGGCGCGCATCACCTTCAACTACCTTGGCCAGTTCGACCAGCAGTTCGACCAGGCCGCGCTGTTCCAGCCACTGGATGCGCCGGCGGGCCTGGCCCACGACCTGGATGCGCCGCTGCCGAACTGGCTCAGCGTGGATGGCCAGGTGTACGGCGGTGCCCTGCAACTGCGCTGGAGTTTCAGCACCGAGCGCTACGACGAGGCCACCATCGTCACCCTGGCCGAAGCCTATCGCCAGGAGCTGCTGGCGCTGGTCGGCCATTGCCTGGCCGATGGCAACGGTAGCTTCACGCCGTCGGACTTCCCCCTGGCGCAACTGACCCAGGAGCAGATCGACGCACTGCCGGTGCCCGCCGCGCAGATCGAGGACGTCTACCCGCTGACACCGATGCAGGAGGGCCTGCTGCTGCACACCCTGCTGGAACCGGGCACCGGCCTGTACTACATGCAGGACCGCTACCGCATCAACAGCGCCCTCGACCCCGAGCGCTTCGCCCAGGCCTGGCAGGCCGTGGTCGCCCGCCACGAAGCGCTGCGCGCTTCGTTCAACTGGAACGTCGGCGAGGCGATGCTGCAGATCATCCACAAGGCCGGCAACACGCCGGTGGACTACCAGGACTGGCGCGGCCTCGACTACGACGCCCAGGAGGCGCGCCTGCAGGCCCTGCACAAGCAGGAACGCGAGGCCGGCTTCGAGCTGCTGCGCGAGGCGCCGTTCCACCTGCGCCTGGTGCGCGTGGCCGATGAGCGCTACTGGTTCATGATGAGCAACCACCACATCCTCATCGATGCCTGGTGCCGCTCGCTGCTGATGAACGACTTCTTCGAGCTTTACCAGGCCCTCGGCGAGGGCCGTCAGGCGCAGCTGCCGGTACCGCCGCGCTACCGCGATTACATCGGCTGGCTGCAACGCCAGGACCTGGGCGAGGCGCGCCAGTGGTGGCAGGCCAACCTGGCCGGTTTCGAACGTGCCACGGCAATCCCCAGCGACCGCCCGCTGCGCCATGACCATGCCGGTGACGGCATGGTGGTCGGCGACTGCTACACCCGCCTGGACGTCACCGAAGGTGCCCGCCTGCGCGAACTGGCCCAGGCCCACCAGCTGACGGTCAACACCTTCGCCCAGGCGGCCTGGGCCCTGACCCTGGCCCGTTGCAGCGGCGAGCGCGACGTGGTGTTCGGCGTCACCGTGGCCGGCCGCCCGGTGAGCCTGCCGCAGATGCAGCGCACCGTCGGCCTGTTCATCAACAGCATCGCCCTGCGCGTGCAGTTGCCGCAGCCGGGCGAACGGCGCAGCGTGCGCCAGTGGTTGCAAGGCTTGCTCGACCGCAACATGCAGCTGCGCGAGTACGAATACCTGCCGCTGGTGGCGATCCAGGAATGCAGCGAACTGCCCAAGGGCCAACCGCTGTTCGACAGCCTGTTCGTGTTCGAGAACGCCCCGGTGGAAACCGCCGTGCTCGACCACGCCCAGCACCTGAACGCCAGCTCCGATTCGGGCCGTACCCATACCAACTTCCCGCTGACCGCGGTGTGCTACCCGGGCGATGACCTTGGCCTGCACCTGTCGTTCGACCAGCGCTACTTCGACTACCCGAGCGTCGAGCGCCTGCTGGGTGAGTTCAAGCGCCTGCTGCTGGCGCTGGTGGACGGCTTCGAAGGCGAGGTAGGCGAACTGCCGCTGCTGGGCGCGGATGAACAGCGCTTCCTGCTGGACGACTGCAACCGCACCGAGCACGCCTACCCGCTGGAGCAGAGCTACATCGAACTGTTCGAAGCGCGGGTCGCCGCGCATCCGCAGCGCGCCGTTGCCCGCTGCCTGGAGGCGTCGTTCGACTACGCCGGGCTTAACCTGGCGGCCAACCGCCTGGGCCATGCCCTGGTCGCGGCCGGTGTGGCCATCGACCAGCCGGTGGCACTGCTGGCCGAGCGTGGCCTGGCGCTGCTGGGCATGATCGTCGGCAGTTTCAAGGCCGGTGCCGGCTACCTGCCGCTGGACCCAGGCCTGCCGTCGGCACGCCTGCAACGCATCGTCGAACTGAGCCGCACCCCGGTGCTGGTGTGCAGCGCCGCCTGTGCCGATCAGGCGCGCCAGTTGCTCGACGAAGTGGCGGGCGCGGTACGGCCGAAACTGCTGGTGTGGGAAGAGGTGCAGGCGAGCAACGTGGCCAGCCACAACCCGGGCATCCACAGCGCGCCGGACAACCTCGCCTATGTGATCTACACCTCCGGCTCCACCGGCCTGCCCAAGGGCGTGATGGTCGAGCAGTGCGGCATGCTCAACAACCAGCTGAGCAAGGTGCCGTACCTGGTGCTGGACGAGCGGGACGTGATCGCCCAGACCGCTTCGCAGAGCTTCGATATCTCGGTCTGGCAGTTCCTGGCCGCGCCGCTGTTCGGCGCCACGGTAGAGATCGTGCCGAACGCCATCGCCCATGATCCGCAAGGCTTGCTGGCCCATGTGCAGGCCACCGGCATCACCGTGCTGGAAAGCGTGCCGTCGCTGATCCAGGGCATGCTGGCCAACGATCACCAGGCGCTGGACGGCCTGCGCTGGATGCTGCCGACCGGCGAGGCGATGCCGCCGGAGCTGGCCGCGCAGTGGCTGCAGCGTTACCCAGACGTAGGCCTGGTCAACGCCTATGGCCCGGCGGAGTGCTCGGACGACGTGGCGTTCTTCCGCGTCGACCTCGCATCGACCCAGGGCAGTTACCTGCCGATCGGCACGCCGACCGACAACAACCGCCTGTACCTGCTGGGCGAAGATCAGGAGCTGGTGCCGCTGGGGGCGGTGGGCGAGCTGTGCGTCGCCGGTACCGGGGTGGGCCGCGGCTATGTCGGCGACCCGGTGCGCACCGCCCAGGCGTTCATCCCGCACCCGTTCGGCGCCCCGGGCGAACGCCTGTACCGCACCGGCGACCTGGCGCGTCGTCGCCCGGACGGGGTGCTGGAGTATGTCGGTCGTATCGACCACCAGGTGAAGATCCGCGGCTACCGCATCGAGCTGGGCGAGATCGAGGCGCGCCTGCACGAACAGCCCGAGCTGCGCGATGCCGCCGTGGGTGTGCAGGAAGGCGTCAACGGCAAGCACCTGGTCGGCTACCTGGTGGCCCATCAAGGTGTCGAAGCCGATGCCGCGCTGCTCGACCAGCTCAAGCAACGCCTGCGTGCCGAACTGCCGGAGTACATGGTGCCGCTGCACTGGGGTTGGTTCGACAGCCTGCCGCACAACGCCAACGGCAAACTCGACCGCAAGCTGCTGCCAGCCATCGATATCGGCGGCCAGCACAGTCAGGACTACCTGGCGCCGCGCAGCGAGCTGGAAGAGACCCTGGCCGGCATCTGGGCCGACGTGCTCAAGGCCGAGCGGGTGGGCGTGCGCGACAACTTCTTCGAACTGGGCGGGCACTCGCTGCTGGCCACGCAGATCGCTTCGCGGGTGCAGAAGGCGTTGTCACTCAACGTGCCGCTGCGGGCGATGTTCGAGTGCAGCACGGTGGAGGAACTGGCGGCTTACGTGCAGGGGCTGCAGGGCAGTGCGCTGGATGAGGACAAGGTGGATCGGTTGAGTGATCTGATGGCGGAGCTGGAGGCGCTTTAAATACATCCAGGCAATGCAATCGCGGGGCAAGCCCGCTCCCACGCAGCAAAGCGATAGCGTGGGAGCGGGCTTGCCCCGCGATCGTTTTCAGCGCTTGCCGAGGATCTTCCCAAGCATCTCCGGCCGCGGCGCCCCTTGCTGGCTCTGCAACTGCCCATGCTCATCCTGGAAGAAGATCGCCGGCGTGGCTGCCAGCCCCAGCTCTTCCATCAGCGCCTGGTTGGCGTCGAGCTTCTTCTGCACCGCCTCCGGCACCTTCTCCAGTGGCTTGAGCGTGCTCGCCTTGCCCGCCGACTCATGGGCCAGCAAGGCCTTGCTCGGGTCCTTGGCGGCCAGCAGGGCGGCGGACTTGCCCGGGCTGTCCTCGCGGATGATGCCCACCATGATATGGCGCAGTTGCACCTTGCCAGACTCGACCCACGGCCGGGCCTGCTGCCAGAACATGTTGCAATACGGGCAGTTAGGGTCGCTGAACAGGTAGACGATGCGCGGTGCGTCGGCCTTGCCGTCGGCGATCCAGGCGGTCTTCTCCATCTTCGCCCAGATGGCCTTGCTCATCGGGGCGTACACCAGTTTCTCCAGGGGCTCGGCGCTGAGGTCCTTGCCTTGCTCGTCGAACAGGCTGCCGACCAGCACGTGCTTGCCGTCGGCCGTGAGGTACAGGGCGATGCCGTTGTTCTGGTACTCGGCGGCGTAGCCGCGCAGGCCGTCGGGGGCATCGAAGCTGCCTTTGATCACCGCGCCCTTGGCTTGCAGTTGCTGGATCGCCTTGGGCAGTTCTTCGGCCTGCAGCGCGGGGGCGGCCAGCAGGGCGAGGGTGAGGGGCAGCAGGGCATTCAATCGCATGTCAGTTTCCTTGTGGGGCGGGCGCGTCGGCGCGGTCGAAGGGTTCCAGGGCGTGGCGCAGGCTGGCCCGCGACAGCTCGCCCAGGTGGCTGCCGACCAGGCGCCCTTCGGCGTTGTAGAACAGGGTGGTGGGCAGGGCCATGGAGCCGACCTTGCGCGCCAGCTCGCCGGTGCCGTCGAACAGCACATGGGACAGCATCAGGCCGGTGGTGGCCATGAAGGTGCTGACGTTCTCCGGGGTTTCGCCCTGGTTGACGAACAGGAAGGTCACGTGGGGGTAGTCGTGCTGGGCTTGCTGCAACACCGGCATTTCGCGGCGGCAGGGCGGGCACCAGGTGGCCCAGATATTGATCACCAGCGGGCGCCCGCGGTAGTCGTGCAGCGCCACTGCCTGGCCGCGGTTGTCGCGCAGGGTCAACTGCGGCAGCTCGGTGCCCTTGCTGTACAGGTGGCTGCCCAGGCTGCCGAGCACCCAGAACAGCGCGCCGCTGGCCAGCGCCCAGCCCAGTGGGCGGCGCAGGCCGGGGCGACGCCAGCCCTGCCAGAGCGTGCCCAGGACGATGCCGAACAGGCCGCCCCAGAGCAGGAAACCACCGTCGCGGATATCGATGACTTGCAGCGGCTCGTCGCGGTACATCGGCCAGTAGGCCAGGACGAAGCCCACGCGGGCACACAGCAAGCCCAGCAGAAACACGTTGAACAACGCCGATTCGGGGTTCTCGCCACCGCGCTTGGCCACGCGCCAGCCGACCAGGCAGGCGATGCCCAGCGCCGCGAGCAACAGCAGGTGGTTCAGGGCCATGGTCAATGGCCCGAGGGTGACGGTCAGCATCAGCCTTGGCTCCTGGTCTGGGCCCAGTGTTGCAGGAAACCGGCGGCGTCGATTTCGCCGGTGATGCGCCGGGCGCGGCGTTCGTCGCCTTCCGGGCCGATCCAGACCAGGCTGGGCGGGCCTGGCACCTGGTAGCGCTGCAGCAGCTCGCGGCTGGCCGGCGAGTCGGAGGTGACGTCCAGGCGCAGCAGGTGCACGCCGTCGAGGCTGGCCTGCACATCGGCACGGCCGAACACCTGTTTCTCCATGACCTTGCACGACACGCACCAGTCGGCATAGTAGTCCACCAGCACCCACTGGCCACGGGCCTTGGCGGCATCGAGCTCGCGCTGCAGGTCGGCGGGGCTGCTGACCGTGACGAAGGCGTCATGCGCGGTGGCCTGGGCCGAGTTGCCGGCCTTGCCCGCGAAGGGCTGCAACGGCTGCCACAGGCTGCTGCCACCTGCCGCCGCACCGACCAGCAGCAGGCCGCCCCACAGGGCCCCCAGCAGCGGCACCGCGCGCAGGGCAGGTAAACGGTGCAGGGCCGGCCAGGCGGCCCAGCCCAGGGCGATCAGCCAGGCGCCGGCCAGGGCCAGCAGCGAGGGCTCGGCCAGCAGGGTGCGCACGGTGTACAGGGCCATGGCCAGGAACACGAAGCCGAACAGGCCTTTGACCAGATTCATCCAGGCGCCTGGGCGCGGCAGGTAGCGGTTACCCAGGGTCACCAGCAACAGCAGCGGCACGCCCATGCCCAGCCCGAGGCTGAACAGCACCAGCGCCCCGTGCAGCACATCGCCGCTTTGCGCGATATACAGCAGCGCGCCGGCCAGCGGCGCGGTCATGCACGGGCCCATCAGCAAGCCCGACAAGGCGCCGAGCAGTGCCGCGCCATACAGGTTGCCGCCGCGGGTACCTTGCCCGGCGCGGTCCAGGCGATCTCGCAGCGCCGCCGGCAGCTGCAACTCGAAGGCCCCGAACATCGGCAGGGCCAGCAGCACGAACAGCGCCGCCAGGCTGCCCAGCAGCCACGGCTGCTGCAACCAGGCCTGCAGGCTGGCGCCCAGCAGCGCGGCGACCACCCCCAACACGGCATACACCAGCGCCATGCTCAGCACATACACGCCGGCGAGTACCCAGCCACGGCGGGCGCTGGCGCCATTGCCCATGACCAGCCCGGCGAGGATTGGCAGCATCGGCAGCGAACATGGGGTGAAGGCCAGCAGCAGGCCCAGGCCGAAGAATGCCAGCAGGCTCCAGGCCAGGGTGCTCTGCTGCAGCGTGCCGGCCAGGGCCTGGTCGCTGGCCTGCTCGGCGCCCGGCGTCGACGCCTGGGTGCCACCCAGGGCGATCGGCGTGGTTTGCGGCGGGTAGCACAGCCCGGCGTCGGCGCAGCCTTGCCAGCCCAGGCGCAGCTCGCCACTGGCGTTGGCCGGCAACAGCAGCTCCAGCTCGGTGCGGTACACCGCGCTGTCGCCGAAGAACTCGTCGTGATGGTTTTCGGCCTGGGGCAGTTGCGGGTGCTGCTCAGGCGGCAGGCCGTCGAACTTCAGGCGCTTCTGGTAGAGGTAATAGCCGTCCTGGATCTGGAAATGCAGGCGCACCTGGCCGTTGGCGAGGCGGTCGTGGGTCAGCACGAAGGCCTGGTTCACCGGCAGGAAGTCCGGTTTGGCGGCAAAGGGGTTGGCCTGGAGCGGGCCGGCGAGCAGGAATGTCAGGAAGAGCAGGAGCACACGCATGTCGACGCCTTGGCAGAGCTTGGAATGCGGCCATGCTGGCCGGGGGGTATTAACTGAAGGTTAAACCGGGATTTTGACGACGACTGAGCCCCCACCGCGGGGCATAATCCCCCCTTAATGACCACGCTGTTCAATAGCCCGCTTCCCCACCCCAGGAGCCCCCACCATGCACGTTCTGCTCTGCGAGGACGACGACCTGATCGCCAGCGGCATCTGCGCCGGGCTCACGGCCCAGGGTTTCACCGTCGACCGGGTGGGCAATGCGTCGCAGGCGCGGCAGATGCTGCAGGCCGCGCAGTTCGATGTGATGATCCTCGACCTGGGCCTGCCCGACGAGGACGGCCTGAAGCTGCTGCGCCGCCTGCGCCAGCAGGGCGAGGCGCTGCCGGTGCTGGTGCTGACCGCGCGGGACGCGGTCAGCGACCGGGTCGACGGGCTGCAGGCCGGCGCCGACGACTACCTGCTCAAGCCGTTCGACCTGCGCGAGCTGGCGGCACGCCTGCACACCCTGGTGCGGCGCGTGGCGGGGCGGGCGGTGAACGTGATCGAGCATGGCCCGCTGTGTTATGACCCGAGCAGTTGCATGGCCACCCTGGCCGGGCAGCCGGTCGACCTGTCGCGGCGCGAGCAGGCACTGTTGCAGGCGCTGTTGCAGAACCCCGGGCGGGTGCTGTCCAGCGAACAGCTCAAGGATTGCGTCTACGGCTTCAGCGACGAGGTCGAGAGCAATGCGTTGAACGTGCATATCCACCACCTGCGGCGCAAATTGGGCAATGGCATCGTCGAGACGGTGCGCGGGCTGGGCTATCGGCTGGGGCCGGCGCAGGCGCCGGAGGGGGCTTCGTCATGAGCCTGCGGGTGCGGCTGTCGCTGATCCTTGGCAGCGTGTTCATCGTCATCTGGGCGTTGGCGGCGGCGTGGATGCTGCGCGACCTGCGCCAGCAGATGATGTTTTCCCTCGACCAACGCCTGGTGGCCTCGGCACGCATGGTCGCCGGGCTCATCGACCAGTTGCCGCAACCGTTGGCAGCCAAGGGCGAGGAGGCGCATTTTGCCGCCGACCAGCTGAGCGTGCCGGACGGCATGGCCTGCCAGGTCAGCTCGCTGCGCGGTGAGGTGCTGGCCAGCAACCACAAGCACGACGGGGCGATGGACGACCAGCGCAGCGGCTTCCGTGACCAGACCATCGAAGGCGCCTCCTGGCGCACCTTCACCTACAACCACGGCGATGTACGGATCACCACGGCTGACCGTCACCAGGAACGCGAGGCGCTGAACCAGTCGATCCTGCTGGCCGCCTCGGCGCCGGTGCTGATGGCCTTGCTGGGTAGCCTGGGGCTGTTGTGGATCGGCCTGGGCAAAGGCCTGGAACCGCTCAACCGCATGCGCGACGCGTTGCGCAGGCGGCGCGCCGACAGTGTCGAGCCGTTGCAGGTGGCGGGCCTGCCCAGCGAACTGCAGCCGTTGCTCGACACCCAGAACCAGCTGTTCCTGCGCATCGCCCAGACCCTCGAGCGCGAGCGGCGCCTGACCGACGATGCCGCCCACGAGCTGCGCAGCCCGCTGACCGCGATCAAGACCCACCTGCAGGTGGCCCGCATGACTGACGGCGCGGTACGCGAGCAGGCGCTGGAGCACGCCGAGCAGGGCGCCGACCGGATGCACCGCACGCTTGAACAACTACTGATGCTGGCCCGGGTCGAGGGCAGCCTGTCGTTCGACGACGGCGTGCAGTGCAGCGCCGAGCAGGTGGCCTTGCAGGCGGTTCAGGACGCAGGCGGTGGCGATAACCGGCGCATTCTGCTGCGCTTGCCAGAGGAGGCGGCCAAGGTCTACCTCGGCATGCCGGCGCCCTTGGCGGTGGCGGCGCTGCGTAACCTGCTGGACAACGCCCTGCGTCACGGCGGCGATGCGGCGGTGGAGCTGGAAGTGCAGGCGCAGGATGGGCAGGTGGGTTTCATGGTGCGCGACCATGGCCCGGGCATCGCCCAGGAAGACCTCGAGCACCTCACCGAACGCTTCTGGCGCAACAGCCAGAGCGGCGGTTGCGGCCTGGGCCTGGCGATCGTCCAGGCCATTGCCCAGCGTTGCGCGGGCAGCCTGCGGTTCGACAGCCAGGCCGATGGGTTGCGGGTGTGGCTGAACGTGCCGGCGCGCTCGGCCAAGTGATCGGTGTTGGCTTCATCGCGTGTAGGAGCGGCCTTGTGCCGCGAAAGGGCTGCGCAGCGGCCCCCTGCGATCCATTTGGTAACGCTGGGGCCGCTTTGCAGCCCTTTCGCGGCACCAGGCCGCTCCTACACTGCGATCAGCACTGGCACAACAAATCCCGCAGCAACCGCTAAATCCGTACCTCGCCCAAGCGTTTTCCAAGCGATAACAACCCGACACACATCCGGTTACAGGGGCGTGGCGGGCACATTCGCTTGCTTGCGAGGGTTTTTCCGATGTCGACCGCTTCCAGCCTTGCCCAGGTCCTGCCGGCCAACGCGCCGCAGGCCTTGTATGAATTCACGGACTCACCGCTGCTGCTGCGCCAGCAGCAACAGGAGTCCAACGCGCGCAGCTACCCGCGGCGCATCCCGCTGGCGCTCAAACGCGCCCGTGGCCTCTACGTCGAGGACGTCGAGGGCCGCCAGTTCATCGACTGCCTGGCCGGTGCCGGCACCCTGGCGCTGGGGCACAACCATCCGGTGGTGACTGAGGCGATCCAGCGTGTGCTGGCCGATGAGCTGCCGCTGCACACCCTGGACCTGACCACCCCGGTCAAGGACCGTTTCGTCCAGGACCTGTTCGGGGTGCTGCCCGAGGTGCTGCGCAACGAGGCGAAGATCCAGTTCTGCGGCCCGACCGGTACCGACGCGGTGGAAGCCGCACTGAAGCTGGTGCGTACCGCCACCGGGCGCAGCACGGTGCTGGCGTTCCAGGGGGCCTACCACGGCATGACCCAGGGCGCGCTGAGCCTGATGGGCAGCCTGGGGCCGAAAAAGCCGCTGGGCGCACTGCTCAACAATGGCGTGCAGTTCCTGCCATACCCTTACGACTACCGTTGCCCCTTCGGTCTGGGCGGCGAGGCGGGCGTGCGCGCCAACCTGCATTACCTGGAAAACCTGCTGAATGACCCCGAGGCCGGCGTTGCGCTGCCTGCGGCAGTGATCGTCGAGGTGGTGCAGGGCGAAGGCGGCGTGATCCCGGCGGACATCGAATGGCTGCGTGGCCTGCGCCGGATCACCGAGCAGGCCGGGGTGGCGCTGATCGTCGACGAGATCCAGAGCGGCTTTGCCCGTACCGGGCGAATGTTCGCCTTCGAGCATGCCGGCATCGTCCCGGATGTGGTCACGCTGTCGAAAGCCATCGGTGGCAGCCTGCCGCTGGCGGTGATGGTCTACCGCGACTGGCTCGACCTGTGGTCGCCGGGCGCCCATGCCGGCACCTTCCGCGGCAACCAGATGGCCATGGCCGCGGGCTCGGCGGTGATCAACTACCTGGTCGAGCACCGTCTGTGCGAGCACGCCGAAGCCATGGGCCAGCGCCTGCGTGGCCACCTGCAACGCCTGCAGCAGGATTATCCGCAGCTGGGCGACGTTCGTGGCCGTGGCTTGATGCTGGGGGTCGAGCTGGTGGATCCGGCCGGCAAACTCGACGCCCAAGGCCATCCGCCGGCCTGTCGCACCCTGGCGCCGAAGGTGCAGCGTGAATGCCTGCGCCGTGGCTTGATCCTCGAGCTGGGCGGGCGGCATGGCGCGGTGGTGCGCTTCCTGCCGCCGTTGATCATCAGCGCCGAGCAGATCGACGAAGTGGCCGGGCGTTTTGCCGAAGCGGTGCGGGCGGCGGTTGCTGCACGTTGAAGTGAACCGTGACAAGCACTGGGGCCGCGTAATGCGGCCCCAGTGCTTTTCAGTCCAGTACCCGCCCGGCGCGCCAGTAGCCCATCAGCGTCAGGCTTTCGCGTGGCAGGCCGCGCGTCTTGATCAGGTGTCGGCGGATGTCCATCACCGCCCCTGATTCACCAGCGATCCAGGCATGGAAGCCATTGCTCTCGCCGCTGGCCAGTTCCCACAGCAGCTGTGTATCGATGTCCACGTCCTCCAGCGTGCCCGAGGCTGTGCTGCGCGCAGCGGGCAGGCTGGCCAGCTCCTGTACGGCGTGGCGCATGGCCTGGCCGTGCTCGCTGCGCAGCAGGTCGCGGGGCAGCCAGTGCAGGCGGGTAGCCGGGCTGTGGCGCAGGGGCAGGCAGTCGTCTTCCAGGGGCACTTCGATGAAGGCTTCTACCGCCAGCTCAGGGGCCTTGTCGGCCAGTTGTTCGAGGATGCCGGCGATGGCCGGCAGGGCGGTTTCGTCGCCCACCAGCAGAATGTGCCGGGCGTTGTGCGGGGGCTTCCATTCATAGCCGCCCGGGTCGCCGGCATAGGCCAGGTTGGGGGCGACCATCTGCAGCCGGTCACCCATGCGGGCGGTGGTCGCCCAGGCCGATGCCGGGCCGTTCACCCCATGCAGGACGAAATCCACATCCACTTCGCAGGCTTCGCGGCGCAGGGCGCGAATGGTGTAGGTGCGCATCGGCGGCGTGTCCTGCGGTGCCAGGTGGCGGCGTGCCTGTTGCCACTGGCCGTCCTTGGGCAGGTTGGGCGCAGCGCCTGCGGGGGTGGGAAAGAACAGCTTGATGCGCTGGTCGGGAGCCAGGGTGGTCATCCGGGCCACGTCAGGGCCGCTGAAGACGAAGCGGCACAGCGAGGGGCTCAGGGCCACGATGGCCTTGAGCTCGATGTCGAAGATCCGGTAGGCGGTGGCCTTGCTGGGGCGGATCAGGCGGGCAAGCAGGGAGGTCATGGGGGTACCTCTGGCAACGGGAGATACTCAACAGACGAGCGCCTTGGCCGCTAAATTTACCCGGCCGACATCCGTCCTAGCTTGGATAGAAGCCGCGTCACGCGGAGACGGATTGAGGCGCAATGACAATTTCTCGACGAGGATTCATCGCAGGCCTGGCGGTAGCGGGCGCTGCCGGCACGGCGGCCTATTACGCGCACAAGGAGCTGACCCACGACCCGCAGGACGATGTGGTCACGCCGGGCGAGGCCAGCGTGGAGCTGGCCGACGCCGCCGGGCAGGTGCTGGCGGACTTGCTGCGTGGGGTCTGGGATATCCGCTTTGGCGGCGCCGATGGCGGCCTTGACGGCCTGCCCAGGGAAGGCGTGGAGATGTTCCTCGATGTCGCTACCAAGGGCCGCGGGCTGCGGGGCTTCGTCGATACCGGCGAACGCCTGCGTGGCGACGGCGAGGCGGCCTACCGTGTGCTTGGCGACCTGGTGGGGGCCAGCAGCGGCCAGGTGCGCTGGCGGTTGGTCGGCCTGCACGGCGGCCCGGGCTATGAGTGCGTGGCCAGCCTCGATGAGGTGTGGGGTACCTTTGCCAATGCCGGCCCGGGCACCCTCAGCGGCCGCATTCAACGCCTGGACCGGCCGCTGACGCTGCCGTTGCAGGACAGCCGCTTCGTCGCGGTCAAGCGCCCATTCCCCGAAGCGCGCGAGCGCCTGCCCTACACCGCGCAGATGCAGGACTGGGTGATCGGCGCCGAGCATCGGCTGTTCCACCAGCTCTGGCACGCGACCCGCGATCAGTGGCACAAGCTGCCCGTGGAGAAGCACAACGCGCTGCGTGGCCTGGGCTGGCAGCCCGGCCCGCGCGACCGCGAGCGCGATGCCCGTGGCCCGCGCAAGCACCGCAATGGGTCAGGCATCGACTTCTTGTTCATGCATCGGCACATGCTGATGCATGCCCGCACCCTGCAGGACCTGCCGTCCTGGCAGCGCTTCCCGCTGCCGCAACCGAGCGTGGAGTTCGACCGCGCAGGCTTTGCCCGCTACCACGACAACCACGACGGCCACCGTGTGCCGCCCAGTTGGCAGGCGCCCGAGGACGAGGCCTATGGCCAGTGGGTGGCGGCGATCAAGGCGGGTGAGACGTTCTGCAGCAACTTCCAGGTGTGGGAGTCGCAGTACCAGGACCCGCAGTACCTGTCGAAGCTGTCACTGGGGGCCTTCGGCTCCGAGCTCGAGATGAACCTGCACGACTGGTTGCACATGTGCTGGGCGTCGGTGCCGCGAGACCCGATCAACGGCGCGCCGGTGCCCTTCGCCCGTGACCCTGCGGACTTCGCCGCGCGCTGGTTCGAGCGTGAAAACGATTTTCTCGGCGACCCGTTCTCGTCCCACGTCAACCCGGTGTTCTGGGCCTTCCATGGCTGGATCGACGACCGCATCGACGACTGGTTCCGCGCCCATGAGCGTTATCACCCTGGCCAGGTTCGGCGCCAGCAGGTCAACGGCGTGGCCTGGTTCGCCCCTGGCCGCTGGGTGGAGGTCGATGACCCGTGGCTGGGGCCTGATACCCATGGCTGCAGCACCGAGCCGGGCACGCGCCCGGGCAAATCGGTCGAGATGGACGTGGAGGTGATGAAACTGGCCTTGCGCATTACCTTCGGTGAGGACGACAAGATCGACGGGCTGCTGCGCAAGGTGCCGCAACGGCCCTGGTATGCGCGGCACCTGTCGATGAAGAACATCTCGACCTGAGGGCTCGCACGCCCCCCGTAGGAGCGGCCTTGTGCCGCGAAAGGGCCGCGCAGCGGCCCCCGGATTTCAGCGTCACCGCACAAATCGCCGGGGCTGCTGCGCAGCCCTTTCGCGGCACAAGGCCGCTCCTACAAGGGGCGGCGGGTCATGGCCGAGCCTCGGCCAACGCCTGCGGCGCCTGCCACCCCCCACCCAACGCCTTGTACAACGCCACGCTGCCCTGTAGCCGTGCCAGGTACAGTTGCGCCTGTTCATCCTGGGCCAGGTACAGGGTGCGTTGGGTTTCCAGCACGCTCAGCAAGGTCTCGGCACCGGCGGCATAACGCTGCTGGGCGAGGTCGAAGGCGATGCGCGCCTGCTGCACTTCCTGGTCTTGCCACTGGCGCTGGCGCTCCACGCCACTGATGGCGTTGAGGGCTTTCTCGACATCGGAAAAACCGGCCAGGATGCTGCTGCGGTATGCCTCCAGCAGCTCCTGCTGCTCGGCGCTGGCCAGCTCGCGCTGGGCGCGCAGGCGGCCATTGTTGAAGATGGGCGCGGCAAGGCCGGCGGTGAGGGTGTAGTAGGGGCTGTCGAAAATGTTGGCAAAGGTCCTGGAGCCACTGCCAAGGTCGGCGCCCAGCACCAGACGCGGCAGCATGGCGGCCCTGGCGACCTGCACGTCGGCGCTGGCGGCGGCCAGGCGGGCTTCGGCAGCGGCGATGTCGGGGCGTCGGCTCAGCAGTTCGCTGGGGACACCGCTGCCGATCACCGGCCAGCGCAGCGCGCCGATCACCTCGTTGCCGGCAGGCAGTGACTGCACCGGATCACCCAGCAGGGTGGCCAGGGTGATGCGGTTGTCCTGGCGGCGCTGCTCGAGCAGCGGCAGCTGGCGCTCCTGGGCGGCCACCAGGCTGCGCTGCTGGGCCAGTTCCAGGCGGGTGGCGGAGCCGGCGCGTTCGCGGGTCTCGACCAGGCCGAGCACGTCGCGGGCGTTGTCGAGGTTGAGGCGGGCGATGCGCAATTGCTCCTCCAGGGCCAGGCCCTGCAGGTAACTGTCGGCCACGGCACTGACCAAGGTCAGTTCGACGGTCTGGCGCTCGAAGCGGCTGGCGTCCAGGCTGCGCAGGGCGCTGTCGCGGGCGGCGCGCAGGCCACCCCAGAAGTCGATCTCGTAGCTGGCGCTCAGGCGTGTACTGAACGAGGTGCTGGTGCGTTCGCTGCTGCTGGCGTCGAGCTGGTCGTTGCCGTCACCGCGCAGCAGGCGCTGGCGACTGGCATCCAGGCCCAGCTGCAGTTCCGGCAGCAAGGGGGCGCCGGCGATCACTGCGCTGGCCTGGGCCTGGCGCACCCGGGCGGTGGCGGCGGCGAGGTCGTAGCTGTTTTGCCGTGCGCGTTCGATCAACTGGTCGAGCGCTGGGCTGGCGAAGGCGCGCCACCAATGGCTGTCCGGCCAGGGTTGCGCCGTTTCGGCGGCGCTTTGCCAGGTGGGTGGGGCGTCGATGCCCGACGCCGGTGGCGGCGGGGTGCTGCAGGCGGCCAGGAACAGGCTCAGGGTCAACAGGCTGATGCGGCTGGGGATCGTCATGGATTATTCGCTGGTAAGGGCTTTGACCGGGTCTAGGCGGGCGGCCTTGCGGGCCGGCATGAAGCCGAACACCACGCCGGTGACCACGGCGCAGGCGAAGGCGCCGATGATCGCGGGCAGGGCGAAGGCCACGGCGATATCGGCCAGCAGCAGGCTGCCGCCGATGGCCAGGGCGAGGAGGATGCCGGTGACGCCGCCGACCATCGACAGCATCACCGCCTCGGTGAGGAACTGGCGCAGGATGTCGCGCTGGCGAGCACCGGTGGCCATGCGGATGCCAATCTCGCGGGTGCGTTCGCGCACGGTCATGAGCATGATGTTCATCACGCCGATGCCGCCGACCAGCAGGGATATCGCGGCGATTGCCCCGAGCATCAGCGACAGGCTGTTCTGGGTGCGCGCCTCGGCCTGGATCAGCGCGGCGTCGTTGGTCAGCTCGAAATCATGCTTGCCCTGGTGGCGCTGACGCAGCAGGTGCTCGATCGCCTGTTCGGTCTGGTGCACCCGGCTGGAGTCCTGGGCGGCGATGGCGATGTATTCGGGGTCGCCGCTGCCGAATAGGCGGATGGCGGCGGCGGAGTAGGGCACCACGATGCGCTCGTCGCTGTCCTCGCTGCCGGAGCTGGCGCCCTTGGCCTGCAGCACGCCGATCACCTGGAACGGCACGTTGCCGATCAGCAGGTACTGGCCGAGTGGGTTGCTCTGCTCGCCGAACATCTTGTTGCGGACCTTCTGGCCGATCACCGCCACGGCTGCGCCACTGGCTTCGTCGGCCTCGCTGTAGAAGCTGCCTTCGACCACCGGCCAATTGAAGATCTCGGGGAACCAGGTGTTGTTGCCGCCCACATAGAACTGCTGGCTGTTGTTGCCCTGGCGCACCATCAGCTTGTCGCCGATCACCGGCATGACGTGTTTCACCTGGGGCAGCTCGGCGATGGCGGCCACATCGTCGAGGGTAACGATGCCTGCGGGTTCGCGCTCGGTCGCGCGTTTGCCGTTGAGGTAGAGGATGTTCGAGCCGAAGGCGGCCATCTGCGCCATCACCTGGCGTTTGCTGCCTTCGCCGACCGCCAGCATGACCACCACCGAGGCCACGCCGATGACGATACCGAGCAGGGTGAGCGCGGTGCGAAAACGGTTGACCCACATCACCCGCCAGGCGGCTTGCAGCGACTCGAGCATTTCGCCTTTCCAGGCACCTTTATGGCTGGCACCGCTGTCCAGGCGTTGTCGCAGATCGTCGGCCTGCAAGTGGCGGGCGGGTACGCTGGCCGCTTGCTCGGCGGCCGAGTCGCTGACCACCTGGCCGTCGCGCACCTCGATGACCCGTTGGGCGCGGGCGGCGACTTCGCGGTCGTGGGTGATCAGGATGATCACGTGGCCCTGGCTGGCCAGCTCGTCGAGCAGGGCCATGACCTCGGCGCCGCTGTGGCTGTCGAGGGCGCCGGTAGGTTCATCGGCGAGGATGATATGGCCGCCGTTCATCAACGCCCGGGCGATCGATACGCGTTGTTGCTGCCCACCAGAGAGCTGGTGCGGGCGATTGCCGGTGCGACTGGCCAGGCCCAGGCGTTCGAGCAGGGCATGGGCCCGCGCATGGCGTTCGGCCGGCGGCGTGCCGGAATAGATGGCCGGCATCTCGACGTTTTCCTGGGCCGAGCCCGAAGGGATCAGGTGATAGCCCTGGAACACGAAGCCGAACGCCTCGCGGCGCAGCCAGGCCAGTTCGTCGCTGTCCAGTTCGGCCACGTCGCGGCCGGCGAAGCGGTAGCTGCCGGAGGTCGGGCGGTCGAGGCAGCCGAGGATGTTCATCAGGGTCGACTTGCCGGAGCCCGAAGCGCCGACGATGGCGACGAACTCGCCGGGGTGGATGCTCAGGCTGATGCCGCGCAGCACCTCGACTTTCGGTGAGTCGATGCCGCCGTAGGCCTTGTAGATGTCGCTCAATTCGATCAGGGGCGTGCTCATTTCAACCCCCGCTGGTCGGCGAGCCGATCACCAGGCGTTCGCCTTCGTGCAGGCCGTCGAGGATCTGCACGCGCAAGCGGTCGCTCAGGCCGGTGCGCACCTGGCGCGCCTCGACCTTGCCATTGGCCTTGAGTACCTGGGCCAGGCGCAGGCCGTCGTCCGGCGTGTCTTCCAGCGCGGCTAGCGGGGCGCTCAGTACCTGGCTGGCCTGGCCGGCGACGAAGAACACCTGGGTGGTCATCTCGGCCATCAGGGCGCCGTCGGGGTTGTCTACATCGAGCAGTACGGTGTACTGCACCACCTTGCTGCCGGTGGTGCCGGCCGTGGCGCTGGCAGGGCTGCCGCCGCCCTGGGCGCTTTGATCCAGCGGCTTGGGTGGGATCGGCAGGATCTGGCGCACGGTGCTGGCCCAGCGGCGTTTGCCACCGGCAAGGGTGGTGAAGTAGGCGGTCATGCCGGGTTTGACCTTGCCGATGTCGGCTTCGGAGACCTGGGCCCAGACGGTCATCGGTGACAGTTTGGCGATGCGCAGGATCAGCGGGGTCTGTTGCTGGGCATTGAGGGTCTGGCCTTCGCGGGCGTCCACGGCCACCACGGTGCCGCTCATGGGGGCATAGATGCGCGTGTAGCCAAGCTCCGCCTCGTCGCTGCGCAGGCTGGCCTGGGCCTGGAGGATCTGCGCCTGGTACATGTCGATGCGGGCCTGGGTCACTTTCAGCTGGGCCTGGGCGGTTTGCAGGTCTTCCTGGCGGCTGGCGCCTGCGGCGGCCAGGTCGCGCTGACGCTGGTGTTGCTGCTGGGCCAGCAGGTACTGGGCGCGTTGCTCGGCGAGTTGCGCCTTGAGGTTTTCGATGGAGTAGCGGCCAGCGTCGAGCTTGGCCTTTTGCGTGGAGGGGTCGATTTCCACCAGCAACTGGCCTTCGCGGACTTCATCGCCGGCCTCCACATGCAGCTTGCGGATCTGCCCGGACGCCTGGGCACCGACGTCGACATAGCGGCGCGGCTGAAGGGTGCCGAGGGCGGTGACGCTGCTTTCTATATCGGCGCGGGTCACCGGCACGGTGCTGACCGGCGCACCGCCCAGAGGCAAGGTGGTCCAGGCCAGCAGGCTGCCCAGGCCAAGCAGGCCCAGGGCTGCAACGAGCAGACGGCGACGGGGGGCGGTTGTGCGTGTCATGCGGGCTTCCAGCCGAAGGGAGTGGCCGGGCGCGGCCATGCACGGCGCGCTCGGGGGTCCCAGTTAAACGAACCTGCAGCGTGCCGATTTAACCGGGCGAAAGGCCAGCATCCGTGTTGCTGAGAATAATTATAATTTGTAAGATCGTTCGCTTACTTCACTCCTACCCGCTGCCCATGCCATGTCAGCGTTTGCGCAGGGAAAGGCCAGGTACCGTCGTGGAACACTACTATCGCGAATTGGTGAGCTTTCTCTCTGCACGCCTGGGCAACCGCCAGGCGGCGGAGGATGTGGCCCATGACGCTTACCTGCGGGTGCTGGAGCGTACCGAGGGCGAGCAGATCGAGCACCCGCGGGCGTTCCTGTATCGCACCGCGCTGAACCTGGTGGTCGATCGCCACCGGCGTCAGTTGGTGCGCCAGGCTGAGCCGCTGGAAGTGCTCGACAGCGACGAGCGTTGGCACAGCCCGGCACTGACCCAAAGCATGCAGCAGGACCAGCGCCTGGCCTTGATGCAGCAAGCCCTGGATGAGTTGAGCGCGGTGTGCCGCGACTGCTTCCTGTTGCGCAAGCTCGAAGGCCTGTCGCACCCGCAGATAGCCGAGCGCCTGGGCATTTCCCGCAGCCTGGTGGAGAAGCACATCGTCAATGCCATGAAGCATTGCCGCTTGCGCATGCGGCAGTGGGAGTCGTGAATAGGCCGTCAAGGGCAGGTGAAAATTTCCTGTGCTGGCAACTTGATTTCCAGTTGTTTCACGACAAATATCAATAAAGACCCGATCAGGCGGCCTGCCTGATGTTTGCCTGTTCTGGCGCAGTACGGTCATGGAGCCCATTCATCACCTTGCGCCCAGGTCCGGACGATGCCCAACAAATCCCTGCGCATCCTCATCGCTGACGAACACCCCGACCAGCGTCTGCAGCTGGAGCGGCTGCTCAATGGCCTGGGGTATTACCGCATCGCCCCGGTGGAGAGCTTCGACGATCTGCAGCGTCTGGTGCACAGTGCCCTGCTGCCGTTCAACCTGTTGGTCGGCAACATCGAACTGGCCAGCCATGCGGGCGTCGACCTGGCGCGCTTCTGCCGGGTCAGTGCGCAGATCCAGCACGCCTTGTTGTATCACTCGCAGCAGCTGAAGGTGCCGGCCGTGCCGCCGAGCGAACGCCAGGCTGTGAGCGTCAGCCTGCCAAGGGTGCCTGATTGCGAGGCATTGGGGTCGTTCATGGCGATCATCGACCTGCCGGTGGTGGTCGGGCAGGTACCCTTGCCGGCCAGCCTTTGCGGCGCAGCCGGCTATGGCAAGCAGCGCATGAATTTCGGCCAGACCGCTTTCAGCCGCAGCTCCTGACTCGGCCCGCGTTATCGGCATTTGCTATCCTCTTGGCCTTTTGCCGATCTGCGGACCTGCCATGACTGCCATCGATAACGCCCGCGCGCCCGGCTTCAGCCGCGGCGACCACCGGACCCTGGGCCTGGCGGCGCTGGGCGGCGCCCTGGAAATCTACGATTTCATCATCTTCGTGTTTTTTGCGCTGACCCTCAGCCAGCTGTTTTTCCCGCCCGAGATGCCAGAGTGGCTGCGGTTGCTGCAAAGCTTCGGAATTTTCGTCACCGGGTACCTGGCGCGGCCTCTGGGCGGCATTCTCATGGCCCATTTCGCCGACCACCTGGGGCGCAAGCGGGTGTTCAGCCTGAGCATCCTGATGATGGCATTGCCGTGCCTGTTGATCGGCGTGATGCCGACCTACGCCGACATCGGCTACGCCGCGCCGCTGATCCTGTTGGCCCTGCGCATCCTGCAAGGGGCTGCGGTGGGGGGCGAGGTGCCCAGTGCCTGGACCTTCGTCGCCGAGCATGCGCCGACCGGGCGGCGGGGCTATGCGCTGGGCTTTCTGCAGGCGGGGCTGACCTTTGGCTATCTGCTTGGCGCGCTGACTGCGACGCTGCTGGCGCAGCTTTATACAGCGCAGGAAATACTCGATTACGCCTGGCGCTACCCGTTCCTGTTGGGCGGTGTGTTCGGCGTGATCGGTGTGTGGCTGCGCCGCTGGCTGAGCGAGACGCCGGTGTTTCTCGCCCTGCGCGAACAGCGGGAGCAGCCGGTGGCCTTCCCGCTGCGCAGTGTGCTTGGCGAGCATCGCCGGGCGCTGATTCCAGCGGCGTTGCTGACCTGCGTGCTGACCTCGGCAGTGGTGGTGCTGGTGGTCATCACGCCGACGGTGATGCAGCAGCGTTTCGGCATGACGGCCGGGCACACCTTTGCCTTGAGCAGCGTGGGCATCGTCTTTCTCAACATTGGTTGCGTGCTGGCTGGGTTGCTGGTCGACCGCATCGGCGCCTGGCGTGCGTTGATGATCTACAGCCTGGCGCTGCCGCTGGGGATCGGCGCGTTGTACGCCAGCCTGGTGGGGCAGTGGGGCATGACCTGGCTGGCCTACGCGCTGGCCGGGCTGTGCTGTGGGGTCGTGGGGGTGGTGCCGTCGGTGATGGTTGGGCTGTTCCCGGCGCAGATCCGGGTGTCGGGGATTTCGTTCACCTACAACATCGCCTATGCCCTGTGGGCCAGTACCACACCGTTGGCGTTGATTGCGCTGATGCCGTGGAGCCCGTGGGTGTGTGTCGGCTTTTGTCTGATCATGGGCACGGTCGGGGTGCTGACGTCGCTGTATTTCGGGCGTCGTGAGCCGTTGGCATTTGGTGCCGAGCCTATGCCGATCATGTGTGGTGACAAATGAAGCGGTAGTGGGTGTGGGGTGTTGAGGCAGACTTCCGGGCGGGGGTTATTGGAATAACCTATTAGCCAGATTTAACCTGAAAGGTTAATTTCTCATGGAAAAGAGAATGCCTCATTGCCCACTTGATCGGGTAAAAGCGCTGCTTGCTTTGAAGCGTGTCAGCCCGACTAGCGCTGCATTAAGAGGTGCCAGGTCTCTGGGCCTGGATTACCCAGGAATGCTCGATGTGATCAGCAGTCTGGAACGCACTGATTTTTACAAAAGCATGACCTGCTATACGGAACACCGCGTCTGGCAGGACGTATACCGTCCGCTCACGGCAGTCGGCTACGTTTACCTGAAACTGTCAGTGGTCGATGACGTGCTCATCGTGTCCTTCAAGGAGCTGTAATCATGAGATGCCCGATCTGCGGTGGTGCGGAGCTTGCGCCAGATATTCAGGACATGCCCTACCGCTACAAAGGAGAGGCGACTCTGATCCAGGGCGTCAGCGGCGATTACTGCTCTGCCTGTGGTGAGGCGGTCCTGCGCCACGACGAAGCCATGCGTGTCAGTGAGCAGATGACGGCCTTTGAACGCCGGGTCAATGCGGCTGCGGTCGATCCAGCTTTCATCAGCGCCGTGCGCAAGAAATTCGACCTGGACCAGCGCGAGGCTGGTGAGATTTTCGGTGGTGGGGTCAACGCTTTTTCCCGCTACGAAAATGGTAAAACCACGCCGCCAGTGGCGTTGATCAAGCTGTTCAAGCTGCTCGACCGTCACCCCGAGCTGTTCGAGGAAGTCAGGACCGCCTGATACGAAAAAGCCCCCGGGCCTTGCGGCCAGGGGGCTTTTCATTGCTGCGAGGGCAGGCTTTACATGTTCGGGTAGGTCGGCCCGCCGGCGCCTTCAGGGGTGACCCAGGTGATGTTCTGGGCCGGGTCCTTGATGTCGCAGGTCTTGCAGTGCACGCAGTTCTGCGCGTTGATCTGGAAGCGCTTGCTGCCGTCTTCCTGGGTAACCACCTCATACACGCCGGCCGGGCAGTAGCGCTGCGCCGGTTCGTCGTACAGCGGCAGGTTGCTGGCGATCGGGATGTTCGGGTCGGCCAGCTTCAGGTGGCAGGGTTGTTCCTCTTCATGGTTGGTGCTGGAGAGGAATACCGAGCTGAGCTTGTCGAAGCTGAGCTTGCCGTCCGGTTTCGGGTAGTCGATCTTCTGCGAGTCGGCGGCGAGCTTGAGGCAGGCGTAGTCCGGCTTGGTGTCGTGCAGGGTGAACGGCAGCTTGCCGCCAAACCAGTTCTGGTCCACGTAGTTGAACGCGCCACCGAGCAGCGGGCCGAACTTGTGCAGCGCCGGGCCGAAGTTGCGGCTGGCGAACAGCTCTTCATGCAGCCAGCTGGCCTTGAACGCGCTGACGTAGCCGTTGAGCTGGTCGCCGCCTTCGCTGCCGGCGATCAAAGCGTCGGCTACGGCTTCGGCGGCGAGCATGCCGGACTTCATCGCGGTATGGCTGCCCTTGATCTTGGAGAAGTTCAGGGTGCCCAGGTCGCAGCCGATCAGTGCGCCACCGTTGAACACCATCTTCGGCAGCGAGTTCAGGCCGCCTTTGCAGATGGCACGGGCGCCGTAGCTGATGCGCTTGCCGCCTTCGAGGTACTGGCTGATCACCGGGTGGTGCTTGAGGCGCTGGAACTCGTCGAACGGCGACAGGTAGGGGTTGGCATAGGACAGGTCGACGATCAGGCCAACCACGACCTGGTTGTTTTCCAGGTGATAGAGGAACGAGCCGCCGGTGTTCTCGGCGCTCATCACATCCAGCGGCCAGCCGGCGGTGTGGACCACCAGGCCTTGCTCGTGCTTGGCCGGGTCGACTTCCCAGATTTCCTTCAGGCCGATGCCGTAGTGCTGCACGTCGGACTCGTTGTCCAGGTCGAAGCGCTTGATCAGTTGCTTGCCGATATGACCACGGCAGCCTTCGGCGAACAGGGTGTACTTGGCACGCAGTTCCATGCCTGGGGTGTAGAGGCCTTCCTTCGGGTTGCCTTCGCGGTCGACACCGAGGTCACCGGTGATGATGCCGCGGACCGCGCCGTTGTCGTCGAACAGGGCTTCCTGGGCGGCGAAGCCTGGATAGATCTCGACGCCAAGGTTCTCGGCCTGCTGGGCCAGCCAGCGGCACAGGTTGCCCAGCGAGATGATGTAGTTGCCCTGGTTGTGCATGGTCTTGGGCACGAACAGGTCGGGGACCTTGGTCGAGCTGTCGGCACTTTTCAGCACATAGATGTCGTCGCGCTTCACTTCGGTATTCAGCGGCGCGCCGAGTTCTTTCCAGTCGGGGAACAGTTCGTTCAGGGCGCGCGGCTCGAATACCGCGCCGGAGAGGATGTGGGCGCCGACTTCGGAGCCTTTCTCGACCACGCAGACGCTGATCTCGCTACCGGCTTCGGCGGCCTTCTGCTTCAGGCGGCAGGCGGCGGACAGGCCCGCCGGGCCGGCGCCGACGATGACCACGTCGAATTCCATGTATTCGCGTTCCACTGGTTCTCTCCTACTCATCAAGGCTCGTGCTGTTGCTTGGTCTTATTGGGTGCTGGGGCGGTCATGCGTAGCGGCTGACGCTGTAGCTGCTGGAATGACGGACTACACCGTTTTGTCTTGGCCGCGCATTATATCTACACCACTTGGCGGGTCCAATACAAACGTTTGTTTGAATTTGCCGGAGCCCAGTAAAATCACTGGTACGCGGCTGAAGGCTGGCCAATTTGGCGTATTGACCGGATGGGGTGTTACGGTCAAGATACGAGCGCTTTTACGCTCGCCGTAGGCTGACCGTCGGGCGCAGGTGCACCCCTAAAGACCAGGCGTGGAGCAGGGTTTACGGGCCGAATCAGGTTTTGTAGTGGAGTCTACACGCCACGACAGAAAATGACCCGCAGGTTTTGCCTGAAGGGTCGAAGCAGGACTGATCGGTCATCTGAATTCTGCCGGCTCCGGAACGTTTTTAGAGGTGCCCTTGTACCCACGCGCATTCGCCGGGCAGCCCCCAGGCGACATTCTTTTCACCGGAGAGTAACGAGGAATCCATGAAGGTTCTTGTAGCTGTCAAACGAGTGGTCGACTACAACGTCAAGGTTCGCGTCAAGGCGGACAACTCCGGCGTCGACCTTGCAAACGTCAAGATGTCCATGAACCCCTTCTGCGAAATCGCCGTGGAAGAAGCCGTCCGCCTGAAGGAAAAGGGCGTGGCGAGCGAGATCGTCGTCGTTTCCGTCGGCCCGGCCACGGCCCAGGAGCAACTGCGTACCGCCCTGGCCCTGGGCGCCGACCGCGCCATCCTGGTCGAAGTCGCCGATGAGCTGAACTCCCTGGCCGTGGCCAAGGCGCTCAAGGCCGTTGTCGATAAAGAGCAGCCACAGCTGGTCATCCTCGGCAAGCAGGCGATCGACAGCGACAACAACCAGACCGGCCAGATGCTGGCTGCGCTGACCGGCTACGCCCAAGGCACTTTCGCCTCCAAGGTGGAGCTGGCCGGCGACAAGGTCAACGTTACCCGTGAAATCGATGGCGGCCTGCAGACCGTTGCGCTGAACCTGCCAGCGATCGTCACTACCGACCTGCGTCTGAACGAGCCGCGCTATGCGTCGCTGCCGAACATCATGAAGGCCAAGAAGAAGCCGCTGGAGACCGTTACTCCAGACGCGCTGGGCGTGTCCATCGCCTCCACCACCAAAACCTTGAAAGTCGAAGCGCCTGCTGCCCGCAGCGCTGGCATCAAGGTCAAGTCGGTGGCCGAACTGGTCGAGAAGCTGAAGAACGAAGCGAAGGTAATCTAAATGACTATCCTGGTTGTCGCTGAACACGAAAATGGTGCCGTAGCTCCGGCCACCCTGAACACCGTTGCCGCCGCTGCCAAGATCGGTGGTGATATCCACGTGCTGGTCGCAGGCGCAAACGTCGGTGGCGTGGCTGAATCCGCCGCCAAGATCGCCGGTGTTGCCAAGGTGCTGGTTGCCGACAATGCCGCCTACGCCCACGCCCTGCCGGAAAACGTCGCGCCGCTGATCGTCGAGCTGGCCAAGGGTTACAGCCACGTGCTGGCTCCTGCCACCACCAATGGCAAGAACATCCTGCCGCGCGTTGCCGCACTGCTGGACGTCGACCAGATCTCCGAGATCATCTCGGTTGAATCCGCCGACACCTTCAAGCGCCCGATCTACGCCGGTAACGCCATTGCCACCGTGCAATCGAGCGCTGCGGTCAAGGTCATCACCGTGCGTACCACCGGCTTCGATGCCGTGGCCGCTGAAGGCGGTTCGGCTGCTGTCGAAGCGGTCGCTGCCGCTCACGATGCCGGCAAATCGACCTTCGTCGGCGAAGAGCTGGCCAAGTCCGACCGCCCAGAGCTGACCGCTGCCAAGATCGTCGTTTCCGGCGGCCGTGGCATGGGCAACGGTGACAACTTCAAGCACCTGTACAGCCTGGCCGACAAGCTCGGCGCCGCTGTCGGCGCCTCGCGCGCTGCGGTTGACGCAGGCTTCGTGCCCAACGACATGCAGGTCGGCCAGACCGGCAAGATCGTCGCGCCACAGCTGTACATCGCCGTCGGTATCTCCGGCGCGATCCAGCACCTGGCCGGCATGAAGGACTCGAAAGTGATCGTTGCGATCAACAAGGACGAAGAGGCGCCGATCTTCCAGGTCGCCGACTACGGCCTGGTCGCCGACCTGTTCGAAGCGGTTCCAGAGCTGGAAAAACTGGTCTGATCCGCCTGCTTCACCTATAAAGAAGCCCGGCCCTCACTTGGAGGTCCGGGCTTTTTTTTTGATTTTCAAGGCTGTAGGAGAGTTGGTATGGCGTTTCGCGCAAGCAGAGGGATCTTGGCCGGTGTGCTGGCGCTGCTGTCGGCACCGCTGCTGGCGGCCGGCAAGTGTGAGCGCCTGGTGGTCACCGGTAGCCCGGATGCGCCGCCTTACTCCTGGCAGGACCCAAGCGACCCCAAGCACCTGATCGGCGCCAATGTCGACCTGTTGCGCCAAGTGGCGGGGGAGTTGGGGGTAAAGATCGAAGTGCTGTATGCCGGCAAGCGCGAACAGGCGCTTGAAGAAGTGCGCAGCGGGCGCATGGACCTGCTGCTCGACACGCCCATGCAGGTTACCCAGCTCACAGCGCTGGATTACATTCATCCCCCTTTGCAGCTTAACGAATACCTGGTGTGGACCCGGCACGACGCGGTGTTGGAGTTCAACGGCCCGGCAGACCTTGCCCGTTACCAGGGCGGCGTGTCGGAAAAGGCGCGCCTGACCCCGGCTTTCGAGGCCTTTACCAAGACCCAACTCAAGCTGGTGCCGGCGCAGAACCTGACCCAGGCGTTCCAGAGGCTGGTGCTCGGCCAGGTCGACTATGTGCTTGCAGGGCGCTACGCCGGCATGGCAATGGCCCAGAGCCTGGGGGTGGGCAACGATCTGATCGCCCGCGGCCTGCCGGTCGACCGGCCGGGCCTGTACCTGGCGGTGTCGCACAACTCGGCGTGCAACGACAGCTGGTTGCGCGGACAACTGGCGAAAAAACTGACAGAATTGCCGATCTCCGGGGCGAGTGAGGCGGTGTTGCAGCGCAATGTCGAGCGCTGGAAAGCGCAGATGCAGGCGCCGCTGGACGCCCCTAAACAGTAGGAAGAGTGTGTGAGAAGCCAACCCCTGATTCTTGCCTTGGCCGTGTTTGGCCTGGCCGGGTGTGCCAGTGATCCGGTGCCCCATGAACAACTGCGCCTCACCGAACAGGCGCTGCAGCAGGCCAAGGCGGTCGGCGCCACCGAGCAGGTGCCCGAGTTCAAGCTGGCCGAAGACAAGCTGGCCCGTGCCAAGGCCAACATGGCCAACGAAAGCTACCGTGATGCGCGCATGCGTGCCGAGCAGGCCGAGCTTGATGCACGCCTGGCCGAGGCCCTGGTGCTGACGCAAAAGAGCGAAGAGCAGCTGCAGTTGTTGCAGACGCGGGTCAAGCGTCTGCGCAAGCAACTGGAGGTGCAGCCATGAGCCGCCTCAAGCCAATGGCCGCGCTGGCCTTGCTGGCGCTGGTCGGGTTGCAGGGCTGTGCAAGCCAGCGCAGCGAATCGGCACTGGATGACGCTACCGTTGCGTTCCAGAAGGTCAAGGATGACTCCGCTGTACTGCGCAGTGCGCCGCGTGACGTGATCCGCGCCGGTGAGTCGCTGGGCCGGGCAGAGCGCCTGGCCGGCTATATCGGTACTGGCAGCGACGTGCGTCATTACGCTTACCTGAGCCAGCGCTACAGTGAAATCGCGGCCGAGCACGCCAAGCTGGCCGTGAATCAGGAGCGTTTGACCAAGCTCGACCTCGAACGTCAGCGCCTGCAGCTGGCCTTGCGTGAGGCCAAGCTGGCCAGCGTTCAGCAGCAGGGCAAGTTTGTCGAGGCGCAGATTGCCGCCTTGGCCTCTGAGCAGACCGACCGAGGCCTGGTGATGACCCTGGGCGATGTGCTGTTCGACACCGGCCAGGCGGAGCTCAAGAGCTCGGCCAGCCGCACCGTGCTCAAGCTGGTGCAGTTCCTTCAGCTCAATCCGCGCCGTGTGGTGCGGATCGAGGGCTACACCGACAGTACTGGCACACCCGAGGACAACCTCAAGCTGTCGCGCGATCGTGCACAGTCGGTGGCCGACATGCTGGTTGACCTGGGTATCGACGAGAAACGAATCGAAGTCGAGGGTTATGGCGACCAGTATCCGGTCGAGGCTAACGCCTCGGAGCGGGGCAGGGCGCAGAATCGCCGGGTCGAGATCGTTTTCTCCGATGACAAGGGCAAGCTCGCTCCAGCGCGCTGAACCATCCCCCTGCAGGGTCGCGATGCGGCCCTGCATTCCCTGCGTTCGTCGGCGTACGGCTGTTGTTGTTCATCTTGTGGCTGTCACGCAACTGTATTGTTGACTATCCTGCGATCTGTCCCAGTACACTTTGCAACTGTTACGGTATTCTGGCTCAGCTGTGAGTCGCACAAGAACAACGATCCCGTCCGCGCTTCGAGAACACGCCATGACCAACCTGCTGTTGTACCAGCGCATCGCCCAGCAACTGGCCGATGACATCCGCCGTGGTGTCTATCAGCCGGGTGAGCGGGTGCCCTCGGTGCGCAAGATGAGCGCCCAGCTCAATGTCAGTCATGCCACCGTGCTGCAGGCGTATGCCAATCTCGAGGACCAGGGCCTCATTCGTGCACGGCCGCAGTCGGGCTACTACGTGCACCAGACGCCGGCCCTTACTGCGCAGACGCCGGATATCGCCCGGGTCGAACGCCCCGGGCTGGTTACCCGCGCCAGTATCATCCAGCAGGTCTTGACCGAAGCGCGGCGCGACGGCGTATTCCCCTTCGGTGCGGCGGTGCCTCATGTCGATTACCTGCCGGTGCGTGCCCTGCACCAGCAAATCGCCAAGGTGACCCGCTTCCACAGCCCGCGTGCCTTCAGCTACATGTTCAGCCCTGGCTTCGAGCCGCTGCGCAGGCAGATTGCCATTCGCATGCGCGATGCCGGCGTGCTGGTCGACCCGCGTGAAGTGGTGGTGACCCATGGTTGTGTCGATGCGCTGCAGATGTCGTTGCGGGTGCTGACGCGCCCGGGTGACCTGATCGCCGCCGAGTCGCCAACCTACTACGGTTTGCTGCAGCTGGCCGATCTGCTGGGGTTGAAGGTGATCGAGATTCCCAGCGATCCCTCTACCGGCATCAGCCTCGAAGCGTTGCAGTTGGCTGCCAATCAATGGGCGATCAAGGCATTGGTGCTGACCGCGCGCTTGAGCAACCCTTTGGGTGGCACCATCCCTGAAGAGCGGCAGAAGCAACTGCTGCGCCTGGCCTCGGACTTCGATATTCAGATCGTCGAGGATGACATCTATGGCGAGCTGATGTTCGAGCAGGGCCGGACCAAGGCGCTCAAGGCCTTCGACCGTCTCGATCGGGTGATCTACTGTTCGAGCTTCTCCAAGACGCTGTCGCCCGGGGTTCGGGTCGGCTGGATGGTCGCTGGCCGTTATCAGGACGAGATCCAGCGCCTGCAGACCTTCACCACGCACTCGGCCTGCAGCGTGACGCAGATGGGGGTGGCGGCCTACCTGGAAAACGGCGGCTACGACCGCCACCTGCGCTATATCCGTCAGGAGTATCGCAAGAACCTCAGTGCCTACCAGTTGGCGGTGCAGCAGCATTTCCCGGAGGGTACGCAGATGACCCGGCCAACTGGCGGTTTTATTCTGTGGGTCAGCCTGCCTGGGCGGGTCAACACGCAAGAGTTGCACGTGCGTGCGCTGGAGCAGGGCATCAGCATTGCGCCGGGGCTGATCTTCAGCAATACCGAGCAATTCAACCACTGCATCCGCCTCAACTGCGGTATTCCGTGGAACAAGGAAGCCGAACGGGCAGTAATGACCCTGGGCTTGCTGGCCCAGCAATTGTGCCGGGAGTCGGCTGGCTCGCTTATGTAGGCTTGTCAGAAGGGCGGGGAACAGGGAGCATACGCGTTTTCCCAGCTTGCTCCCGGTATTCATGAAAGCGCTTCGCCCTCTGGCACTGATTCTGTCCTTATCGTTACCTTGGTATTCGGGGGGCTTGCTGCACGCCGCGCAACCGCCGGCCAAGGAAAAGGCGCAGCAGGGCAAAGCTGCCAAGCCTGTGAGCAAGGTGGCGGCGAAACCTGTGGCCAAGGCGCCAGCCAAGCCGGCGGTCAAGCCAAAGCCCAAGCAGAAACCCGTCACTCGCGGCAAGAGCGTGAGCAAGGTGGCCAGTCAGCCTGTGCCTGCTGCGAAGCTCGACCTCAGTCTGCCGACCGACATGGTCAAGCATCTCAAGCCGGACGTTGGCGATGCGCCGTCGCCCCGCAAGCCATTGCTGCCTTCCATGTTCAGCGAAAAGCCGGTCACTGATGAAAGCCCGTTCCAGCTCAATGGCCGGCTGATCAACAATGAAATGCAGCTGCAGCTGCGCAACGACAGCCGTCGCGATGTAGAGGGCGCGGCCATCGAATTCGAATTTCGCAACTGACTGCCGGGTCACTGGCGATTTCATCTGCCCGGCAATTTCAAACGTATGTTTGAGCGGTTAGTATCCAGGGACGTTCGTCCCGCTTTGCTCCTGGGAGTCCTGTTGTCATGAAATGCCGTGAGGGCTGTGGTGCCTGCTGCATCGCCCCGTCCATCAGCTCAGCCATCCCGGGCATGCCGCAAGGCAAGCCGGCCGGCGAGCGCTGCCTGCACCTGTCCATCGACAACCTCTGTGCCCTGTTCGGCAAGCCCGAACGGCCGAAGGTGTGCGGTGGCTTCAAGGCAGAGGTGGATGTTTGCGGCAGTGATCGTGACGAAGCGATTCGCATCATTGGTTGGCTGGAGCAAATGACGGCGGCGTGACTGTGCGGATCTTCTACAACAAGGAACAAGATAATGAGATCGTTCAAGCGTGTTGCTGTGTTGTGTGGCTTGAGTGTGCTGTTGGCGCCGGCAGCCTGGGCTGAAAGCTGGCAGGTGGCCAAGGACGAGGACGGCATCAAGGTGTCGCTCAGCGAAGTGCCGGGCTCGAAGTACAAGGCTTACCGTGGCGTGACGCTGATCAAGGCGCCGCTGGCCAAGGTCAGGGCGTTGCAGGAGGACGTAGCCGGTGCCTGTGCCTGGGTGCATGAATGCAAGTCGCAGAAACTGCTCAAGCATGAAGGTGACCAGAGCTGGACCTACACCCAGTTCAATACGCCGTGGCCAGTGACGCCGCGTGACTCGGTGTTGCATATCACTACGGTCCAGGGGAGCGATGGCAGCTTGACCCGCACGCTCGAAGAGCAGCCCAAGTACCTGCCGGAAGAAAGCGGCTATGTGCGTGTTGCCCAGGTGCAGGGTTTCTGGAAGCTGGTACCCAAGGGTGACAGTACCGAAGTGACCTATCAGGTACACACCGAGCCAGGCGGCAGCGTGCCGTCGTGGCTGGCCAACAAGTTCGTGGTGGATGCGCCGTTCAATACCCTCAAAGGGCTGCGCGAAAAGGCCGAAAGGCCCTGAGCTGGCGGCGGTCATCTGTGTAGCGCTGGATCGCAACGAAAAAGGCCGCCCCGAAGGGCGGCCTTTTTTGCGTTCGGCGCAGAAGGCTTACTTGCGGTCCTTCAGCTCGACGATGTCGCGCTTCTCGTAGCCGGTGTACAGCTGGCGCGGGCGGCCGATCTTGTACGGGCTGGAGAGCATTTCCTTCCAGTGCGAGATCCAGCCCACGGTACGTGCCAGGGCGAAGATCACGGTGAACATGCTGGTCGGGATGCCGATGGCCTTGAGGATGATGCCCGAGTAGAAGTCCACGTTCGGGTAAAGCGAGCGCTCGACGAAGTACGGATCGGTCAGTGCGATCTCTTCCAGGCGCATGGCCAGTTCGAGTTGCGGATCGTTCTTGATGCCGAGTTCGCTGAGGACTTCGTCGCAGGTCTTCTTCATCACGGTGGCGCGCGGGTCGCGGTTCTTGTACACGCGGTGACCGAAGCCCATGAGCTTGAACGGATCGTTCTTGTCCTTGGCCTTGGCGATGTACTTGTCGATGTTCGAGACATCGCCAATTTCATCGAGCATGGTCAGTACGGCTTCGTTCGCACCGCCGTGGGCCGGGCCCCACAGTGCGGCGATACCGGCAGCGATACAGGCGAACGGGTTGGCACCCGAGGAGCCTGCCAGGCGCACGGTGGAGGTGGAGGCGTTCTGCTCGTGGTCGGCGTGGAGGATGAAGATCCGGTCCATGGCCTTGGCCAGCGTCGGGCTGATCGGTTTGATCTCGCACGGCGTGTTGAACATCATGTGCAGGAAGTTTTCCGCGTACGACAGGTCGTTGCGCGGGTACATCATGGGTTGGCCCATGGAGTACTTGTAAACCATCGCGGCCAGGGTCGGCATCTTGGCGACCAGGCGCACCGCGGAGATTTCGCGGTGTTGCGGGTTATTGATGTCCAGCGAGTCGTGATAGAACGCCGACAGGGCGCCGACCACGCCGCACATCACCGCCATCGGGTGGGCGTCGCGACGGAAACCGTTGAAGAACGACTTCAGCTGTTCGTGAACCATGGTGTGGTTCTTGACGGTGCTGACGAACTGGGCCTTCTGCTCGGCATTCGGCAGTTCGCCGTTGAGCAGCAGGTAGCAGGTTTCGAGGTAGTCCGATTGTTCGGCCAGTTGCTCGATCGGGTAGCCGCGGTGCAGCAGCACGCCCTTGTCACCATCAATGTAGGTGATCTTCGACTCGCACGAAGCGGTCGCCATGAAGCCGGGGTCGAAGGTGAAGTGGCCGGATGCCCCCAACCCGCGGACGTCGATAACATCAGGACCAACGGTGCCGGTTAAAATGGGCAGCTCGACGGGGGCATTGCCCTCGATGACCAACTGCGCTTTTTTGTCAGCCATGTGGCCTCCTATTAATGCTTGAAATCATCAGACAGACCCCCCACGCAGGGCCCGCACCACTATAGAGGGATAAATTCGAATGTCAATTTGCCTAAAGGCTGGTTGAAACGCCCTCTGAGGCCTGATTTTTCACGAAATTCTCGCCCGTTTACGCCTTTTGTTCACTAAAGGCAATGCGCTATTCGGGCGAGTCCCTTGCGTTGTCATAAGCAGCCTAACTGTCTATACTCGGCAGCCGACTCCCAGAGGCTTTCAAGCCTGCCCTGCTGGGTGTCGTGCTCTCCTGGGTGGTGGGTACCTGACCAGTACACTTACCAACAACTTTGCCCTGTTCGCTAGGGGCTCTTCAGTGTGAAAAAAGCCGTGAAAAGCCAACGACCTGTAAACCTAGACCTAAGGACCATCAAACTCCCGATCACCGCATACACGTCCATTCTTCACCGTATTTCCGGCGTCATCCTGTTCCTCGGCATTGCCATCATGCTGTACGCATTGGGCAATTCGCTGGGTTCCGAGGAAGGCTTTGCCGAGGTGAAGGCGTGTCTGACCAGTCCGCTGGCCAAACTGGTGACCTGGGGCCTGCTGTCCGGCCTGCTGTACCACCTCGTCGCAGGTGTGCGCCACCTGATCATGGACATGGGTGTCGGTGAGACGCTGGAAGGCGGCAAGCTGGGCTCGAAAATCGTGATCGTCATCTCCGTGGTGCTGATCGTTCTGGCAGGAGTTTGGGTATGGTAACTAACGTCACGAACCTCTCGCGTTCGGGCCTCTACGACTGGATGGCGCAGCGCGTCTCGGCGGTCGTTCTCGCGGCTTATTTCATCTTCCTGATCGGCTACCTCGCCGTTCACCCAGGGATCGACTATGCCCAATGGCACGGTCTGTTCACCAACAACGCGATGCGCATCTTCAGTCTGCTGGCACTCGTCGCTCTGGGCGCTCACGCCTGGGTCGGCATGTGGACCATTGCCACCGACTACCTGACGCCGATGGCGTTCGGCAAGTCGGCGACTGCGATCCGTTTCCTGTTCCAGGCTGTATGCGGCGTTGCGATGTTCGCGTACTTCGTCTGGGGTGTGCAGATTCTCTGGGGTATCTGATTCATGGCTAACATTCCAACCATTTCGTTCGACGCCATCATCATCGGTGGCGGCGGCGCAGGCATGCGCGCAGCGCTGCAACTGGCTCAAGGCGGCCACAAGACTGCCGTAGTCACCAAGGTGTTCCCGACCCGTTCGCACACCGTTTCCGCCCAGGGCGGCATCACCTGCGCCATCGCTTCGGCCGACCCGAACGACGACTGGCGCTGGCACATGTACGACACCGTCAAGGGCTCCGACTACATCGGTGACCAGGACGCGATCGAATACATGTGTCAGGAAGGCCCGGCTGCGGTCTTCGAACTGGACCACATGGGCCTGCCGTTCTCGCGTACCGAAACCGGCCGTATCTACCAGCGTCCGTTCGGTGGCCAGTCCAAGGACTTCGGTAAAGGTGGCCAGGCCGCCCGTACCTGCGCAGCTTCCGACCGTACCGGTCACGCGCTGCTGCACACCCTGTACCAGGGCAACCTGAAGGCAGGCACCACCTTCCTTAACGAGTACTACGCCGTAGACCTGGTGAAGAACCAGGACGGCGCCTTCGTCGGTGTGATCGCGATCTGCATCGAAACCGGCGAAACCATGTACATCAAGTCCAAGGCCACCGTACTGGCCACGGGCGGTGCGGGCCGTATCTACGCCTCCACCACCAACGCCCTGATCAATACCGGTGACGGTATCGGCATGGCCCTGCGTGCCGGTGTGCCGGTGCAGGACATCGAGATGTGGCAGTTCCACCCGACCGGTATCGCCGGCGCCGGTGTACTGGTTACCGAAGGCTGCCGCGGTGAAGGTGGCTACCTGATCAACGCCCACGGCGAGCGCTTCATGGAGCGTTACGCGCCGAACGCGAAGGACCTGGCCGGCCGCGACGTGGTTGCCCGTTCCATGGTCAAAGAAATCATCGCCGGCAACGGCGTGGGCCCGAACAAGGACCACGTACTGCTGAAGCTGGACCACCTGGGCGAGGAAGTGCTGCACAGCCGCCTGCCAGGTATCTGCGAACTGTCCAAGACCTTCGCCCACGTCGACCCTGTGGTCGCGCCGGTGCCGGTCATCCCGACCTGCCACTACATGATGGGTGGCGTTGCCACCAACATTCATGGCCAGGCCATCACCATGGACGCCGAAGGCAAGGACCACATCATTCCGGGCCTGTTCGCCGTAGGCGAAGTGGCGTGCGTATCGGTTCACGGTGCCAACCGCCTGGGCGGCAACTCGCTGCTCGACCTGGTGGTGTTCGGCCGTGCCGCCGGCCTGCACCTGGAAAAAGCCCTGAGCGATGGCGTCGAGTACCGCGATGCCAGCGACACCGACGTCGACGTTGCCCTGAACCGCCTGAGCAAGCTCAACGAGCGCACCACCGGTGAAGACGTTGCCAGCCTGAAGCGCGAGCTGCAGAGCTGCATGCAGAACTACTTCGGTGTATTCCGTACCGGCGAATACATGCAGAAGGGTATCGAGCAGTTGGCCGGTCTGCGTGACCGCATCGCCAACGTCAAGATCAACGACAAGTCCCAGGCCTTCAACACCGCGCGTATCGAAGCGCTGGAGCTGCAGAACCTGCTGGAAGTTGCCGAAGCTACCGCCATTGCGGCCGAAGCCCGTAAAGAGTCCCGCGGCGCGCACGCCCGTGAAGACTTCGAAGACCGTGACGACGAGAACTGGCTGTGCCACACCCTGTACTACCCGGGTGAGAAGCGTGTTGCCAAGCGTGGCGTCAACTTTGCGCCGAAGACCGTTCCGGCCTTCGAGCCAAAAATCCGGACTTACTAAGGGTGGCTGCTATGTTGAAAGTCGAAGTTTACCGCTACAACCCCGACACCGACTCGGCGCCCAAGATGGAGTCGTTCGACGTCGATACCGGTGGCAAGGACCTGATGGTTCTGGACGTGCTGGCACTGATCAAGGAAAAGGACGAGGGCTTCTCGTACCGTCGCTCCTGCCGTGAAGGCGTGTGCGGTTCCGATGGCATGAACATGAACGGCAAGAACGGCCTGGCCTGCATCACCCCGCTGTCGGGCGTGGTCAAGGGCAACAAGCTGGTGCTGCGTCCGCTGCCAGGCCTGCCGGTCATTCGTGACCTGGTGGTCGATATGAGCATCTTCTACAAGCAGTACGAGAAGGTGAAGCCATTCCTGCAGAACGACACCCCGGCTCCGGCCATCGAGCGTCTGCAGTCGCCGGAAGAGCGTGACAAGCTGGACGGTCTGTACGAGTGCATCCTGTGCGCCTGCTGCTCGACCTCCTGCCCATCGTTCTGGTGGAACCCGGACAAGTTCCTGGGCCCCGCCGCACTGCTGCAGGCCTACCGTTTCCTGGCCGACAGCCGCGATACCAAGACTCAGGAGCGCCTGGCGTCCCTGGATGACCCGTTCAGCGTATTCCGCTGCCGCGGGATCATGAACTGCGTGAACGTTTGCCCCAAGGGTCTGAACCCGACCAAGGCAATCGGCCACGTACGTAACATGCTGCTGCAAAGCGGCACCTGATTCAAAGCGTTGTACCTGCAGTAAGCCGAGGTGCGGGTGGTGAGCCCGCACTGAGGTAAAACTCGGGCAAGGGCCCACAAAGCCCGCGCCCATTACCTATGAAGATATGAGACCAGCAGGGGCTTTCCGGGCTGGTACCCGGAAAATCAGCAAGATCCAAGTGGCGTGGTTCAGTCGCTGTGTTCGGACTTTTCCAGGTTTGCTGTGGCTCTCGCCGATCAGTCCCCTAACCGAGGGTGACCAAGCATGCAAGAAAGCGTGATGCAGCGCATGTGGGATAGCGCCCACCTTTCAGGTGGTAACGCTGCATATGTGGAAGAGCTTTATGAGCTCTACCTGCACGACCCTAACGCTGTGCCAGAAGAGTGGCGCACTTACTTCCAGAAGTTGCCCGCCGACGGCAGCACCGCTACCGATGTATCGCACTCGACAATCCGCGACCATTTCGTATTGCTGGCAAAGAACCAGCGCCGCGCCCAACCGGTTTCCGCCGGGAGCGTGAGCTCAGAACACGAGAAGAAGCAGGTTGAAGTGCTGCGACTGATCCAGGCCTATCGTATGCGCGGCCATCAGGCTGCCAAGCTCGACCCGTTGGGGTTGTGGCAGCGCCCTGCGCCCGTAGACCTGTCGATCAATCACTACGGCTTGACCAATGCCGATCTTGATACGACCTTCCGTGCCGGCGACCTGTTCTTCGGCAAAGAGGAAGCGAGCCTACGCGAAATCTTCGAAGCGCTGCAGAAGACATATTGTCGCACCATTGGCGCCGAGTTCACCCACATCGTCGATTCCGAGCAGCGCAGCTGGTTCCAGCAGCGTCTGGAAAGCGTGCGTGGCCGTCCTGAATTCTCCGCCGACGTGCAGGCACACCTGCTCGAGCGCGTCACGGCCGGTGAGGGCCTGGAGAAGTACCTGGGCACCAAGTACCCAGGCACCAAGCGCTTCGGCCTGGAAGGCGGCGAAAGCCTGATCCCGATGCTCGACGAGATGATCCAGCGTTCCGGCTCGTACGGTACCAAGGAAGTCGTGATCGGCATGGCCCACCGTGGCCGTCTGAACGTGCTCGTCAACACCTTCGGCAAGAACCCGCGCGAGCTGTTCGACGAGTTCGAAGGCAAGAAGATGAACGAGCTGGGCTCCGGTGACGTGAAGTATCACCAGGGCTTCTCCTCCAACGTGATGACCCCGGGTGGCGAAGTTCACCTGGCCATGGCGTTCAACCCTTCCCACCTGGAAATCGTCTCGCCAGTGGTGGAAGGTTCGGTGCGTGCCCGTCAGGACCGTCGCAACGACACGGTCGGTGACAAGGTGCTGCCGATCTCGATCCACGGTGACGCCGCATTTGCCGGCCAAGGCGTGGTGCTGGAAACCTTCCAGATGTCGCAGACCCGCGGTTTCAAGACCGGCGGTACCGTGCACATCGTGATCAACAACCAGGTTGGTTTCACCATCAGCAACCCGCTGGACTCGCGTTCCACCGAGTACTGCACCGACGTCGCCAAGATGATCCAGGCGCCGATCCTGCACGTGAACGGTGATGACCCGGAAGCCGTGTTGTTCGTGACCCAGCTGGCCATCGATTACCGCATGCAGTTCAAGCGTGACGTGGTCATCGACCTGGTCTGCTACCGTCGTCGCGGCCACAACGAGGCTGACGAGCCGAACGGCACCCAGCCGCTGATGTACCAGCAGATCACCAAGCAGCGCACCACCCGCGAGCTGTATGCCGATCAACTGATCAGCGCCGGCCGTATCGACGCCGAGCGTGCTCAGGCCAAGATCGACGAATACCGCAACGCGCTGGACAACGGCCTGCACGTGGTGAAAAGCCTGGTCAAGGAACCGAACCGCGAGCTGTTCGTCGACTGGCGTCCGTACCTGGGCCATGCCTGGACCGCGCGTCACGACACCCGTTTCGACCTCAAGACCCTGCAGGACCTGTCGGCCAAGCTGCTTGAGCTGCCGGAAGGTTTCGTGGTTCAGCGTCAGGTGTCGAAGATCTACGAAGACCGTCAGAAGATGCAGGCCGGTGGCTTGCCGATCAACTGGGGTTATGCAGAGACCATGGCCTACGCCACCCTGCAGTTCGAAGGTCACCCGATCCGCATGACCGGCCAGGACATCGGCCGTGGCACCTTCTCGCACCGTCACGCGGTGCTGCACAACCAGAAGGACGCCAGCACCTACGTACCGCTGCAGAACCTGTTCCCGGGCCAGCCGAAGTTCGAGCTGTACGACTCCTTCCTGTCGGAAGAAGCGGTACTGGCCTTCGAATACGGCTACTCGACCACCACGCCGAACGCGCTGGTGATCTGGGAAGCCCAGTTCGGCGACTTCGCCAACGGTGCGCAAGTGGTGATCGACCAGTTCATCACCAGCGGTGAGCACAAGTGGGGCCGCCTGTGCGGTCTGACCATGCTGCTGCCACACGGTTATGAAGGGCAGGGCCCGGAGCACTCCTCCGCGCGTCTGGAGCGTTACCTGCAGCTGTGCGCCGAGCACAACATCCAGGTCTGCGTACCGACCACCCCGGCACAGATCTACCACCTGCTGCGTCGCCAGGTCATCCGTCCGCTGCGCAAGCCGCTGATCGTCCTGACGCCGAAGTCGCTGCTGCGCCACAAGCTGGCCATCTCGACCCTGGAAGACCTGGCAGAAGGCTCGTTCCAGACCGTGATCCCGGAAATCGACACCCTCGATCCGGCCAAGGTCGAACGCCTGATCCTGTGCAGCGGCAAGGTCTACTACGACCTGCTGGAAAAACGCCGTGCCGAAGGCCGCGAAGACATCGCCATCGTGCGTATCGAGCAGCTGTATCCGTTCCCTGAGGACGACCTGATCGAAATCCTCGCGCCTTACACCAACCTCAAGCATGCAGTGTGGTGTCAGGAAGAGCCGATGAACCAGGGCGCCTGGTACAGCAGCCAGCACCACATGCGCCGTATCCTGGGCCGCCACAACAAGGCACTGGTCCTGGAATACGCCGGCCGCGACGCTTCTGCCGCGCCAGCCTGTGGTTACGCTTCGAAGCACGCCGAACAGCAGGAAAAACTGCTGCAAGACGCCTTCACTGTCTAACGCCTTCGCGCACCTGAAACCGAATTTAAGGAAACACAGATAATGGCTATCGAGATCAAAGCCCCAACCTTCCCGGAATCGGTTGCCGATGGCACCGTTGCCACCTGGCACAAGCAGCCGGGCGACGCCGTCAAGCGTGACGAGCTGATCGTCGACATCGAGACCGACAAGGTCGTCCTGGAAGTGCTGGCCACCGCCGACGGCGTGCTGGGCGCCATCGTCAAGGGCGAGGGCGACACCGTCCTGTCCGACGAAGTGCTGGGTTCGATCGTTGAAGGCGGCGCTGCTGCCGCTGCGCCTGCCGCCGCCCCGGCTGCTGCCCCGGCTGCCGCTGCCGCCGACGCTGGCGAAGACGACCCGGTCGCTGCTCCAGCCGCGCGCAAGCTGGCTGAAGAGAACGGCATTGACCTGGCTGGCGTTGCCGGCACCGGCAAAGGCGGTCGCATCACCAAGGAAGACGTGGTTGCAGCCGTTGCCAACAAGAAGTCGGCTCCTGCCGCCGCTCCGGCTGTCAAGCCTGCTGCCGCTGCCGCCGCTGTTGTGGTTGCCGCTGGCGACCGCACCGAGAAGCGCGTGCCGATGACCCGCCTGCGCGCCAAGATCGCCGAGCGTCTGGTCGAAGCCCAGTCGAACATGGCCATGCTGACCACCTTCAACGAAGTCGACATGACCGAAGTCATGGCCCTGCGTTCGAAGTACAAGGACCTGTTCGAGAAGACCCACAACGGCGTGCGCCTGGGCTTCATGTCGTTCTTCGTCAAGGCGGCTACCGAAGCGCTGAAGCGTTTCCCGGCAGTCAACGCCTCGATCGACGGCAACGACATCGTCTACCACGGCTTTGCTGACGTCGGCGTCGCCGTCTCCAGCGACCGCGGCCTGGTGGTTCCGGTTCTGCGTAACGCCGAGTCGATGAGCCTGGCAGAAATCGAGAACGGCATCGCCACCTTCGGCAAGAAAGCCCGTGACGGCAAACTGTCGATCGAAGAGATGACCGGCGGTACCTTCACCATCACCAACGGTGGTACCTTCGGCTCGATGATGTCGACCCCGATCGTCAACCCGCCGCAGGCTGCCATTCTCGGCATGCACAACATCATCCAGCGTCCGATGGCCATCAACGGCCAGGTGGTAATCCGCCCGATGATGTACCTGGCGCTGTCCTACGATCACCGCCTGATCGACGGCAAGGAAGCGGTAACCTTCCTGGTAACCATCAAGAACCTGCTGGAAGATCCGTCTCGCCTGCTGCTGGACATCTAATCGCGCAGCTGCAAGCCGCAAGCCGCAAGCTTCAGTTAGAAGTGTGCGGGTCTTGCAGCTTGCAGCTTGCCGCTTGAAGCTAAAAAGGAATCTTTTATGACCCAGAAATTCGACGTAGTGGTGATTGGTGCAGGTCCTGGCGGCTATGTAGCTGCCATCAAGGCTGCCCAACTCGGTCTGAAGACTGCCTGTATCGAGAAGTACACCGACGCCGAGGGCAAGCTGGCCCTGGGCGGCACCTGCCTGAACGTAGGTTGCATTCCTTCCAAGGCGCTGCTGGACAGCTCCTGGAAGTACAAGGAAGCCAAAGAGAGCTTCAACGTCCACGGTATCTCCACTGGCGAAGTGAAGATGGACGTCGCTGCGATGGTTGGCCGCAAGGCCGGTATCGTCAAGAACCTGACCGGCGGTGTTGCCACCCTGTTCAAGGCCAACGGCGTTACTTCGATCCAGGGCCACGGCAAGCTGCTGGCTGGCAAGAAAGTCGAAGTCACCAAGGCTGACGGCACCACCGAAGTCATCGAAGCCGAGAACGTGATCCTGGCTTCCGGCTCGCGTCCGATCGACATTCCGCCGGCTCCGGTTGACCAGAACGTCATCGTCGACTCCACCGGCGCCCTGGAATTCCAGACCGTTCCGAAGCGCCTGGGCGTCATCGGTGCTGGCGTGATCGGCCTGGAGCTGGGATCGGTCTGGGCTCGCCTGGGTGCTGAAGTCACCGTGCTGGAAGCCCTGGACACCTTCCTGATGGCTGCCGACACCGCCGTGTCGAAAGAAGCCCAGAAGACCCTGACCAAGCAAGGCCTGGACATCAAGCTGGGCGCTCGCGTGACCGGCTCGAAAGTCAACGGCAACGAAGTCGAAGTGACCTACACCAACGCCGAAGGCGAGCAGAAGATCACCTTCGACAAGCTGATCGTCGCGGTCGGCCGTCGCCCTGTGACCACCGACCTGCTGGCCGCCGACAGCGGCGTGACCATCGACGAGCGTGGCTACATCTTCGTCGACGATCACTGCGCCACCAGCGTACCGGGCGTCTTCGCCATCGGTGACGTGGTTCGCGGCATGATGCTGGCCCACAAGGCCTCGGAAGAGGGCATCATGGTCGTCGAGCGCATCAAGGGCCACAAAGCCCAGATGAATTACGACCTGATCCCGTCGGTCATCTACACCCACCCGGAAATCGCGTGGGTCGGCAAGACCGAACAGGCGTTGAAAGCCGAAGGCGTTGAGGTTAACGTGGGCACCTTCCCGTTCGCGGCCAGCGGCCGTGCGATGGCAGCCAACGACACCGGTGGTTTCGTCAAGGTCATCGCCGATGCCAAGACCGACCGCGTACTGGGTGTACACGTGATTGGCCCGTCCGCTGCCGAGCTGGTTCAGCAGGGCGCGATCGCAATGGAATTCGGCACCAGTGCCGAGGATCTGGGCATGATGGTCTTCAGCCATCCAACCCTGTCCGAAGCGCTGCATGAAGCAGCGCTGGCAGTGAATGGCGGTGCCATTCACGTCGCCAACCGTAAGAAGCGTTAATTATAAGAAACCACGGCGGGCTGCCCGTCGTGGGTCTTGCGTGCAAGACTCACCGCGGAACGTCCGCCGGACCGGATCACACGGGAAAACCCGGGGTCAACGGTCACAGGTGGTGCGGCGCCAGTAATGGCGCAGCGCCGAAGCGCAGTACCTAACGAAGACGGTAAAAAGCATGAATCTTCACGAGTATCAGGGTAAGCAGCTGTTCGCTGAATACGGCCTGCCAGTTTCCAAGGGTTTCGCAGTCGACACCCCTGAAGCTGCAGCAGAAGCCTGCGACAAGATCGGCGGTTCCGAGTGGGTTGTCAAAGCTCAGGTTCACGCGGGTGGTCGCGGTAAAGCGGGCGGCGTCAAGCTGGTTCGCAGCAAGGAAGACGCCAAGGCGTTCGCTGCCCAGTGGCTGGGCAAGCGTCTGGTGACCTACCAGACCGACGCCAACGGTCAGCCAGTGACCAAGATCCTGGTCGAATCCTGCACTGACATCGCCAAAGAGCTGTACCTGGGCGCTGTAGTCGATCGCTCGAGCCGCCGCATCGTGTTCATGGCTTCCACCGAAGGTGGCGTGGACATCGAGAAGGTCGCTCACGAAACTCCTGAGAAGATCATCAAGGCGACTATCGATCCGCTGGTCGGCGCTCAGCCGTTCCAGGGTCGTGAACTGGCATTCCAGCTGGGTCTGGAAGGCAAGCAAGTTGCACAGTTCGCCAAGATTTTCGTAGGCCTGGCCAAGCTGTTCAAAGAACACGACCTGGCCCTGCTGGAAGTCAACCCGCTGGTCATCAAGGCCGACGGCGACCTGCACTGCCTGGATGCGAAGATCAATATCGACGCAAACGCCATGTACCGTCAGCCTAAGCTGAAAACCTTCCACGACCCGTCCCAGGACGATCCTCGTGAAGCCCACGCAGCCAGCTTCGAGCTGAACTACGTCGCGCTGGAAGGCAACATCGGCTGCATGGTCAACGGTGCCGGCCTGGCCATGGGTACCATGGACATCGTCAACCTGCACGGCGGCAAACCAGCCAACTTCCTCGACGTTGGCGGCGGTGCCACCAAAGAGCGCGTTACCGAAGCGTTCAAGATCATTCTGTCCGACAGCAATGTCGCGGCCGTTCTGGTCAACATCTTCGGCGGCATCGTTCGCTGCGACATGATTGCCGAAGGCATCATCGGTGCAGTGAAAGAAGTCGGCGTTAAAGTTCCGGTCGTCGTTCGCCTCGAAGGCAACAACGCTGAACTGGGCGCTAAAGTACTGGCAGAAAGCGGTTTGAACATCATTGCGGCAACCAGCCTGACCGACGCTGCTCAACAAGTTGTAAAAGCTGCGGAGGGCAAGTAATGAGCGTCCTGATCAATAAAGACACCAAAGTCATCTGCCAGGGCTTCACCGGCTCGCAGGGTACTTTCCACTCCGAACAAGCCATCGCCTACGGCACCAAGATGGTCGGCGGCGTCACCCCAGGCAAGGGTGGCACCACCCACCTGGGCCTGCCGGTGTTCAACACCGTCAAGGAAGCCGTGCAAGCGACCGGCGCTGACGCTTCGGTGATCTACGTTCCGGCTCCGTTCTGCAAAGACTCGATCCTGGAAGCCGCCTTCGGTGGCATCAAGCTGATCGTCTGCATCACCGAGGGTATCCCTACCCTCGACATGCTGGACGCCAAGGTCAAGTGCGACGAGCTGGGCGTTACCCTGATCGGCCCTAACTGCCCAGGTGTCATCACCCCGGGCGAGTGCAAGATCGGCATCATGCCAGGCCACATCCACCTGCCAGGCAAGGTCGGTATCGTGTCGCGTTCCGGCACCCTGACCTACGAAGCTGTCAAGCAGACCACCGACGCCGGTTTCGGCCAGTCGACCTGCGTCGGCATCGGCGGTGACCCGATCCCAGGCTCCAACTTCATCGACATCCTGAAGCTGTTCCAGGAAGACCCGAAGACCGAAGCGATCGTCATGATCGGTGAGATCGGCGGTTCGGCTGAAGAAGAAGCCGCGGCCTACATCAAGGCCCACGTGACCAAGCCAGTGGTTTCCTACATCGCTGGTGTGACCGCTCCTGCGGGCAAGCGCATGGGCCACGCTGGCGCCATCATTTCCGGCGGCAAGGGCACTGCGGACGAGAAGTTCGCCGCGCTGCAGGACGCTGGTGTGAAAACCGTGCGTTCCCTGGCTGACATCGGCAAGGCCCTGGCCGAGCTGACTGGCTGGGAAGCCAAGAAGTAAGTAACACGTAGTACCCCCCACGCGCACAAAGGCCACCTTCGGGTGGCCTTTGTCGTTTCTGGGTGGGGTGTTTCCACGGCATCCTGAAGACCCTCTGGTCGTTTTGTAGTCATGACCAAGGCGGTGCTGATTGCGCTGATCGCGACGCTCGATCGATTTGATAAGTTTTTCCGCACAGACAGCGCACTGGATGCCTGACACAATTTCTGCCGGCACAGAGTCATCCAGACGACAAACACATACGCACATCGGACAAGCAGCACCGTTGCAGTGCGTTTAGTGGGTAAAACGGTTACCCTACGCGTTCACTCTGTGCCCGTGCCCCAAAAGGGAACGACACGCTAAACGGGTCTGGCTCATCAAGCCGGGCAACATTTCCCTCATTCATGGGGAAATTCCCTCACGAACCCCGATTTCAGCAGTGTGGTACTACCTTAAATGAAAGTGTTAAAAGGCCAGGATATCCTGGCGCTTGGCTTTATGACGTTTGCGCTTTTTGTTGGCGCCGGCAATATCATCTTCCCGCCCATCGTTGGCTTGCAGTCCGGTCCACACGTGTGGATGGCGGCACTGGGCTTCCTCGTCACCGCGGTTGGCCTGCCGGTCATCACCGTGGTCGCCCTGGCCAAGGTCGGTGGCGGCATGGACGCCCTGAGCAGCCCGATCGGCAAGTTCTTCGGTGGCCTGCTGGCGGCCGTGTGCTACCTCTCGGTCGGCCCGCTGTTCGCCACCCCGCGTACCGCGACCGTCTCGTTCGAGGTGGGCGTGGCCCCGCTGACCGGTGAAAGCCCGCTGGCGTTGTTCATCTACAGCCTGGTGTACTTCCTCGTGGTGCTGGCTGTGTCGATGTATCCGGGCAAGCTGCTCGATACCGTCGGCCGCTTCCTCGCCCCGCTGAAGATCATCGCCCTGGCCGCCCTCGGCATTGCCGCGTTCATGCTGCCGGCGGGCACCATCGGTGAAGCGCAGCCGCAATACGTTGCCGCGCCGTTTTCCCAGGGCTTCATCAACGGCTACCTGACCATGGACACCCTCGGTGCGCTGGTCTTCGGCATCGTCATCGTCAACGCCATCCGTTCGCGCGGCGTGGACTCGCCGAAGCTGATCACCCGCTACGCCATCATCGCCGGCCTGATCGCCGGTGTGGGCCTGGCGCTGGTGTACATCAGCCTGTTCCGCCTGGGCGCGGGCAGCCATGACATCGCCGCCGACGCCACCAACGGTGCGGCCGTTCTGCATGCCTATGTGCAGCACACCTTCGGCTCCCTGGGCAGCGGCTTCCTCGCCGTGCTGATCGCCCTGGCCTGCCTGGTGACCGCGGTTGGCCTGACCTGCGCCTGCGCCGAGTACTTCAGCCAGATCCTGCCGCTGTCGTACCGTGCCCTGGTGGTGATCCTGGCGGGCTTCTCGCTGCTGATCTCCAACCTCGGCCTGACCAAGCTGATCATGTTCTCGATCCCGGTACTCACCGCGATCTACCCGCCGTGCATCGTGGTGGTGGGCCTGAGCTTCGTCAAAGAGCTGTGGAACTCGCCGGTACGTATCCTGGCACCGGTGATGCTGGTGTCGCTGCTGTTCGGCATGGTCGATGCGATCAAGGGCAGCAGCCTCGCGCACATGCTGCCGGACGCCATGGCCCACCTGCCGTTGAGCGAGCAGGGCCTGGCCTGGCTGGTGCCTTCGGTGATCACCCTCGGCGTTGCCGTGGCCTGTGACCGCATGCTCGGCAAGCCGCGCGAAGTGCTGGCCTGATGCGTTGAAGCCTGAGGGGCTGGCACCGGCCACAAGCCAACAGGGTGCCAGTCGCAGGTGAAAACCGAAAACCCCGCTGCCTGTGAAGGCGCGGGGTTTTTTATTGCCTGTTCCTAAGCCATCGCGGGGCAAGCCCGCTCCCACGCTTGCGTCACAGTCCCGCAGCGTGGGAGCGGGCTTGCCCCGCGATTTTTTGCCTGCCGCGTGCCTTTTAGCGAATCCCAGCGTCGAAAGCCGGTCTACCTCTTTTCTGTGCGGGTATCTGCATGAGCTTCATCCAAAACAACCTCGGCAACCTGCTGGCCGTATGCTGGTTCGCCATCTGCTGGGGCGGTTACACCCGCTATGCGTTATGGAAAGGCCGCGACACGGCATGCCTGGCCAGTGTGCTGCACCTGTACCGCGAAGACTGGATGCGCCGCATGCTGTTGCGCGACAACCGCATCGCCGACGCCAGCGTGATTGGCAACCTGGAGCGCAATGCGTCGTTCTTTGCTTCCAGCACCCTGATCATTCTCGCCGGCATCCTCACCGTGCTCGGCGCCTCGGACCGGGCGCTGTCGTTGTTGGCCGACCTGCCGCTGGTGCAGCAGGCTTCCCAGGGGATGTCGGAGATCAAGCTGTTGTGCCTGGCGATGGTGTTCGTCTACGCCTTCTTCACCTTCAGCTGGTGCATGCGCCAGTACAACTTCGCTGCGGTGCTGGTGGGTTCGGCACCGATGATCGGCGAGCGCCAGGTAAGTGAACTGGAGCGCAATGCCTTCGCGTCGCGAGCGGCGCGGGTGTTATCCCTGGCGGCCAACCAGTTCAACCTCGGCCTGCGTTCGTACTACTTCGGCATGGCCATGTTGAGCTGGTTCATCAGCCCGTGGCTGTTCATGGTCATGAGTGTGGGGGTGGTGTTCATTCTGTACCGCCGCGAGTTTCACTCCCATGTGCTTGAAGTGATGGTGTTCACACCCACTCAAAGTTCAGCGGCAGAGGCGGGCAAGGAAACTTCGGTAAGCATCGACTGAAGCGTTTCATCTAAAACAACAGGCACAAAAAAACCCGACATTGTCGGGTTTTTTTGTATTGGCCAATTACTGCTTGGCAGGCTCGCTCGGCGCTGGGGCGGCCGGAGTAGCCGGGGCAGCTTCTTCGGCGGCTTTCTCTTGCGCTTCGGCCTGATCTTTGGCGGCTTCGGCGTTTTCCTTGGCGGCTTCGTTCATCTTATCCTGAGCTTCGCCCATCTTTTCTTGGGCTTGCTCGGCGTGTTGCTGTGCGTCCTGGGCTTTGTCTTCGCTCGCTTTATCGCAAGCAGCCAGGCCCATGGCAGCGGCCAGCATCAGAGCAAAAGCAAAAGGTTTACGCATGGGGTGTCTCTCCTGGGTGGAATAACTTTACTTGTTCCTAAGAGTTCACCGCGGGCGGATAAGTTCCACGAATGTTAAAGATATATAACTGCCTGGCCTATATAGACTTTTCACTGATTTTATGCAGCGAGGGTGTATGAACGAAACGCCATTGATGGCCATGGCCGAGCGATTTCTCTCGGCCTTGAAACACTGCCAGTTATTGCAGATGCGCGTGCAGCATGCTGATGCCCAAGGCATGACCCTGGTGCTGCCCTGGTCGCCGGCAATTGTCGGCAACCCGCAGAACGGCGCGGTGCATGGCGGTGCGCTGACCACACTGATGGACACCACCTGCGGCATGGCGACTTTGTGCGCGCTGCCGCGTTTCGAGGTGTGCCCGACGTTGGACCTGCGCATCGACTACATGCACCCGGCCGAAGCCGGCAAGGACATCTATGGCCATGCCCAGTGCTACCGAGTCACCCGCGACGTGATCTTTACCCGTGGCAGTGCCTACCAGGACGACCCGTCGCAGCCGATCTGCCAGGTGGTCGGCACCTTCATGCGTCTGGGCCAGGACATCAAGGGCGGCATCCGCTTCGGCAACAGCCTCAAGGAGCCACGCCAATGATCCCCGCAGGCACTCGCCAGCAGTTGAACGAAGCCCACGCCCGCGGCGATTACCGCCCGTTGCTGGCGCTGATTCCCTACGCCGGGCTCATCGGCATCGAATGCGAGCGCCAGGGCGACGACCTGTTGTTCCGCCTGCCGGCCTGCGAGAACAACATCGGCAACCCGTTGCTGCCGGCCATCCATGGCGGCGTCATCGCCGGTTTCATGGAGCTGTCTGCGGCGCTGTACTTGCTGATCTACAGCGAAAGCGCGAGCATTCCGAAAATCATCGATTTTTCCATCGACTACCTGCGTGCCGGCCACTACCGCGACACCTTCGCCCAGTGCCAGCTGTGGCGCCAGGGCCGGCGTGTGACCAACGTCGCCATCACCGCCTGGCAGGCCGACCGCGACACGCCCATCGCCACCGCCCGTGCGCACTTCAAGATCGAACCCGAGAAACCGCTCGAATAGCCCCTTGAAATGGACGGGCAAGCCCCCATCTGCTGAACATCCGCCAAAAAATGCAGGCCCACGGGGTCGCCAGGCGTCACCTACCAACAGATTGGAGTTTGAAGACGATGAGTGTGGAGACTCAAAAAGAAACCCTGGGCTTCCAGACCGAGGTCAAGCAACTGCTGCACCTCATGATTCATTCCCTGTATTCGAACAAGGAAATCTTCCTCCGCGAGCTGATTTCCAACGCCTCCGACGCTGCCGACAAGCTGCGCTTCGAGGCCCTGGCCAAGCCTGATCTGCTCGAGGGCGACGCCGACCTGAAGATCCGCGTGAGCTTCGACAAGGCCGCCAACACCGTGACCCTCGAGGACAACGGTATCGGCATGAGCCGCGAAGACGTCATCGCGCACCTGGGTACCATTGCCAAGTCCGGCACCGCCGACTTCATGAAGAACCTCACCGGTGACCAGAAGAAAGATTCGCACCTGATCGGCCAGTTCGGCGTGGGCTTCTACTCGGCATTCATCGTCGCCGACAAGGTCGACGTGTTCAGCCGCCGCGCCGGCCTGCCGGCCGCCGAAGGCGTGCACTGGTCGTCCAAGGGCGAGGGTGAGTTCGAAGTTGCCACTGTCGACAAGCCGCAGCGCGGCACCCGCATCGTCCTGCACCTGAAAAGCGGTGAAGAAGAGTTCGCCGATGGCTGGCGCCTGCGCAACATCGTCAAGAAGTACTCCGACCATATCGCCTTGCCGATCGAGCTGCCCAAGGAGCAGGCCGAAGCCGCCGAGGGTGAAGAGCAACCGGCGCAGGAATGGGAAACCGTCAACCGCGCCAGCGCCCTGTGGACCCGTTCGCGCACCGAGGTGAAGGACGAGGAATACCAGGAGTTCTACAAGCACATCGGCCATGACTTCGAGAACCCGCTGGCCTGGAGCCACAACAAGGTCGAAGGCAAGCTCGAGTACAGCTCGCTGCTGTACGTACCGGCCCGCGCACCGTTCGACCTGTACCAGCGCGAAGCGCCACGCGGCCTGAAACTGTACGTGCAGCGCGTGTTCATCATGGACCAGGCCGAATCGTTCCTACCGCTGTACCTGCGGTTCATCAAAGGCGTGGTCGATTCCAACGACCTGTCGCTGAACGTCTCCCGCGAGATCCTGCAGAAGGATCCGATCATCGATTCGATGAAGACCGCGCTGACCAAGCGCGTGCTGGACATGCTGGAGAAGCTGGCCAAGAACGAACCCGAGCAGTACAAGGGCTTCTGGAAGAACTTCGGCCAGGTGCTGAAGGAAGGCCCGGCCGAAGACTTCGCCAACAAAGAGAAGATCGCCGGCCTGCTGCGCTTTGCCTCGACCCACGATGACAGTGGCGAGCAGAGCGTCGCCCTGGCTGACTACCTGGCTCGCGCCAAGGAAGGCCAGGACAAGATCTACTTCCTCACCGGCGAGTCCCATGCCCAGGTCAAGAACAGCCCGCACCTGGAGGTCTTCCGCAAGAAAGGCATCGAAGTGCTGCTGCTCACCGACCGTATCGACGAGTGGCTGATGAGCTACCTCAGCGAGTTCGATGGCAAGGCCTTCGTTGATGTCGCCCGTGGCGACCTGGACCTGGGCAAGCTGGACTCCGAAGAGGACAAGAAAGCCCAGGAAGAAGTGGCCAAGGACAAGGAAGGCCTGGTCGAGCGCCTCAAGGGCGCGCTGGGTGACAGCGTTGCCGAAGTGCGCGTTTCGCACCGCCTGACCGACTCGCCGGCAATCCTTGCCATCGGCGAGCAGGACCTGGGCCTGCAGATGCGCCAGATCCTCGAGGCCAGCGGGCAGAAGGTGCCGGATTCCAAGCCGATCTTCGAATTCAACCCAAGCCACCCGCTGATCGAGAAGCTCGATGGCGAGCAGAGCGAAGACCGCTTCGCCGAGCTGTCGCACATCCTGTTCGACCAGGCGGCACTGGCGGCCGGTGACAGCCTGAAGGACCCGGCGGCTTATGTCCGCCGCCTCAACAAGCTGCTGGTCGAGCTGTCGGCCTGAGTTGATGGACAAAAGCCCGCTTCGGCGGGCTTTTTTATTGAGGGTGTTTGCCAGTTCCCTGTGGGAGCGGGTTTACCGGAGTGCCGGACCACCGCGAAGCGTGCGCCGCGGTGCATGGCACCGGCTTTGCCGGTGTTCGCGGTGGTCCGGCACTCCGGTAAACCCGCTCCCACAGGTCTGTGTAGCGTCTAACCTCAAGTTTTTCCGTGAAAGCCCAAGGAGAGCTGAATGAGCAAGGTCATCGTCGAGTCGCTGGTTTATCACCTGTCGGGCAAGACCTATGAGAGCCGCCTGGTCTATGCCCCCGGCGCACTGCCGCAGCCGGGCCTGGTGATGGCGCCGAACTGGATGGGGATTGGCGAAGGTGCCGAGCGCATCGCCAAGGAAGTGGCGGAGCAGGGCTATGTGGTGTTGATCGCCGACCTTTACGGGCAATCGGTGCGACCGTCCAATGCCGATGAGGCCGGGGCGGCGATGATGCCGCTGAAGAACGATCGCGCCGAGCTGCGCAAACGCATGCAGGAAGCCCTGGCGCAGTTGGTGGGCCAGTCCAAGGCCCTGCTGGAGCCGGGCAAGGTGGCTACCTTCGGCTTCTGCTTCGGCGGTTGTTGCGCCTTGGAGCTGGCGCGTACCGGTGCCGACCTGAAGGCGGCCGTGTCGTTCCACGGCACGCTGGATACGCCGAACCCGGCGGATGCCAAGCGCATCAAAGGTGCGGTGCTGGTGCTGCACGGTGCATCCGACCCACTGGTGCCGAAAGAACAGTTGCCGGCCTTCGAAGACGAGATGAATGCCGCCAAGGTCGACTGGCAGTTGCTCAGCTACGGCGGTGCGGTGCACTCGTTCACCGACCCGCATGCCAATGTGCCGGGCAAGATGCAGTACGACCGACGCACGTCGGAGCGGGCATTCCGCGCGATGCATAACCTGCTTGGTGAAGTGTTCCGCGGCTGAATGTGAAAGGGGGCTGCTGCGCAGCCCTTCGCGGGTAAACCCGCTCCCACAGAAGGTCACGCGACCCCTGTGGGAGCGGGTTTACCCGCGATGGGCCGCAAAGCGGCCCCACATCAACGCGGCAATTCGATCCGCCCGCTTTCCCCTGGCACCACCGGCCAATCGCCCGCCGCCCAACGCGCTCGCGCTTGCTCGATCAGCTCCGGGTCACTGGCAACGAAATTCCAGTTCATCCGCCGCGGCCCATCCAGCGCCGCACCCCCGATCAGCACCAGCTGGCAGGCTTCTTCGGCGTATAGAACCATTGCTTCGCCCTCCGGCAGCACGACCAGGCTGCAGGCCTCCACGCGCTCGTCGTTCAGCGACAGTTCACCGTCCAGCACATACAAGGCGCGTTGCTCATGCTCGGCAGGGACTGTCAGCGTCGTGGCCGATTGCATGTGCACGTGGGCATACAGGGTAGGGGAGAGCACCGGCACTGGCGACTCCAGGCAAAAACCATTGCCGGCGATCATGCGGATCTGCACCCCAAGGCTGTCACTGACTGGCAGGCTCGCTGCCGGATGATGGCTGTAGCTCGGCATGCCCTGCTCGTGCTTGCGCGGCGACGCCAGCCAGACTTGCAGCCCGTGCAGTCGTGAACCCTTGGCCCTCAGGTCGGCAGGTGTGCGCTCGACGTGGGCCACGCCGCCTCGCGCCGTCATCCAGCTCACATCCCCTGGCAGCACGCGTTGGTCCGAGCCCAGGCTGTCCTTGTGCTGAATCTCGCCTTCGAACAGGTAGGTAAGGGTCGACAGGCCGATATGCGGGTGCTGGCGGATATCCATACCGGTGCCCGGGGCGTAGTCGGTCTCGAGCATGTGGTCGAAGAACACGAAAGGCCCGACGCTGCGGCACTGGGCCGAGGGCAGCGGGCGCAGGATCGGCTGGCCCTCGACCGATTCGGCGCGGGGGCGGATGACCAAGGGGCTGCTCATGGGGGTACTCCGGAGTGGGCAGGGGAATGCCCCAAGCATAGCGGTTCGCGTGCTGGCGCTGAACCGCCGAAGCGGCCGTTGGGTCTACCCTTTCCATACCCTGCAAAGGAGGCGGCAATGATCGTGCGCATCCTCGCCGGCCTGCTGCTCTACGGGTGCCTGTATCCGTCGGCCCAGGCCCGCGACTATCGTTACAGCGATGCCCACCTGCACTACGTGGACTTCTTCCAGGAAACCGAGGGCATGCCGGCGCTGCTCAAGGCCATGGACAAGGCCGGGGTCGAGCAGTCGATGATCGCCGGTATCCCGGTGGCCAAGAAATGGCACGAGGATGAGCCCAAGCGCCCGCGCTACTATGCGGGCGATGATGCCGACGCCTACTGGTACAGCGCCACCGACCTGTACGTGGCCGCGGCCCTGGAAAAGCTGGCGCCTGCGCAGCGACGGCGTTTCCATCCGTTTCTTACGGGCTTCAACCCGGTGGACAAGAACGCCGTCAGCCACATCGAACGCATACTCGAGCTGTATCCCGGGTTGTGGCAGGGCATCGGCGAAGTGTTCACCCGCCACGATGACCTCACTGCACTGACCAGCGGCGATACGCCGCGGGCCAACAACGAGGCAATGACCCGCATCTACCACCTGGCCGCCGAGCGCGACCTGCCGGTCCTGCTGCATTCCAATATCACGTCCAAGCGCGAGCGCAACCCGCTGTACCTGGCCGAAATCGAGGAGCCCTTGCGTAACCACCCGCACACCCGGTTCATCTGGGCCCATGCGGGCAGCAGCCTGGAAATTCACCGGCACCAGACGCAGATGGACTTTCTGCTGCCGGTACTGACCCGGCTGCTCGAGGATTACCCCAATCTGTACGTCGACCTGTCCTGGAGCGTGCTCGAACCTTACTTGCTGGATAGCGAAGGCGTGCCTCGCCAAGCCTGGCTGCAGCTGGTAGAGCGCTTCCCTGAGCGGTTCATGCTTGGCTCCGACCTGGTGGGGCGCTTCGATAGCCTTGGCGAGCAGCTTCATGGCTTCAAACCGTTTCTCGATGCCTTGCCGGAGGCGGTCGCGAACAAGGTGGCGCGGGACAATTTCCTTGCCGTGCTACCCAAGGTGGCAAAGCAGGACAAGTAGCGTTTTGATATCGCGTTTTTGTCTTACGCAAATTTCTAACCGCCCGATACCTTCTTTAAGCGACGGAACAATACCTTTGGGAGGGATCCTGAAATGAGCCTCAGACGCTTGAATATCGCCCCGCGCGCCGGGATCGGCTTCGGCATCATGGCCTTGCTGGTGGTGGCGCTGGGCAGTTTCGCCCTGCAACAGATGACCAACATGCGCCAACAGGCCGAGCAGGTGGACGACAACTGGCTGCCCAGCATCATCTCGGTGGGCAGCATGACCCAGGACATGCTGCGCATTCGCGCGCTCACCCTGCGCCTGCTGGTCAACACCGACAGCACGGCGCAGCAGCAGAACCGTGCCCGCATCGAGGAGATCAAGGCCGGCCTGAGCAAGGCCCAGCAACGCTATGACGCGCTGATCGTGCTGCCGGAGGAGCGTACCCTGTTCGACCGCTACCTGGGCCTCGAACGCCAGTACATGACCTTGCAGGGCCAGGTGGTGCAGTTGGCCAGCGATGGCCGCATCGAAGCGGCTGCGGCGCTGGTCAATGGCGAGATCAACCAGATCGCCGATCAGATGACGGCCAGCCTCAACGAACTGATCGCGCTGAACACTCACCATGCCGGGCTGGCCACCACCACGGCCGAGTCCGTCTACAGTGCAGCGCGGGTCTGGGTGATGGGGCTGTTGGTGGTGGCCCTGACCTTGACCGTGGTGCTGGCCATGGCCCTGACCCGCAGCATCGTGCGCCCGCTCGGGCAGTCGCTGAAAGTGGCCGAGACGGTCGCCACTGGCGACCTGACGCCGCAGATCGCCGTGCAGGGCGATGACGAGCCGGCCCGCTTGCTGGCGGCGCTCAAAAGCATGCAGCAAAGCCTGCGCGAGACCATCGGGCGGATTTCCGACTCGGCCAGTCAGTTGGCTTCGGCCTCCGAAGAGCTCAGCGCGGTGACCGAGGACGCCACCCGCGGCCTGCAGCAGCAGAGCCAGGAGATCGAGCAGGCGGCCACCGCGGTCAACCAGATGACCGCGGCGGTGGAGGAGGTGGCGAGCAATGCCGTGGCCACCTCTGAGGCTTCTGCTGAATCCGACCGCATCGCCCGCCAGGGCCGCGAACAGGTGCAGGCCACGGTCGCCGCCATTGAGGCGCTGGCCAGTGGCGTGGCCGGCAATGCCGAAGAGGTCGGCCAATTGGCCCAGCAGGTGCACGATATCAGCAAGGTGCTGGAGGTGATCGGTTCGATCGCCGAGCAGACCAACCTGCTGGCGCTCAACGCCGCCATCGAGGCGGCACGGGCCGGCGAGGCCGGGCGCGGGTTTGCCGTGGTGGCCGACGAAGTGCGGGCGTTGGCCCATCGCACCCAGGCTTCGACCCGCGAGATCGAACAGATGATCGTGGCTATCCAGGGGGGTGCCGAACGTGCCGTGCAGGGCATGCAGCAAAGTGATGCGCGGGCCCGCTCGACCCTCGATGGCGCCCATGCCGCCGGTGCGGCGCTGGAAGCGATTGCCGGGGCCATCGGCCAGATCAACGAGCGCAACCTGGTGATCGCCAGTGCGTCGGAGCAGCAGGCCCAGGTGGCGCGGGAGGTGGACCGTAACCTGACCACCATTCGCGACCTGGCGCATCAGTCTTCAGCCGGCGCCGAGCAAACCTCGGCGGCGAGCCAGTCGCTGTCGCGGCTGGCGGTGGACTTGAACACCCTGGTACAGCGGTTTTCGGTCTGAAGGCCACAAACAAAAACGCCCGGACCTTAGGCCCGGGCGTTCTCGTTCAGCAGATCAAGCGATCACTTGCCTTCCCAGCGCTTGAGCACCAGGGTGGCGTTGGTGCCGCCGAAGCCGAAGCTGTTGCTCATCACGGTGGTGAGCTTGGCGTCTTCGGTCTTGCGCACGATCGGCAGGTCGGCAACTTCCGGATCCAGCTCGTCGATGTTGGCCGAGCCGGCGATGAAGTCATTCTCCATCATCAGCAGGCAGTAGATCGCCTCGTGCACGCCTGCGGCGCCCAGCGAGTGGCCGGACAGGCTCTTGGTCGAGCTGATCTTCGGAGCCTTGTCCTTGAACACTTCACGCACGCCCTTCATCTCGGCAACGTCGCCGACCGGGGTGGAGGTGCCGTGGGTGTTCAGGTAGTCGATCGGGGTGTCGACGGTGGACAGCGCCTGCTGCATGCAGCGGATCGCGCCTTCGCCGCTCGGGGCGACCATGTCGTAGCCGTCCGAAGTCGCGCCGTAGCCGACGATTTCGGCGTAGATCTTGGCGCCACGGGCCAGGGCGTGTTCCAGCTCCTCGACCACCACCATGCCGCCACCGCCAGCGATGACGAAGCCATCACGGTCGGCGTCGTAGGCGCGCGAGGCCAGCTCTGGGGTTTCGTTGCGCTTGGTCGACAGGGCGCCCATGGCATCGAACAGGAACGACTGGCTCCAGTGCTCTTCTTCACCGCCACCGGCGAAGACGATGTCCTGCTTGCCCCACTGGATCTGCTCCAGCGCGGTGCCGATGCAGTGTGCCGAGGTGGCGCAGGCCGACGAGATCGAGTAGTTGATGCCCTTGATCTTGAACGGGGTGGCCAGGCACGCCGACACGGTGCTGCCCATGGTGCGGGTGACACGGTATGGGCCAACGCGCTTGACGCCTTTCTCGCGCAGGGTGTCCAGGGCTTCCATCTGGTTCAGCGTGGAAGCGCCGCCGGAACCGGCAACCAGGCCGGTGCGCGGGTTCGACACTTGCTCTTCGGTCAGGCCGGCGTCCTTGATCGCATCCTGCATCGCCAGGTACGCGTAGGCAGCGGCGTGGCCAACGAAGCGATACACCTTGCGGTCGATCAGCTCTTCGAGGTTCAGGTCGATGGAGCCGGAAACCTGGCTACGCAGCCCCATCTCCTTGTATTCCGGGTTGTAACGAATGCCCGGACGGCTGTTGCGCAGGTTTTCGGTGACGGTAGCTTTGTCATTGCCCAGGCACGAAACGATGCCCAGACCAGTGATAACGACGCGGCGCATGCGAATAACCCTTAGAAATTGTCAGTGGAGGTGAACACGCCGACTCGCAGGCCTTCGGCGGTGTAGATCTCGCGACCGTCGACGCTGACCGAGCCATCGGCGATGGCCATGTTCAGCTTGCCCTTCAGGACGCGCTTGATGTGAATGTTGTAGGTGACTTTCTTGGCGGTGGGTAGTACCTGGCCGAAGAACTTCACTTCGCCCGAACCCAGCGCGCGGCCGCGGCCCGGCAGGCCCTGCCAGCCAAGGAAGAAGCCGACCAGCTGCCACATGGCATCGAGGCCCAGGCAGCCTGGCATCACCGGGTCGCCTTCGAAGTGGCAGGCGAAGAACCACAGGTCCGGATTGATATCCAGCTCGGCGACCAATTCACCTTTGCCGAACTTGCCGCCTTCCTCGCTGATATGGGCGATGCGATCGACCATCAGCATGTTCGGGGCGGGCAGTTGCGCATTACCGGGGCCGAACAGCTCACCGCGACTGCAGCGCAGCAGGTCTTCCCGGGTAAAGGCGTTTTGTTTGGTCATGCGAGCTCCTCAATAACCCCCTGCGGCAGGGGATGAATCTTCCCGGCCGGCCCGAAGCGTTGTGCATTCGAGGCGGCAGCCTACAGGTAGACTATTGCGTTGTGGTGAAAGTCACAGCGCACCTGGCAAAAGAAGTACAGGTGTGCACTGAAATGTTATTTTCCGGGCCTGCGAAGGTCCTGTCCAGTCTTTAAGACTGCCGCACTTTAGCATTTATCGCCAGTCGCGGCTGTCCGAGCGGGCAACCAGCGGTGCAGGATGCGCTGCAGCTCGGTGCGTTTGAACGGCTTGCTCAGGTAATCGTTCATGCCGGCGGCCAGGCAGCGCTCGCGGTCGCCCTCCAGCACACTGGCGGTGAGGGCGATGATCGGCAGCCCGTCGCCCTGTGCCAGCTGGCGGATGCGCCGGGTGGCCTCGAAGCCGTCCACCTGCGGCAGGCGGCAGTCCATCAGCACGGCGGCGAAGCGTTGCTGCTGCACCAGGTCGACCGCCTGGGCGCCATCCATCGCCAAGCTGACCTCGAAGCCGAGGCTGCGCAGCATGGCTTCGATGACGCTCTGGTTGACCGGATTGTCCTCCACCAGCAGGACCCGCTCGCCGTTGCCACCCAGCGCACCGGCAGCCGCCGCGCCCACAGGCAGGGCCGCGGGGGCGTTGGCCAGGGCCAGCGGCATCTCCAGGGTGAAGGTCGAGCCCAACCCTTCGCGGCTTTCGCCACGCAACTGGCCGCCCATGCGTTCGGCCAGGGTGCGGGCGATCGACAGGCCCAGCCCGGTACCGCCGTAGCGCCGGGAAATCGAGCTGTCGGCCTGCTGGAAGGCGACGAACATCATTTCCAGGCGGTTGCTGTCGATACCGATGCCCGTGTCGCGCACGGTGCAGGTCAGCCAGATCATCTGCTGATCGAGCACCCGCCAGCTCGCTTCTACCGCCACTTCGCCGCGTTCGGTGAACTTCAGCGCATTGCCGATCAGGTTGAGCAGGACCTGCCGGATGCGGGTCGGGTCGCCGACCACCTGCAACAGCTCCATGCCAGGCGGCAACTGCAGGTGCAGCGCCAGGCCGCGCTGCTGGGCGCTGTGCTGGAACGACTGGACACTGCTGGCGACCAGCTCGCCAAGGTTGAAGTCGATGTGCTCCAGTTGCAGCGTGGTGCGTTCGATCCGCGAGAAATCGAGGATGTCGTTGATCACCTTGAGCAGGTGCCCGGTGGACTCGCTGGCCACTGCGGCGTATTCGGCCTGCTCGTTGGTCAAGCGGGTGGTCTCCAGCAGCTGCAGCATGCCCAGGACACCGTTCATGGGGGTGCGCAGTTCATGGCTCATCATGGCCAGGAAGTCCGACTTGGCACGGTTGGCCTGCTCGGCCTCTTCGCGGGCCTGGATCAACTGGCTCATGGCCTGCTGCTGTTCATGGGCGGCCTGGTCCAGGGCGCTGGCCAGGTTGTTGATGTGCCGCGCCAGGTGGCCCAGTTCGCTGTCATCGACCACCGGCAACGGGGCATTGAAATCACCTTGCTGGATGGCCTTGACCGCATGGCCCATGTCGCTGATCGGCTTGGACAGGCTCATGGCCAGGCGCCGGGCCAGCAGGAAGGTGAACAGCAGCGCGAACAGGGCGAGGATGCCGGCCTTGATCACGATCTCCTGCTGGCGCTGGCTGAAGGCGTCGTCGGACATGCCCACGATCACCCGTCCCAGGTAGTCGTCGCCGATGCTCGGCAACTGCGGCTTGCCCTGCAGGAAGTCGTTGTCCAGGCGGATCTGCTGCAGGCGGATCGGCGCCTGGAACACTTCCACCCGTTGCGCCCGGCTGAGGCTTTCGTCCGGTTGTTCGACGTACACCAGGATGTGGTTGCGGCTGTCCTGCACCTCGAGGAAGCGCACGTGAGGGATGCTCAGGGTCGCGCGCATCAGGCTGTCGAGCACTTCATTGTTGCCGGAGATCACGCCGTACTCGGAGGCTGGCGCTAGCTGGTTGGCGATCAATTGGCCGGTGTGGTTGAGCTCCTGGCGCAAGTCCTGGATACGCACGAAGGTGAAGAAACTGATCAGCAGCAAGGTCAGCAGCAGGGCAGGGCCGAGGCTGATGATCTGCGTGCGGGTGTGGATGTCCCAGCTCAGGCGTTTGCTCATGGGGTGGGTTCTCCTGCCGCCAACGCCAGTGCGGCGGCGTCCTGATCGATGGCTTCCAGGCCCAGGGCGCGCGCCACCTGCTGGTTGCCACTGACGGCGAAATGCGTGGGGTAAAGGCTGCGTGGCCAGCGTGACGGGGGTTGCTCGAGCAGGTGGTCGAGCACTGCCAGCCAGTCGTCCTGGTCGCTGTAGGTGCTGGCCAGGGCACCGGCACGGACGAAACCGACGTTCGGCCCGATCAGCGCCATCTGCCGGCCGTAACTGCTGAGCAGCACGTTCTTGGCCGATTTGGAGTTGTACAGCTCGGGGTCGTCGAGCCCCAGCAGCACATCGCTGTTGGCCAGCAGGTTCTGCAGCGGGCGGCTGTCGCGCAAATCGGGCCAGCCCTCTGCGACGATCTCCAGCCCCATGGGCTGGGCGGCCTGGCGCAGCTCATCGAGCAGGAAGCGGCTGTGCTCACCGTACAGCACGCCGATGCGCCGCGCCTGCGGCAACAGGTAGCGGGCCAGGCGCAATTGCCGGGCCAGCGGCGGGTCACTCCACAGCAGGCTGAGGAACGCCGGCCGCGACTTTCCCAGGCGTTGCTCGGCCTGCACCCGGCTGACCCTCAGGGCCAGCGCCGGCGGGCCTGCGGTTTCGCCCAGGCGCCACTCCAGCGCCGGGCCGTCCAGCAGCACCAGGCGCGTATCGCTTTTCAGCTGTTCCGGGCGCGGCAGTTCGCTCACGGTCTGGAAATGCACATGATCGTGCGGACGGCGCTGCGCCAGGGCGGCGACGAAGCTGCGGATGCCCGGCTGGTCGTCGGCACCCACCAGCAGGATTTCGCTGGCCGACAGCGAACCCAGTGGCAGGATGCACAGCAGCAGCAAGCGCAGCAGCACGACCATCAGAACGCCAGCTCCGCGCTCACGCTCAGGCGGTGACGGCTGTCGTAGCGGTTCTGGATGGCAGTGGTCGGCTCGTCATCCAGGCGCTGCTGCCACAGGGCCGCCAGCTCCAGGTCGCTGCCCTGCACCTTGAAGCGTTTGGCCACGCGCAGGTCGACGCGCTCGTAGCGGTACTGGTTGAGCGCATCGTCACCGTAATAGAAGAGGGCGCTGGACCAGCCCAGGCCCCACTCGCGCAGCCAGCCGGCCGAGCCGCTGTTGCGGGCGCTCAGGCGCCGGTCGGCGGGGTTGCTGGCCCAGGCGTCGACATAGGCGTAAGTGATGCGCAGGCGGTCGCGCTGGGTGGCGCGCCAGTCGAACTGCGCCTCGCTGCCGGTGAAGCGCGCCTTGTTGGCGTTGCTGGCGATGTACTGGTTGTTCTTCAGGGGCTCGCTGATCATCCCGGTGATCTCGTCGTAGAACAGCTTCACGTCCATGCTCAGGTCGATGTCGCTGAAGTAGCCGTTGTAGCCCAGCTCGCGCGAGCGCATGCGCTCCTGGTCGAGGTTGCCCGGGCCGCGGATCTTGACGAAGTACTCGCCGTCCTGCAGGCCGTACAGGTTGGGGGACAGGCCCTTGACCGTGTAGCTCCAGTTGACGTTGTTCTCGAACATGTCGGGTGAGCGCACCGCTTCGGAGTACACCGCTCGCAAGCCGTGGCGTGGGGTGATCAGGTAGTTCACCGCCACGCGCGGGGTCAACGAGTTGCCGGACAGCTGGGTATTCTCGTACATCGCCCCGCCCTGGACGACCCAGTGTTCGTCGGCGCGCCACTCCAGCTGGCCGAACAGGCGCCAGGTCTGGTCGTCGAGGCTGCCGTTGAAGTAGGTCTGCGAGTCTGCGCGGTCGTAGCGGTAGTTCATGCCCGTGACCAGGCGCAGGCTCTCGTTCAGGCTCAAGGTGTCCTGGATCTCCAGGTCGTAGCGCGTTTCGCGGGTGCTCTGGTCGACATCGCCGCACACCGTGTTGCGCCCGCCGGCATTCCATTGATCCTGCACTTGCTGCCTGAGCGAGGCGAGCAGAGGGTCGCTGGTGGTCGGCAGGTTGCCGGTGAAGAGATTGCGTGCAACACCCTCGGCAAAGTTCGGATTCAGTTGCCACAGCCGGGTCAGCTCCGGGCTGAAGGCAATGGAGGCGTCGCAGGCGCGCCAGACCTGCTGACGGTCGAAGTGCTGCGCCGAACCCTGCACGTACAGGCTGTGGTCGGGGTTGAAGTCGATGTTCCAGCGCAACGAACCGGCATAGTCCTTGGCGTTGACGTCGGCATCGTTGCCCGCGGCGTATCTGCCGAATACTGGCTGGTAGGTATAGGGCCGCTGGTTGCTGCCCTCCTTGGCCGCCAGTTGCCATTCCAGGGTCTGGTCCGGCGCCAGGCTGTGGCTGGCATTGATATTGATGCGGTTGAGCCGGCGGCTGTCGCGGTAGTCCTGGCCGAACTGGTCCTTGTCGAAGCCGTCGTCCTGCTGGCCCGACAGCGACAGGCGCAGGTCGCCGCCGTCCCAGCCGATACCTTGGCTGGCGTAATAGTCGTTGATGCCGTCCTGGCCACGGGTCAGCTTCACCCGCGTGCCGTGGCTGTCGGCGGGGTTGCGGGTGAGGATGTTGACCACCGCCATCAGCGCGTTGGCACCATAGCTGACGGTGTTGGGGCCACGGAACACTTCGATTCGCTCGATATCCTCGATGGCCACCGGGATGTCACTCCAGTCCACCGTGGCCAGGCCCGCGCGGTACACCGAACGGCCGTCGATCAGCACCTGCATGCGCCGGGCATCGTTGACGTTGCTGCCGTGGTAGTTGACCGTTGGCTGGTTGCCGGCGCCATAGCCGATCATCATGCCCGGCACCAGGCGCAGCAGCTCGGGGATGTCCCGGGCGCCGCTGGCGTGGATCAGCTCGCTGTCGAGCACGGTCATGCTGCCCGGCACCGCGGCCGGGGATTGTTTCAGGCGTGTGGCGGTCAGAACCTGGGGCAGGTCCTGGGCGTCGGTGAACAGATCATCGGCCATGGCCGGGCCGCCGAGCAGGGCGGTCAGTATCAGCAGGCGCGGGTAAGGGGGCGTGCCAGGGAACACGGTACGGCCTTGTTTCAGAAATGAATCAGGCATGTTAACTGACCGTGTGGCTTTTGCCAGTGATCTGCTGTTGGCAAGTTGCCGCATGCCAGGCTACTGAACCGCGAGAGCGGGCTTGCTCGGCGATGCGCCACTGGTTCTGTCGCATGCGGGCCGTATAATGCGCCAGTCGCCACTTATTTTATGGGTTAACGGATTGGATATGACTGAACAGCAACCTGTTGCAGTTCTTGGCGGCGGCAGCTTCGGCACCGCCGTGGCAAACCTGCTGGCGGAAAACGGCCACCCGGTGCGCCAATGGATGCGCGACCCGGCGCAGGCCGAGGCGATGCGCCTCAACCGCGAGAATCCGCGTTACCTCAAGGGCATTCGCCTGCATGACGGCGTCGAGCCGGTCAACGACCTGCTCGCCACCTTGCAGGCCAGCGACCTGATCTTCGTCGCGCTGCCGTCGAGCGCCCTGCGCAGCGTGTTGGCGCCCCACGCAGAGCTGCTGCGTGGCAAAGGCCTGGTCAGCCTGACCAAGGGCATCGAGGCACAGAGCTTCAAGCTGATGAGCCAGATCCTCGAAGAGATCGCGCCCCAGGCGCGCATCGGCGTGCTGTCGGGGCCGAACCTTGCCCGCGAGATCGCCGAGCATGCGCTGACCGCCACCGTGGTCGCCAGCGAAGATGAAGCCCTGTGCCAGCAGGTGCAGGCCGTGCTGCACGGCCGCACCTTCCGCGTCTATGCCAGCAGCGATCGTTTCGGCGTCGAGCTGGGCGGCGCCCTGAAGAACGTCTACGCAATCATCGCCGGCATGGCGGTGGCACTGGGCATGGGCGAGAACACCAAGAGCATGCTGATCACACGCGCCCTGGCCGAGATGACGCGCTTCGCCGTGAGCCAGGGTGCCAACCCCATGACCTTCCTTGGCCTGGCCGGGGTAGGCGACCTGATCGTCACCTGCTCCTCGCCCAAGAGCCGCAACTACCAGGTCGGCCATGCCCTGGGCCAGGGCCTGACCCTGGAGCAGGCCGTCAGCCGCCTGGGCGAGGTGGCCGAAGGGGTCAACACCATCAAGGTGCTCAAGGCCAAGGCCCAGGAGGTGCAGGTGTACATGCCCCTGGTGGCCGGCCTGCATGCGATCCTGTTCGAAGGCCGCACGCTCAACCAGGTGATCGAGCACCTGATGCGCGCCGAGCCCAAGACCGACATCGATTTCATTTCCACCAGCGGTTTCAACTGAACGAAGGAGCGACACATGAACGATACCCCGCAAAGCGCCGCGCGCGAGTCGATCATCCTGCGGGTGCTGTGGATGCTGGTGTTCCTGGTGGTCTGGCAGCTCGCCGAGCTGTTGCTGGGCGGCCTGGTCCTGGTGCAACTGATCTACCGGCTGATCTACGGCGCGCCCAGCGCCAGCCTGATGAATTTTGGCGACAGCCTCAGCCAGTACCTGGCACAGATCGGCCGTTTCGGCAGCTTCCACAGCGACCAGAAACCCTGGCCGTTCGCCGACTGGCCCACGCCCCGCGCCCCTGAAGGCGAGGCAGCCCACGCCGTGGCCCCGGCGCCGCACCCGGTGCGTGACGAGGAGCCCAAGCTGTGAAGCTGTGGGTGCTGCGCCACGGCGAGGCGGAGCCGCGCGCCAACACCGACGCCGAACGGCGCCTGACCGCCCACGGCCGCGAGCAGGTGCTGCGCAGTGCCGCGCACCTGCTGGGCCAGCCGCTGCAGGCGATCATCGCCAGCCCTTACGTGCGCGCGCAGCAAACCGCAGCGCTGGTGCACGATGCCCTGGGCTTCGCTGAGCCGGTGCGCAGCGTGCCCTGGCTGACCCCCGAGAGCAATGTGCAGCAGGTGATCGGCGAGCTCGAGCGCCTGGGGCTGGAGCATGTGCTGCTGGTCAGCCACCAGCCGCTGGTGGGTTCGCTGGTGGGCATGCTGGAGCATGGCCATGCGCAGCAACCGGCACCCTTGAGCACCGCCAGCCTGGCCATGCTGGACGGCGACTGGCCGCTGGCCGGGTTGATGACACTGCGTGGCCTTCATCATTCGGGGTAACTCAGGCAACTGGCATTTTTGCCAGTTGTCCTCTCGCTCGGCCAATTGTTAGCGTCAGCGCCAGGAAGTGAACATTGGCGGGTCGAGGGAGTGATTCATGAATAGCCACTGGTTGGCGTTGATGGGGTCGGCCGACATGGAGCCGACACTGAAAAAACTGCAAGGTGACGCTGTCCTGGACTTTGCCGAATACAGCCTTTTGCGCGAGTCGGCGCAGGTCAAGTTCAACCACTTGCTGAGCTCGCTGCGGACAAACCCGGGCCTGTTGCACAAAGAACGCACCGACAGCGTGCAGAAACTCCAGGAAGTGGAGGCGCTGAGCCTCCAGCTGGCCGCGCTGATACAGTCCAGCTGCCTGTACCTGCGCAGAAGCGGGTTGGAAAAAGCCGACCGGCGCCTGGCTCGCCAGGCACTGGAATGCCAGCTGGCCTACCTGCAGGCCTGCCTGCGCCGCTCCATGGACAGTTTCGACACCTTCTGAATGACCTGATCGCCCTTGGCGATGACCTTTCCGGACGTTGCCGCCACCCACCGGCTTGCCGACAATGGGCCATCCTTCCCCGTGCAGAGCAGGCGGCCATGTCGCAGCAGATCTTCTTCGCCCACGCCAATGGCTTCCCCTCGGCCACCTACGGCAAGCTGTTCGCCGCCCTGGCGCCGGATTACCAGGTGCGCCACCTGGCCCAGCATGCCCACGACCCGCGCTTCCCGGTGAACGACAACTGGCAAAGCCTGGTGGACGAGCTGCTGCATCACCTCGAACAGCAGGACGCCCCGGTGTGGGGTGTCGGCCATTCGCTGGGCGGTGTGCTGCACCTGCATGCGGCGCTGCGCTGCCCGGAACTCTACCGTGGCGTGGTGATGCTCGACTCGCCGGTGCTGACCCGGGTCGATGAATGGCTGATCCAGGCGGCCAAGCGCCTGGGCTTCATCGACCGCATCACCCCGGCCGGGCGCACCCTGGGCCGGCGTGAGGCATTCACCGACCGCGACAGCGCGCGCCGTTACTTCGCCGGCAAGACCCTGTTCCGCCACTTCGACCCGGAATGCCTGGAGGCCTATCTGGAACATGGCCTGGAGCGCGCGCAAGACGGGCTGCGCCTGCGTTTCGACCCGGCCACCGAGATCAGCATCTACCGCAGCATCCCGCATGCCAGCCCGGTGCCGCCGCGCCAGTTGCAGGTGCCGCTGGCCGTGGTGCGGGGCGCCCAGAGCCGGGTGATCCGCCGGCACCATGCGCTGGGCGTGCGGGGCATGGCCAGGGGCGAATATCACAGCCTGCCGGGCGGGCACATGTTCCCGCTGGAGCGCCCCCTCGACACCGCCAGCCTGATCAAAGACCTGTTCGACCGTTGGGGCCAGGCATGAGCGCCCAGGTCGAAGAAGTTCGCCTGGCCCTGGGCCATATCGAACTGGCCGCCCACCTGTTCGGCCCCGACGATGGGGTGCCGGTGATCGCCTTGCACGGCTGGCTGGACAACGCCAACAGCTTCGCCCGCCTGGCGCCCCAGCTAAAAGGGCTGCGCATCGTCGCCCTCGACCTGGCCGGGCACGGCTATTCGCAGCACCGCCCGGTCGGGGCGGGTTACGCCCTGGCCGATTACGCCCACGACGTGCTGCGGGTCGCCGAGCAACTGGGCTGGCAGCGCTTCGGCCTGCTCGGCCATTCGCTCGGGGCGATCATCGCGGTGCAGCTGGCCGGGGCCTTGCCCGAGCGGGTCAGCCACCTCGCGCTGATCGACGGGGTGATCCCGCCCACCGTGACCGAACAGGATGCCGCCGAGCGCCTGGGGATGGCCCTGCAGGCCCAGCTGCGCCTGGACGGCAAGCGCAAGACGGTCTATTCGACGCTGGAGGAGGGGGTCGAGGCGCGCATGAAAGGCATGGTCGCCGTCACCCGTGAAGCAGCCGAGCTGCTGGCCCAGCGCGGCCTGATGCCGGTGCCCGGCGGTTACAGCTGGCGCAGCGACAGCCGCCTCACGTTGCCTTCACCCACGCGGCTGAACCAGGCCCAGGCCATGGCCTTCGTCAAACGCGTGGCCTGCCCGGCCTGCCTGGTGGTGGCGGCCGACGGCATGCTGGCGCGCCACACGGAGCTGCTGGAGCAGCTACCCTTCGAGCAGATCACGCTGCCGGGTGGCCATCACCTGCACTTGAACGATGAGCAGGGTGCGGCCCTTGTTGCAGACTGTTTCAATCGCTTCTTTGGCATTCCTTGACTTGCACCGGGCAAGTGTCGAGGCTTGGCGGGTTGAAAGGGAGACAACCATGTACATGCCAGACACTCACGTATTCCAAACCCGCGGCCACGAGGGCTGCCGATGAGCGTACCCGTTTACGCCCGCAGTGCCATCGCTGCCTGCCTCGCCTTCGCCAGCCCCTGGCTGTGGGCCGGTGAGCTGCCCGTTCCGGTTGACGCCAAAGTGGTCGATCAACGCCCCGCCGTGGAGCAGGAGCGGGTCTACCCGATGGGGCCGCTGCGCAAGATCAGCGGTCGCCTGCGGGTCGATGACAAGGTCGAAAGCCGTGGCCAGGTCAGCTCGGTCACCTACGAACTGCCAGTCGAGCGCAGCGCCCGTGAGGCGTTCACCAGTGCCCGCGAAACCTTGCAGAAAGACGGTGGCTACCCCTTGTTCTGGTGCCAGGGCCGTGACTGCGGCGAAGCCAGCCTGTGGGCCAACGACGTGTTCGCCAACGCCCGGCTCAATGGTGGGGACGAGCAGCAGGCGTTCATCTTGCTGCGCCGTTCCGCCGAAGAGGCTGACACCTTGGTGGCGCTGTACAGCGTCACCCGTGGCAACCGCCGCGCTTATCTGCATGTGGAGGAGTTTGTAGCCGAGAGCGCCTTGGGCGACATCCTGCCCACCGCCGCCACGGTGCTGCGCGAACTGCGCGACACGGGCAAGCTCGACTACCCCGACCTCGCCGAGCCCCAGGCCAACTGGGCCACGCTGCTGGCCCGCAGTCTCAACCTCGACAGCACCCTGCGCGCCAGCCTCAGCGGCAAGGGCGCCGAAGCCTGGCGCGAGCAACTGGTCAAGGCCGGCGTGCGCAGCGCCCGGCTCGAAGTGGGCGACGCGCCCACCGATGGCCTGCACCTGGAGTTGATCCGTTGAGCGAGCGCCCCATGCCCAACACCGACCGCCTGCTGGTGCAGATCCTGCTGTTGGCGCTGCTCGGTGCCGCGCTGTGGGTCATGGCACCGTTCATCTCGGCATTGCTGTGGGGCGCCATCCTGGCCTTCGCCAGCTGGCCGTTGATGCGTTTGCTCACGCGTGTGCTGGGCGGGCGGGAAACCCTGGCCGCCAGCCTGCTGACCTCGGCCTGGATCCTGATCGTGGCCTTGCCGCTGGTGTGGCTGGGCTTCAATCTGGCCGACCATATCCGCGATGCCACCGCCTTTGTGCGCGACGTGCAGGTCGAAGGCCTGCCCGATGCGCCCGCCTGGGTGGCGGGGATTCCGCTCGTGGGGCCGCGCCTGGTCGGCTGGTGGGAGTCGTTCGACCAGCAAGGTGCGGCGCTGCTGGCCTCGGCCAAACCTTACCTCGGCCAGGTCGGCAACTGGTTGCTGGCGCGCAGCGCGCAGATCGGCAGCGGGGTGCTGGAGCTGACCCTGAGCCTGGTGTTCGTGTTCTTCTTCTACCGCGACGGGCCGCGCCTGGCGGCGTTCGTGCACCGCCTGCTGCAACGGCTGGTGGGCGAGCGCGCCGAGTACTACGTCGAACTGGTGGCCGGTACCGTGCAACGGGTGGTCAACGGGGTGATCGGCACCGCTGCGGCGCAAGCCCTGCTGGCACTGATCGGCTTCCTGATTGCCGGCGTGCCGGGGGCGGTGGTGCTGAGCCTGGTGACCTTCATGCTCAGCCTGATCCCCATGGGCCCGCCGCTGGCGTGGATCCCCGCCACCGCCTGGCTGGTGTCGAAGGGCGATTACGGCATGGCGGTGTTCCTCGGCGTGTGGGGTACCTTCGTCATCAGTGGCGTGGACAACGTGCTCAAACCCTACCTGATCAGCCGCGGCGGCAACCTGCCATTGGTGATCGTGCTGCTCGGGGTGTTCGGCGGTTTGCTCGCCTTTGGCTTTATCGGCTTGTTCATCGGGCCGACGCTGTTGGCGGTGGGCTACAGCCTGCTGCTGGACTGGAGCCGCCACTCGGCGCAGACCTGACG
>NZ_QKVM01000020.1 GCF_003231305.1 Pseudomonas sichuanensis | reverse complement strand
CAGGGCGCTATAGCGCGTCAGCCGCGAGCCAGTTCGGCAAGGTGCGCGGTCACTTCCTCGCTCTTGAGCACCAGTACATCACCTTCGAGCGCGTCCAGCACCACTTCAGCGGTGTTACCGATCAAGGCTCCTGAAATGCCTGTCCGCGCCACGGTACCGATGATGGTCACCACAGCGTCGTACTTCTTCTCGGTAAAGGGAATCAGTACATCAGCCGGCCCCTCGGCTACGTGCAGGCGCTCCTCGCTGATGTCGAACTCTGCCTGGAAGGCCTTGCAGGCATCGCGATAGCGCTGCTCGATGGTCTCGGTAAGCTGGTAAACCGGGTCGGACGCGGACAGCATGGGCGAGGGGTGTGCGCTGATCACATGAAGCTCACCTTTGGCCAGGCTGGCAATGGCATAGCCATGGTCGATGATGCTCGTATGCAGCCTGCGGTGGTCTTCATCCTGGTTGCCCACATCCACCGCTGCCAGGATCACACCACCCGTCCACGGCCGCTCACTCTTGACCATCAGCACCGCGCAAGGGCACTGACGCAGCAGCTTCCAGTCGCTGGGCGTGAGCAGTGCCTTGCGCAGCGGGTTATCCGGCCGATGCTCCTTGATGACCAGCTCGCAACCTTCGGCCTGCTGCACGCTGATGATGGATTCGTGCAGCGTGTCGTGCCAGGCCTGCTCGTGGGTGACATTGTCATACCCGTCATCATGCAACTGGCTGCTGAGCAGGCTCAGCAGCGCACTGTGGTCATGCTTCTTGTCGCACATCAGCAGGTGCAGGCGAGCGCCGGTCACGCCGGCGATCAGCTTGGCCCGGGTCAGGGCGCGGCTGTGGGCGTGCTCGGGGTCGAGAACGACAAGGATGCTGCGAACGGCTTGCATGGCGTGAACTCCCTTCTGGATGGCGACCAATGCCTGACTATAGTCGGCGTACCTCCTGCCGCCGCTTGATATGCGTCAAGAATAGCCACTGGCACTCGAAGCTGGCGCCGGTATAATCGCCGGTCCTGCAGATATCTTTCGTGATTGTGAGTGTTATGTCCCAGATTCCTGAAATCGACGCCTTCCTCGGCTGCCGCACCCCAGACGCCTGGATCGAGGCGGCGCTGGCCGACCAGGAAACCCTGCTGATCGATCACAAGAACTGTGAATTCAAGGCGGCCAGCACGGCATTGAGCCTGATCGCCAAGTACAACACCCACCTTGACTTGATCAACATGATGTCGCGCCTGGCCCGTGAAGAGCTGGTGCACCACGAGCAGGTGCTACGGCTGATGAAGCGACGCGGTGTACCGTTGCGGCCGGTGTCGGCCGGGCGTTACGCCTCGGGTCTGCGTCGCCTGGTGCGTGCCCACGAGCCGGTGAAGCTGGTGGACACGCTGGTAGTGGGGGCTTTTATCGAGGCGCGCAGCTGCGAACGTTTTGCTGCCCTCGTACCGCACCTGGACGAAGAGCTAGGCACCTTCTACCACGGGCTGCTCAAGAGCGAAGCCCGGCACTATCAGGGTTACCTCAAGCTGGCCCATGTGTACGGCGATGAAGCCGAGATCGCCCGAGTCGTCGAACAAGTGCGCGAGGCGGAAGCCGAACTGATCAGCTCGCCCGACCAGGAGATGCGCTTCCACAGCGGCATCCCCATGGCCCGCGCGGCCTGACCGGCCGTTATTGGCGGCGCCCCAGCAGCAGGCCCACCACCAGCCCGAAGCCTGCGGAAATCGCCACCGTCTGCCACGGATGACCGCCGAGGTATTGCTCCGTGGCATCGACCACAGGTTGCGCCTTCTGGCCCAGGCGGCTGGTGGCGTCACGGGCCTGGCGCAGCTTGAGCCCCAGTTGGGCGCGCAGGCCGTCGGCATCTTCGCCGACCAGCGATGCACTGTCACTGAGCAGTTTTTCGGACTCCTCGATCAACGCCTGGAGTTCGCTGAACACTTGGTCCTTGATCTGTTCACCATTGTTTCGCGCGGCGGTATGCCTGGCCATGTACACGTCCTCGTGCAGAGTGGGGTTGAACAGTGGATGCCGTGGCGTCGGGAAAGTTGCAGCGACTTACCGACCCTCGGCCGCTACGGTGTAAGATAGCGCCCATTTTCCAGTGGCAGGTATTACCCATGAGTTTCAATCTGGCCAACATGAGCTTCGCGGAACGGGCGCAGATCGAGGCAGAGAAAGCGCGGTTGTTCCAATACTGGCAAGGCAATCTGGCCAAGGCCAAGGGTGAAGCAGGGCGGCTGATTGCAGAAAAGCCACGACGCAAGGGCAAGTGGGCGGAGTGGGTGCGTGCCGAACTGGACGGCATGTCGCCGCCCGAGTTCACCCAACTGGTGCGCAGCGAGGTCAACAAGCTGATGGCCGCCGCCAACGCCGGCCGCTGAGCCAGGGCACGCTCAACCGGCCCCGGCACCACCCAGGTCGAGCCACTCCTGCCGAGTGATCTCCCACACTTCCTGCGCCAGGCAACCGCTCACGAAGTTGCCTTGCCCAGTGCGCAGCAGGCGCATGCCGCCGCGCTGGGAAACCCGTCTGGACGCTTCATTGGGCGCCGCCTTGGGCACGCGCATCACCTCGCGCTGCAAGGTGTTGAACCAGAACCCATCGACCACCGCGCAGGCCTCTGTCATATAGCCCCGGCCCTGTTGGGCGGGTGCCAGCCAGAAACCGCGGTTGTTGTCGGGCAGGTCCATCAGGCTGATGCTGCCGATCAGTTGCTGCGGGCGTTCGAGCAGGCGGATCGACCAGTGCCACTCACACCCCGCAGCGATCGCCGGCAGGCAGATATCGCGCAGGTAGCGCAAGGCACCATCCTGCGGGTAGGGCCACGGCACCAGGGCATTCAGGTAGCGCACCACTTCCCAGTGGGGGAACAGTTGCTGGATGGCCTCTGCGTCGCTCAGTTGCAAGGGGCGCAGCAGCAGCCGGGCGGTTTTCAGTTCAGGCGTAGAAGACATTGGTAGCTCCTTTACCAATTCAGGATGTTTACCAGCCGGCTGCTGTGGCAGCAGGCAAATCCAGTTTGCCTTTGTCGGTGAAACGCACAGTACCCAGCGGGCCGCCGGCCAGTTTGCCGCGCAGCACATAAGGCAGCCCTTGCAGTGAATCCGCCCGGCTCAGGCCGTAGGCCTGGCGCAGAAAGGCGAAGGCGGTGACGCTCACCGGCACCACGATCACGGCTTCGTCATAGCGGCCGATGTGCCCACGCTGGTCACTCACGCCAGCCGCCAGGGGCTGGTCGTTGACCTCGAGATTGAGCGCGATGCCATTGAAGTCGACCGGTGTTTCGTTGGGGTTCTGCACGCGGATCTTCACCGCCATGCGGATCTCCAGGTCCTGGCCGGGCAGGGGGTCTATGCCGATCACACTGATGTTCAGGGGGTCGCGGTTCTGCAACAGCGCGCAGGCATTGAGGCCAAGGGCCAACAGCAGGATCAGGCAGCAGCGGACAAGCATGGCGTTCACAGCCTCGACTTACGGGCGAGCCTGCAGTGTGGCAAATGCACGGCGGCGTTGAAAGTACGGCGCGTTATGAAAGATACTGTTTCTCATTAACGCCCGATAATCTTTCCCGACGGCCTTTCACCTACCGATGCTGACGTCTCCCGTGTCCGGGCTGCTGGCAAGTTTCCAGGAGCATTACGACGACCTGCTGCAGTTCCTGACCCGGCGCATGCGCGACCGCCAGCGCGCCGCCGACGTGGCCCAGGAAACCTACCTGAAGCTGGTCAAAATCGACGCGCAGGCCGTTCAGGTGCTGCATGCCCGCAGCTTCATCTTTCGCGTTGCCGGCAACCTGGCGATCGACGCTCAGCGGCGTGAACAGCGGCTGGCAGCCAGCCACGATGACAGCGCTGGGGCAGGGGAGGTCGCATGCCCTGCACCCGCGCCGGAAGCCGCGTTGCTCGCACGCGAGCGCTTGCAGATACTCGACGAAGCGTTGTTGCAGTTGTCCGCCAATGCGCGCCAGGCGCTGCTGCTCAATCGCATCGAGGGCCTGACCCAGGCGCAGATCGCACAACGGCTGGGCGTTTCCGAGAGCATGGTGGCAAAATACATCGGCCAGGCCCTGCGCCATTGCCGCGACTGGCTCAAGCACAACCATGAATGACACCGCCGCCATGCCTGCACCTCACCCGCTCAGCGACCTTAGCGACGATGCCCTCGACTGGCAGGTCCTGCTGCATTCGGGCACGGCCACGGCGGCCGACCGGGCGCGCTACCAGCGCTGGTGCCAACTGAGCGCGGCCCATGCCGAGGCCGCTCGCGAAGCCCAGGCGCTGTGGCAGGACCTTGGTCACACCCCCACCGCACAAGCGCTCCAGCAGCCACCTGCACCGCGCAGATGGCGCCGGGTGTCTGCCATCGCCGCCTCGCTGGCGATGCTGATGGTCGGCTACGGCGCCTGGCAGCAGGTGCCGGTATGGGAGGCGGACTACCACACCAGCGTTGGCCAGCGGCAGAGCCTGACCCTGGCCGATGGCTCGCGGGTCACCCTCAACAGCGCCAGTGCCGTGTCGGTGGCGTACAGTGCCGACCAGCGCAAGGTGGTGCTGCAGGCCGGTGAAGCCCTGTTCGAGACGGTCGATGATCCCCGTCCGTTCGTGGTGGAGGCCGGCGGCGAGCCGGTCAGCGGCAGTGCGGCGGTGTTCAGCGTGCGCCGCCAACCTGAGGGCAACCGCGTGGTCCTGGCCCAGGGCGAGGCCCGAGTCGGCGGCCAAGTGCTTCAGCCGACGCCGGATGCCGGCGCCCAGACCGCCTGGCAGCGCGGCAAGCTGATCTTCAATGGCAAACCCCTGGGCCAGGTACTGGCCGAACTGGAGCGCTACCAGCATGGGCGTATCTTCATCCCCGACCAACAGCTTGCTGCCCTCCAGGTCAGTGGTGTGTTCGACCTCGACGACCCTCATGCGCTGTTGCGCACGCTTGAGCAACGGTACGGCCTGAAGGTCACCTACCTGCCGTTCCTGGCCGTGGTCTACTGACCCAGCTAGCGAAATCGAAATTTTTTTCATTTCGCACTGCAAGTTCATCGAAGCCAGATCGTCGTAGTGGCACTGATCAGCCAACCCTACCCAACTACGACTGTCTGGAAGCTCATTCGTGAAGGCTACGCCCACGCTCCCGTACCGCTTCAAACACGCCTTGCTGTCCTGCACCGCCCTGGCCGCACTGGCCGGGCCACTGCTGGTCGAGGCCGCCAGCGCCACGCCGGCCAGCGACGCCCAGGCCCGCCAGGTGCAGCTCGACCTGCCCGCTCAGCCATTGGACCAGGCGCTGACCGCATTTGCCGACCAGGCCGGCCTGCACCTGCTGTACACCACCGACGATGTGGCCGGCCTGCAGAGCCCGGCGCTGCAAGGCAGCTTCGGCATCGAGCAGGCCCTGCAGCAATTGCTCGCCGGCAGCGGCGTCAGTTATCGGTTCAACGACGCGCGCACCGTCACCCTGCGCAAGGCCCCGCCGCAGAGCGTCAGCCTCAAGCCCATCGAAGTCAGCGTGGCCTCGCGCACCAGCACCGCCATCAGCGAGATCCCCGGTACCGTGTGGGTCGTCGACCAGCAGCAGCTGCGCGAGCAGATCGACAGCGGCGTCAGCCTCAAGGAAGCGATCGGCAAGCTGGTTCCAGGCCTCGACCTGGCTCCGGAAGGCCGCACCAACTACGGCCAGAACATGCGCGGCCGTGATGTGCTGGTGATGATCGACGGCGTCAGCCAGAACAGTTCCCGGGGGCTGTCGCGCCAGTTCGACAGCATCTCGCCGTTCAACGTCGAGCGCGTTGAAGTGTTGTCCGGTGCCAGTGCCATCTACGGTGGCGGTGCCACCGGCGGCATCATCAATATCGTCACCAAGAAAGGCGAGCCGGGGCCTCTGCGTTTCGAAACGCAGTTGGGGGCCAGCAGCGGTTTCAATAACAGCGACGACCTGTCCACCCGCATCGCCCAGTCGATCAGCGGCGGCAACGAGCGGGTCAATGCCCGGCTGGGCGTCTCGGGCGAGCAGAACGAAGCCTTCTATGACGGCGCCGGTGAGCAGATCTTCATCGACAACACCCAGACCGACCTGCAGTACAACCGCAGCCTGGACATCCTCGGCACCCTCGGCCTGGCCCTCAGCGACGAGCAGAGCCTGGACCTGCTGGCCCAGTACTACGACTCCGGCAACCACGGCAGCACCGGCATCTACTTCCCCAACCTGAACTACAACGCGCCCTCCGACCTGGAGGACGCGGAGCTGCGCGGTGGCTATTCCTCTGACCTTGCGCCGCGCACCCGGCGCCTGCTGCTCAACGCCAACTACCACCACAGCGACGTGCTGGGCCAGGACTTCTACCTGCAGGCCTCGTACCGCAAGGAAGACGACAACTTCTACCCCTTCCCCTACTACAACACCGGCAAGCCCACCGGCTCGCGGGGTGTGTACTTTGCCGGCTCGCAGCAGAACTTCGAAGTCACCAGCCTCAAGGCGCTGTTCGCCAAGCAGTGGGACACCTTCAAGCTCACTTATGGCGTCGACCTCGACCGCGAGCGCTTCAACGCCGAACAGACCACCTTCGATGCCCGCACCTCGTCCGCCAGCGGCGGCCTGGCGCTGGACGAGGCGAGCAAGGCGGCGCGCTACCCCAGCTACCGGGTCGATGGCGTGTCGCTGTTCACTCAGCTGGACTGGCACCTCACCGATAGCCTGACCCTCTCCGGCGGTGCCCGGCGCCAGCAGATGGACGTGGATGTCAGCGACTTCAAGAACGTGCCCGGTGGCAGCAACGACTACCAGGTCAGCCTGTACAACCTCGGCGCCATCTACGACTTCAAGAACGGCCACCAGCTGTGGACCAACTACGGTGAAGGCTTCGAGCTGCCAGACCCGGCCAAGTACTACGGCAAGCCGGGCCTGTCGGTGGCCGACAACCCGCTGGCCGGGATCAAGAGCCGCCAGGTGGAGATGGGCTGGCGCTATGCCGACCTCGACTGGAATGCCCAGGCGGCGCTCTATTACACCTGGTCGGACAAGATCATCAATGTCGACAGCAAGACCCTCACCATCAATGTCGATGACCAGAAACGCCGTGATTATGGCTTTGAAAGCGCCCTGACCCGTTACTTCCAGAACGGTTGGGAAACCGGTGGCACCTTGCACCTGGTGCGTTCGCAAGAGGAGAGCGCCGACGGCGACTGGATCAAGCGCGATGCCCGCTATGCGTCGCTGTCCAAGGCCACCGCGTTCGTCGGCTGGAAGGGTGACGGGCGCAGTGCCCGGTTGCAGGCCAACCATGCCATCACCCTCAAGGATGATGCCCACCACCAGATCGACGGCTACACCACCTTCGACCTGCTGGGCAGCCAGGCCACCGGGTTCGGGACGTTCAGCGCCGGTATCCAGAACCTGTTCGACAAGCAGTACAGCACGGTGTGGGGCCAGCGAGCGACGCTGTTCTACTCACCGACCTACGGGCCGGCGTATCTGTATGACTATCAAGGGCGAGGGCGGACCTACACCCTGACCTGGAATCTGGCCTACTGACCGCCCGTTCGCCGGCCTGCCGGCGAACCACCCCTCAGCCGAACACCGCGAGCAGATCCTCGGCAAAGGCCCGTTGCGCTTCCCCCGGCACCTGGCCGCGATGCCGCGCCAAGGTAAACGGCACGATGAAATCCAGCCCGTTATCCAGCGCCCGCAACAGCCCTTGCGCCTCCCACGGCGCGGCGCAATGGCAGGGCAGGTAACCGATATGCCGGCCCGACAGCACCAGCGTCAGCACGCTGTCGATCTGCTCCGCCACCGCCATGCTGTGGCGGCTCTGGAACGGCTCGCCCTGCTTGAGAAAGCGATAGGGGTGGCGCACCTGGTCAACCTCCAGCAGCTGCTCCCGGCTGACATCGGCAGCCCCGAACAACGCATGCCCCGCACCGCAGTACAAGCGCTGGCGTTCATCGAACAGCGGTTGATAGTCGAACGCCGCCTGGTTGCCGGAAAAATAGCTGATCGCACAATCCAGCCGCTGCTCCAGCAACAGCCGTTCGAGTTCAGCAGGCGGGGCGCTGATCAGTTCCAGTTGCACGGCCTCGTCACGCTGGCGAAAACGCGCGATGGCCTGGGCGATGCGCAGGGTGACGCTGCTGTCCTGGTTCTCGGCAAGGCCGATGCGCACGCTGCCCAGCAGGCGCCCGGCCACGCCGTTGGCCTGTTGGCGAAACTGCTCGATCTGCAGCAGCAGGCCACGGCTCGCCTGCAACAGCAGTTCGCCTTTCTCGGTCAGGCGAAACCCCCCTTTGCCGCGGCTGCACAGGCGATAGCCCAGGCGCGTCTCCAGCTTGGCCATCTGCTGGCTGATGCTCGGTTGGCTGAGCCCGAGCACCCCCTGTGCGGCACTGAAGCCGCCAGCCTCGGCTACAGTCACGAACAGCCGCAGCAGGTGCAGGTCCAGGTCATGGAGTTGTCCAAGCATTACATTGCTCCAGGTGAATGTCAGCTTTACACAGTTGCCATTTTTGCAATGTAACCCGGCAGGCATGCTGGCGGCATCCACCCATTTGCCGAGGTGTCCGCCATGCGTCGAACGCTGTGCTTGCTGTCCCTGCTGATCGCCTTGCCACTGCAGGCCGAAGAGAAGGTCGTCAACCTCTACAGCTGGGCCGACTATGTCGCCCCGCAAACCCTGCAACGCTTCGAGCAGGAGACCGGTTACAAAGTCCGCTACGACACCTTCGACACCACCGAAGTGCTGGAAACCAAGCTGCTCACCGGCCGCAGCGGTTACGACGTGGTGGTGCCGTCGGCCACCGTGCTGGCCCGGGCGCTCAAGGCCGGCGCGCTGCAACCGCTGGATGCGCAGTCGATGCCAGGCTACGCCAGTCTCGACCCGGATCTTTTGGCCAAGCTGGCCGAAGCCGACCCGGGCAACCGCCATGCCGTGCCCTACACCTGGGGCACGCTGGGCCTGGGGGTGAACGTCGAGGCGGTACGCCAGCGCCTGGGCGATGTCCCCCTCGACAGCCTCGACCTGCTGTTCAAGCCCGAGTACGCCAGCCGCCTCAAGGACTGCGGGATCGCCATGCTCGACTCACCGCAGGAGGTGATCGGCCTCACCCTCAACTACCTGGGCAAGGACCCGTACAGCCAGGACAAGAAAGACCTGGACGCCGCCCAAGCCCTGCTGCAGCAGTTGCAGCCCTCGATCAGCTACGTGGCCAACGGCCGCCAGATCAACGACCTGGCCAACGGCAGCGTGTGCCTGGCACTCACCTACAACGGCGACGCCGCCACCGCCGCCGATCAGGCCCGGCGTGCCGGCAAGCCGTTCGAGCTGATCTACCGCATCCCCCGTGAGGGCACCCTGGTGTGGCAGGACAACCTGGTGATCCCCAAGGACGCCCCGCACCCCGAAGCCGCCCGGGCCTTCATCGCCTTCATGCTGCGTCCCGACTCGGTCGCCGCCCTGACCAACTCGCTGTTCTTCGCCAACGCCAACCAGGCTGCCACGCCGCTGGTGGATGAGGCGATCCGCACCGACCCGGACATCTACCCCCCGGCCGAAGTGCGTCAGCGCCTATTCGCCGACCGCAGCATGGCGCTGTCCGACCTGCGCCAGCGCAATCGCCTGTGGACCGCCTTCCGCAGCCGCCAATAACAACGACAACACCAGGAGACAGACCGTGGATCTCGCCCAGGACAACGACCAGGCCATCACCCGTGACAGCCTCTACGGCACCGCCGCCGAGAGTACCTACGCCGGCATCACCAGTTTTTCCCGGCGCCGCTACAGCCGCGATCTGCGCGGGGTCGACGTGGTGGTCAGCGGCGTGCCGTTCGACACCGCCACCAGCAACCGCCCGGGCGCGCGCTTCGGCCCACGGGCGATCCGCGCCGCCTCGGTGCAGCAGGCCTGGGCCCGGCACTGGCCGTGGGCGTTCGACCCGTTCGACCATCTGGCAGTGATCGATTACGGCGACTGTGCGTTCGACAGCGGCACGCCGGCGTCGGTACCCGACAGCATCGAGGCCCATGCCGAACGCATCCTCGAAGCCGGCTGCGCCATGCTCACCCTGGGCGGCGACCACTTCATCAGCTACCCGCTGCTCAAGGCCCACGCCCGCCGCCATGGCCCGCTGGCGCTGATCCACTTCGATGCCCACAGCGACACCTGGCCCGACGAGGAAGGCAAGCGCATCGACCACGGCACCATGTTCTGGCACGCCGCCCGCGAGGGGCTGGTAGACCCGGCGCGCTCGGTGCAGATCGGCCTGCGCACCACCAACGACGACAGCCAGGGCTTCGCCATCCTCGATGCCCGCCAGGTGCATCGCCAGGGCACCGAGGCGATCATCGCGGCGATTCGCCAGCGGGTGGGGGACATGCCCGTGTACCTGACCTTCGACATCGATTGCCTCGACCCGGCCTATGCGCCCGGTACCGGCACCCCGGTGTGCGGCGGCCTGAGCACGGTGCAGGCGCTGGAGATCCTCGGCGGCCTGCGCGGCATCAACCTGGTGGGGATGGACCTGGTGGAAGTGGCCCCGGCCTACGACCATGCCGACATCACCGCCTTGGCCGGGGCGACGCTGGCGATGGAGATGCTGTGCTTGTATGCGGCGCGGCACAAAGTGGGCTGAATTCACGCAGACGATCGCGGGGCAAGTCGCAGCGGCGCACCGCCACTCCCACGGTATGACTGTCCCAAGGGTTGGATTGATGTCCAACTTCCTGAGGGCAGTCCATAGCGTGGGAGCGGCGGTGCGCCGCTGCGACTTGCCCCGCGATGCGTGGAAAGACCCATACTGAAACATCACGAATCATCTCAATCCGCATTCTCGCTTTTGTGTCGAACCCTGCGCGTCTTAGGCTATCCAACCCTGGAGCGCGCCTTTTCGTACGGAGGTGAAGCATGAATCCCACACTGCCAGCCCTGGCCATCGGCCTGTTGCTGAGCCTGCCGCTGCAGGCCGCTCCCGTCGCGCCCGTGCAATTGGCCGCCAGCGACAGCAACAACCCCTACAACAGCCCGATCCAGCGCGCCAACCCCAACAGCCGTCAGGGCAGCGTGCCCGCCACCCCCCCGGTGCGCGGCCCCTCCACCCAACCCAACCCGCGCCCGCCGACCCTCGACAACCGGGGTATCGGCAACGGCGACAACCTGCGCCGCGAGCAGCGGGCGCCGAACCTGGAACCCACCCGGCCAGCGCGCGATTCGCTACGCGTGCCCTGAGCCCCTTCGAAGGATACGCGCATGACGCCACGCACCTGGTTGACCACCCTGGCCGCCGCCAGCCTGTTTCCCCTGCTGGCACACGCCGCCGCGCAGCAACAGTTTCCCAGCGAACAGGGCCCGCTGACCGTCAGCACCGTCGCCGACGGCCTGCGCAACCCCTGGGCCCTGGCCTTCCTGCCGGGTGGCACGGACATGCTGGTGACCGAGCGCCCCGGCAACTTGCGTATCGTCAGCGCCGAAGGCAAGGTCGGCCCGCCGCTGTCCGGTGTACCCAAGGTCTGGGCCGAAGGGCAGGGCGGGCTGCTCGATGTGGTGTTGTCACCGGAGTTCGCCAAGGACCATACGATTTACCTGTCGTTCGCCGAGGCAGGGGCCGACGGCAAGGCCGGCACGGCGGTGGGCCGTGGCCAGCTGTCGTCGGACAGGGCGCGGCTGGAGAACTTCACGGTGATCTTCCGCCAGCAGCCCAAGCTGTCGGTGGGCAACCACTTCGGCTCGCGCCTGGTGTTCGATCGCGACGGCTATCTGTTCATTGCCCTGGGCGAGAACAACCAGCGCCCCACCGCGCAGGACCTGGACAAGCTGCAAGGCAAGATCGTGCGCATCCTCCCCGACGGCAAAGTGCCCAAGGACAACCCCTTCGTCGGCCGCGACCAGGTGCGCCCGGAAATCTGGTCGCTGGGCCACCGCAACCAGCAAGGCGCCGCGCTCAACCCCTGGACCGGCAAGCTGTGGACCCACGAGCATGGCCCGCGCGGCGGCGACGAGATCAACATCCCGGAGCCCGGCAAGAACTACGGCTGGCCGCTCGCCACCCATGGCATCAACTACTCGTTGTTGCCGATCCCCGAGGCCAAGGGCAAGCATGTCGATGGCATGGTCGACCCGCACCATGTGTGGGAGAAATCGCCCGGCATCAGCGGCATGGCCTTCTACGACAGCCCGCGGTTCAAGGCCTGGGACCACAACCTGTTCATCGGCGCGTTGGCCACCCAGGAGCTGATCCGCTTGCAGCTCAAGGGTGACAAGGTGGTGCATGAAGAGCGCTTGCTGGGTGAGCTGAAGGCGCGTATCCGCGATGTGCGGGTGGGACCGGATGGCTACCTGTATGTGCTGACCGATGACAAGGATGGCGCCTTGTTGAAGGTGGGGTTGGAGGAAGGCTGATCCAGCCCATCGCGGGGCAAGCCCGCTCCCACGTGGGAGCGGGCTTGCCCCGCGATGGGGCTGAATCTGTCGTACCATGGCCCTTTCCCATCAGATCGCCCGGCATGACCCCCGAATCCCTCTACCATCAGGCCCTCGACGACCGAGGCTTCGTCCCCGACCCCGCCCAGGCCGCCGCCGTAGCCGCCCTGCAGGGCTGTTTCGACGCCCTGCACCAGCGTCAACCCACCCAGGGCCTGTACCTCTGGGGCCCGGTCGGCCGTGGCAAGACCTGGCTGATGGACCTGTTCCACCGTTGCCTGAAGGTTCCGGCCAGGCGCCAGCACTTCCACCATTTCATGGCCTGGGTCCACCAGCGGCTGTTCCAGCTCAATGGCACGGCCGACCCACTCAGGGCCCTGGCCAGCGGCCTTGCCGAAGAAATCCGGGTGCTGTGCTTCGACGAACTGTTCGTCAGCGATATTGGCGATGCGATCATTCTCGGTCGCCTGTTCCAGGTGCTGTTCGACCACGGCGTGGTCATCGTCGCCACCTCCAACCAGCCGCCTGCGCAGCTCTACCGTGATGGCTTCAACCGCGAACGCTTCCTCCCGGCCATCGCCGCCATCGAACGGCATATGCAGGTATTGGCGGTAGCGGGCGAGCAGGACCACCGCCTGCATCCGGGCGCCCAGCGCCAGCGTTACTGGGTTGTCGAACCCGGGCAGCCAAGCGCACTCGAAGCCGTGTTTCGCCAGTTGAGCCCAGAGGCGCCTGGCAGCGATCAGCCGTTGCAGGTCGGCGCCCGGCAGATCCGTGCGCTGCGCCATAGCCAGCACGCGCTCTGGTGCCACTTCAGCGATCTGTGCGAGCAGCCGCTGGCGGCGATGGATTTCATGGCCCTGTGCGACCGCTTCCCGGCGATCCTGGTCAGTGGCATCCCGGCCCTGGGTGGCGTACAGCAGGCCGGGCGCATTGCCCGCGGCACCGAAGATGGCGCCGTGCGCGTCGAGGCCGGTGATCGCCTGTTGCCGACGCTGGCGCCCAAGGATGACAGCGTGCGCCGCTTCATCGCCCTGGTCGACGAATGCTATGACCGGCGGGTGGCGCTGTACCTGGAAGCTGAGGTTCCACTGGATGCGCTCTACACTCAAGGGTATCTGGCGTTCCCGTACCAACGGACCCTGAGCCGGCTACGGGAGATGCAACTGCAACGCTTCGCCTGAAGGAGCCGACCATGCAGCCACTGTCGCAATACTTGCTGACCCAGGCCTACAACAATGGCTGGGCCAACCACCGTTTGTACAAGGCCTGCCTGCAACTGAGCCACGACGAGTTCGTCGCCCCGCGGTGCAGCTTCTTCCCTTCGATCAAGGCCACCCTCAACCACTTGCTGACGGTGGACTGGTTCTACCTCGATGCGCTGGAGTGCGAGCAGCGCGGCGAGGCGCCCGACCCGGATGGCGAGCGCTTCTTCCAGCCCGAGCAACCCTTCGTCACCTGCAGCGACCTGCAGGCGCAACAGGCCCAGGCCGACCAGCGGCTGATCAGCTATTGCCGGCAGTTGAGCGATGACCAGTTGGTGCGCTATGTGAGCATCGTGCGCCCTGAGCGGGTGCAGCGCGAGCAGCGTCTGCGCGTGTTGGCGCACCTGTTCGAGCACCAGATCCATCACCGCGGGCAGGTGCATGCCATGCTCAGCGATACGATGGTGAAGCCACCGCAGCTGGATGAATTCTTCTGCGAGGAGGAGGCGGGCCTGCGGGCGGATGATTTCGCCGAGCTGGGTTGGAGCGAAGAGCTGGTCTGGCCCAGATGAACGGGGCCGCTCTGTGCTGATTAGGGGGCGGTGAAAGGCGTTACCCGCTGTGAAACCAGCCCAGGGTAATCATCGCCACCACGATGTAGCGCCCGCCCTTGGCCAGGGTGACCAGCAGCAGGAAGCGCCAGAAGGGTTCGCGCATGATCCCGGCGATCAGCGTGAGCGGGTCGCCGATCACCGGCATCCAGCTCAGCAGCAGCGACCACTGCCCCCAGCGCTGGTAGCGCTGCTGTGCGCGCTCGAGCTGGCTGGCGCTGAACGGGAACCAGCGCTTGTCGCGCAGGTGCTCGATGGCCCGGCCCAGCAGCCAGTTGACGACAGAGCCCAGCACATTGCCCAGGGTGGCGATCAGCAGCAGGGTGGCCCAGGCCTCGGGCTGGCGCAGCAGCAGGCCGACCAGCACGGCTTCCGATTGCAGCGGCAGCAGCGTGGCGGCGCCGAAGGCGCTGAAGAACAGCGCCCAGAGGCTGAGCATCAGTAGTTGGCGACCACGGTGTCCTGGCCGTCGCGGGTGACGCCGATGACCTGGTAGGCATCCTTGTGGTCACCCATTTCCATGCCCGGCGAGCCCATGGGCATGCCGGGGACGGCGAGGCCCTTGAGGTCGTCGCGCTTGGCCAGCAGGCGCACCTGCTCGGCCGGTACATGGCCTTCGACGAACTTGCCGTTGATCACGCCGGTGTGGCACGACGCCAGGCGCGGCGCCACGCCCAGGCGCTGCTTGACCGCGCTCATGTTCGGTTCGACGTGGTCATTGACGGTGAAGCCGTTATCGCTCAGGTGCTTGATCCATTCCTTGCAGCAGCCGCAGTTGGGATCGCGGTACACGTCGATGGTTTCGCCGGCCTGGGCCAGGCCGGTGATGGCCAGCAGGCCGAGAGTGAGCAGGTGTTTGCGCAGCATGGTGAAACTCCTGTGGAACAAAATGCATCTTGTTGATCAGTGCGCACTACTGGCCCTGTGGGAGCGGGTTTACCCGCGAAAGCGTCAGTGAACCCATTGCCGCTTTCGCGGGTAAACCCGCTCCCACAGGGCCGGCGTTCAGCCTCAGAACCGTAAGCGGACCCCGGCGACCAAACGGGTCTGGCCAATATCTTCGCCATCTTCGCGGGCCTGATCGGCGCGGTTGCCGTGCAGGCGGTTGAAGCTGACGCCGACGTAGGGCGCAAAGCCGCGGGTGATTTCGTAGCGCAGGCGCAGGCCCACTTCGCTTTCGGCCAGGCCCGAACCCTGTTCGCGGCCAGCGTCGTTGCGCCCGAAGAAGTTGGCTTCGACGGTCGGCTCGAGGACCCAGCGATTGGTCAGCAGCATAGCGTAACCGGCCTCCAGGCGCAGCGCGGTCTGCTGTCGCTCGCCGGTGTAGGCAGTGGCCTCCAGTTCCAGGCCGTACAGCGGCGTGCCCTGTATGCCGAAGGCCGCCCAGCTCTGCCCGCTGGCGGGCTTGAAGTCCTGGCGCACGCCGCCGACCAGTTCCCACCAGGGGCTGATGGCATGCCCCCAAAGGGCCTGCAGTTCGGCTTTGTGGGTCTTGCCTTGTTCACGCTCGCCCTCGGTGCGCAGCCATAGGCGGTCGATGTCGCCACCCACCCAGGCCATGGCGTTCCAGTTCAGCGCGCTGCTGCTCTCGAAGTTCTGGTACTCCAGTTGGTCGACGATCACTGCCCAGTTGATGGCGCGGTCGTGTACCTGGTGACCGGGCAGCGGCGGGAAGGCCGCGCGGCGGTCGGCGTCGGTGATCACGGGCAAGGGGGTACGGGGTTGGGTGCTGGCGGGCGCGCCGTGATTCATCTGGCCATGGTCCATCTTGCCGTGGTCCATGGGCATGGCAGCGTGGTTCATCTGCCCGTGGTCCATGGGCATGGCGCCATGGCTCATGGGCTCCATCCCGGCGGCCAATGCCCGCTCGCTGGCCAGCAGGGCGAACAGGGCGATACCGGTGGCAATGCGGCGGTTGGTCATCTCATTCATCGACGCGTACCTCGCGGAACATGCCGGTTTCCATGTGATAGAGCAGGTGGCAGTGGTAGGCCCAGCGGCCCAGGGCATCGGCTGTGACGCGATAGCTGCGCCGGCTGCCCGGCGGCATGTCGAGGGTGTGCTTGCGCACCAGGAAGCGCCCCTGTTCATCCTCGAGGTCGCTCCACATGCCGTGCAGGTGGATGGGGTGGGTCATCATGGTGTCGTTGACCAGGGTGATGCGCACCCGCTCGCCGTACTTCAGACGCAAGGGTTCGGCGTCGCTGAACTTGATGCCGTCGAACGACCAGGCGAAGCGCTCCATGTGCCCGGTCAGGTGCAGCTCGATGTCCCGTGACGGTTCGCGGCCGTCCGGGTCGGGGTAGGGGCTGCGCAGGTCGGCGTAGGTCAGCACCCGGCGGCCGTTGTCGCGCAGGCCCAGGCCCGGGTCGGAAAGGTTGGGCCGTGGAGCCATGGTCTGCATGTCCACCAGCGGGTTGTCGGTTTCGCTGGCGGGGTGCTGCTGCATGCCCGACATGCCCGACATGCCCGACATGCCCGACATGGCTGAATGGTCCATGCCTGCCATATTGCCGTGGTCCATGGTGGCCATGTTCGAATGATCCATGCCGGCCATGCCGCCGTGGTCCATCCCGGCCATGTTCGAATGATCCATTCCGCCCATCCCGCCATGGCCCATGTCATCCATGGTCAACACTGGGCGCGGCTCGGGCGCGGGCACCGGTGCCTGCAGCCCGGCGGCGCGGGCCAGGGTGCCGCGGGCGTAGCCGGTGCGGTCCATGCTCTGGGCGTACAGGGTGTAGGCCGGCAAGTCGCCTACGGTCACCAGCACGTCATAGGTCTCGGCCACGGCGATGCGCAGCTCGTCCACGGTCACCGGGGTGACCGGCAGGCCGTCGGCGGCAATCACCGTCAGTTGCAAACCAGGGATGCGAAAGTCGAAGTAGGTCATCGCCGAGGCGTTGATCAGGCGCAGGCGAACGGTTTCGCCGGGCTGGAACAGGCAGGTGAAGTTGCCGTCCGGCGGCTGGCCGTTGAGCAGGTAGGTGTAGCTGGCAGCGCTGATGTCGGCCAGATCGGTCGGGCTCATGCGCATTTTGGCCCAGGCCCAGCGATTGTCCGTCGCGTTGGCGAAACCCTTGTCTGCCACATCGTCGATGAAGTCGCCGACCGTGCGCTTGTTGTAGTTGAAGGCATCGGACTGCTTCTTCAGCGTCGCCATCAGGTCTTGCGGCGCCTGGTCCGACCAGTCGCTGAGCAGCAGCACATGGTCGCGCTGGTACTGATGCGGCTCGGGTTCGCGCGGTTCGATGACGATGGCGCCGTACACCCCGGCCTGTTCCTGCAGCCCGGAATGGCTGTGGTACCAGTAGGTGCCACTCTGCTTCAGGGTGAACTGGTACAGGTAATCGCCGCCCGGTTCGATGCCGGCGAAGCTCAGGCCCGGCACGCCGTCCATGTTGGCCGGCAGGATGATGCCGTGCCAGTGGATCGAGGTGTCCTGGTCCAGGCGGTTGCGCACCCGCAGGGTCACGGTGTCGCCTTCGCGCCAGCGCAATTGCGGGCCGGGCAGGCTGCCATTGATGGTCAGCGCGGTGCGTGGCTTGCCGGTGATGTTGACCGGGGTCTGGCCGATGAACAGCTCGAACTGCTGGCCGCTGAGGTCGTGCAGCGGCAGGCGGCCCTCGGCGGCCTGGGCCAGCGGGCGCCACAGGCCGAGGCCGGCCAGGGCGGTGGCGGCGCCCAGGCCCTTGACGAAGGTGCGGCGGGTGGGGGTAGGTGGCATGGCGTGGTCTCGGTGGTGGCCGTCGCCCCCATCGCGGGGCAAGCCCGCTCCCACGTGGGAGCGGGCTTGCCCCGCGATGGCCTGCGGACAGCCCGGAGGTGAGCCACGATCCTCGCCGCCAGCGCCTGTCATTCACCTGAGGCGTGCATTACAGATTTGTCAGGCAGGCACCTCGGCGTTGCCCAGGTCACGCATCAGCAGGCCGAATTCCAGCGACACCTGTTCGGGGATCGGCAGGTACACCACGTGGCCATCGCCGGGCGCCACTTCGATCGCCTGCTGCTGGCGGTCGTGCAGGCGGTGCAGGTCGAAGTGATAGTTGCCGCGTGGGGTCATCAGCTCCAGGTGGTCGCCCACGGCGAAGCGGTTCTTCACTTTCACTTCGGCCAGGCCGTCAACCCGCACGCCGGTCAGCTCGCCCACGAACTGCTGGCGCTCGGACACCGAATTGCCGCGCTGGTAGTTCTGGTACTCGTCGTGCACGTGGCGGCGCAGGAAACCCTCGGTGTAGCCGCGCTGGGCGAGGGATTCGAGGTTGCCCATCAGGCCTCGGTCGAACGGCCTTCCGGCCACCGCGTCGTCGATGGCCTGGCGGTACGACTGCACTGCCCGGGCACAGTAGAAGTGCGACTTGGTGCGGCCCTCGATCTTCAGCGAGTGCACGCCCATCTGCGCCAACCGCTCGACATGCTGGATGGCGCGCAGGTCCTTGGCGTTCATGATGTAGGTGCCGTGCTCGTCCTCGAAGGCCGGCATCTCTTCGCCCGGGCGGTTGCTCTCCTGCAGCAGGAACACCTGGTCGGTGGGCGTACCCAGCCCCAGGGTCGGTTCGAACTCACGCACGATTTCGCCGGTGGCGTTCTCGGTGGCCGGGGTGGCCTGGTACTTCCAGCGGCAGGCGTTGGTGCACGAGCCCTGGTTGGCGTCGCGCTTGTTCAGGTAGCCCGACAGCAGGCAGCGCCCGGAGTACGCCATGCACAACGCGCCGTGGACGAACACTTCCAGTTCCATCTGCGGCACCTGCTGGCGGATCTCTTCGATCTCTTCCAGCGACAGCTCCCGCGACAGGATCACCCGCGTCAGCCCCATCTGCTGCCAGAACTGCACGCTGGCCCAGTTCACCGTATTGGCCTGCACCGAGAGGTGGATGGCCATCTGCGGGAAGTGCTGGCGCACCAGCATGATCAGCCCCGGGTCGGACATGATCAGCGCGTCCGGGCCCATTGCGATCACCGGCGCCAGGTCCTTGAGGAAGGTCTTGAGCTTGGCATTGTGCGGGGCGATGTTGACCACTACATAGAAGCGTTTGCCCTGAGCCTGGGCCTCCTGGATACCGCGTGCCAGGTTGGCGTGGTCGAATTCGTTGTTGCGCACCCGCAGGCTGTAGCGCGGCTGGCCGGCGTACACCGCGTCGGCGCCGTAGGCGAAGGCGTAGCGCATGGTCTTCAGGGTGCCGGCGGGGGCGAGCAGTTCGGGCTTGGCGGGTGGGGTCATGGGTGCGCACCAGGGGCAAAAGGCGCGGATGCTACGGCGGCGGCGTCGCGGCGGTATTGATCTGGGTCAACGGCACTTTTGCGGTTATGGCGCGCACTAAAGTGTTGAGCCCCTGAGGAATGCCCATGAACGAGACCGTGTTGCAGAACAAGGCCCTGACTGCGCTGCTGGCGCTGGTGACCATTGCCTTCATCTGGATTCTCTTGCCGTACTTCGGCGCGATCTTCTGGGCGGTGGTGCTGGGCATCCTCTTCGCGCCGTTGCAGCGTCGTCTGCTGTTGCGCCTGGGTGGGCGGCGCAACCTGGCGACGTCACTGGCACTGGTGGTCTGCCTGCTGATCGCGGTGCTGCCGGTGATCATCATCAGCACGCTGCTGGTGCAGGAGGGCGCGGCGCTGTACCAGCGCGTGGAGAGCGGCCAACTGGACATTGCCGGCTACATCGAGCGCGGCAAGGACATGCTCCCGAACTTTGCCCAGCATGCCCTGGACCGCATGGGCATGGGCAACCTCGACGGCCTGCGCGACAAGATCACCAAGTGGGCCACCCAGGGTAGCCAGTTCCTTGCAGGCCAGGCGTTCAGCTTCGGGCAGGGTACCTTCGAGTTCCTGGTGAGCTTCGGCATCATGCTCTACCTGCTGTACTTCTTCCTGCGCGAGGGCGCCGAGGTGGCGCGCAAGGTACGCCAGGCCGTGCCGCTGCCCGAGCAGCAGAAGCGCCGCCTGCAGCTGAAGTTCAATCGTGTGGTACGCGCCACGGTCAAGGGCAACCTGCTGGTGGCGATTACCCAGGGCGCATTGGGCGGGTTCATCTTCTGGGTGCTGGATATCCCCAGTGCGCTGATCTGGGCGGTGCTGATGGCGTTTCTGTCGCTGCTGCCGGCGGTGGGCGCAGGGATCGTCTGGGCGCCGGTGGCGGCCTATTTCATCCTGACCGGGGCGACCTGGCAGGGCATCGTGCTGACGGCTTTTGGGGTACTGGTGATCGGGCTGGTGGACAACCTGTTGCGGCCGATCCTGGTGGGCAAGGACACGCGCATGCCGGACTACCTGGTGCTGGTGTCCACCTTGGGCGGGCTGGCGGTATTCGGGCTCAATGGCTTTGTGATCGGGCCGTTGATCGCGGCGTTGTTCGTGTCCAGCTGGGCGATCTTTGCCTCGACCAAGCCGCAGGTGCAGTTGCCGTCCTGAAAGGGCCATTCGCGGGTAAACCCGCTCCCACAGGGAACTGCACGAAACCTGTGGGAGCGGGTTTACCCGCGAATGGGCTGCATCGAAGCCACAAACTGTTTATCGGAAGCTGTAAGAAACGCCCAGATATGCGGCGAACCCTTCCCCCGGCGTCGAACGGGCGACATCCTTGCCGCCATCGTCATACCCCGGCGTCACCGTCGCCGCATAGCGCTTGTCGGTCAGGTTGCGCAGGTCCAGCCAGGTCTGCCAGTCACGTTTCGGCGAATCCCAGCCCAACCGCGCGCCGAGCAGGGCATAGGCGTCGGCGGGGTAGCTGTTGGCATAGTCCACCTGCACCTTGGAGGCCATCTGCGTATTCACCCCGGCGTAGAAACCGCTCGGCCAGTCGTAGCGCAGTTCGGCCTGGTAGTAGTGCATGGGGATGCCGGGCAGGCGGTTGTCGCCGAACTTGTCGTCGTCGCGGTAGTGGAAGTCGCTGAAGGTGTAGGCCTGGCGCAGGCTCAGCTTGCCAGTGCCGGGCTGCTCCCAGAGCGTGCTGTCCAGGCCGGCTTCGACGCCCTGGTGCACCGTGGGGCTGGCGTTGAACTCCTTGGGCAGCGCCCCTTGCACGATCTCCACGGCCAGCAGTTCATGGCGAACCTGCGAGTAGTACCAGGCCAGGTCCCAACGGCCCAGCGCCGAATCGCCGCGTGCGCCCAGCTCCAGGGTGGTGGCGGTCTGGTTCTGCATCTCGATCGGCTGGGTCGCCGATGTCGAACTCCAGATCAGCGACCACGGGTGCGGCGGCTCCACCGAACGGCTGAGGTTGCCGTACACCTGCAGGTCCGGGCGGATGTCGTAGCGCAGGCCCACGCGCGGCGCGTAGTCCCAGTCGTGCTGGCTGACCTTGCCGCCCGTGGCGGGGTAGCTCACGTCGCTCTCGCGGCGGGTGTAGATCGCTGCCAGCCCGGTGGTCAGCCACAGGTCGGGGATCAGCTCGAGGTCGTTGCCCACGTGCAGCACGGTGTCCGAACCCTGGTAGCTGAAGTCGCGGCTGCGCGCGCCGAAGTTGTCGCCGCCGCTGCGGGCGAACTGCGAGGCACCGCTGTTGGGCAGGTGCTTGGTGGTGCGCCAGCCGAGCGTGGTCTTGCTCTCGTGGCCGAACAGGGTGTCGCGACGCACGTAGTTCAGGGTGCCGCTGACATCGGTGTAGGCGACCTTCAGGCGCATCGGGCCTTCGCGCAGGTCCATGGGGAAGTCGTGATAGACCAGCCCGGCCTCCAGGCGCGAATCGTCGTCGAGGAAGAAGGTGGTCTTGTTGCCCACCCAGGTGCTGCCCGGCTGCGGGCGGCTGTCGTCACGGGCCAGGTAGGCGGCGTTGGCCGCGCGCGGGTCGTGCTTGATCTGGTCCTTGGTCAGGCGCCCGGCCAGGTCGTTCTCGGTTTCACGGTAGCGCAGGTAGAAGCGCGTTTCCAGGTTCGGGTTGAAGCGGTAGCCAAGGTTGGCGGCGATGCCCTTGGCGCTGCCGCTGCTGTGGGCCTGGTAACCGTCGTATTCCGAGTCGGTCAGGGCCACGTAGTAGTCGAGGTTGCCCAGCACCTGGCCGCTGCTGACATGCCGGTGCTGGTAGCCGCGGCTGCCGACCTCGTAGCGCACCTGCAAGGGCGCGGCATCGTAGCCGGTATGGGTGACGTAGTTGATCGCCCCTCCCAGGGCCAGCGAACCCTGGTCGAAACCGTTGGCGCCGCGCAGCACTTCGGCGCGGCTCAGCCACAGTGGCTCGAACAGTTCATAGGGGGTGCCGCCTGGGCCGGTCAGCGGCAGGCCGTCGAACATTGTGTATACGCCGGAGCCGTGGGCGCCCGGCGCCCGGTTGATGCCCGAGCCGCGGATCGACAGCTTGATGCCGTCGTTGCCGGCCGACTGGGCGAAGACTCCGGGCTGGTAGGCGAGCACGTCCTGGTTGCTGGCCACCCGGCCCTGGCCCACCTTGTCCATGTCCACCAGGTTGCTGGCGCCGGGGATTTCGTGCAGACGCTCGGCGGCGGCTTCCAGTTCGGATTGCTGCTGGTCCTGGATCAGCACCTGGTCGAGTTCGACGCGGTTGGCGGCCTGGGTGGCGCCGGCGACGAACAGCGCCAGCAGGGAGTAGGGCAGGGTGGGGCGCATGGGGGCGAGGTTCCAGATCGAGTGCGGGAGTCTGACGCTGCAAAAGGCAGACGAAGCACAGTGGTCGATCTGTAATGGCAATCGCGGGGCAAGCCCGCTCCCACGGCTCGGTCGCAATAGGGCCCCAAAAAAGAAACCCCGCCGAGGCGGGGTTTCTGGTGACGCTAGCAGCCGATCAACCGATCAGTTGCAGGCCAGCCTGTTGCACCATTTCCAGCAGTGGCTGCGGGTACACACCCAGCACGAAGGCAAGAATGGCGATGGCCAGCAGCATCACGCCGCCGGTGCGCTGTTCCCACTTCAGCGGGGCGTCGTGGCGACGCAGGTTCGGCTCGACCAGGTACAGGGTGACCATGACGCGCAGGTAGTAGTACACGCCGATGGCACTGCCCAGCACCAGGGCGCCGACCAGCCACCACAGCTGCGACTCGACACCGGTGGCGATGATGTAGAACTTGCCGATGAAGCCCGCCGTCAGCGGGATACCCGCCAGCGACAGCATCATCACGGTCAGCACCGCGGTCAGGTACGGACGGCGCCAGAACAGGCCGCGGTACTCGTATAGGGCGTCGGCGTCACGGCCGGCGTAGGGCGAGGACATCAGGGTGATCACGCCGAAGGCGCCGAGGCTGGTGATCACGTAGGTGACCAGGTACACACCCATGGCTTCCATGGCCAGGCCCTTGCTGGCGACCAGGGCGATGACCAGGTAGCCGAAGTGGGCGATGGACGAGTAACCGAGCAGGCGCTTGAGGTTGCTCTGGGTCAGCGCCAGCAGGTTGCCGATCAGGATCGAGGCCACGGCGATGACCGCCAGTACGGTGCTCAGCACGCCGCTGCTGGCGGCAGGGGAGAGCATGAACAGGCGCACGACCACGGCGAACACCGCGACCTTGCTGGCGGTGGCCAGGAATGCGGCCACCGGCGCCGGGGCGCCTTCGTACACATCCGGGGTCCACAGGTGGAACGGCACCAGCGACAGCTTGAACGCCAGGCCGACCAGCATCATGCCCAGGCCCAGCTGGGCCAGCAGGCTTGGCATGCTGGTGGCGGCCAGGGCTTTGCCCAGCTGATCGAAGGTCAAGCTGCCGGCGTCGGCGTACAGCAGCGCCATGCCGAACAGCAGGAAGGCAGAACCGGCGGCCGACAGCACCATGTACTTGATGCCGGCTTCCAGCGAGCGCTTGTTGAAGAACGCATACGCCACCAGGCCGTAGACCGGCACCGACAGCAGCTCCAGGCCGATGAACAGGCCGGCCAGGTGGTTGGCGCTGACCAGCACCAGGCCGCCCAGTGCCGACATCAGCAGCAGCAGGTAAAGCTCTTCACGGTTGCCCGGGAAGCCCTTGGAGCCTTCGCCCAGATAAGCGTGGGCGAGGGTCACGCAGGCCAGCGTCGCCACCAGCACGATGGCCATGTACAGGCAGGCGAACTTGTCGATGGTGACCAGCGAAGTCACCGCCAGCGGTGCAACCTTCAGTGCCGGCAGGATCGACAGCAGGGCCAGGTTCAGGCCCACGGTGGACAGCAGGAACGTCTGCGAGTGGTTGCGCTTCCAGGCGATCGCCAGCATCACCACCACCGTGGTGATGGTGGTGATCAGCATCGGCGCCAATGCGATGAAGTGTTGAGTGGTGAATTCCATAGCGCTCTTACCGGGCCGAAGCGAGTTGAGTGAAAGCGGAACCGAGCCACTGCTGCACACCGCTCATGGTGGCGGCAGAGGTGTCGAGGAACGGCTGCGGATACACGCCCAGCAGGATCAGCAGGCCAGCCAGGCCCAGCACCATGACCATCTCGCGGGTGTCCATGCCGGCCAGCACGGTGTCGGCCTTGGCCGGGCCGAAGTAGGCGCGGTGGATCATGATCAGCGAGTAGACCGAACCGAATACCAGGCCGGTGGTGGCGATCACGGTGATCCACGGTACGTGGGCGAAGCTGCCGATCAGGATCAGGAACTCACCGACGAAGTTGCCGGTGCCTGGCAGGCCCAGCGACGCGGCGGCGAAGAACAGGCTGATGGCCGGCAGGTAGGCGATGCGGTGCCACAGGCCACCCATCTGGCGCATGTCACGGGTATGCAGGCGCTCGTACAGCTGGCCGGACAGGATGAACAGCGCGGCGGCCGACAGGCCGTGGGCCAGCATCTGGATCACCGCGCCTTGCAGGGCCTGCTGGCTGCCGGAGTAGATGCCGATCAGCACGAAGCCCATGTGCGAGACGCTGGAGAAGGCGATCAGGCGCTTGATGTCGGTTTGCGCGAAGGCCAGGAAGGCACCGTAGAAGATACCGATCAGGCCCAGGGTCATGGCGATCGGCGCAAACTCGGCCGAGGCGTTCGGGAACAGCGGCAGGGCGAAGCGCAGCAGGCCGTAGGCCGCCGTCTTCAGCAGGATGCCCGCCAGGTCCACGGAACCTGCGGTCGGTGCCTGGGCGTGAGCGTCAGGCAGCCAGGAGTGGAACGGCACCACCGGCAGCTTCACCGCGAAGGCGATGAAGAAGCCCAGCATCAGCACGTATTCCACGCCAGCCGGCAGTTCGGCCTTGAGCAGGTCGCTGTAGTTGAAGGTCAGCACGCCGGTGGTGTTGTAGTTGACCAGCACCAGGCCAAGGATCGCCACCAGCATGATCAGGCCGCTGGCCTGGGTGAAGATGAAGAACTTGGTCGCCGCGTAGATCCGGGTCTTCTTGCCGTCCGACGAACTGTGACCCCAGAGCGCGATGAGGAAGTACATCGGCACCAGCATCATTTCCCAGAAGAAGAAGAACAGGAACAGGTCCAGGGCCAGGAACACACCGACCACGCCGCCGAGGATCCACATCAGGTTGAGGTGGAAGAAGCCGACGTGGCGCTGGATCTCTTTCCACGAGCACAGTACCGACAGCACGCCGAGCAGGCCGGTCAGCAGGATCATCAGCAGCGACAGGCCGTCCAGGGCCAGGTGCACGCTGATGCCGAAGCGCTTGATCCACTCGAACTTGTATTCGAGGGCCCAGTGCGGTTCGGCGCCCGGCGCCGGGGCCAGGGTGTAGTCGCCGTTAGCCCACAGCCACAGGCCGATGCCGAGCAGCAGGGACATGGTCAGCAGCGCGATCCAGCGGGGCAGGGTGGCGCCGAAGCGCTCACCCAGCCAGCACAGGAGGCCGCCGATGAAGGGGATCAGGATCAGCCAAGGCAAAATCATGACGGGTTGGTTTCCTTTGGCAAAGTCGCAAGGTTCTTCATAGTCATACCGCAGCCACTACCACGGCGCCCAGCACCAGCACGGCGCCGACGGCGATCGAGGCGGTGTACCAACGCAGCTGGCCGGTCTCGGTCTTGCTCATGGCGACGTTGCCGCCGCGAGCCATCCGTGGGATCAGGCCGATGCTGCGGTCCACCGGATCCTTGCGCAGGATGTGGCAGATCAGCAGGTAAGGTTTGACGAACAGCTTGTCGTAGATCCAGTCGAAGCCCCAGGCGGCGAACCACCAGGCCGACAGGACGCGACCGATACCACTGTTGGCGATGCTGCTGACGAAGCGACGCTTGCCCAGGAACAGCAGGGCCGACAGCAGGATACCGGCGATGGCGATGGCGCCCGAGGCGATCTCCAGCGAGTGCTTGGCTTCGCCACCGGCGTGGCCGGCGCTCTCAGGCAGCACGCCTGCCAGCGGCGGGTGGATCCAGGCGCCGATGAAGGTCGACAGCACGATCAGCACGCCCAGCGGCAGCCAGTGGCTGATGCCGTGGCCGGCATGGGCTTCGGTCTTGGCTTCGCCGTGGAAGGCGATGAAGATCAGGCGGAAGGTGTACAGCGAGGTCATGAACGCGCCGACCAGGCCGGCGTACAGCAGGCCGGTGTTGCCGCTGGCGAAGGCTTCCCAGAGGATCTCGTCCTTGGAGTAGAAGCCCACGGTCAGGATCGGCAGGGCGGCCAGTGCGGCACCACCGACCACGAAGCTGGCGTAGGCCAGCGGCAGCTTCTTCCACAGGCCGCCCATCTTGAAGATGTCCTGCTCGTGGTGGCAGGCAACGATCACCGCACCCGAGGCAAGGAACAGCAGGGCCTTGAAGAAGGCGTGGGTCATCAGGTGGAAGATCGCCGCGTCCCAGGCACCTACGCCCAGGGCCAGGAACATGTAGCCGATCTGGCTCATGGTCGAGTAGGCGAGGATACGCTTGATGTCGGTCTGCACCAGCGCGGCGAAGCCGGCAAGCACAAGCGTGACACCGCCGACGACGCCCACAAGATGCAGGACGTCCGGCGCCAGCAGGAACAGGCCGTTGGTACGGGCGATCAGGTACACGCCCGCGGTCACCATGGTTGCGGCGTGGATCAGTGCCGAAACCGGGGTCGGGCCCGCCATCGCGTCGGCCAGCCAGGTCTGCAGCGGCAGCTGGGCCGATTTACCGACCGCGCCACCCAGCAGCATCAGGGTGGCCAGGACCATCCAGGTGTCGCCGGCCTGGAACTTCTGCGGTGCCAGCACCAGCAGTTCCTGCACGTTCAGCGTGCCCAGCTGGGCGAACAGGATGAACAGGCCGATGGCCATGAACACGTCGCCGATGCGGGTGACGATGAACGCCTTGAGTGCTGCGTTACCGTTGTTGCGGTTGCTGTAGTAGAAACCGATCAACAGGTACGAGCACAGGCCCACGCCTTCCCAGCCGAAGTAGATGAACAGCAGGTTGTCGCCCAGCACCAGGAACAGCATGCTGGCGATGAACAGGTTGGTGTACGAGAAGAAGCGCGAGTAACCGGCTTCGCCACGCATGTACCAGGAGGCGAACAGGTGGATCAGGAAGCCCACACCGGTGACCACGCCCAGCATGGTGACCGACAGGCCATCCACGTACAGGGTGAAGTTCGGCGCGAAGCCGTCCACCGACATCCACTGCCACAGCAGCTGGCTGTACGCACCGCCCTCAGGCGGGGCGACGTTGAACTGCCAGATCACGTAGGCGGCGGTGGCCGCCGACAGACCGACCGAGCCGACGCCGATCAGCGCGGACAGGTTCTCCGAGAACCGACCACGGGAGAACGACAGCAGCAGGAAGCCGATCAGGGGGAATACGAACGTCAGGAAGATAAGGTTCATCCGCGCATCTCACTGGCAGCATCGATGTCGAGAGTGTGGAAGCGGCGATACAGCTGCAGCAGGATCGCCAGGCCAATGCTGGCCTCGGCGGCTGCCAGGCTGATCACCAGAATGAACATCACCTGGCCGTCGGGCTGGACCCAACGGGCACCGGCGACGATGAACGCCAGGGCAGAGGCGTTCATCATGACTTCCAGGCTCATGAGCACGAAGAGGATGTTGCGGCGGACCATCAGGCCAACCAGACCTAAGCAGAACAGGATGCCGGCGACCGCCAGACCATGCTCGAGAGGGATAGCACCCATGATTTACTCCTTCGCCTCGTTGCGGCCCAGGTGGAAGGCGGTGACGGCTGCCGCGAGCAGCAGCATCGAGGCCAGTTCGACCACCAGCAGGTACGGCCCGAACAGGCTGATGCCGACTTCTTTGGCGCTGACGGTGGTACCGCTGATGGCGGCGCCCGACGGGCTGACGAACAGCACGTACAGCAGCTCCAGCAGCAGCAGGGCGGCGAGGATCACCGGCCCCGCCCAGATGCCGGGCTTGAGCCAGCCGCGTTCCTGGGCGACCGAGGCCGGCCCGAGGTTGAGCATCATCACCACGAACACGAACAGCACCATGATGGCGCCGGCGTAGGCGATCACTTCCAGGGCGCCGGCGAACGGCGCACCGAGGGAGAAGAAGATCATCGCCACGGAAATCAGCGAGATGATCAGGTAGAGCAGGGCGTGCACCGGGTTGGTGCCGGTCACCACGCGAAGCGTGGAGACAACGGCGACACCGGATGCGAAGTAGAAAGCGAATTCCATCTTTCTGTCCTTATGGGAGCAAGCTCTTCACGTTGATCGGCTCGGCTTCGTTCTGCGCAGAGCCTTTCGGCTTGCCAGCGATGGCCATACCGGCAACACGGTAGAAGTTGTAGTCAGGGTTCTTGCCGGGGCCGGAGATCAGCAGATCTTCTTTCTCGTACACCAGGTCCTGACGCTTGAACTCGGCCATTTCGAAATCCGGGGTGAGCTGGATCGCGGTGGTCGGGCACGCTTCTTCACACAGGCCGCAGAAGATGCAACGCGAGAAGTTGATGCGGAAGAACTCGGGGTACCAACGACCGTCCTCGGTCTCGGCCTTCTGCAGCGAAATGCAGCCGACCGGGCAGGCCACCGCGCAGAGGTTGCACGCCACGCAGCGCTCCTCGCCGTCGGGGTCGCGGGTGAGGACGATGCGGCCGCGGTAGCGCGGCGGCAGGTACACGGGTTCTTCGGGGTACTGCAGGGTGTCGCGCTTGCGGAACCCGTGGGAGAACACCATCACCAGGCTGCGCAGCTGAGTGCCGGTGCCCTTAACGATGTCGCCGATATACTTGAACATGGGTCAAATCCTCACTGGGCCGCGACGGCTGGCGTGTTGTAGAGCACGATCGCAGCGGTCACCAGCAAATTGATCAGGGTCAGCGGCAGGCAGAACTTCCAGCTGAAGTCCATCACCTGGTCATAGCGTGGGCGCGGGATCGAGGCGCGCAGCAGGATGAACAGCATGATGAAGAACGCGGTCTTCAGGGCGAACCAGAAGAACGGCAGCTGCGGCAGCAGGTCGAACGGACCGTGCCAGCCACCGAAGAACAGGGTGACCAGCAGCGCCGAGATCAGGATGATGCCGATGTATTCACCGACGAAGAACATGCCCCATTTCATGCCGGCGTATTCGATGTGGTAGCCGTCGGCCAGTTCCTGTTCCGCTTCCGGCTGGTCGAACGGGTGACGGTGAGTCACGGCGACGCCAGCGATGAAGAAGGTGCAGAAGCCGAAGAACTGCGGAATGATGAACCACAGGTTCTGGGCCTGGTATTCAACGATGTCGCGCATGTTGAACGAGCCCACCTGCACCACCACGCCCATCAGCGCCAGGCCCAGGAACACCTCGTACGACACGGTCTGCGCCGAAGCACGCAAGCTGCCCAGCAGGGCGTACTTGTTGTTCGACGACCAGCCGGCGAACAGCACGGCGTAGACCGACAGGCCGGCCATGGCGAAGAAGAACAGCAGGCCGATGTTCAGGTCGGCCACGCCCCAGCCCGGGGTGATCGGGATGATCGAGAAGCCGATCAGCAGGGCGCTCATGGCCACGACCGGCGCCAGGGTGAAGATCATCTTGTCGACGAAGGGCGGGTTCCAGTCTTCCTTGAAGAACATCTTCAGCATGTCGGCTGCGATCTGGAACATGCCGAACGGGCCGACGCGGTTCGGACCGTAGCGGTCCTGCCACCAGCCCAGCAGGCGACGCTCGACGAAGCTGAGCAGCGCGCCGCAGACCACCACGGCCAGCAGCACCACGATGGCCTTGACGACCTGAATGATCACATCGATCACTTCGGGGGTGAACCAGCTCATTGTGCTGCCTCCTGCAGGCCTTCGACGGATGCACCGAAGATGGCGGGCGGAATGCCGGCCAGGCCTTTGGGCAACGCAACCAGGCCAGCGCCCAGCTCTTCATTGATACGCAGCGGCAGGCGCAGCGACACACCGGCCACGTTCAGGCTCAGCATCGCGCCGTCGTTGACGCCCAGGCGGTCGGCTTCGGACTTGGCCAGGCCGACGTAGGCGGCCGGGATGCGCTCCTGCACCGGGGCGGCGCGCGAGGAGCTCTCTTCGCTGCCGAACAGGTGGAAGAACGGCACCGCGGTCCAGGTGCCACGGGCTGGGTTGAACGCGCCAGGGATGGCGGTGAACCAGCTCAGGCGGTCGCCCTGGGATTCGATCAGGCGTACGCCCGGGTCACCGGCACGCAGGTGGCCGCCGACCTCGTCCTGGAACTTGTTCCAGGCTTGCGGCGAGTTCCAACCCGGCGACCAGGCGAACGGCACCTGCTGACGCGGCTCGGCCGAACCCGAGTAGCCTTCCATGGAGAAGGCGAACGCGGTGTCCTTGTCCTGCGGGGTACGCGGCTCGTGCACGCTGATGTTGGCGCGCATGGCGGTACGGCCCGAGTAGCGCAGCGGCTCACGGGCCAGCTTCATGCCCTTGATGCGGAACGCGGCGGACGGCGCTGCGTTGACGATGCCGGCCAGTTGCGGGGCGGCTTCGGCGCAGGCGCTGGTGACGTGGTCCAGCTGGGTCCAGTCCACCGGCTTGTTGAGCAGGGTGGCACGCAGGGCGTGCATCCAGCGCCAGCCTTCGTGGATCTGGATGCTGCTGTCCAGGTACTGCGGGTCGAACACCTGGAAGAAGCGCTGGGCACGGCCTTCCTGGCTGACCAGGGTGCCGTCGCCTTCGGCGAACGAGGCGGCTGGCAGTACCAGGTGGGCACGGTCGACAGTGGCGGTTTTGGAGTGGTCGGCAACGATCACCACCTTGGCGGCAGCCAGGGCTGCGTCGACCTTGGCGGCCGGTACGCGGGCGTACAGGTCGTTTTCCAGGACGACGATGGCGTCGGCCTTGCCGCTGATGACCGCATCCAGGGCGGCATCGACGGACTCGCCACCGAGCATGGCCAGGCCGATGCTGTTGGCTTCAGGCACCACCAGGCTCAGCGAGCCGTTCTTCTCGCGCAGCTTGAGGGCCTTGGCGATGTTGGCGGCGGCTTCGATCAGTGCCGGGTCGGCCAGCGAGGTACCGGCAACGACCAGTGGGCGCTGGGCAGCGACCAGGGCGTCGGCGATGCGCTGGGCCAGGGCCTTGGCGTCGCTGTCCAGGCCTTCGACGGCCGGGGCGCTCGGGTCGATGGCGTGGGCCACGGCGAAACCGATGCGGGCCAGGTCGGCGGGAGCGGCGTGTACACACTCTTCGGCCACGTCGTCCAGCTTGGTTTCAGCCAAGGATGCGATGAACAGCGGGTACAGCGCGTGCTGGCCGATGTTCTTCACCGCAGCGTCCAGCCAAGGCTGTACGCGCATGGCGTCGGCCATGGCTTCGGCCTTGCCCTTGGTGGCCTGGCGTACGGCCAGGGCGACACGGGCGGCGGTCTGGGTGAGGTCTTCGCCGAGCACGAACACCGCGTCGTGGTCTTCGATGTCGCGCAGGGTCGGCACTGGCAGCGGGCTGTTGTTCAGCACGTTCAGCGCCAGGCGCACGCGAGCCAGTTCACCGGCTTCCATGCCCGAGTAGAAGTACTCGGCGCCGACCAGCTCACGCAGGCCGTAGTTGCTTTCGAGGCTGGCGCGTGGCGAGCCGATACCGACGATGGTGCGGCCGCGCAGCAGGTCGGCGGCTTTGTCCAGGGCGGCGTCCAGCGACAGCTTGGAACCGTCGGCCAGCAGCGGCTGGCGTGGGCGGTCGCTGCGGTTGACGTAGCCATAGCCGAAGCGGCCACGGTCGCACAGGAAGTACTGGTTCACCGAGCCGTTGAAACGGTTCTCGATGCGGCGCAGTTCGCCGTAGCGCTCACCCGGGCTGATGTTGCAACCGCTGGAGCAGCCATGGCAGATGCTTGGAGCAAACTGCATGTCCCACTTGCGGTTGTAGCGCTCGGAGTGGGTCTTGTCGGTGAACACACCGGTCGGGCAGACCTCGGTGAGGTTGCCGGAGAACTCGCTTTCCAGCACGCCGTCTTCAACGCGACCGAAGTACACGTTGTCGTGGGCGCCGTACACACCCAGGTCGGTGCCGCCGGCGTAGTCCTTGTAGTAGCGCACGCAGCGATAGCAGGCGATGCAGCGGTTCATCTCGTGGGCGATGAACGGGCCGAGGTCCTGGTTCTGGTGGGTACGCTTGGTGAAACGGTAGCGGCGCTCGTTGTGGCCGGTCATTACCGTCATGTCCTGCAGGTGGCAGTGACCGCCTTCCTCGCACACCGGGCAGTCGTGCGGGTGGTTGGTCATCAGCCATTCGACGACGCTGGCGCGGAACGCCTTGGACTCTTCGTCGTCGATGGAGATCCAGGTGCCGTCGGAGGCCGGGGTCATGCAGGACATGACGATACGACCACGGGTGTCGTTCTCGTCGGTGTACTGCTTGACCGCGCACTGCCGGCAGGCGCCGACGCTACCGAGCGCCGGGTGCCAGCAGAAATAGGGGATGTCGAGGCCGAGTGACAGACACGCCTGTAACAGGTTGTCCGCACCGTTGACTTCGAGCGCTTTGCCGTCTACGTGGATAGTGGCCATTGTTCAAAGTTCTTCGTTGGCCCGCGTGAGCGGGCGTGGCTAATGGAAATCGGTGAGCCTGCGGCCAGCCACGAATCGTTCGGGCCGGCCAGCGGGCTGGCGGATGGCACGGACCATCCGCTGTTTCATCTTGTTATGCGCCGACCACGATCGGCCCGCTCTTGTTAACGGAAAGGTTCGGGCGCAGGGTGTCTCCCGCGTTAGCGGGAGCGACACCGGCCTCGAACTCCGAGCGGAAGTATTTGATGGCACTGCCCAATGGCTCGACGGCACCCGGTGCGTGAGCACAGAAGGTGCGGCCTGGGCCGAGGAAGTTGACCAGACCCAGCAGGGTCTCGATGTCTTCGGCGCGGCCCTGGCCGTTCTCCAGGGCGCGCAGCATCTTCACGCTCCACGGCAGGCCGTCACGGCATGGGGTGCACCAGCCGCACGATTCGCGGGCGAAGAACTCTTCCATGTTGCGCAGCAGCGAAACCATGTTGACGCTGTCGTCCACCGCCATGGCCAGGCCCGTACCCATACGGGTGCCGACCTTGGCGATGCCACCGGCGTACATCTGTGCATCGAGGTGCTCGGGCAGCAGGAAGCCGGTACCGGCGCCGCCTGGCTGCCAGCACTTGAGCTTGAAGCCGTCGCGCATGCCACCGGCGTAGTCTTCGAACAGCTCGCGGGCGGTGACGCCGAACGGCAGCTCCCACAGGCCCGGGTTCTTCACCTTGCCGGAGAAGCCCATCAGCTTGGTGCCGTGGTCTTCGCTGCCTTCACGGGCCAGCGACTTGTACCAGTCGTTGCCGTTGGCGACGATGGCCGGCACGTTGCACAGGGTCTCGACGTTGTTCACGCAAGTCGGCTTGCCCCACACGCCGACGGCGGCAGGGAAGGGCGGCTTGGAGCGCGGGTTGGCGCGGCGGCCTTCGAGGGAGTTGATCAGTGCGGTTTCTTCACCGCAGATGTAGCGCCCGGCACCGGTATGCACGAACAGCTCGAAGTCAAAGCCCGAACCGAGGATGTTCTTGCCCAGAAGGCCTGCGGCCTTGGCTTCGTCGATGGCGCGATTGAGGTTCTTCGCCGCGGTGGTGTATTCGCCACGCAGGAAGATGTAGCCGCGGTAGGCCTTCAGCGCGCGGGCACTGATCAGCATGCCTTCGACCAGCAGATGGGGCTGTTGCTCCATCAGCATGCGGTCTTTCCAGGTGTTGGGCTCCATTTCATCCGCGTTGCACAGCAGGTAGCGGATGTTCATGGATTCGTCTTTGGGCATCAGGCCCCACTTCACGCCAGTGGGGAAGCCTGCGCCGCCACGGCCCTTGAGGCCGGAGTCCTTGACGCTCTGCACGATGTCGTCGGCGGACATGTCGGCCAGCGCCTTGCGCGCGGCGGCATAGCCGTTCTTGGACTCGTACTCGGCCAGCCAGACCGGCTCGCCGTCGTCACGCAGGCGCCAGGTCAGCGGGTGGGTTTCGGCGCTGCGCGCAATGCGGTTGGCCGGGCCGAAGGAAGTGATGGTCATACGTAACCCTCCAGCAGCTTGGAGACGCCGGCAGGTTGCACGTCGCCAAAGGTGTCGTCGTCGATCATCAGCGCCGGGGCCTTGTCGCAGTTACCCAGGCAGCACACCGGCAGCAGGGTGAAACGCCCGTCGGCGGTGGTCTGGCCGAGGCCGATGCCCAGCTCGCTCTGGATCTGGCTGACCACGGACTCGTGGCCGCCGATGTAGCAGACCATGCTGTCGCACACGCGGATGATGTGGCGGCCAACCGGCTGGCGGAAGATCTGGCTGTAGAAGGTGGCCACACCCTCGACGTCGCTGGCGGGGATGCCCAGTACTTCGCCGATGGCGTAGATGGCGCCGTCCGGCACCCAGCCGCGCTCTTTCTGCACGATCTTGAGGGCTTCGATGGACGCCGCGCGCGGGTCCTCGTAGTGGTGCATCTCGTGCTCGATGGCCGAGCGCTCGGTTTCGCTCAGGGCGAAACGGTCGGTTTGGATAAGCGTGCTGTTCATGCTTAGCGGTCCACGTCAGCCATAACGAAGTCGATACTGCCCAGGTACGCGATCAGGTCCGCGACCATGCTGCCTTTGATCACCGAAGGGATCTGCTGCAGGTGCGGGTAGCTCGGGGTACGGATCCGGGTGCGGTAGCTCATGGTGCCGCCATCGCTCGTCAGGTAGTAACTGTTGATGCCCTTGGTCGCCTCGATCATCTGGAACGACTCGTTGGCCGGCATGACCGGGCCCCACGAGACTTGCAGGAAGTGGGTGATCAGGGTCTCGATGTGCTGCAGGGTGCGCTCTTTCGGCGGCGGCGTGGTCAGCGGGTGATCCGCCTTGTACGGGCCTTCCGGCATGTTGCGCATGCACTGGTCGATGATGCGGATACTCTGGCGCATCTCCTCGACGCGGACCATGCAGCGATCGTAGGCATCGCCGTTGTGGGCCAGCGGTACTTCGAACTCGAAGTTCTCGTAGCCGGAGTAGGGGCGGGCTTTACGCAGGTCGAAGTCGCAACCGGTCGAACGCAGGCCGGCACCGGTGGTGCCCCATTCCAGGGCCTCTTTGGTGTTGTAGGCGGCGACGCCGATGGTACGGCCTTTGAGGATGCTGTTCTGCAGGGCAGCCTTGGTGTATTCGTCCAGGCGCTTGGGCAGCCATTCGACGAAGTCCTTGACCAGCTTGTCCCAGCCGCGCGGCAGGTCGTGGGCCACGCCACCGATGCGGTACCAGGCCGGGTGCAGGCGGAAACCGGTGATCGCCTCGATCACGGTGTAGGCGCGCTGGCGGTCGGTGAAGGTGAAGAACACCGGAGTCATGGCGCCGACGTCCTGGATATAGGTACCCAGGAACAGCAGGTGGCTGGTGATGCGGAAGAATTCGGCGAGCATGACGCGAATCACGTCGACTTTCTGCGGCACCTGGATGCCGGCCAGCTTCTCTACCGCCATCACGTACGGCAGGTTGTTCATCACCCCGCCGAGGTAGTCGATACGGTCGGTGTAGGGGATGAAGCTGTGCCAGGACTGGCGCTCGGCCATCTTCTCGGCGCCACGGTGGTGGTAGCCGATGTCCGGGACGCAGTCGACGATCTCTTCGCCGTCCAGCTGCAGGACGATACGGAAGGCACCGTGGGCGGACGGGTGGTTCGGGCCAAGGTTGAGGAACATGTAGTCCTCGTTGGCGCCCGAACGCTTCATGCCCCAGGCTTCGGGGTTGAAGCGCGCCGACTCTTCTTCAAGCTGCTGCTTGGCGAGCGTGAGGCTGTAGGGGTCGAACTCGGTGGCACGGGCCGGGAAGTCCTTGCGCAGCGGGTGACCTTCCCAGGTCGGCGGCATCATGATGCGGGTCAGGTGCGGGTGGCCGGCAAAGTCGATGCCGAACATGTCCCACACTTCACGCTCGTACCAGTTGGCGTTGGGCCAGATGCCGGTGACGGTGGGCAGGTTGAGGTCGCCTTCGCTCAGCGACACCTTGATCATCACGTCGCTGTTACGTTCGATCGACAGCAGGTGGTAGAACACGCTGAAGTCGGCAGCCGGCAGGCCGCGGCGCTGGGTGCGCAGGCGCTCGTCCACGCCGTGCAGGTCGTACAGCATGCTGTACGGCTTGGCGACGTTGCGCAGGAAGGTCAGGATTTCTTTGAGCTGGGCACGCTTGACCCACAGTACCGGCATGCCGGTGCGGGTTTCCTGGGCGACGAAAGCGTCGGCGCCGAATCGGTTGTGCAGTTCGACGACCACATCCTGGTCGTCAGCCTTGTAAGGCGGAATATAAATAGCGTTGTCCGCTGTCATGGTCTCGGTCGCTTTGGGTCAACGTTAAGAATGAAGCCAGGCCGCCGGCTCCAGGGGGAGCGGGCGGCAGGTCGCTGGATCAGACTTCGTCGGGGCTGCGCAGGTTGGTTACCGCGATACGCTGTTCGCGACGCAGGTCTTTCTGGGCAGGCATCTCGGCACGGTAAATGCCTTGATCGCCGACAACCCAGGAAAGCGGGCGTCGCTCCTGGCCGATCGACTCCTGCAGCAGCATCAAGCCTTGCAGGAACGCCTCGGGGCGTGGCGGGCAGCCAGGCACGTACACGTCCACGGGGAGGAACTTGTCGACCCCTTGAACGACCGAGTAGATGTCGTACATGCCGCCGGAGTTGGCGCACGAACCCATGGAGATGACCCACTTGGGCTCGAGCATCTGCTCGTACAGGCGCTGGATGATCGGCGCCATCTTCACGAAGCAGGTACCGGCGATGACCATGAAGTCGGCCTGGCGCGGCGAGGCCCGGATGACTTCGGCGCCGAAGCGGGCGATGTCGTGGGGCGCCGTGAAGGCCGTGGTCATTTCCACGTAGCAGCAGGACAGGCCGAAGTTGTACGGCCAGAGGGAGTTCTTGCGACCCCAGTTGACCGCGCCACGCAGCACATCTTCGAGTTTCCCCATGTAGATGTTCTTGTGGACCTGGTCCTCTAGCAGTTGATCGGTGACGGTTTCCCGTTCACCGACCGGGTACTGCTCGTTGGGCGCATCCGGATCGATTCTGGTGAGATTGTATTGCATGCCAAAGCCTCATTGTTTCAGCTTCGCTTGCCGCTTGCGGCGACCTTCGGGAGCCCAATCGAGCGCCCCGACGCGCCATAGGTAGACAAGACCTGCCAACAGAATTGCTATGAAAACGAGTGCTTCGACGAATCCGGTCCAGCCGCTTTCGCGGACGGACACAGACCATGCATACAGGAAGAGGGCTTCGATATCGAAGATCACGAACAGCATCGCGACCAGATAGAATTTGGCGGACAGGCGCAGACGGGCGCTGCCGACGGGCAGCATGCCGGATTCGAAGGGTTCGTTCTTGGCGCGACCCCAGGCCTTGCTACCGAGCAGGCTGGACAGGCCGAGCATGAAGGCGCACAGGCCGACGACACCCAGGAGGAAGATGGCAAAGCCCCAGTTGTGGGCCATGAGTCCTGCCGAATCGGACATGCTAGAAATCCTTATACAGAGACCCAGCTCTGAAGTCTGAAATAAGTAAAGCGGCGACGCGGTGTCGCAGGCGCAGTGACCAAATGTCGCAGCTGAATCAATCGCGCTGATTTTATGGGTAAACCCGGTGCAAGTAAAATTTCCGTTGCAAATTTATTCGTAGGTTTAAGAACAAAAACCGTTCGTAACTGGCTGAAACCCTTGAGTTTCGGGCATTGCGTGCGGTTTTGTTAATTATGTTTCTTACTCGACGTAATGACGGCTTAGTTGTGTAATGATAATTAATATCATTTGGATTGAGCTGTATTGATTTAGCAGTTCTGAGCCTTGCAAAGTTCATTGGGCGGCCTCGCCACTTGCAAATGCGAAAAACGCTCGTTCTAGCAGCTTCCAAGCTCGCGCGTACCGCTCTGGGTCAATGCTTCGCAGGTTGGGGCGCGAATGACCGAGGCGGCGATCAGCCACTGGCCGAGCCAGTAGAGCAGGATGATCAGGTACTGGGCGGCGGCAAACGGGCTGACGAAGCGGTCGATGCCGATCAGGCTGTCGGAGAATACGAAGGCGCAGGCGCCCAGTGCTGCGACGCCACCACAGGCCAGGGCGCGCCAGAGCATGCAGCCGATCGCCAGGGCATACAGCGCCACCGGGATCAGCAGTGGGCCCAGGCCGTGGCTGGCGAGCAGGCCGAACAGCGAGCCGCCCACCAGCAGTGCGAGTGCCAGCGAGGGGTAGGCCGGGCGCAGGGTCAGGCTGCAGTAACCGCGCAGGTAGGCGAGGTGGGCGCACAGGAACGCGGCCAGGCCGAACACGAACAGGTCGCGGGGGATGGCCAGGAGGATGTCGCCGAGTACCGAGAAGGCCAGGCCGATCATGATCCAGCGACGGTAAGGGGTGGCGGGTGTGGTGCTCAGCCAGGCGATCAGGGCCAGTACCGGAATGGGTTTGACCAGCAGGCCGAGCAGGGCGTTGTCGCTGGCCAGTGCATATAGATAGAGGGCAGCGGCTGCGACGGCGATCAGGATCAGGTGGCTTGGACGGGGCATGGGCGGTCCTTGCTGGCTGGGCTGCCACAAGGATAGACCTGATCTGCAGTATTGCCTGTGCCGGCCCTATCGCGGGCTCCATGTGGGAGCGGGCTTGCCCCGCGATGAGGTCGACACAGGCAACAAGAAAGGCCCGGGCTTTCACAAGCCCCGGGCCTTATTTTTCAACAGTTCACCAAACTCAGTGGAACTGCTCTTCCTCGGTCGAACCGGTCAGTGCGGTCACCGACGAAGCGCCACCCTGGATCACGGTGGTCATGTCGTCGAAGTAGCCGGTGCCCACTTCCTGCTGGTGCGCCACGAAGGTGTAGCCTTTGCTGGCGTCGGCGAATTCCTGCTCCTGCAGCTTCACGTAGGCGGTCATGTCGTTGCGGGCGTAGTCGTGCGCCAGGTTGAACATGCCGTGCCACATGTTGTGGATGCCGGCCAGGGTGATGAACTGATGCTTGTAGCCCATGGCCGACAGTTCGCGCTGGAACTTGGCGATGGTGGCGTCGTCCAGGTTCTTCTTCCAGTTGAAGGAAGGCGAGCAGTTGTACGACAGCAGCTGGTCCGGGTATTCCTTCTTGATCGCTTCGGCGAAGCGACGGGCCTCGTCCAGGTCCGGCTTGGCGGTTTCGCACCAGATCAGGTCGGCATACGGCGCGTAGGCCAGGCCGCGGGAGATGGCCTGGTCGAGGCCGGCGCGGACTTTGTAGAAGCCTTCACGGGTACGGTCGCCGATCACGAACGGCTGGTCGTACGGGTCGCAGTCGCTGGTCAGCAGGTCGGCGGCGTTGGCGTCGGTACGGGCCAGGATGATGGTCGGTACACCGGCAACGTCGGCGGCCAAGCGGGCAGCCACCAGCTTCTGTACGGCTTCCTGGGTCGGTACCAGTACCTTGCCGCCCATGTGGCCGCATTTTTTCACCGAGGCCAGCTGGTCTTCGAAGTGCACGCCGGCGGCGCCCGCTTCGATCATGTTCTTCATCAGCTCGTAGGCGTTCAGCACGCCGCCGAAACCGGCTTCGGCGTCAGCCACGATCGGCGCGAAGTAGTCGATGTAGCCTTCGTCGCCCGGGTTCTTGCCGGCTTTCCACTGGATCTGGTCGGCGCGGCGGAACGAGTTGTTGATGCGCTTGACCACGGTCGGTACCGAGTCGACCGGGTACAGCGACTGGTCGGGGTACATCGATTCGGCCGAGTTGTTGTCGGCGGCAACCTGCCAGCCGGACAGGTAGATGGCCTGGATGCCGGCCTTGACCTGCTGCACTGCCTGGCCGCCGGTCAGGGCGCCCATGCAGTTGACGAAATCTTTTTCTGGGCGGAAGGACGGGTGGGCACCTTGGGTGACCAGCTTCCACAGTTTCTCTGCGCCCTGGCGAGCCAGGGTGTGCTCCGGTTGCAGCGAGCCACGCAGGCGAACGACATCAGCGGCGGTGTAGGTACGGGTCACGCCTTTCCAGCGCGGGTTTTCGGCCCAGTCTTTCTCGAGGGCTGCAATTTGCTGTTCGCGTGTCAGTGCCATGGAAATAAACCTCGTCGCATCGATCTTGAGTGTAATTGTGCTGATGCTCGACAAACGCGGGTCAGAGGGCCGGGCGGCTGTCCTGTCCGGGGGAGTGCGGCGGCGAACGCAGAAGGCTCGAAGGGGGGGAAGGGTGTGCAGGCCGGGCGAAGGCGTGCGCTGCAGATTGGCTCGTGGATGCCGTGCTGCGGTGCTACGCGATTGCTGATGACTGCGGTGATGCGCTTCCGTCCCTCGGGACAACTTCTTCGTTGCAGTCGCAATCCCGTCGAACCGCCTTGTGGGCCGTATGGACACGAAGCGCCTGCGCTGGTGGTGTGCAGGGCGCTCCGAAGACCCTTGCCAGGGCCTCTGATTAGCGGGAGCGAGGCCATCATGCCTTTGCCAAAAAGAGCCTGTCAACGATTTTGTAGTGCTTTTTTCTGGTTACTACATCTTTGGTCTAATGCGACTTGCCGGTCAGTTTCAAGGCCTTTGGTCGAGGCCTTGAATTGCCTGGGATCAGTCAAGAAGGTCGACTTTGACACGCAAAGTCATATTTTCCCCACGTTGGGTGCTGTAGCTGAGGCTTGACGCACTGCGCTCGGCCTGACTGTCCTGGTTGTAGCCTGCCAGGGTGATCCATTCACCCAGCCTGCCGGTGACCGTTGTGTCGGTGCTTTGCACTTTCACTACATCGGCACGTTCCTGGCTCATTCGGTCATTATTGGTGCTGATTTGCAGGCGTACGGTGTCACCGGTCAGGCGTGGGGTGACGTAGAAACCCTGGGTGACATTGCGGTATTGCGTGTCGCTCTGGATGCGCCCGTAGCCGTCGGTGGAGGTGCTGGTGATGGGGATGCTCTGGCCCACCTGGATCAGCGCCGGTTGCCCTTCACTGGCCTGGATCTGCTGCAGGCCGCCTTCGCGGTTGGCGGTGCCGTAATGGATGACCCGTGCATTGCCGCGATTGTCCTGGAAGTTGCTGTCGTTGTTGTCGACGCTGATCAGCAGGCGCTTGGGCGCGGTGTCCAGTTGCTGCAGCAGGGTGCGCAGGTCGTCGATGCGCTCCTGGCTGGCATTGACGATCAGCTTGTCCTCGAAGGTGCTGACGCTGCCGTCCTTGCCCAGGAACGACTGGGCGGCGGGCAGCAGTTCGGCGCTGCTGCGGTGTTGCAGGGGGATGACCTCGGTGGCGGCCTGGGCGGTGAGGCTGGCGGCCAGCAGCAGTGAGGCGAGGAGGGGGCGTAGCGGCATGTCCATGATCTCCGCGGGTGGAGTGAACATGATGGCAAATTTGTCGGCATCTTGCCGGGCCTGGATCACAGGGGCGTGAAAGGTTGGGGCTGTTGCTGGTCGCTGTCAGTCAATTTACGTAACATCGCCCCTCGAATTTCAGTCTCGCCCCTCAAGGCAACGCCTGTCCTGTGGGAGCGGGGCGTGCTGCCTTTGCTTCCTGTACAGGACCCCCATGAAACCTGCTCGCCTACGCGCCGACCTGCTCGCCGGCCTCACCACCTCGTTCGCCCTGGTGCCCGAGTGCATCGCTTTTGCCCTGGTGGCCCACCTCAACCCGTTGATGGGCCTGTACGGCGCGTTCATCATCTGCACCCTGACCGCGCTGTTCGGCGGCCGTCCGGGGATGATCTCCGGCGCCGCCGGTTCGATGGCGGTGGTGATCGTCGCCCTGGTGGTGCAGCACGGCGCCCAATACCTGCTGGCCACGGTGCTGCTGGGCGGGGTGGTGATGATCCTGTTCGGCGTGCTGCGCCTGGGCAAGCTGGTGCGCCTGGTGCCGTACCCGGTCATGCTCGGTTTCGTCAATGGCCTGGCCATCGTCATCGCCCTGGCCCAGCTGGAGCACTTCAAGGAGGGTGAGCGCTGGCTCAGTGGCACGCCGCTGTACCTGATGATCGGCCTGGTGGCCCTGACCATGCTGGTGGTCTACGTACTGCCCAGGCTGACCCGCGCGGTGCCACCGGCGTTGGTGGCGATCCTCGGCGTCGGCCTGATGGTGTACCTGTTCGGCTTGCCCACCCGCACCCTCGGCGACATGGCGCACATCGCCGGCGGCTTGCCGCAACTGGCCCTGCCGGACGTGCCGTGGAACCTCGAGACGCTGAAGATCATCGCGCCCTATGCGCTGCTGATGGCCATGGTCGGCCTGCTGGAAACCCTGCTCACCCTCAACCTCACCGACGAAATCACCGAGAGCCGCGGCTACCCGGACCGCGAGTGCGTGGCGTTGGGTGCGGCCAACATGGTCTCGGGCCTGTGCGGCGGCATGGGCGGCTGCGCGATGATCGGCCAGACCGTGATCAACCTCAGCTCCAACGGCCGTGGGCGGCTGTCGGGGGTGGTGGCCGGGGTGATGATCCTGCTGTTCGTGTTGTTCCTGTCGCCGTTGATCGAGCGTATTCCGCTGGCGGCGTTGGTCGGCGTGATGTTCGTGGTGGCCCAGCAGACCTTCGCCTGGGCCTCGTTGCGGGTGCTGCGCAAGGTGCCGTTGAGCGATGTGCTGGCAATCGTTGCGGTGACGGTGGTGACGGTGTTCACCGACCTGGCAACGGCGGTGATGTTCGGTATCGTCATCGCCGCGATCAACTTCGCCTGGCAGCATGCGCGTGAGCTGTACGCCGACAGCCATGTGGATGCGGCCGGCGACAAGCATTACCAGGTGCATGGGACGCTGTTCTTCGCCTCGACCACGCCGTTTCTCAACCAGTTCGACCCGGCCGGTGATCCGGCCCAGGTGACCTTGGATTGTCAGCATTTGAGCTTCGTCGATTATTCGGCGATCGCGGCGCTCAAGACCTTGCGCGAGCGGTATGCCAAGGCCGGAAAGCAGTTGCGGGTGGTGCATCTGTCGGAGCGTTGCAAGAAGCTGCTGAAGCGGGCGGGTGAGCAGCACTGACAGGCGGCGTTGTCTGGCCTGGCGCATTCGCGGGTAAATCGGGGCGCCGAACCGCCGCTCCCACAGGGTTTCGCGATCCCTGTGGGAGCGGCGGTTCGGCGCCCCGATTTACCCGCGAATCGAGTGCGCAGCGCTCGTCTCATGACTCCCCGCGGTTCTTCTTGACGATGCTATCGGCAATGCTCGCCGGTGCCTCGGCATAGCGGGTGAATTCCATGGTGTAGCTGGCCCGGCCCTGGGTCATCGAGCGCATCGAGGTGGCGTAGCCGAACATCTCGCCCAGCGGCACCTCGGCCCGTATGACCTTGCCGGCCGGGGTCTCGTCGCCGTCCTGGATCATCCCACGGCGCCGGCTCAGGTCGCCCATGATGTCGCCCTGATACTCCTCGGGCGTCACCACCTCGACCTTCATCACCGGCTCCAGCAACACGGCGCCGCCTTTCTGCGACAACTGCTTGGTGGCCATCGAGGCGGCGATCTTGTAGGCCATCTCGTTGGAGTCGACGTCGTGGTACGAGCCGTCGAACACCGCCGCCTTGAGGCTGATCAGCGGGTAGCCGGCCAGCACGCCGTTCTTCATCTGCTCCTCGATGCCTTTCTGGATCGCCGGGATGTACTCACGTGGCACCACGCCGCCGACGATCTCGTTGACGAACTCCAGCCCTTCCTTGCCCTCGTCGCCCGGGGCGAAGCGAATCCAGCAGTGGCCATACTGGCCACGCCCGCCCGACTGGCGCACGAAGCGGCCTTCGATCTCGCAGGTGTTGCGGATCTTCTCGCGGTAGGCCACCTGCGGCTTGCCGATATTGGCCTCCACGTTGAACTCGCGGCGCATCCTGTCGATGATGATGTCCAGGTGCAGTTCACCCATGCCGGAGATGATGGTCTGCCCGGTTTCCTCATCGGTCTTGACCCGGAACGACGGGTCTTCCTGGGCCAGCTTGCTCAGGGCGATGCCCATTTTTTCCTGGTCGCCTTTGGTCTTGGGTTCGACCGCCTGGGAGATCACCGGGTCCGGGAAGTCCATGCGTTCGAGGATGATCGGCTTGTCCATGTCGCACAGGGTGTCGCCGGTGGTCACGTCCTTCATGCCGATCAACGCGGCAATGTCGCCGGCGCACACGTCCTTGATCTCGGCGCGCTGGTTGGCGTGCATCTGCACCATGCGGCCGATGCGTTCCTTCTTGCCCTTGACCGAATTGAGCACCGCATTGCCGGAGCTGAGCACGCCCGAATACACCCGAGCGAAGGTCAGGGTGCCGACGAACGGGTCGGTGGCGATCTTGAAGGCCAGGGCCGAGAACGGCTCCTTGTCGTCGGCGTGGCGTTCCAGGTGCTTCTCTTCATCGTCCGGGTCGGTGCCCTTGATCGCGGGGATTTCGGATGGGGCGGGCAGGTAGTCGATCACCGCGTCGAGCATCAACGGCACGCCCTTGTTCTTGAACGACGAGCCGAGGATGGTCGGGACGATTTCATTGGCGATGGTGCGCTGGCGCAGGGCTGCCTTGATTTCCTCGGTGGTGAATTCCTCGCCGTCGAGGAACTTCAGGGTCAGCGCTTCGCTGGCATCCGCCGCTGCCTCGATCATATGCGCCCGCCATTCATCGGCCAGGGCCTGCAGCTCGGCGGGGATCGCTTCTTCGCGGTAACTGGTGCCGTTGTCGGCGTCGTTCCAGTAGATGGCCTTCATCTTCACCAGGTCGATCTGGCCGATGAAGTTCTCCTCGCTGCCGATGGCCAGCTGGATCGGCACAGGGTGGTGGCCCAGGCGCTGGTCGATCTGCTTCACCACGCGCAGGAAGTCGGCGCCCTGGCGGTCCATCTTGTTGATATAGGCCAGGCGCGGCACGTGGTACTTGTTGGCCTGGCGCCAGACGGTCTCGGACTGCGGTTCCACGCCATCGGCGCCGCTGAACACCACCACCGCGCCATCGAGTACGCGCAACGAGCGCTCCACCTCGATGGTGAAGTCGACGTGGCCGGGGGTGTCGATGATGTTGAAGCGGTACTTGTGCTCGAACTGCTTGGTCGAGCCTTGCCAGAACGCGGTGGTGGCCGCCGAGGTGATGGTGATGCCGCGCTCCTGCTCCTGGGCCATCCAGTCCATGGTCGCGGCGCCGTCGTGCACCTCACCCATCTTGTGGTTGACCCCGGTGTAGAACAGGATCCGCTCGGTGGTGGTGGTCTTGCCGGCATCGACGTGGGCGACGATGCCGATATTGCGGTACAGCTCGATGGGGGTCGTGCGGGCCATGGCGGGTCACCTGCGGGTGAGGGTTCTCCCAACTTAGCAGAGCGGGAGAATCCTGCCGTGGCCGCCGTCAGTCGGCGAGCACTTGCAACTGCCACTGGCCGTCGACTTCGCGGGCCAGGCCGCTGGCCGGCAGCAGGGCCAGCAGGCGGGCGTGCAGGTTGGCCTCGGTGAAGGACTTGAGGGTGGTCATGTCCAGTGCGCCGACGGTGACCAGGTCGTTCTTGGTGTAGGACAGCCAGGCCTTCTTCAGCACCAGCAGTACGTCACTGCCGGCCGTGTTGGCGAAGCGGCGATTGACCGTGCGGCCTTCCAGTTCGAAGGTGTGGCGGTGGCTGTAGCTGCTTTCGTCGCCGTTGCCCTCTACACAGCGATGGCAGCGGCAGGCGCCATCGGCGAAGGCATTGCGCAGGTAGCTGTTGAAGTCCACGACGGGCTTGAGGGTCAGGCGTTTGTCGACCTCGAACAGGTCGGCGATCAGGGGAAGTTCTGCGCTCACTCGGTATCCTCGCGTGGTGTGGCGTGCATCGGCGGGCACCCTAACAGATCGGGGCAGGGGAGGCCATGTGGATCATCAGACTCATCGCGGGGCAAGCCCGCTCCCACGAACCGGTGTCCAACCGTGGGAGCGGGCTTGCCCCGCGATGAGGCCGGTAGAGACAACCGGAAGCGCCTGCCGTACTCTACGCGCCCATACGCCTAATACACCTGTGAGGTAACCTCGCTTGAGCACCAAGTACCCCTACATCGCCACCGTGACCGTCAGCGCCGAAGACCGTGGGGGCGACACCGAGGCCTCGGAGAACACCAACATGCGCGCGGGCCTTGAGGCGGTGACCGAGGTGCTGAAGAAAGTGCATTTCGTCGGCACGCTCGCGGCCCCCGAAAAAGATGCCACGCACATCTGCGTCACCCTGGAGAACGGCTTGAGCTACTACGGCCCGATCGTCAACGGCCACGCCGAACTCGAAGGCGGCTGGATCGCCTTCGAAAACGACATGCTTACCCCCGAAGAACTCGGGCTGTAAGCCTCAGCCCAGTTCCGCCAGGCACTGCTCGAGGATATCCAGCCCTTCCTCGAGCACCTGTGGCTCGATGGTCAGCGGTGCCAGCAGGCGGATGATGTGCCGCGCCTTGCCACTCGGCATCAGCAGCAGCCCCTTGTTACGCGCCGCTTCCAGCACCTTGGCCAGCACCGCTGGCGCCGGGCTGCCGTCGGCATTGAGCAGTTCGATGCCGCGCATGGCGCCGGTGCCGGTCAGGCGCCCGAGCGCAGCGCACACCCCTGAGGTTTTCCAGCGTGCATGGCGCGCGACGATGGCCTGTTCCTGGCGTTCGCCCCAGGTGGCCAGGTTGGCGTCGGTCATCTGCGCCAGGCTCGCCAGTGCCGCTGCACAGGCGATCGGGTTGCCCGAGTAGGTCCCGCCCAGTCCGCCCTTGGGCAGCGCATCGATGATTTCCCTGCGGCCGACCACCGCACCCAGCGGCATGCCGCCGGCGATGCTCTTGGCCAGCAGCAGCAAGTCGGGCTCGATGCCCAGGCGGGGGAATGCAAAACGTTGCCCGGTACGGCCGAAGCCCGACTGGATCTCGTCGATGATGACCAGGATCCCGTGCTCGTCGCAGAAGCGCCGCAGCGCCTGGGCAAATATCGGGTCCAGGGCGAGGAAGCCGCCTTCCCCCTGCACCGGCTCGAAGATGAAGGCCGCCACGTCCTCCACCGCCAGTTCAACGCTGAACAGCCGCTCCATGGCCTTGAGCGCCTGCTCGCAGGTGACCCCGGTGTCGGCACTGGGGTAGGGCAGGTGGTAGACCGGGCCGGGCAGCTCGCCCACGCGTTGCTTGTAGGGCGCGACCTTGCCGTTGAGGTTGAGGGTGGCCAGGGTGCGGCCATGGAAGCCGCCGTCGAAGGCGATGATGGCGCGCTTGCCGGTGGCGCCACGGGCCACCTTCAGGGCATTTTCCGCCGCCTCCGCGCCACTGTTGGTGAGCATGCCCGCCAAGGGGTAGCTGACCGGCACGAACTGGCGCAAGCGCTCCATCAGCTCCAGGTACGGGCCATGGGGGGCGGCGTTGAACGCATAGTGGGTCAGGCGCGTGGCCTGCAACTGGATCGCCTCGACCACCGCCGGGTTGCAGTGGCCCAGATTGAGCACGCCAATGCCACCGACAAAGTCGATATAACGTTTGCCGGCGGTATCCCAGACTTCGGCGTTACGGCCATGGGAAAGTGTAATCGGGTGAACGATGGCGATGGACTGGCTGATACTTTCCTGATTCATGTGCACGCGGCCTGTTGTTCGAATTACTGACTATCGAAGCGTGCCGGGGATATATTCCGCAAACGAATTATCGGATTGCGATCATTCCTCCAATTCTTGAAGTAAGGGTTCTGGGGCGTGGGAGCGGGCTTGCCCCGCGATCTGCCGCAACGCGGCAGTCAAGCCTGAATTCGCGGCGTCTTTGACACAATTTGATAGCGGGTACAGGAGCGCCTCGCATTCCATCGCGGGGCAAGCCCGCTCCCACAAAACTTTTCGTACAGAACCTAACCCTCTTCAGCCACCCGCTCGCGAATCCATTGCACAAAGGCCCGTACCTTAGGCACCTCGGCCGCATGCTCGGCATGCGCCATGAAGTGCCGCCCATTGCTGGCCACCGGGTGGTCCCAGGCCACCACCAGCTTGCCCTCGCTCAGTTCCTCGGCCACCAGATAGCGTGGGATCAGGGCAATGCCGCAGCCGGCGATGGCGGCGCGAATGCACAGGTAGAACGTGTCGAAACGCGGCCCGTGGTAGCTGTTCTGGCTGTGCAGCCCCAGCCCCAGGAACCACTCGTGCCAGGCCTCCGGGCGCGAGGCGCATTGCAGCAGACGGTGCTCGGTGAGCATCTGGGCGCTACTGAAACGCTGTCGGGCCACCAGGCCAGGGGCGCACACCGGCACCACCTCCTCGCTGAACAGCTCGATGCAGGTCGCCCCCGGCCAGGTGCCCTGGCCAAAGAAAAACGCCACGTCGGCCTTGGCCTGCACCAGGTCGAACGGTTCCAGCTCGTTGCGGATGTCCAGGTGGATGCGCGGGTGCCGCTCACCAAAACCCTTGAGCCGGGGCACCAGCCAGCGTGCACCGAAGGTCGGCTGGGTGGCGATGCGCAGCACCTCGGTCTCGTCGCCGTAGCTGAGGATGTAGCGGCTGGAGATGTCGATCTGGGTGAGGATCTTGTTCACCTCGGTGAGGTACAGCGCCCCTGCCGGAGTGAGGTGCAGGCGTCGGCGAATGCGCTGGAACAGCGGGTGGGCAAGCATGTCCTCGAGCTGCGCCACCTGCTTGCTGACCGCGCTCTGGGTCAGGTGCAGTTCCTGCGCCGCGCGGGTGAAACTCAGGTGGCGGGCGGCGGCCTCGAAGCACTGCAGGGCGGTGGTGGACGGCATCAGGCGTTTGGACATGGCGAAGGCGCTACCCGGCAAAAAAGGAAGGAATTCATTCCCAAATAGAATGATGTGCTTCGAAAAGGTCGTTTGTTGACCCGTCCCTATAGATTAATACTGACCTGGATCAACGATGACAACCGGTAGTGCGAAGAGGAGGGCAAAACCACGACCGGCGTTTACAAGAACAACAACGAGCACCTGCGACTTACTGAATTCTGCTCCAACTTTCAGCCGTCCTTGCAACGGCCGACCCATTCGAGGGTTCCCCATGGCATCGCCAGAAAATAAGAAACAGCGTTCCCTGCAACACGGCCTGACCTCCCGTCAGGTCTCGATGATTTCCATCGCCGGCATCATCGGCGCCGGGCTGTTCATCGGCTCCTCCAACGCCATCGCCACCGCCGGCCCGGCCATTCTCATCTCCTATGCCATGACCGGCTTGCTGGTGCTGCTGGTGATGCGCATGCTCGGCGAAATGGCTATCGCCAACCCCAACAGCGGTTCGTTCTCCACCTACGCCTCCGAGGCCATCGGCCCTTGGGCAGGCTTCACCATCGGTTGGCTGTACTGGTGGTTCTGGGTGCTGATCATTCCGGTCGAGGCGATTGCCGGCGCCGACATCCTGCACGCCTACTTCCCGGGCGTGCCGTCCTGGCTGTTCGCCTTCCTGATCATGGTCGTGCTGTCGGGTACCAACCTGGTCAGCGTGAAGAACTTCGGTGCCTTCGAGTACTGGTTTGCGCTGGTGAAAGTGGTTGCGATCATTGCCTTCATCGTGGTCTGCAGCCTGGCGGTGTTCGGCTTCTGGCCGCTGGCCGAGGTTTCCGGGGTGAGCCGCCTGTGGGACCACGGTGGCTTCATGCCCAACGGCTTCGGCACCGTGCTGGGTGGCGTGCTGATCACCATCTTCTCGTTCTTCGGCGCCGAGATCGTCACCATCGCCGCCGACGAGACCGCCAATCCGAAAGACAAGATCCGCCGCGCTACCAACCTGGTGGTGTACCGTATTGCGATCTTCTACCTGGCATCGATCTTCCTGGTGGTGTCGCTGGTGGCCTGGAACGACCCTGCCTTGAAAGCCGTGGGTTCGTTCCAGCGCGTGCTCGAGGTGCTCAATGTGCCCGGGGCCAAGCTGCTGGTTGACCTGGTGGTGTTGGTGGCAGTGACCAGTTGCATGAACTCCGGCCTCTATACCGCTTCGCGGATGCTGTACTCCCTGGGGGCCCGTGGCCAGGCGCTGAGCATGACCAAGCGCATCTCGGGTGCTGGCGTGCCGACCGTGGCGGTGATCCTCTCGACCCTGGCAGGCTTCGCTGGCTGCCTGGTCAACTATGTGTTCCCCGGCAAGGTGTTCGGCTTCCTGCTCTCGACTACTGGCGCCATCGCGTTGCTGGTGTACCTGGTGATCGCCGTTTCGCAGTTGCGCATGCGTGCCCGTGCCGAGCGTGAAGGGCGGCCGCTGGAGCTGAAGATGTGGCTGTTCCCGTGGCTGACCTGGCTGGTGATCGGCACCATCGTGATGGTGCTGGGCTACATGCTGTTCAGCGATGCCTACCGCTATGAAACGCTGATGACCGCCGGGGTGACCTTGTTCATCCTGCTGGTTTCGCTGACCCAGAAGCGCGGCAGGGCGGTGGCGCAGACGGCTTGATGTTTCTGCTTTAATGGGGGCGTTTCGCGCCCCCATTCCAACAAGCACAGGCTGCGTATGAACCATCAGATGCTCTCCCTCCAGGCCCTCGCCGCACCCGACGGCACTTGCTACGGCTGCGGTAGCGCCCACCCCTCCGGCTTGCACCTGCAAAGCCACTGGGATGCCGACGGCATCCACCTGTTGTGCCGGCATGCACCGGATGAAACCTTCATCGGCTGGCCCGGCCTGGTTTACGGCGGCTTGCTGGCCATGCTGGTCGACTGCCACTCCAACTGGACCGCCATGGCCTACCACTACCGTGCCGAGGGTCGCGAGGCGGGCAGCCTGCCGCGTATCGATTGCGTCACCGGGAGCCTCGGGCTCAACTACCTGAAACCGACCCCGATGGGCGTGGAGCTGTTGCTCAAGGCCCGCGTGGAGGGCGAAGTCGGGCGCAAGACGCGGGTCATCTGCGAGGTCTGGGCGGGTGATGTCCTGACCGTCACCGCCGACTCGGTGTTCGTGCGGGTGGACACCGAAAAACTCAAGCTCAAGGCACACGGCCAGGCCTGACAACAGGCCGTTCACCTAGCATTTTTGCCAGTAGACGCCTGAACGGTGCTCGCCCCAAACGTGGGCGTGCGCCGTTCAGGCGTTTTGCCGTCCGGCATAGGGCCTGTGCCGAAGCAGTTGTTGAAAAAGCCGACAGGGTGGCTGGGAAAAGTCCTATTTGGCCGTCAGCTTCGCGGCAATAGTCTTGCGTCGTTTCCAGATCAGGCTGTCTGTTCATCAACTGCCTGTGGTCACCGACGCCGGTGGCCGCAGATTCGCGAGCGCATCAAAGGAGCCTATTCCATGCGTTTCAACTGCAAGACCTTGTCGCTTGTCGGCCTGCTCATGATCATGAGCGGCTGCGCCAGCGTGACCGTTCCCAATGAGCAGATCGAACTGGCCCGCAGTGCGGTCAACCGCGCCGTCGCCGCCGAAGCCACCCAATATGCCCCGGTGGAGATGCGCGCCGCCCAGGACAAGATGAGTGCCCTGGACCGGGCCCTGGGTGAGAAGAAGTTCGAACAGGCCCGCACCCTGGCCGAAGGGGCGAGGGCAGACGCGCGCGTAGCCGAGCGCAAGGCGCAGGCGCTCAAGGCCAGAGAGCAGCTGGAGGTCGCCCGCAAGGGGATCGAAGTGCTCAAGCAGGAGATCCTTGATGCTCCTGACAGCCCGACTGCCGAATCCGTTCATTGAAGGAAGTGACCATGTCCAAAGTCTACCTGCTGCCCGCTGTGTCGCTTCTTGGCCTGATGCTGGCCGGCTGCGGCACCACGCCGGAAAACCCCACGTTGCTTGAAGCGCGCGAAGCCTACTCGGTGTTGCAAGGCAAACCCGAGGCAAGCCGTCTCGCCGCGCTGGAAACCCAGGACGCCTATACCGCCCTGGGCAAAGCCGAGTCGGCCTCGCTCAAGGACCGCAAATCCGCCGAGGTCGAGCGCCTGGCCACGCTGGCTGGTCGGCAGATCGAGTTTGCTGAACAGACCATCGACCTGCGCAACACCGATGCCGCGCTCAAGCGTGTCGAACTTGAGCGAACCCAGGCCCGCCTGGATGCACGCACCGCACAGCTCAACGCGCTCAAGGCCAAGCCGAGTGCACGCGGCGATGTGGTGACCTTCGGTGACGTGCTGTTCCAGACCGGCAAGGCCGAGCTGAACGGCCGCAGCCACTACAACATCCAGGAACTGGCTGCGTACCTGCAGGCGAACCCTGAGCGCAAGGTGCTGGTAGAGGGTTTCACCGACGCCACCGGCAGCGATGCCCTCAACCAGCGACTGTCCGAGCACCGGGCTGACGCGGTGGCCAATGCGCTGCGCCGTCAGGGTGTGGCTGCGCAGCGCATCAAAAGCGCCGGTTACGGCAAGGAGTATCCGGTGGCCAGCAACGCCACGGCGCAGTCACGCCAGCTCAATCGACGCGTCGAGGTGGTGATCTCCAGGGGCGCCGAGGCCGTCGCGCCACGCTTCTGATGAAGCGCCGGCGCAGCCCCCCGGCTGCGCCATCCGGCACGCTGCGATGGTCAAACCGCAGCGCTGTCCCTACAGTGATCGTTTCCACGATTGCAGGGACCGAGCATGACCGATCTGAGCGCATTCCCCATCACCCGCAAGTGGCCGGCGCAACACCCCGAGCGCCTGCAGCTGTATTCGCTGCCCACGCCAAATGGCGTCAAGGTGTCGATCATGCTGGAGGAAATCGGCCTGGCCTACGAGCCGCACAAGGTCAGCTTCGACAGCGATGACCAACTGAGCCCCGAATTCATTTCGCTGAGCGCCAACAACAAGATCCCGGCGATTCTCGACCCCGATGGTCCAGGCGGCAAACCGCTGGCGTTGTTCGAGTCCGGCGCGATCCTGCAGTACCTGGCCGAAAAGAGCGGCCAGTTGCTCAGCCAGGACCCGGCCCAGCGCTACCAGACGATCCAGTGGTTGATGTTCCAGATGGGCGGCATCGGGCCGATGTTCGGCCAGGTGGGCTTCTTCCATTTCTTCGCCGGCAAGGATTACGAAGACAAGCGCCCGCGCGACCGTTACGTCAACGAGTCGAAGCGTTTGCTGGGCGTGCTGGACCGGCACCTGCAAGGCCGCGAATGGATGGTCGACGCATACAGCATCGCTGACATCGCCATCTTCCCCTGGGTGCGCAACCTGGTGGAGCGCTACAACGCCCGTGACCTGGTGGGCTTCGATGAGTTCAAGGAGGTGCAGCGGGTGCTGGCCAGCTTCCTCGAACGGCCTGCCGTTCAGCGTGGCCTGAAAATCCCCGGTTGAACGGGCATTGCTGAACCTGTGGGAGCGGGTTTGCCCGCGAAGACGGTGGGCATTCGCCATCGCATTCGCAGGTAAACCCGCTCCCACAGGTTCTCTGTTTCAGGCTAGAAAATCTGATTCAGAAGCCAGTACAGGCTGCCCGCCAACACCATCGCCGCCGGCAAGGTCAGCACCCAGGCCATCAGCAGGTTGATCAGCGTCCGCTTCTGAACCCCCGAGCCGTTGGCAACCATGGTCCCGGCTACGCCCGAGCTCAGCACATGGGTGGTCGAGACTGGCAGCCCGAACATGTCCGCCGCGCCAATGGTGCACATCGCCACCACCTCCGCCGACGCCCCCTGGGCATAGCTCAGGTGGGTCTTGCCGATCTTTTCACCCACCGTCACCACGATGCGCCGCCAGCCGACCATGGTGCCCAGGCCCAGGGCGATGGCCACCGCCACCTTGACCCACAGCGGGATGTAGCGAGTGGCATCGTCCAGCTGGCGCTTGAACAGTTGCACATGGCGGGCGGTGTCGGCGTCGAACGCCACCAGCGCGTTCTTGTCGATCAGGCGAATGGCTTCGCTGGTCAGGTACATGTCGTTGCGCACGTTGGCCATGGCCTCGGCTGGCACCCGGTTGAGCGAGCCATAACCCTTGACCTCTTCACCGATCATGCCGGTCAGCGCTGCCAGGGCGGGCACCAGCTCCGGGCTGGCCTTGGGCTCGCTGATAAAGCTGGTCAGGACTTGCCGCGGATCGGCCGGGGGCGGTTGCGGCGCGCCGCGTACCAGAGCCTGGCGGGTCACCTCGGCCACGGCCGAGAACTGCAGGGCCTGCTCGCTGGGCATGGTCTTGTTCAGGGCGTAGGCCATCGGCAGGGTGCCGACCAGGATCAACATGATCAGGCCCATGCCTTTCTGCCCGTCGTTGGAGCCGTGGGCGAACGAAACGCCGGTGCAGGTGAGGATCAGTACCCCGCGTATCCACCACGGCGGTGGCGTCTGGCCCTGCGGCGCCTGGTACAACTCACGCCGTTTGACCAGCGCGCGCAGGGCGAGCAGCAGCAGGGCGGCGCAGGCGAAGCCGATCAGCGGCGAGAACAGCAGGGCATAGCCGACCTTGCTGGCCTGGCCCCAATCCACACCGCTGGTGCCGTCGCGCCCGTGCATCAAGGCGTTGGCCACGCCCACGCCGATGATCGAGCCGATCAACGTGTGCGACGAGGAGGCCGGAAGCCCCAGCCACCAGGTGCCCAGGTTCCAGATGATCGCCGCCAGCAGCAGCGAGAAGACCATGGCAAAGCCCGCGGTGGAGCCCACCTGCAGGATCAGCTCCACCGGCAGCAGGGCGATGATGCCGAACGCCACGGCGCCGCTGGAGAGCAGCACGCCGAGGAAGTTGCACAGTCCCGACCAGACCACCGCCACCGGTGCCGGTAGCGAGTGGGTGTAGATCACCGTTGCCACGGCGTTGGCGGTGTCGTGGAAACCGTTGACGAACTCGAAGCCCAGGGCGATCAGCAGCGCCAGGCCCAGGAGCAGGAAAGGGGTCACCGTGGTGACTACCGTGCCGCTGGCGCTGACGTCCTGTTTGAGGCTCCAGAAGGTATAGGCAAGGCCGGCCAGCAGCAGGCCGAAGAACAATGCCAGGGTGGCCCGGCCGGGGCGGTGGGACAGTTGCGGGCGGGCGTCGAGCTTGGGCAGCGCATCCTGGCTGACCATCGAGGGCGTTGTCATGGAGGCTCCGGGGATGCATCGACGGTGGGAACAGGTTTCCTATCCTAGAAACAATCTGTTACCGAGGCGTGACCTCGGTCAATGGAACTCCTAGTCTAGAAGGCATCGCCCCATTGCCAAGCGAGCCCAGGATGATCCGTTGCAAGCGTGTGTACGATCCGGTCGAGGCCAGCGATGGCCAACGTGTACTGGTAGACCGTCTGTGGCCGCGCAACAAACGCAAGGAAGACTTGCGCGGGCAGTGGCTGAAGGAGGTGTCGCCATCCGACGAACTGCGCAAGGCGTTCCATGCCGGCGAACTGGATTTCGCCGCGTTCACCCGGCGCTACCAGCATGAACTGGCCGCTCATCCCGAGCATTGGTACCCGTTGCTGGACCTGGCGGACAGCGGCGACCTGACCCTGCTATACGCCGGCAAGGACACCGAGCACAACAATGCCCGGGTACTCGCCGACTGGCTGGAGGATGAACAGCAGCGGCGCGGGCCGGGCAGTTCGCCGGTGTGCTATGCCCCTTAGGGGCGGGCTTGCCGGCGATGGGGCCAATGGCAACAATGCGAACCTTGGCACTCGATCGAATCCCACCATGCCTCTTGCACTGATTCCCGCCACTGACGAACACCTCACCTTTGCCCGCGACCTGACCCGCCGGGCGATGCTGCCTTACTACCGTGAATTCGACCTGCTGTGGATCGAAGAGGCGTTCGACCAGGCCTGGGGCTGGCGCGAGCAGTGGCTGGTGGTGGAGGGCGAACAGGTGCTGGGCTTTTGCAGCCTCAGTCAGGATCGCCAGGCGTTGTACATTCGCGAACTGCATCTGTTGCCCGAGCATCGCGGGCGTGGAGTAGGGGGGTGGGTGCTGGAGGCGTTGGCAGCCTGCGCGCAGCAGCGGCATTTGCCAATGTTGCGTTTGATGGTGTTCAAGGGCAACCCGGCGCAACAACTGTATCGACGCCGGGGATTCCTCGAAGCGGGGGAGGATGAGTGCTTTGTCAGAATGCAACGAGTAATTATACGGTGACATCGAAGGTGCCGACGACTTCGTACTCTCCCGCTTTGAAGTTGAAACTTCCTTTGCGATATGTTGCTGAGGCGGCATCGATGGTCAATGTCCCCTCACTGGCGTGAAATGAATTACCTACGCCAACTTGCAGCGCGCCTTTATATGTTTTTGTTGGGCCCAGTTCATAGGTGCCTGGGGCCATGTCCTCACCGTTGGCGTGCCAAAGCATGACCATGCGCCGATCAAGTTGGGCACCGAAGTCACCAATGAGAGCCCAGCGCAACATGTGGCCTTCTGTGAAAACTACCGTCTGAGGTGGTCTGGTCGTATGGCTTAACCGCGCTTCAAAGGTTCCATTGAAATATTGCTTGCTACTTTTTTTGATATGTTCAAGAACAGCTTCGCTGTTCGGATGTTTGTGCATGCTCATGCGAAAACTCCCGGTTATAGTTGCCGCTTTAATGTGCTGCGGATGCGGAAGGGTGGCAACTGGCAAATTTAATAGTTGACGGTGTGTTTATTCTGGGTATGTGCTCTGGAGCGTGTTTGAGCATGCTGAAAATGATTGGCTCAACCATTTTCAGGGTCAATCTGGCGCCCTTTGCTTGCCAGGATTGGATCCAATTGGCATAGTGCCGGACGAATGCAAGCGCATTCACTCGGGTGCTGGACGCGCCCGAGCCGAACTGATGCAGAGGAGGCAAGCAAATGAGTGGATTCGGCCCGCGCCTGAGAGAGGAGCGCGAACGCTTGGGGCTGACCCAGCGCGTATTCGGTGACGTTGGGGGTGTCGAGCCCAATGCTCAGGGCAAATACGAGAGCGGCGAGCGTACGCCACGTATGGACTACCTCGCCGCCGTCGCGGCCAAGGGGGTCGATGCACTGTATGTGTTGACCGGTGTGCCGACCCCGGCGCCACTGGATTGCCTCACTGCCGACGAAGACCGTCTGCTCGGTGCCTTCCGCCGCTTGCCGCAAGCCGATCAGGCGGCCGTCTGGCACCTGTTGCACCGTCTGGCTGGAGAAGCTACAAGCGCTGAGGTAGTGCGGATGCGCCCACCTGAGCGTAACGCCTATTTTCATGACGCTTTACGCTAGGTTGCCTGTGAAAAATTTTGTTAAGGTGGCGGGATCCAATCGCCCCACTAATGAGGTGTCTGCTTGATTAGGGTCCTGGTGGTCGACGATCACGATCTGGTGCGTACCGGCATTACGCGCATGCTGGCCGACATCGATGGCCTGCAAGTGGTGGGGGAGGCGGACTCGGGTGAGTCTGCCCTCAAGCTTGCCCGCGAGCTCAAGCCGGACGTGGTTCTGATGGACGTGAAAATGCCAGGGATCGGCGGCCTTGAAGCAACCCGCAAATTGTTGCGCAGCCAGCCGGACACCAAAGTGGTGGCGGTAACCGTGTGCGAGGAAGACCCGTTCCCCACCCGCCTGATGCAGGCGGGTGCCGCCGGCTACCTGACCAAGGGCGCCGGGCTCGACGAAATGGTCCAGGCCATCCGCCTGGCGTTCGCCGGCCAGCGCTACATCAGCCCGCAGATTGCCCAGCAACTGGCGCTCAAGTCGTTCCAGCCCCAGGGCTCGCCGTTCGATACGCTCTCGGAGCGGGAAATCCAGATCGCCCTGATGATCGTCGGTTGCCAGAAAGTGCAGATCATCTCCGACAAGTTGTGTCTGTCCCCCAAGACCGTCAATACTTACCGTTATCGAATCTTCGAAAAACTCTCGGTCACCAGCGACGTCGAACTGACCTTGCTGGCCGTCCGCCACGGTATGGTCGACGCAAGTCTTTAAGCACACCCATGTCACAACCTTTTGATGCCAGCGCGTTCCTGGCGACCTGCAGTGGTCGCCCGGGCGTGTACCAGATGTTCGACAGCGAGGCGCGGCTGCTCTACGTGGGCAAGGCCAAGAACCTCAAGAAGCGTTTGGCCAGCTATTTCCGCAAGACCGGCCTGGCGCCCAAGACTGCCGCACTGGTGGGGCGCATCGCCCAGGTCGAGACCACCATCACCGCCAATGAGACCGAAGCGCTGCTGCTTGAGCAGACGCTGATCAAGCAGTGGCGGCCGCCTTACAACATCCTGCTGCGCGACGATAAATCCTACCCCTATGTGTTCCTTTCCGACGGTGAATTCCCGCGCCTGGGCATCCACCGTGGCGCCAAGAAAGCCAAGGGCCGCTACTTCGGCCCTTACCCCAGCGCCGGTGCCATTCGCGAAAGCCTGAGCCTGTTGCAGAAGGCCTTCTCGGTGCGCCAGTGCGAGGACAGCTATTACGCCAACCGCACCCGGCCCTGCCTGCAGTACCAGATCAAACGCTGCAAGGCGCCTTGCGTGGGCTTGGTCGAGCCGGCCGAGTATGCCGAAGACGTGCGCCACTCGGTGATGTTCCTCGAAGGGCGCAGCCAGCAACTGGGTAACGAGCTCAATGCCGAGATGGAAAAGGCCGCCATGGTCCTGAACTTCGAAAAGGCGGCCGAGCTGCGTGACCAGATCGCGTTGCTGCGCCGGGTCCAGGACCAGCAGTACATGGAAGGCGGCTCCGGCGACGTGGATGTGGTGGCGGCCTTCGTCAACCCCGGCGGCGCCTGCGTGCACCTGATCAGCGTGCGCGGCGGGCGGGTGCTGGGCAGCAAGAACTTCTTCCCCCAGGTGGGCATCGAGGAAGAGGTGGCCGAGGTCATGGCCGCGTTCCTGTCCCAGTACTACCTGGGCAATGCCGAACGCGAACTGCCGGGCGAGCTGATCGTCAATGTGGTGCACGAGGATTTCGCGGCAATCAGTGAAGCCGTACAGACCCTGCGCGGGCGCGAGCTCTGCATCAGCCACCGGGTGCGCGGCACCCGCGCGCGCTGGCAGCAGCTGGCGGTGACCAACGCCGAACAAGCGCTCAACGCCCGCCTGGCCAACCGCCAGCACATGGCCGCGCGCTTCGAGGCATTGGCCCAGGTGCTGGACCTGGATGAAGTCCCGCAGCGCCTGGAGTGCTACGACATCAGCCATTCCAGCGGCGAGGCCACCGTGGCCTCGTGCGTGGTGTTCGGCCCCGAAGGCCCGCTCAAGTCCGATTACCGCCGCTTCAACATCGAAGGCGTCACCGCCGGCGACGACTACGCCGCCATGCACCAGGCCCTGTTGCGCCGTTACGGGCGCATCAAGGACGGAGAGGGCAAGCTGCCCGACGTGCTGCTGGTGGACGGCGGCAAGGGCCAGTTGAACATGGCCCGCGACGTGATGCAGGAACTGGGCTTCGCCGACCTCACCCTGCTCGGCGTGGCCAAGGGCGTGACCCGCAAGGCCGGTTTCGAAACCCTGTACCTGAACGACGTGGCCCACGAGTTCACCCTCAGGGGCGACAACCCGGCGCTGCACCTGATCCAGCAGATCCGCGACGAGGCCCACCGTTTCGCCATCACCGGCCACCGCGCCAGGCGCGGCAAGGCGCGGCGCACCTCCAGCCTGGAAGACGTGGCCGGGGTGGGGCCCAAGCGCCGGCGCGAGCTGCTGAAACATTTCGGCGGCCTGCAGGAGCTCAACCGCGCCAGTATCGACGAGATCGCCAAGGCCCCTGGCATCAGTAAAAAGCTTGCCGAGTCGATTTATGCCAGCCTGCATAGCGAGTAGAATGCCGGGCTCAACTCGCAGCCAGTCGTACCGATGAATATTCCAAACCTGCTCACCGTTCTACGCGTCCTGCTCATTCCGATCTTCATCCTGCTGTTCTATGTGCCCTACCACTGGAGCTACATGGCCGCCAGCACGGTGTTCGCCATCGCCGCCGCCACCGACTGGCTGGACGGCTACCTGGCCCGTCGGCTGCAGCAGAGCACACCGTTCGGCGCCTTCCTCGACCCGGTGGCGGACAAGCTGATGGTCGCCGTGGCGCTGGTGCTGCTGGTGCAGGTGCACGCCAACTTCTGGCTCACGCTGCCGGCGGCGGTGATCATCGGCCGCGAGATCGTGGTTTCGGCGCTGCGCGAGTGGATGGCCGAGTTGGGGGCGAGGGCGCATGTAGCGGTGTCCAGCCTGGGCAAATGGAAAACCGCCGCGCAGATGCTGGCGCTGGTGATCCTGCTGGCCAACCCGCCGGCCATGAGTTTCTGGGTGGCGCTGGGCTACGGCCTGCTGCTGGTGGCCGCCGGCCTGACCCTGTGGTCGATGGTGCACTACCTGGTGGCCGCCTGGCCGCACCTGCGCGAAGGTTCTGAGCAGAAATAAAACTTTTTTGAATCAAGGGGTTGACGCCGTTCTACAAATCGCTAGAATGGCCCCCATCACGACGCGGGAATAGCTCAGTTGGTAGAGCACGACCTTGCCAAGGTCGGGGTCGCGAGTTCGAGTCTCGTTTCCCGCTCCAAATATCGATTTCAGAGGTTGCAACAATCTCTGTAAATCACGAAAAAGAGGCCTTTAAGGCCTCTTTTTTTTGTGCCCGATAATCTGTCATCCCCTCTTTGCCAGGCGAAAGCTCCTGGCACATCCTTCCCCCTGAGTAACTGCTGACCCTGGGCTGCCCAGGAACCAGGACGCCGAGTGTTTCGACGCGGCGCTTGCCAGCAGTATGTAGCGCACGGGATCGAGGGTGGGGTGATGTTCTGCTGCCTGGTTGCATTCACGCAGAGGACATCATGCCCCACTCATTTCCGTCACCGGTTTCGAACGATGCGCTGCTCGCGCAAACATTGCCGGCGTGGTTGACCCGCGCCTCCACGGCCCATCGGCGGGCGCTGTGCCAGAGCCTGCTGGCCCAACAGCGTGCGCAGCATGCGCTTGACCAGCAACTGGGTGTGTTGCTGGCGATCGATGCATTCGCCGAGCCGCTACTGGTCGAAGCCTTGCAAGAGGCCAGCGGCCTTTCCCTGGATGTACGGGCCTGCCAATTGCTGCGGGTCTGGACCGAAGTGCAACCCGTGGTGCCCGCCAGCCTTCCCTTGCCGATCAGTACCCACCAGCAGACCCAGAGCCTGCTGGCCGCCGCGTTGCACAACTTCTCGGAGAGTGAGGCGCAGGTGGGGAAGATCCTGGGCGATGCGCGGGTGCTGGCGGTACCGACGGACGATGAAGATCGCCGCAGCCGCAGTGAACGGCTGAGCGCGTTTCTGCAGGCCGAGCCCCGCCGCCTGCAGCGCCTGGTTCGGCACACCGACAGCGCAGTCCAGAACCGTGACGCCTGGTTGCAACTGTTGGAGCCCGACGACCGCTTGTTGCGGGGTATGCAGTGGGACAGCTTGATGCACGAGCCCGGGGCTGTAGATTTTTACCAACTGCTCGCCGATCTGCGAGGGACAGAGGATTTCATCTTTCATCGCGGTGACCTGGCCGTACGGGCCTGGAGTGTGATCGAGAACTGCGCCGCCAATACCGGGCTGCGCGAACGCTTGTTCGAGCTGGCTGGTCATCCGCGCACCTGCAGCGACAGTGTGGCGCTGAACTTCAGCTTGCTTGAGGTGCAATCCTGGGTGTACCTGCACAGTGCTGGCCAGACAGGCCTGGCGGCCGAGCGCAGCCTGCAGCGCCTGGGCCGCTCGCTGTTCCGGCTCGACGAGGTCGATCGCGCGGCGTCCGAGGAAATTGCCAGGCGCGCGGCCCAAGGCATCGAGTACGACGAGGTGGAGGTCCGCCTGATGTACCGCGTAGGCCTGGCGCAGGCCCTGGACCTGCCCGGGCAGCCGAGCAACATGCGTTTCCCGACCAGCGCCGAGGTATCGCATCGCAGCCTGGTGGCGGTGCGCAGCCAGGTGCTGATCGCCGAGCGCACGCCGCGCCTGGTGGCATCGGTGGCCCAGCGCGAGTTCTGGCAGACGCACCTGCGCGAGACCTATGCACAACGCTTCGAGCACACCGACCAGCCCTTCCATGAGCAGTTGGAGCGTTTGCAGGAGGCCGATCTGCCCGAGGGTGAATACCTGTCGGCCATCGGCGCGGTGGCCGAGGCCCGTGAGGCGGCGATGCAGACGCTGATCGAAACCCTGACCCAAGAAATCTTCGCCCGCAATCCGTTGTGAACGGCACAACGCGCGGCGCAGGCGCAAGCCTGCGCCGCGCGGGCTTCAGAAGCCGAAGTCGCTCAACCCCGGGTGATCATCGGGCCTGCGCCCCAGCGGCCAGCGGAACTTGCGCTCGGCTTCGGCGATGGGTTGTTCGTTGATGCTGGCGTGGCGGTTGCGCATCAGGCCATCTTCGGCGAACTCCCAGTTCTCGTTGCCGTAGGCGCGGAACCACTGGCCGCTGTCGTCGTGATATTCGTAGGCGTAGCGCACGGCGATGCGGTTGCCGGTGAAGGCCCACAGCTCCTTGATCAGGCGGTACTCCAGTTCGCGGTTCCACTTGCGGGTGAGGAAGGCCTGGGCCTCTTCGCGGCTGCGGCAGAACTCGACACGGTTGCGCCAGTGGGTATCGAGGGTGTAGGCGAGTGCGACCTTGGCGGGGTCGCGGCTGTTCCAGCCGTCCTCGGCCAGGCGGACTTTCTCGATGGCGCTTTCGCGGGTGAAGGGCGGAAGTGGAGGGCGGGACATTGGGCAATTCCTCTGCTTGAAGTGGTCAGCGGGATGCTGTGCACGGCTTGAAGGCTAGCCCTGCAGGTTGTGCAGGGAAATCCGTGCCCGGCTCACTTCATAATTGCAGGCGGCGGAACAATTGCAGCATCAGCCGCGCGGCCACCGTCCGCGCGGCTTTTTCAGATGATCAGTCCCAAGCCGGCGCCAAGCCGTCGGGGCTGACTTCGCGACCATTGCGCTCCAGGGTGGCGATAAGCGCCATGTCGTCGGCATCCAGCTGCAGGCTGCGGGCAAGCAGGTTGCTGGCCAGGTTTTCGCGCTTGGTCGACGACGGGATCACCGCGTAACCCAGCTGCAGGGCCCAGGCCAGGGCTACCTGGGCGACGGTGGCTTTGTGCTTGGCCGCGATCTGGGCGAGTACCGGGTCCTTCAGCACCTTGCCGTAGGCCAGGGTCATGTAGGAGGTGGTGGTGATGCCCTGCTCCTTGAGGAAGGCAGTCAGTTTGTTGTTCTGCAGGTAGGGGCTGAGCTCGATCTGGTTGGTGGCGATCTCGCCTTTGCCGACGGCTTCGATGGCCTGACGGGTCAGCTCGATGTTGAAGTTGGAAACGCCGATCTGGCGGGCCAGGCCCAGTTTCTTGGCCTCAGCCAGGGCCTGCATGTACTCGGGCAGTTCGACGCCGTTGCCGGGGGCCGGCCAGTGGATCAGCAGCAGGTCGACGTGGTCGGTACGCAGCTTGGCCAGGCTTTCGCGCAGGCTCGGCAGCAGCTTGTCGGCTGCGTAGTTGTCGACCCAGATCTTGGTGGTGATGAACAGTTCGCTGCGGGGCACGCCGCTTTCGGCGATGGCCTGGCCGACCTCGGCTTCGTTCTTGTAGATCTGCGCGGTGTCGATGGCGCGGTAACCCAGCTGCAGTGCCGACTTGACCGAGTCGATGACGGCTTGGCCAGTCAGGCGGAAAGTGCCAACGCCGAAGGATGGAATGCTCATGGGGTTGCTCCTGTGGTGGGATGCCGGGGCTGCGTGCTGCGGCATCGTTCGGATAGGTGGCAGTGTGCGGCACTCACAGGTTTTGATTAAGGTGTTGGGGCGCCAAGGTCCTTTGATCTGGAGTCATGAGTGAGTGGTTTTTTCATGCCCGGCAAAGATGAAATACCCTGAAAAACGGTGTGGTTTCCCGTCTTTGCAGAGGTAGTTGGTCGCAATTCTCACGTTGCCTCGGAACTAACTACACTGAGATGTCTCTATGATGGCGTCGGCAGACAGCAGGGGGGGCATTGTAAGGTGACCTCCGCCTGATTAGACTGCGCCGAATTCGTACGCAAAGCCCTACGTTAAGGACGTATATGATCAAGAAATGCTTGTTCCCGGCAGCCGGTTACGGCACTCGTTTCCTGCCCGCTACCAAAGCCATGCCCAAGGAAATGCTGCCGGTGGTCAACAAGCCACTGATCCAGTATGGCGTTGAAGAAGCACTGGACGCCGGCCTGAATGAAATTTCCATCGTCACCGGCCGCGGCAAACGCGCCCTGGAAGACCACTTCGACATCAGCTACGAGCTGGAAAACCAGATCAAGGGCACCGACAAGGAAAAATACCTGGTCGGCATCCGTCGTCTGCTGGACGAGTGCTCGTTCGCCTATACCCGCCAGACCGAAATGAAAGGCCTGGGCCACGCCATCCTCACCGGCCGCCCGCTGATCGGTGACGAGCCGTTCGCCGTGGTACTGGCCGACGACCTGTGCGTCAACCTTGATGGCGACGGCGTGCTCGCGCAAATGGTCGCGCTGTACAAGAAGTATCGCTGCTCGATCGTTGCCATCCAGGAAGTCGACCCGCAGGAAACCAACAAGTACGGCGTCATCGCCGGTGAAGAGATCAAGGACGGCATCTTCCGCGTGGATTCCATGGTCGAGAAGCCGAAGCCGGAAGACGCACCGTCGAACCTGGCCATCATCGGCCGTTACATCCTGACCCCGGACATCTTCGAGAAGATCGAGCAGACCGAGCCAGGCAAAGGCGGCGAGATCCAGATCACCGACGCACTGATGAAGCAGGCCGCCGAAGGCAACGTGATCGCCTACAAGTTCAAGGGCAAGCGTTTTGACTGCGGTGGCGCCGAAGGCTACATCGAGGCGACCAACTTCTGCTTCGAAAACTTCTACAAGACCGGCAAGGCGTACTGAGTTCGCCCGGCAGGTCCAGGAGCCACCCTTCGGGGTGGCTTTTTTGTTTGTGGCAGGCAACGGCGCTATGCTGGGCGCCTGCCAAGGAGACTGACTACATGGCCTACGATTTTGATCTGTTTGTGATTGGCGCCGGTTCCGGCGGTGTGCGTGCGGCGCGTTTCGCCGCGGGCTTCGGCGCCAAGGTGGCCGTTGCCGAGAGCCGCTACCTGGGCGGTACCTGCGTCAACGTCGGTTGCGTGCCGAAAAAACTGCTGGTGTACGGTGCCCATGTCGCCGATGAGCTGGAGCAGGCCGCCGGCTTCGGCTGGACCCTGGAAGAAGGCCACTTCGACTGGGGCACCCTGATCGCCAACAAGAACCGCGAGATCGAGCGCCTCAACGGCATCTACCGCAACCTGCTGGTCAACAGCGGCGTCACCTTGTTGACCGGCCATGCGCGTATCACCGGGGCCAATGAAGTGGAAGTGGAAGGCCAGCGCTACAGCGCTGCGAACATCCTGATCGCCACCGGCGGCTGGCCGCAGGTGCCGGACATTCCGGGCAAGGAACTGGCGATCACTTCCAACGAGGCGTTCTACCTCAAGGACCTGCCGCGCCGGGTGCTGGTGGTCGGTGGTGGCTACATCGCCGTCGAGTTCGCCGGTATCTTCCAGGGCCTGGGCGCCGCTACCACGCTGCTGTACCGTGGCGACCTGTTCCTGCGCGGTTTTGATGGCTCGGTGCGCACGCACCTCAAGGAAGAGCTGGAAAAACGCGGCATGGATCTGCAGTTCAATGCCGATATCCAGCGCATCGACAAGCTCGACGACGGCAGCCTCAAGGCCACCCTCAAGGATGGCCGCGAGCTGGTCGCCGACTGCGTGTTCTACGCCACCGGGCGCCGGCCGATGCTGGACAACCTGGGCCTGGAGAACACTGGTGTGGAACTGGACGAGCGCGGCTTCATCCGTGTCGATGAGCAGTACCAGACCACCGCGCCGTCCATTCTGGCCATTGGCGATGTGATCGGCCGCGTACAGCTCACCCCGGTGGCACTGGCCGAAGGCATGGCCGTGGCCCGTCGTCTGTTCAAGCCCGAGCAGTACCGCCCGGTGGATTACCAGAACATCCCCACCGCGGTGTTCAGCCAGCCGCCGATCGGTACCGTGGGCTTGACCGAAGAGCAGGCGCTGCAGGCCGGGCACAAGGTGCAGGTCTTCGAGAGCCGCTTCCGGGCGATGAAACTGACCCTCACCGATATCCAGGAAAAGACCCTGATGAAGCTGGTGGTGGATGCCGACACCGACAAGGTGCTGGGCTGCCACATGGTCGGGCCGGATGCCGGCGAGATCATCCAGGGCCTGGGCATCGCGCTGAAGGCCGGGGCGACCAAGCAGCAGTTCGACGAGACCATCGGCGTGCACCCGACGGCGGCCGAAGAGTTCGTGACCATGCGTACCGTTACCCGCTGATCCGCGTCACCCCTAATCGCGGGGCAAGCCCGCTCCCACGCCGGAACCGTCGCTTCCATGCGGTTCAGGCGTGGGAGCGGGCTTGCCCCGCGATGCTTTCTGGCTCGCGCAATCCTTTGCTCAGCTCAATCCCTTCTATTAATAAACCCACCTTATAGCCAAAACCAATCACAAGCATGAGCTTTGCCAATGAGCCTTCAGCCGGAGCAGTCGGTAGGATTCACTCCATCAACTGATTCCAACCCCATGAAGGAGCGTCTCTCATGCCAATCATCAACAGCCAGGTCAAACCGTTCACCGCCACCGCTTACCACAAGGGCGAGTTCGTTCAGGTCAGCGAAGCCGACCTGAAAGGCAAGTGGTCCGTCGTGTTCTTCTACCCGGCCGACTTCACCTTCGTCTGCCCGACCGAGCTGGGCGACCTGGCCGACAACTACGCCGAGTTCCAGAAGCTGGGCGTCGAGATCTACGGCGTGTCCACCGACACCCACTTCACCCACAAAGCCTGGCACGACACCTCGGACACCATCGGCAAGATCCAGTACCCGCTGATCGGTGACCCGACCCACATCATCTCGCGCAACTTCGACGTACTGATCGAAGAAGCCGGCCTGGCAGATCGCGGTACCTTCGTGATCAACCCGCAAGGCCAGATCAAGATCGTCGAACTGAACGACGGTGGTGTAGGCCGTGATGCTGCCGAGCTGCTGCGCAAAGTCAAAGCCGCCCAGTACGTTGCCGCCCACCCGGGTGAAGTCTGCCCGGCCAAGTGGAAAGAAGGCGAAGCCACCCTGGCACCGTCCCTCGACCTGGTCGGCAAGATCTAAGTCGATGTGCACCTCGCGGGCGGTAGACAGCCGCCAAAGCTGAAGTACCTACCGCCCCGTAAAAACGCCCGGGCGATCCTGCCTGGGCGTTTTTGTATCCGAAGTTTGAAAAAGGAATCGCCCGTATGTTGGACGCCACGCTTAAATCGCAACTGAAAACCTACCTGGAGCGGGTCACCCAGCCGATCGAGATCGTCGCTTCCCTCGACGACGGCGCGAAGTCCCGCGAATTGCACGACCTGCTGGTGGAAATCGCCGGCCTGTCGAACCTCATTACCTTCAGCGCGGACGGCAGCGACGCCCGTCGTCCTTCGTTCTCGCTGAATCGCCCTGGGGCGGACATTAGCCTGCGCTTTGCCGGCATCCCCATGGGCCACGAATTCACCTCCCTGGTGCTGGCGCTGCTGCAGGTCGGCGGCCACCCCTCGAAAGCCAGCGCCGAAGTGATCGAGCAGATCCAGGGCTTGCAGGGTGAGTTCAGCTTCGAAACCTACTTATCGCTGTCGTGCCAGAACTGCCCGGACGTGGTCCAGGCACTGAACCTGATGGCGGTGCTCAACCCCAACGTGCGCCATGTCGCGATCGACGGCGCGCTGTTCCAGGATGAAGTGGAAAGCCGCAAGGTCATGGCGGTTCCGAGCATCTACCTGAACGGCGAAGTGTTCGGCCAGGGCCGTATGGGCCTGGAAGAGATCCTCGGCAAGATCGACACCAGTGCCGGCGCTCGCCAGGCTGAAAAGATCAATGCCAAGGACGCCTTCGACGTGCTGGTGGTCGGTGGCGGCCCAGCCGGTGCGGCGGCGGCCATCTATGCCGCGCGCAAAGGCATCCGTACCGGGGTTGCCGCCGAGCGTTTCGGCGGCCAGGTACTCGATACCCTGGCCATCGAAAACTTCATCTCGGTGCAGGAAACCGAAGGGCCGAAACTGGCCATGGCGCTGGAAGAGCACGTCAAGCAGTACGACGTCGACATCATGAACCTGCAGCGCGGCGAAGCGCTGATCCCGGCCACTGACGGTGGCCTGCACGAAGTACGCCTGGCCGGCGGCGCCTCGCTCAAGGCCAAGACCGTGATCCTGGCCACCGGTGCCCGCTGGCGCGAAATGAACGTGCCGGGCGAGCAGGAATACCGCGCCCGTGGCGTGGCCTACTGCCCGCACTGCGACGGCCCGCTGTTCAAGGGCAAGCGTGTGGCGGTGATCGGCGGTGGCAACTCTGGTGTGGAAGCGGCCATCGACCTGGCCGGTATCGTCGCCCAGGTGACCCTGATCGAGTTCGACAGCCAGCTGCGCGCCGACGCGGTGCTGCAGCGCAAGTTGCACAGCCTGCCGAACGTCACGGTGATCACCCGCGCGCTGACCACCGAAGTGATCGGCAATGGCGAGAAGGTGACCGGCCTGCGCTACAAGGACCGCAGCACCGATGAAGTGCATGAGCTGGCGCTGGAGGGCATCTTCGTGCAGATCGGCTTGCTGCCGAACACCGATTGGCTCAAGGGCACTGTCGAGCTGTCGCCGCGTGGCGAGATCATCGTCGATGCCAAGGGCCAGACCAGCATCCCCGGCGTGTTCGCTGCTGGTGACGTGACCACGGTGCCGTACAAGCAGATCGTCATCGCCGTGGGCGAGGGCGCCAAGGCTTCGCTGGCAGCGTTCGATCACCTGATCCGGACTTCGGCACCGGCGTAAGCCTGTTCCGGCCTCTTCGCGGGGCAAGTCGCAGCGGCGCACCGCCGCTGCGACTTGCCCCGCGATTGCGTTGGTGTGGTAGTGGCTATCATGAAGGGCAGTCCCCTTCAGGAATCGCACCCATGACCCTGATCAGCCGCGAACCCTGGTGGCTCGTGCCACCCCAGCCCGGGCAGAAAGAGCAGGACCTGCACTGGGGCTACCTGGAAATCTACGCAGACGGCCGTACCGTGTTTGTCGACCAGCGCCCCAGCGAGCGCGAAATGGCCGAGCGCAAGAGCTGTCGCAACTTCCCCGAAGCACTCAAGCCCTGACCTCAGCCTTCCAGCTGGGCCAGGCGCTCCTCCAACGCGGCAATCCGCGCTTCCAGCGCTTCGATGCGCTCCTGCGAGACACTGCCGGCACCGCTGCGTGCGCCACCCTCCTGCTGACGCGCGGCGAGGATCTCCTCGATTTGGGCCGGGTCGCCCAAGGCGTGGGTGTAGCGGTCCTCGCGCTGGCCGGCCTGGCGCGGCAGGTGCAGGGCCAGGCCACGGGAGATCAGGCGCTCCAGCTGGTGCTGGACCTGGTCGACGTCTTCGAAATCATGCAGGCGGTTGCTGCGGGTCAGCAGTTCATTGAGGGTTTGCGGGCCGCGCAGGAACATCAGGCCCATCAGCACCAGTTGCGCCGGTACCAGCTCCAGCGCCTTGTCCACCCGCTGTTCCCAGCGGTCGGCACGGCTGCCCATCTGCAGGCGGGCCATGTTCTGCCCTTCGAGGGCGCGCAGGGCCTGGCCAACCTGGCCGGGGGAGAGGTTCATGACAGGTTCGCGGCTGGTTTTCTGGTTGCAGGCCAGGACCAGGGCATTGAGGGTCAGGGGGTAGGTTTCCGGGCTGCTGGCCTGCTTTTCGATCAACGAACCGAGGACGCGGATCTCGGTGCTGTTGAAGCGGCCTTCGCCGGTGCTTTCGTGTTCGGACATGGCCTTGTCTCATTGCGAGGAAAAGGCCACTAGCCTAGGTAAAGTGCCTGGCTTAAGCAATCGTCGAACGCATCGCGGGGCAAGTCGCAGCGGCGCACCGCTGCGACTTGCCCCGCGATGGCCCCGTCAGGCGTTGCGCTGCTCCATGGCCTGGCACGCGGCGGCGGTAAACAGCACATCGGTGGAGGAGTTCAGCGCCGTCTCGGCCGAATCCTGCAGCACGCCGATGATGAAACCGACCGCCACCACCTGCATGGCGATCTCGCTGGGAATACCGAACAGGCTGCAGGCCAGCGGGATCAGCAGCAGCGAACCCCCGGCCACGCCCGAGGCGCCGCAGGCGCACACCGCCGCCACTACGCTGAGCAGCACGGCGGTAGGCAGGTCGACCGGGATGCCCAGGGTGTGCACGGCCGCCAGGGTCAGCACAGTGATGGTGATCGCCGCGCCGGCCATGTTGATGGTCGCGCCCAGGGGGATCGACACCGAGTAGGTGTCCTCGTGCAGGCCGAGCTTTTCCGACAAGGCCAGGTTGACCGGAATGTTGGCCGCCGAACTGCGGGTGAAGAACGCGGTGATGCCGCTTTCGCGCAGGCACAGCAGCACCAGCGGGTAAGGGTTGCGGCGGATTTTCCAGAACACGATCAGCGGGTTCATCACCAGTGCCACGAACAGCATGCAACCGATCAGCACGGCCAGCAGGTGCAGGTAGCCCAGCAACGCGTTCAGGCCGGATTGCGCCAGCGTCGAGCTGACCAGGCCGAAGATCCCCAGCGGCGCAAAGCGAATGACCACGCGCACGATCAAGGTGACGCCGTTGGACAAGTCCTCGACCACGGTGCGGGTGGTGTCATTGGCATGGCGCAGGGCGATGCCCAGGCCGATGGCCCAGGTCAGTACGCCGATGAAGTTGGCATTGAGCAGGGCGTTGATCGGGTTGTCGACGGCGCTCAGCAGCAGGTTCTGCATCACTTCGGTGATGCCGCCGGGGGCGCTGAGCGAAGCCTCGCTGGCGTTCAGCACCAGCTGCGAGGGGAACAGCATGCTGGCGGCCACGGCCACCACCGCGGCGGCAAAGGTGCCCAGCAGGTACAGCCAGAGGATCGGGCGGATATGGGTTTCCTGGCCGTGGCGGTGGTTGGCGATCGAGGCCATCACCAGGATGAACACCAGCACCGGCGCAACCGCTTTCAGGGCGCTGACGAATACCTTGCCAAGGAAGCCGAGGTCGCGCGCCACGGAGGGCGCGAGCAGGGCCAGGGCGATGCCGGCCACCAGGCCGATGCAGATCTGCGTCACCAGGCCGGTGCGGTTGATGAGGCGAAGAACGGGGGTCATGTGCAGCGCAATCTCGGGGGTGAATGAACCGCGTACTTTACCACAGCCAGGTTTGGCACTAATCGCGGGGCAAGCCCGCTCCCACGCAGCTCCGACGATTCATGTCACATGCACGATAGCCGGGGCTGCTTCGCGGCCCTTTCGCGACGCAAGGCCGCTCCTACAGGTCGTCTTGTCACCAGTGGAACAACTCCCGCCGGGCCCCCTCGGTGATCGCCACGATGCCCGGGTGCTTGACCTTGCGCTCCACCGAGATGGCATAGAACGACTCGTTCACCGCCTCGGTCTGGCCGATCAACTGCACCCCGTACTGGCGGCACACTTCTTCGGCGATCACGCTGGGGGCGACGAAGATGCCGCTGCCAGACTGGCCGAAGGCCTGCATCAGCGCGCTGTCGTCGAACTCACCGACAATGCGCGGCTGCACCTGCTGCTCGGCCAACCAGCGCAGCAGGCGGCTGCGCACCACCGTTTCCTGGCCGGGGATCAACAGCGGTGCATCGTCCAAGCAGGCGGGGAAGGGCTTGTCGAGCTGTGCGGCCAGCGTGTGCGTGGCAAAGAAGCTCAGGCCGCATTCCCCCAGCTTCTGGCTGTAACCCTTGATGTCCAGGTGGTTGGGCATGGGGCTGTCGGAAATCACCAGGTCCAGGCGCTGGATCGCCAGGTCTGCGAGCAGGCGCTCGAGCTTGTCTTCGCGGCAACTGATGCGCAGCACCTCATCCAGTTCCATGGTGGGTGCCAACAGGCGGTAGACGATGGACTTGGGCACCACGTCGGCCACCCCCACACGGAACAGGATCTGTTCCTGAGGGCCGGCACGCAGCATGGCTTCCAGCTCGCCGCCGATCTGGAACATCTGCTCGGCATAGGTCAGTGCCTGGCGGCCGGTTTCCGTCAGCTCCAGCTGACGGCCGACGCGCTGGAACAGCTCCAGGTTCCAGGTCTGCTCGAACAGGCTGATCTGCCCGCTGATCGTCTGCGGCGTAAGATTCAGTTGCTCGCTGGCGCGGGCGATACTCCCGGTCTTTGCTACAGCCCAGAAGTAATGAAGCTGGCGGTAGTTGAGCATGGCGTTTCCGGATTCGTAAAAACCGAAGTATATCAGCTGAAAATACGAATTTTCCGGATGTTTCAGCCCCTCTAGAATGCGACCCCATCAGGCGCATCGCGCGCCGCACGGATATCGACAAGCGAGGACCCCATGTTGCAACTCAAATCCATCGGTACGCCCCTGGTGCTGGCCCTGGCGTTGTTCGCCATGAGCGGCTGCGACCAGGCCGAGAAGTCCGCCCAGCAGATGCTCGACCAGGCCGCCGAAACAGCCAAGCAGGCCATCGACAAGACCAACGACGCCGCCCAGCAGGCGCTGAGCGACGCCATCGGCAGCGATGGCGAGAAGGCCAAGGCCGAAGACGACAAGAAAGACACCCAAGACATCTGACCCACCGGACCCGAAGCAGGACTGACCAATGGAATATTTGCTGGAACTCGCCGCTAGCCCCACCGCCTGGGTTGCCCTTGCAACCCTGGTGGCCATGGAAGTCGTGCTCGGCATCGACAACCTGATCTTCATCTCGATCCTCACCAACAAGCTGCCTGAGCAATTCCGCTCGAAGGCGCGACGCATCGGCATCAGCATGGCGTTGGTCATGCGTTTGGCGCTGCTCAGCACCGTGGCCTGGATCGTCCAGCTGACCGAGCCGGTGATCGATGTGTTCGGCCACGCCTTCTCGTGGAAGGACATGATCCTCATCGCCGGTGGCCTGTTCCTGCTGTGGAAGGCGACCAAGGAGATCCACGAAAGTGTCGACCCCCATGGTGCCAAGGAAGAGTCCAAGCTCGGCAGCACCGTGACCATCGGTTTCACCGCGGCGATCTTCCAGATCCTGTTGCTGGACATCGTCTTCTCGATCGACAGCATCATCACCGCCGTGGGCATGACCGAGCACCTGCCGATCATGATCATCGCCGTGATCAGCGCCGTGATCGTGATGCTGGTGGCCGCCGACCCGCTGGCCAAGTTCATCAACGACAACCCGACCGTGGTGATGCTGGCCCTGGGCTTCCTGATCATGATCGGCATGACCCTGATCGCCGAAGGCTTCGGCGCCCATGTACCGAAAGGCTACGTGTATGCCGCCATGGCCTTCTCGACGGTGATCGAGATGCTCAACATCATGGCCCGCCGGGCGCGGTTGAAGCGCGAGGCTGCTGAGGGTTGAGGTAGTTTCGCCAACCTATCGCGGGGCAAGCCCGCTCCCACGCTACGAACTGCTCCAAGAAGTTGGATACCCATCCAACCCTTGAGGCAGTTCATGGCGTGGGAGCGGGCTTGCCCCGCGATGGTTCATGACTTGCCGGCAGTCTTGCGCCGGCGCGGGGTTGTGGCCTTGGCCGCCCCTGGCTCCGTCTTGCGCTTGCCACCACCCCCACGCTTCTTCTTCCATGGCGCACCCTTGCCCCCCGGCGCCAGGGGCGGGCCGCTGATGTTCAGGCGCATCCCCGCGCAGCGCTGCACCAGCTTGCCCATCCAGGCCGACTGCCGGGCGACGAACTCCTCAAGGCTCATCTCACCGCTTTGCACCATGTCCAGCGCTTGCTCCCAGATGGCCGTGGTGCCGGGGTCGGCGATGGCGCGGGGCACGGCATCGATCAGGCTGAACGCCGCAGGTGTCGCCGACAGCGCCTTGCCATGCTTGACCAGATAACCACGGTCGAGCAGGCCCTGGATGATGCTGGCGCGAGTGGCCTCGGTGCCGATGCCAGTGGTTTCCTTGAGCTTCTGTTTGAGCAGCGGGTCGTCCACCAGCTTGGCGACGTTCTTCATCGCCTTGATCAGGTCGCCCTCGGTGAAGGGCTTGGGTGGCTGGGTCCACAGGTCTTTGAGTTGCAGATCATGCAGCGCGCAGTCCTGCCCTTCGCGTAGGGCGGGCAGCACCTGAGCCGGTGGTGCTTCGCGGCCTTTGGCCGGGGTGAGCGCCTCGGGCAAGGCGCGGCGCCAGCCCGGCTCGACGATCTGCTTGCCCACCGCGCGCAGCGCTTGCCCGGCGCAGTCGAACTCGGCCTGGGTGCGGTCGTATTCGTGGTTGGGCAGGAACTGCGCCAGGTAGCGGGCGCGGATCAGCGTGTAGACCGCCTTGTACTTGGGCGGCAGGCGCGCCGGGTCACTGGCGGCGGCGGTGGGGATGATGCCGTGGTGGGCGCTGACCTTCTGGTCGTTCCACGCCCGTGAGCGACGCTGGGGCTCAAGATGCGCCTGTAGCGGTGCGAGGCTGGCGTCGGCACGCTGCAGGGCGGCGAGGATCGCCGGTGCCTCGCCGTGCTGGCTTAGCGGCAGGTAGCCGCTGTCGCTGCGCGGGTAGGTGATCAGCTTGTGGGTTTCGTACAGGGCCTGGGCGATGTCCAGCGTCTCCTGGGCGCCCAGGCCGAATTTTTTCGAGCACAGTTCCTGCAGCGTGCCCAGGTCGAAGGGCAGCGGCGCCGCTTCGCGCACGCGCTCGGTGGCAACCTTGAGCACCCGCGCCGTGCCCGCGGCCTGCATGGCGGCGGCGGCCTGCTGCGCCAACGCCTGTTGCAGGCAGCGGCCCTGGTCGTCGCAGGCGTCTTGCGGCGCGCGCCACTGGGCATTGAACACCTGGCCTGCGCTTTCCAGCTGCACCTCGATGGCCCAGAACGGCACAGGCACGAAATCGGCGATGCTGCGGTCGCGGTCCACCACCAGGCGCAGCGTCGGGGTTTGCACCCGGCCCACCGGCAGCACGCCCTGGTAGCCGGACTGGCGGCCGAGCAGGGTGAACAGGCGGCTCATGTTCATGCCGATCAGCCAGTCGGCACGCGAGCGGCCCAGGGCCGAGTGGTAGAGGCTGAAGGTTTCCTGGCCAGGCAGCAGACGCCCCAGGGCCTTGCGGATCGAGGCGTCGTCCAGTGCCGACAACCACAGGCGCTGGATGGGGCCACGGTAGCGGCAGTGTTCGACCAGTTCGCGGGCGATCATCTCGCCCTCGCGGTCGGCGTCGGTGGCGATCACCAGCTCGCGGGCCTCGCCCAGCAGGCGCTTGACCGCCTTGAACTGGCTGGCGGTCTTGGGCTTGACCGTCATCTTCCACTTGTCGGGGATGATCGGCAGGTCGTCCAGGGACCAGCGTTTGTAGCGTTCGTCGTAGCTGTCGGGTGGCGCGGTTTCCAGCAGGTGGCCGATGCACCAGGTGACGCACAGGTCGGTGCCTTGCCAGCAGCCATCGCCACGGCGCTGGGCGCCGAGCACCTTGGCGATGTCTTTTGCCTGGGAGGGTTTTTCGCAGAGAAAGAGGCGCATGGCCGGCAACGCTTCATCGTTGGAGATGGGGCACTAGGATGCGCAAGGCAGGGCGGGCAGGCAAGTTTTATCTGTATGCATGTACAGGTTTTATGCCCGCACCTTTGGCAGGGTAGCCCCAGGCATGGCGTTGGACCTGGGGGCGAGCCCCGTGCGAACTTGGCCGTTCGCCCGTCAGTCGTGTCAGTGGACGATGTCGCTGGGGCGTTTTTCCTACCTGCAACAAGGACGTCAAACAATGCCCGTATTCGATTACAAGCAGCTCGACAGCGCCGCCTCCGGCGCGCTTTACCAGGATGCCATGGCCCTGGCCATGTACGCCTACCATGGCATCGACGACGGCTTTGCCGCCGGCTACCAGCAACATGGCTTCGGCCTGGGCCTGCCGGCCACGCTGGTCAAGGCGTTGATCGGCGGCAGCGACAGCCAGGGGGTGATCCCCGGCATCCCGTGGAACCCCGACTCCGAAGCCAAGGCGCTGGCCCAGGTGAAGGCCGCCGGCTGGGCGCCGATCAGCGCCGCGCAGTTGGGCTACAACGGCCACACCGACGCCCGCGGTACTTTTCATGGGGAAACGCCGGGCTACACCAGTGCCCAGGTGGAAATCCTCGGGCGCTACGACGCCAATGGCCAGTTGAGCGGGATCGGCATCGCCTTCCGCGGCACCAGCGGGCCCCGCGAGAACCTGCTGGGGGACACGCTGGGCGATGCGGTGAACGACCTGTTGGCGGCGTTGGGGCCGGCCGGCTATGCCCGCGACTACGCGGCCAATGCCTTCGATGGCCTGCTCGGTGACGTCGCGGCCTTCGCCAAGGCCAACGGCCTGAGCGGCGCCGACATTACCGTCAGCGGCCACAGCCTGGGCGGCCTGGCGGTCAACAGCCTGGCCGACCTGAGCGGTGCGCGCTGGGGGGGCTTCTTTGAGGACGCGCGCTACGTTGCCTTCGCCTCGCCCACCCAGGCAGCAAACCCCGACAAGGTGCTCAACATCGGCTACGAAAACGACCCCGTGTTCCGTGCGCTCGACGGCACGTCGCTGACCTGGGGCACCCTGGGCGTGCATGACGGCGCCAAGGCTTCGGCCACCGACAACATCGTCAACTTCAACGACCACTACGCCTCGGACGCCTGGAACCTGCTGCCGTTCTCCATCGGCAATATCGCCACCTGGCTGTCGCACCTGCCGGCGGCCTACACCGACGGCCTGGGCCGGGTGCTGGACTCCGGCTTCTATCAGTGGACCAGCCGCGACTCGACCATCGTGGTCAGCAACCTGTCCGACGTCACCCGGGGCTCGACCTGGGTACAGGACCTCAACCGCAACGCCGAAACGCACAAGGGCAGCACCTTCATCATCGGCAGTGAGCAGGCCGACCTTATCCAGGGCGGGCGTGGCAACGACTACCTGGAAGGGCGCGGCGGCAACGACACCTTCCGGGACGAGGGTGGCTTCAACCTGATCGACGGTGGCAGCGGCCACGACACCTTGAAGCTCGGCGACGCGCTGGCCAACCTGAGCATTGCCCGTGACGGGCAAGGGACGCTGTACGTGCGCGACGCCGAGGGCGGCATCAGCCTGGTGCGCAACGTGGAGAGCCTGGTGAGCCAGGAGACGAGCCTGGTGTTCTTCAGCAAGGAGGTCAGCCACACGGTTGGCGCCGATGGCCTGCTTTCCAGCGGCAAGCTCAACCTCTACGCCGCCTCGCAGAGCGGCAGCCAGGCGGGCGACACGCTGGTGGCCGGCAAGCAGGGCCAGTGGTTGTTCGGCCTGGACGGCGACGACCGCCTGGTGGGCGGTGCGGGCAATGATGTGCTGGTGGGCGGTGCCGGCAACGATCTGCTCAGCGGCGGGGCAGGGCGCGACACCTTCCTGTTCGACGGCCATTTCGGCCAGGACCGGGTGCTGGACTTCAGCAGCCAGGACCGCCTGGTGTTCATGGGGGTGGACGGTGGCACGGCGTCGCCGGACTTTCGCGATCACCTGAGCCAGGTGGGTGATGACCTGGTGCTGACCTTCGGCAAGGACAGCGTGACACTGGTGGGCATTGCCGGGCAGGGCCTGGCGGACGGCCAGGTCGTCATCGCCTGATGGAGCGAACCCGTCGCGGCCGGGCGCCGCGGCGGGTTCAGACCGGGATCAGTATTCCCAGAAGATACGCTGCAGTTCCTTGCTGTCCTGGGTCTTGGTCATGGCGACCATGGCCAGGATGCGGGCTTTCTGCGGGTTCAGATCGTGGGCCACGACCCAGTCGTTCTTGTCGTCAGGCTGTTCGGCGTTGCGCAGGACGAAACCACCCTGGTTGACGTGGGACGAACGAATGATCTGCACGCCGTTCTTGCGCAGTTCCTGCAGGGCAGGGACGACGCGCGACGACACCGAACCGTTGCCGGTACCGGCGTGGATGATCGCCTTGGCGCCGCCCTGGGCCAGGGCCTTGTAGGCGGTGTCGGTGACGTTGCCGTAGCCGTAGGCGATGTCCACGGCAGGCAGGCTGCTGATGGTCTTGATGTCGAACTCGGAGTTGACCGTGTGGCGCTTGGCCGGCAGGCGGAACCAGTAGGACTTGCCTTCCACTACCATGCCCATCGGGCCCCAGGCGCTCTTGAAGGCTTCGGTCTTGATGTTGACCGACTTGCTCACATCGCGGCCGGACTGGATCTCGTCGTTCATGGTCACCAGCACGCCCTTGCCACGGTTCTGCTTGTCGCTGGCCACGGCCACGGCGTTGTACAGGTTGAGCATGCCGTCGGCGGACATGGCGGTGCCCGGGCGCATGGAGCCGACCACCACGATCGGCTTGTCGGTCTTCTCCACCAGGTTGAGGAAGTAGGCGGTCTCTTCCAGGGTGTCGGTGCCGTGAGTGATGACGATGCCGTCGACATCCTTGCTGTCGGCCAGCTCGGCGACACGCTTGCCCAGCTTGAGCAGGTCGTCGTTGCTGATGCTTTCGGAGGCGATCTGCATGACCTGCTCGCCGCGCACGTTGGCGATGTCGGCCAGTTCCGGCACGCCGGCGATCAGCTTGTCGATGCCGAGCTTGGCGGCTTGGTAGGTGGCGCTGTTGGCGGCGCTGGCACCGGCACCGGCGATGGTGCCGCCGGTGGCGAGGATCACCACGTTGGCGAGCTTCTGTTGTTGCTCGGCTTCCTTGGCAGAAACGGTGGTCGGCAGGGCCAGCAGCAGGGCCAGGGTGGCCGGGGTGAAGGCCTTGAGTGCGATGTTGATCATAGTTCTGCTTCTCTCTTCCTAATGAGATGTTCGCTGTGTCGCACGACAACCAGGCAGATTCCGTACCAGGCCTTACCGTTCGTCGCTTTTCATCTGTAAGCCGTTGATATTCATCATGTGTAACCTGAATGCGTGAGACTGCGCGGGTTGCCGTCGTTCGGCATCCCGAACAAGCGTAGGAAAAGTGTTCGGTTTTTCGGATAAATTGCGGATAATCTGGCGTGCGTGCTGGCGCTTTGCCTACGCACTGGATTTGACAAACGCGGGACCTGTTTCCATAGTGAGTCACCGCAAACGTTTGCATCCGATAAAAAACACAAAATTCGGAGTCATTTCCATGAAGCTGCCGTTCTCCGGTCGTCCGCTGGCCGTCGCTGTGCTCTCTTCGTTGATGTTCGCCCTGCCACTGTCTGCCGCCCATGCCGAGGACGCGCCCAAGGTCGCCCTGGTGATGAAGTCTTTGGCCAACGAGTTCTTCCGCACCATGGAAGACGGCGCCAAGGACTACCAGAAAGCCCACCCCCAGGATTTCGAGCTGATCGCCAACGGCATCAAGAATGAAACCGATACCGGCGAGCAGATCCGCATCGTCGAGCAGATGGTCAACTCGGGCGCCAAGGCCCTGGTGATCGCGCCGGCCGATTCCAAGGCGCTGGTCGCGGCGGTGAAGAAGGCCATGGACAAAGGCGTGGTCGTGATCAACATCGACAACCGCCTCGACCCCGAACTGCTCAAGGCCAAGGGCATCAGCGTGCCCTTCGTCGGCCCCGACAACCGCAAGGGCGCGCGCCTGGTCGGCGATTACCTGGCGAAAGAGAAACTCAAGGCCGGCGATCAGGTCGGCATCATCGAAGGCGTGCCGACCACCACCAACGCCCAGCAGCGCACCGCCGGCTTCAAGGACGCCATGGATGCCGCGCAGATGAAGATCGTCTCGGTGCAGTCCGGCAATTGGGAGATCGACAAAGGCAACGCCGTGGCCGCCTCGATGCTCAACGAATACCCCGACCTCAAGGCGCTGCTGGCCGGCAACGACAGCATGGCGCTGGGCGCGGTCTCGGCGGTGCGCGCCGCGGGCAAGGCCGGCCAGGTGCAGGTGGTCGGCTATGACAACATCAAGGCCATCAAGCCGATGCTCAAGGATGGCCGCGTGCTCGCCACCCTCGACCAGGCCGCCAGCCAGCAGGCGGTGTTCGGCATCCAGGCGGCATTGACGATGCTCAAGGGCGAGAAGCCTGCCGTGGATGCCGACAATGTGATCCAGACACCGGTGGAATTGATCACGAAGTGACTGTTCGTGAGCGAGAGGCCTGATGCTTGAGTGATCGTGGGAGCGGGCTTGCCCCGCGATGGGCGCACCGCAGTGGATGGCACCGGCGGCGCCGGTGTTCGCGGGGCAAGCCCGCTCCCACGCAGGCAAAATCAACAAGCTGTGATTGGTTCTATAAAGAGAGGTGGCCATGTCAGTACCGGCCAATGAAACCATGCTGGCCGTCAGCGGCCTGGGCAAGACCTACGCCCAGCCGGTGCTCGGCGACGTCACCCTCGAGCTGCGCGGCGGCGAGGTGCTGGCGCTGACCGGCGAAAACGGTGCGGGCAAGTCGACCTTGTCCAAGCTGATCAGCGGCCTGGAGATCCCCACCACCGGGCAGATGCACTACCGCGGCCAGCCCTACAACCCCGGCAGCCGCGCCGAGGCCGAGCGCCTTGGGGTGCGCATGGTGATGCAGGAGCTCAACCTGCTGCCGACCCTGACCGTGGCCGAAAACCTGTTCCTCGACAACCTGCCCAGCCGCTTCGGCTGGATCAGCCAGAAGCGCCTGCGCCAGTTGGCCACGGCGGCCATGGCCCAGGTAGGTCTGGAGGCCATCGATCCGGACACCCCGGTTGGCGAGCTGGGGATCGGCCATCAGCAGATGGTCGAGATCGCCCGCAACCTGATTGGCGATTGCCATGTGCTGATCTTCGACGAGCCCACGGCCATGCTCACCAACCGTGAGGTGGAACTGCTGTTCACCCAGATCGAGCGCCTGCGCCAGCGTGGTGTGGCCATCGTCTATATCTCGCACCGCCTCGAAGAGCTGCAGCGCGTAGCCCAGCGCATCGCCGTGCTGCGCGACGGCAAGCTGGTATGCGCCGAGCCGATCCAGCGCTACAGCAGCAACGAGCTGGTCAACCTGATGGTCGGCCGCGAGCTGGGTGAGCACATCGACCTGGGCCGCCGCCAGATCGGCGCGCCGTTGCTCAAGGTCGACAAGCTCAGCCGTGGCGACAAGGTGCGTGAGGTGTCGTTCGAGGTGAGGGCAGGGGAGATCTTCGGCATCTCCGGGCTGATCGGTGCCGGGCGCACCGAGCTGCTGCGCCTGATCTACGGCGCCGACCGCGCCGACAGCGGGCAGATCGCCCTTGGCCTGCCGCCGCAGCCGGTGAGCATCGACTCGCCCAAGGCCGCCGTGGCCGCCGGCATCGCCCTGATCACCGAGGACCGCAAGGGCGAAGGCTTGCTGCTGACCCAGTCGATCAGCGCCAACATTGCCCTGGGCAACCTGGGCGCCGTGTCCCGTGCCGGTGTGCTCGATCGCGACGCCGAGCACAGCCTGGCCGAACGGCAGATCAACGCCATGCGCATTCGCAGCGCCGGCCCGGCGCAGGCGGTGGGCGAGTTGTCCGGTGGCAACCAGCAGAAGGTGGTGATCGGCCGTTGGCTCGAGCGTGACTGCCAGGTGCTGCTGTTCGACGAGCCCACCCGTGGGATCGACGTGGGCGCCAAGTTCGACATCTACGGCCTGCTCGCCGAGCTCGCTCGCCAGGGCAAGGCCCTGGTGGTGGTGTCCAGCGACCTGCGCGAACTGATGCTGATCTGCGACCGCATTGCCGTGCTGTCTGCCGGGCGTCTGATCGACACCTTCGACCGTGACCGCTGGAGCCAGGACCAGCTGCTCGCCGCCGCCTTTGCCGGCTACCAGAAACGTGATGCCCTGCTGCACGACGCAGCTCCCAGGATGGACGCATGAAAACCACTCCCCTCGACACCCCGGGCGCCGCGCCCGCCCGCCGCAGCGGCAACTATTATGGCCTGGGCACCTACCTGGGCCTGGCCGGCGCCTTGCTGGCGATGATCGTGCTGTTCTCGTCGCTCAGCAGCCACTTTCTCTCCTATGCCACTTTCAGCACCCTGGCCAACCAGATCCCCGACCTGATGGTGCTGGCGGTGGGCATGACCTTCGTGCTGATCATCGGCGGCATCGACCTGTCGGTGGGCTCGGTGCTGGCGCTGGCCGCCTCCACGGTCAGCGTGGCGATCCTCGGCTGGGGCTGGGGCGTGCTGCCCGCCGCCTTGCTCGGCACGGCCGTGGCGGCGCTGGCCGGCAGCATCACCGGCAGCATTACCGTGGCCTGGCGCATCCCGTCGTTCATCGTCTCGCTGGGCGTGCTGGAAATGGCCCGGGGCCTGGCCTACCAGTTCACCGACTCGCGTACCGCCTACATCGGCGATGCCTTCGCCTGGTTCTCCAACCCCATCGCCTTCGGCATTTCGCCGGCCTTCATCATTGGCCTGCTGGTGATCGTGCTGGCCCAGTTGGTGCTGACCCGCACGGTGTTCGGCCGCTACCTGATCGGCATAGGCACCAACGAAGAAGCCGTGCGCCTGGCGGGTATCGACCCGCGCCCTTACAAGATCCTGGTGTTCGCCCTGATGGGCGTGCTCGCAGGCCTGGCCGCGCTGTTCCAGATTTCCCGCCTGGAGGCCGCCGACCCCAACGCCGGGGCCGGCCTGGAGCTGCAGGTGATCGCCGCCGTGGTGATCGGCGGCACCAGCCTGATGGGTGGGCGCGGCTCGGTCATCAGTACGTTCTTCGGGGTGCTGATCATCTCGGTGCTGGCCGCAGGGCTTGCGCAGATCGGTGCTTCGGAGCCCACCAAACGCATCATCACCGGGGCGGTCATCGTCATCGCCGTGGTGCTCGACACTTACCGTAGCCGGCGTGCAAACCGGCGGAACCGATAAAACATGGCCACCATCAAAGATGTCGCGGCACTGGCGGGTATTTCCTACACCACCGTGTCCCATGTACTGAACAAGACCCGTCCGGTCAGCGAACACGTGCGCCTTAAGGTCGAGGCGGCGATCGCCCAGCTCGACTACGTGCCCAGCGCCGTGGCCCGCTCGCTGAAGGCCCGCAGCACTGCCACCATCGGCCTGCTGGTGCCCAACAGCGTCAACCCGTACTTCGCCGAGCTGGCCCGGGGCATCGAGGATGCCTGCGAGCGCAACGGCTACTGCGTGATCCTGTGCAACTCCGACGACGATCCGCAGAAGCAGCGCAGCTACCTGCGCGTGCTGCTGGAAAAACGCATCGACGGCCTGATCGTGGCCTCGGTGGGTGAGGAGCGCGACCTGCTCGACAGCCTGGCCTGCGTGCGCACGCCCATGGTCATCGTCGACCGCGCGCTGGACGGCGTCGAGGCAGACCTTGTACGGATCGATCACGAGCACGGCGCTTACCTGGCTACCCGCCACTTGCTGGAGCTGGGCCATCGCGACATCGCCACCATCGCAGGCCCCGTGGACACGGGCGTCAGTCAACTGCGCCTGGCCGGTTTCCGTCGGGCCATGGCCGAGGCCGGGTTGCGCGTCGCCGCCGGCCATGTGTTGCACAGCGACTTCACCAGCCCTGGGGGCCATGCCGCGGCGGCGCGCCTGCTCGATGGCCAGCGGCCGACGGCGATCTTCGCCGGCAACGACATGATCGGCTTTGGCGTGCTGCGCGCCGCCGCCGAACGCAATATCAACGTGCCGGGCGAGCTGTCGGTGATCGGTTTCGACGACATCGAGCTGAGCCGCTATGTGTACCCGGCGCTGACCACCGTCGGCCAGTCGATCCGCGAACTGGGCGAAAGCGCGGCGGCGCTGCTGCTGTCGCGCATCGGCGCACCGAGCTGTGGGGCGGTGGAGCAGCGCATCGTCGCGCCGCGCATCGTCCTGCGCGAATCCACCGGGCCGCGCCCGGATCTGTTCAACGATTACCGTTAAGGAATGCCCATGAGTGCCAAGGTGGTAGTGGTCGGCAGCCTCAACATGGATTTGGTGGCCCGCGCCCAGCGCTTGCCGCGGGGCGGTGAAACCCTGGCCGGTGACAGCTTTTTCACCGTGCCCGGCGGCAAGGGGGCCAACCAGGCCGTGGCCGTGGCCCGGCTGGGTGCCAGCGTGGCGATGGTCGGCAATGTGGGTGACGATGCCTACGGCCAGCAACTGCGCAAGGCGCTGGAAGTGGAAGGTGTCGACTGCCAGGGCGTCGGCATCTGCCCGGGGGTTTCCAGTGGCGTGGCGCTGATCGTGGTGGATGCCGCCAGCCAGAACGCCATCGTCATCATTGCGGGTGGCAATGGCTTGCTCAGCCCTGAGTCGGTGCAGCGCTTCGACGCGTTGCTGCAGCAGGCCGAGGTGATCATTTGCCAGCTTGAAGTGCCTGCCCCGACTGTGGCCTGGACCCTGGCGCGCGGGCGCGAGCTCGGCAAGACCGTGATCCTCAACCCGGCGCCGGCCACCGGCCCGCTGCCGGCTGAGTGGTACACCCATATCGACTACCTGATCCCCAACGAAAGCGAGGCCGAGGCGCTGACCGGGGTGGCGGTGACCGACCTCGACAGTGCTCGCCGTGCCGGCGAACAGTTGATAAAGCTGGGGGCAGGGAAGGTGATCGTCACCCTGGGTGCCCAGGGTGCATTGTTTGTCGACGGGCAGGGCGACAGGCATTTCCCCGTCGCACCGGTCAACGCCGTGGATACCACGGCGGCCGGTGACACCTTTGTCGGTGGCTTCGCCGCCGGCCTGGCTCGTGGTCTTTCGCGCGAAGACGCAATCGTTTTCGGGCAGCGTGCTGCGGCGTTGTCGGTCACCCGCGTGGGGGCTCAGCCTTCGATTCCCTATTTGAAGGAGCTGGCGCCATGAAGAAGACACCGCTGTTGAACATCGCCCTGTCACGGGTTGTTGCCGGGTTGGGCCATGGGGACATCGTGGTGATCGGTGATGCCGGCTTGCCGGTGCCGCCTGGGGTCGAGCTGATCGATCTGGCGCTGACGCCGGGGATTCCCGACTTCGCCAGTGTGCTGCGGGTGGTGTTGAGCGAGATGCAGGTGGAGCGGCATGTGCTGGCCGAGGAAATCCTGCAGGCTGAGCCGCCGGCGTTGGTGGAGGTTGAACGTTTGCGTGGCGAAGGGGTGATCGGCTCGCGCCAGTTACTGACCCACGCTGAATTCAAGGTTTTATGCCAGCAGGCCCGGGCCGTGGTGCGCACGGGTGAGTGCAAGCCTTACAGCAATATTGCCTTGGTGGCGGGCGTTACTTTCTAAATCCTTGGTGGTAATGCCGCTGTCGAGCTATCCACAATTTCTGTGGGAGCGGATTTACCCGCGAACACCGGCGAAGCCGGTGCCATGCATCGGCGGCGCCTGATTCGCGGGTAAATCGCAGCGGCGAACCGCCGCTCCCACAGGGTGCGATAAGGTCAACCAATTGGAGAAAGGAAACCCAATGTTCAAACGCCTGTTGCAAGGAGCCGTACTCATGTCCGCGCTAGCCACCACCACCGTCATGGCCGCCCCACGCGACCTGATCATCGACACCGACCCCGGCGCCGACGACGTGGTCGCGCTGCTGCTGGCCATGGCTTCGCCTGATGAGCTGAAAATCCGCGCCATCACCACGGTCGCCGGCAACGTGCGCCTGGACAAGACCTCGCGCAACGCCCGCCTGGCCCGTGAATGGGGTGGTCGTGAAGATATTCCGGTGTACGCCGGGGCAGGCCGGCCGTTGGTGCGCCCGCCGATCTATGCTGCCAATGTGCACGGTGAAGAGGGGCTGACCGGCATCCAGGTGCACGAACCGAAACAGCCCTTGGCCAAAGGCAACGCCGTGCAATACCTGGTAGACACCCTGGGCGCCGCCGAGCCCCACAGCATCACCGTCGCCATGCTCGGCCCGCAGACCAACCTGGCCCTGGCGCTGATCCAGCAGCCGGACATCGCCAGGGGTATCAAGGAAGTGGTGGTCATGGGCGGCGCTCACTTCAATGGCGGCAATATCACCCCGGCGGCCGAGTTCAACCTGTATGCCGACCCGCACGCCGCCGAGGTGGTGCTGGCCAGTGGCGTCAAGCTCACTTACCTGCCGCTGGACGTCACCCACAAGCTGCTCACCAGCGAAGCACGCCTCAAGCAACTGGCGGCGGTGAACAACCAGGCCAGCAAGCTGGTGGTGGATATCCTCAACGCCTACATCAAGTTCGACATGGACACCTACGGCATGCCTGGCGGCCCGGTGCACGATGCCAGCGTGATCGCCTACCTGCTCAAGCCCGAGCTGTTCAAAGGGCGGGACATCCACATGGTGGTCGACAGCCGTGAGGGCCCGACCTTTGGCCAGACCATCGCCGACTGGTACGGCGTGCTCAAACAGCCCGCCAATGTCACGTGGGTGGAGGAGGGCGACGCAAAAGGCTTCTTCGACCTGCTCAGCGCGCGCCTGGCTCGATTGAAATAGCAGCTTGGGGCGCGTGGCGTTCCAGTACCTGCTCGATGAAGCTGCGCGCCGCTTCACCGCCGCGGTCGCGCACCAGCAGATCGATGGCGATCAGTACCAGTTCTTCGGGCGAGCCCGGGCTATAGGCGCTCTGGCCTTCGTCCCATTTGACCTTGATGTCGGCATCGATGCTGTGGTTGCTCATGAAGCGCTCTCGCTGGGGCCTGGGCTGAAGAGTCGAATACCGGGTCCTGGCGTTCGAGGGGGAGGCGTTGCGCACTCCACTGTTTGCAGTAAATCATGCCTTTGTCACCTTGGCCCTGCGACTTAGGCATAAAGGCGGCGTCAGGGTGAACCAGCGGTTCGGTGCAAAATCCCGTCACGATTGCCCTTCGCGTCTACGGCCGGGTTCAGGCAGAATCTTGCAGTTTTGCAACAATCAGTTTTAGGGGCTGTCGTATTGGGCAGTTCCCACGATCGATTAGGAGGATTCATGTTCCGTACCCGCGCTTCCCTGGCGACCCTGTTGCTGGCTACCGTTCTTGCAGGCTGCAGCACCGGCGGCACCTCGGGTGGCTCCGCCGCCCCTGCCGCCCCGGCCAGCAACGATGGCCGCTGCGAAGCCAGTGGCGCCGATTTCACCGTCGGCAAGCCGGCTACTGCGGAGCTGCTCGAGCAAGCGCGCAAGGCCAGTGGCTCGCAGATGGCGCGCATCCTCAAGCCCCACGACATGATCACCCTGGAGTATCGCTCCGAGCGCCTGAACCTGAATGTCGATGACAAAGGTGTGGTCACCCGCGTCAACTGCGGCTGAAGGCAATCGCGGGGCAAGCCCCCTCCCGTGTTAGCGTGGGAGCGGGCTTGCCCCGCGATGAGGGCCTGCAAGGGCCATGACGCCTTTTCTCGTGCCCAATAAAAAACCCGCCACAAGTGGCGGGTTTTTTACAGCTATCCGAATTACTCCGGACGAACCTGTGCAGCCTGCATGCCCTTCTGGCCGCGCTCGGCGACGAAGGAAACAGTCTGACCTTCTTTCAGGCTCTTGAAACCGTCGGTTTCGATGGCCTTGAAGTGTACGAACAGGTCGTCGCCGCCGCCTTGTGGGGTGATGAAGCCGAAGCCTTTTTCATCATTGAACCATTTGACGGTGCCGGTTTGGCGATTGGACATGGGATGAATCTCCAGAAACATGATTTTTTTTCGAGGTGCGATGCGGCCAAGGCTACAGGGGCACGGGCTACATCATAGTCTAATTCTGCGGATCAGGCGCCTATTACCTTCGCACTATGTCGATAAAGCGCAAATTAAGGGGGCAAGGTCGCATAAAACGCGGCTATTTCGGCTTGCAGGCGGCCTGCACGGCGGCCTGGGCACGGTGCATCAGCTTGGCGTCGACACCGTCCGAACTGTCGAGGTCCTTGATCTCCTCGTCGGTAAAGTTCTTTTTGATGGCCTGGGCGCCGCAGGTGCAGTGCCTGGTCGCCGTCGTGGCGTCGACGCCTTGCGCCTTGGCGGTTTCCTGGCACTGGGCCATGTAGTTTTTCTCCTTGCCCGCCGGGAAGTCACCCGCAGTGGCAGCCAAGGGCAGCAGCAGGGCGCTAACGGCGCAGGCGGCCAGAAGGGAGGGAAGTCGCATAACCGGATACTCCTTGGGTTAAGGTCTCATCAAGAGTAGGTTGCTTCAGAAGGTCTGATAGGAAATTTTCCGTACAAGTTCACCTTGCAGGCACTCATCCCAAAAATTTCTGCCGACCCCTCTAGCCCCGTGCTAGCATGCCTCCCTTGCGGTATGCCTGTGGCAGCCGCATTTCTTTTTATACCTCCAGTCACTCTGGTTCGCCCCTGACCGGCCGAAAGGTCTCTGCCACTGTGAGGCAGGCTTTCCCGCGGGAAAGGCAGGGCGGATCTTGTACTGGCTCATCCCAACCCACGTGACCTTTGGTAGGGGTCACCACTAGGAGAGGAGGCGCCATGCCCGTTATTACTCTTCCCGATGGCAGTCAACGCACGTTCGACCAGCCGGTATCCGTAGCTGAAGTCGCCGCCTCGATCGGCGCCGGCCTGGCCAAGGCCACCCTGGCCGGCAAGGTCGACGGCAAGCTCGTCGATGCCTGCGACAAGATCGACCACGACGCCACCCTGCAGATCATCACCCCCAAAGATGCAGAGGGACTGGAGATCATCCGTCACTCGTGCGCCCACCTGATCGGCCACGCAGTGAAACAGCTGTACCCGACCGCCAAGATGGTGATCGGCCCGGTGATCGATGAAGGCTTCTATTACGACATCGCCTACGAGCGTCCTTTCACCCCGGACGACCTCGCTGCGATCGAAAAGCGCATGCAGCAGCTGATCGACACCGATTACGACGTGGTCAAGAAGATGACCCCGCGTGCCGAAGTCATCGACGTGTTCACCCGCCGTGGCGAAGACTACAAGCTGCGCCTGGTCGAAGACATGCCGAATGAACAGGCCATGGGCCTGTACTACCACGAAGAATACGTCGACATGTGCCGCGGTCCGCACGTGCCGAATACCCGCTTCCTCAAAGCCTTCAAGCTGACCAAGCTGAGCGGCGCCTACTGGCGCGGCGATGCCAAGAACGAGCAGCTGCAGCGCGTGTACGGCACTGCCTGGGCCGACAAGAAGCAGCTGGCGGCCTACATCCAGCGCATCGAAGAAGCCGAAAAACGCGACCACCGCAAGATCGGCAAGCAGCTCGACCTGTTCCACCTGCAGGAAGAAGCGCCGGGCATGGTGTTCTGGCACGCCAACGGCTGGACCATCTACCAGGTGCTCGAGCAGTACATGCGTAAAGTCCAGCGCGAAAACGGCTACTCGGAAATCAAGACCCCGCAGGTCGTCGACCGCATCCTCTGGGAGCGTTCCGGCCACTGGACCAACTACGCCGAGAACATGTTCACCACGGCCTCTGAAAGCCGCGACTACGCGGTCAAGCCGATGAACTGCCCATGCCACGTGCAGGTGTTCAACCAGGGCCTGAAGTCGTACCGCGACCTGCCGCTGCGCCTGGCCGAGTTCGGCGCTTGCCACCGCAACGAGCCGTCCGGCGCGCTGCACGGTATCATGCGCGTGCGTGGCTTCGTGCAGGACGACGCGCACATCTTCTGCACCGAAGAACAGGTGAAGAAAGAAGCCGCCGACTTCATCAAGCTGACCCTCGACGTGTACAAGGACTTCGGTTTCACCGACGTCGCCATGAAGCTCTCGACTCGCCCGGCCAAGCGCGTGGGTTCCGAAGAGCTGTGGGACCGCGCCGAAGGCGCCCTGGCCGAAGCCCTGAACGACTCGGGCCTTGAGTGGGAATACCAGCCGGGCGAGGGTGCGTTCTACGGCCCGAAGATCGAGTTCACCCTGCGCGACTGCCTGGGCCGTAACTGGCAGTGCGGCACCCTGCAGTACGACCCGAACCTGCCTGAGCGCCTCGACGCCAGCTACATCGCCGAAGACAACAGCCGCGTGCGCCCGGTGATGCTGCACCGTGCCATCCTCGGTTCGTTCGAGCGCTTCATCGGCATGCTCATCGAGCACTACGCCGGCGTGTTCCCGGCATGGCTGGCGCCGACCCAGGCCGTGGTCATGAACATCACCGACAAACAGGCCGATTTCGCCCTCGAGGTCGAGAAATCTCTGAACGGTAGCGGTTTCCGTGCCAAGTCGGACTTGAGAAATGAGAAGATCGGCTTTAAAATCCGCGAGCATACTTTGCTCAAGGTCCCGTACCTTTTGGTTATAGGGGATCGTGAAGTCGAAACGCAAACCGTCGCAGTGCGTACTCGCGAAGGCGCTGACCTGGGCTCCATGCCCGTCGCCCAGTTCGCTGAGCTGCTGCAACAGGCGGTTTCCCGGCGTGGTCGCCAAGAATCGGAGTAATGACTATTAAGCGTGAAATGAGAAACGATAAGCGTGCTGTACCGAAAGCCCCGATCAACGAGAATATCTCGGCCCGCGAGGTTCGGTTAATTGGCGCTGATGGCGAGCAGGTTGGCATCGTCTCGATTGATGAAGCGCTTCGTATTGCTGATGAAGCGAAGCTGGATCTGGTAGAGATCTCTGCAGACGCGGTACCGCCTGTCTGCAAGGTCATGGACTACGGCAAGCACCTCTTCGAGAAGAAGAAGCAGGCCAACGAAGCCAAGAAAAACCAGAAGCAGATTCAGATTAAAGAAATCAAGTTTCGTCCAGGGACGGAGGATGGGGATTACCAGGTAAAACTACGCAACCTGGTACGTTTCCTTACCGATGGGGACAAGGCCAAGATCTCTCTGAGATTCCGTGGCCGTGAGATGGCCCACCAGGAGCTGGGCATGGAGCTGTTGAAGCGGGTTGAAGCTGACCTCGCCGAATACGGCACCGTTGAGCAGCATCCGAAGATGGAAGGACGCCAGCTTATGATGGTCATCGCCCCCAAGAAAAAGAAGTAATCTCCCGGGCACGGCAGGCCTGATGATTATGTGTAATTTTATCGAATGCGGAGTTCCAACATGCCAAAAATGAAAACCAAGAGCGGTGCTGCGAAGCGTTTCCTGAAAACCGCTTCCGGCTTCAAGCACAAGCACGCTTTCAAAAGCCACATCCTGACCAAAATGTCGACCAAGCGTAAGCGTCAACTGCGCGGTGCCAGCTTGCTGCACCCGTCTGACGTTGCAAAAGTCGAGCGCATGCTGCGCGTACGTTAATTTCGGTCAAAGATAGAGGAAGTTACTCATGGCTCGTGTAAAGCGTGGCGTCATCGCTCGTAAGCGTCACAAGAAAATTCTGAAACTGGCTAAAGGCTACTACGGTGCACGTTCGCGCGTATTCCGTGTTGCCAAGCAGGCTGTCATCAAGGCAGGCCAATACGCCTACCGCGACCGTCGCCAGAAGAAGCGTCAGTTCCGCGCTCTGTGGATCGCTCGTATCAACGCCGGTGCACGCACCAACGGCCTGTCTTACAGCCGTCTGATTGCTGGCCTGAAAAAAGCGTCGATCGAAATCGACCGCAAGGTTCTGGCTGACCTGGCAGTGAACGAAAAAGCGGCGTTTGCTGCAATTGTCGAGAAAGCTAAAGCCGTTCTGGCCTAAGTACCCACGACAATCATCCGCCGGCGCCCTGCGCCGTCGGGTGTAAAACGTCATCGATAGGGGAAGAGCCTTCAAAAGCTCTTCCCCTATTTTCGTATCTGGAGTCTGTACATGGAAAACCTGGACGCGCTGGTTGCCCAAGCCCTTGAGGCCGTGGAACGCGCTGAAGACATCACAACCCTGGAACAGATCCGGGTCCAATTCCTCGGCAAGAAAGGCGAGCTGACCCAGGTGATGAAGACCCTGGGCAACCTGCCAGCCGAAGAGCGCCCCAAGGTTGGCGCGCTGATCAACGACGCCAAGGAACGCGTCACCGACGTGCTCAACGCACGCAAGGCCGCCTTTGAAGAGGCCGAGCTCAACGCTCGCCTGGCCGCCGAATGCATCGACGTCACCCTGCCAGGCCGTGGCCAGACCACCGGCGGGCTGCACCCGATCACCCGTACTCTCGAGCGCATCGAGCAGTTCTTCACCCACATCGGCTACGGCATCGCCGAAGGCCCCGAGGTCGAAGACGACTACCACAACTTCGAAGCGCTCAACATCCCCGGCCACCACCCGGCCCGGGCGATGCACGATACCTTCTATTTCAATGCCAACATGCTGCTGCGTACCCACACCTCGCCGGTGCAGGTGCGTACCATGGAATCGAGCCAGCCGCCGATCCGCATTGTCTGCCCGGGCCGCGTCTACCGCTGCGACTCGGATATCACCCATTCGCCGATGTTCCACCAGGTCGAAGGCCTGCTGATCGACCGCGATATCAACTTTGCCGACCTCAAGGGCACCATCGAAGAATTCCTGCGGGTGTTCTTCGAGAAAGAACTGGCCGTGCGCTTCCGCCCGTCGTTCTTCCCCTTCACCGAGCCGAGCGCCGAAGTGGATATCCAGTGCGTGATGTGCTCCGGCAAAGGCTGCCGCGTGTGCAAGCAGACCGGCTGGCTGGAAGTGATGGGCTGCGGCATGGTCCACCCGAGCGTGCTGCGCATGTCCGGCATCGACCCGGAAGAGTTCCAGGGCTTCGCCTTCGGCATGGGCGCCGAGCGCCTGGCCATGCTGCGCTATGGCGTCAACGATTTGCGTCTGTTCTTCGACAACGACCTGCGGTTCCTGGCGCAATTCCGCTAGGCCCAATCGACGCAAATTCTAGGAGAACAGCATGAAATTCAGTGAACAGTGGCTGCGCGGTTGGGTAAACCCGCAAGTCTCCCGTGACGAACTGGTCGCCCGCCTGTCCATGGCCGGCCTCGAAGTCGACAGCGTGACCCCCGCTGCCGGCCAGTTCAGCGGCATCGTGGTGGGTGAGATCCTCGCCACCGAACAACACCCGGACGCCGACAAACTGCGCGTGTGCCAGGTAAGCAACGGCGCAGAAACCTTCCAGGTGGTCTGCGGCGCCCCCAACGCCCGCCCAGGCATCAAGATCCCGTTCGCCATGATCGGTGCCGAGCTGCCGGGCGACTTCAAGATCAAGAAAGCCAAGCTGCGCGGCGTCGAGTCCTTCGGCATGCTGTGCTCGGCTGCCGAACTGCAGATCAGCGAAGAGAACGACGGCCTGCTGGAACTGGCCGCTGACGCCCCGGTAGGCCAGGACATTCGCCAGTACCTGAACCTCGACGACGCCAGCATCGAGATCGGCCTGACCCCGAACCGCGGCGACTGCCTGTCCCTGGCCGGCCTGGCCCGCGACGTCAGCGCCCTGTACGACGTCCCGGTCACCCGCCCGGTAGTACCGGCTGTGCCCGCTGCCCACGACGAAGTGCGCTCGGTGGAAGTCAGCGCCCCGGCTGCCTGCCCACGCTACCTGGGCCGTGTCATCCGTAACGTCGACCTGAGCAAGCCGACCCCGCTGTGGATGGTCGAGCGCCTGCGCCGCAGCGACGTGCGCAGCATCGACGCCGCCGTCGACATCACCAACTACGTGATGCTCGAGCTCGGCCAGCCGATGCACGCCTTCGACCTCGCCGAAATCAACGGCGGCATCCGCGTGCGCATGGCCGAAGAGGGCGAGAAGCTGGTCCTGCTGGACGGCCAGGAAGTTGCCCTGCGCGCCGACACCCTGGTGATCGCCGACCACACCCGCGCCCTGGCCATTGCCGGCGTGATGGGTGGTGAGCACAGCGGCGTCAACACCGAGAAGACCCGCGACCTGTTCCTGGAAAGCGCCTTCTTCGAGCCGATCTCCGTCGCCGGCAAGGCCCGTTCCTACGGCCTGCACACCGACGCCTCGCACCGCTACGAGCGTGGCGTGGATTCGCAACTGGCCCGCGAAGCCATGGAGCGCGCCACCGCGCTGCTGCTGGAGATCGTCGGCGGTGAAGCCGGCCCGATCGTCGAAGCCGTCAGCCAACAGCACCTGCCGAGCATCGCGCCGATCACCCTGCGCGACGAACGCATCACCCAGATGCTCGGCCTGCAGATGGACGCCGCCCAGGTCGAGCAACTGCTCAACGCCCTGGAGCTGAAAACCAGCGCCAATGGGGCAGGGCAGTGGACCGTCACCGTCCCAAGCCACCGCTTCGACATCAGCCTGGAAGTCGACCTGATCGAAGAACTGGCCCGCCTGTACGGCTACAACAACCTGCCGGTCCGCTACCCGCAGGCGCGCCTGGCGCCCCAGGGCAAGCCAGAGACCCGCGGCGAGCTGCCGAACCTGCGTCGCCTGCTGGTCGCCCGCGGCTACCAGGAAGCCATCACCTACAGCTTCATCGACCCGAAGCTGTTCGAACTGTTCACCCCAGGCGTCGAGCCGCTGGTGCTGGCCAACCCGATCTCCAACGACATGGCCGCCATGCGCGCCTCGTTGTGGCCGGGCCTGGTCAAGGCGATGCAGCACAACCTCAATCGCCAGCAAGACCGCGTGCGCCTGTTCGAAAGCGGCCTGCGCTTCGTCGGCCAGCTGGGTGACCTCAAGCAACAGCCGATGATCGCCGGCGTCGTCACCGGCAGCCGCCTGCCCGAAGGCTGGGCCAACGGCCGTGACGGCATCGACTTCTTCGACGTGAAAGCCGACGTGGAAGCCCTGCTGGGCTACTCGGGCGCCCTGAGCGACTTCAGCTTCGTCGCCGGCAAGCATCCAGCCCTGCACCCAGGCCAGACCGCCCGCATCGAGCGCGACGGCAAGGAAGTCGGCTACCTCGGCGCCATCCACCCGGAGCTGGCCAAGACCCTCGGCCTCGACCGTCCGGTCTACGTTTTCGAGCTGGTGCTCGGCGATGTAGTGGAAGGCCGCCTGCCGAAGTTCAGCGAACTGTCCAAGTTCCCGGAAACCCGCCGTGACCTGGCCTTGATCGCAGGCCGTGACGTGGCTTCCAGTTCGGTGCTTGAAGTAATTCGTGACAATGCCGGCGAATGGCTCACAGACCTCAGGCTGTTTGACGTCTACCAGGGTAAAGGCATTGATCCTGATAGAAAAAGCCTGGCCGTCGGCTTGACCTGGCAACATCCATCGCGCACTCTTAACGACGATGAGGTGAACGAAACCCTGCAAAATATCCTCACCTCGCTCGAACAAAGGTTGAACACCACGTTAAGGAAATAACGGCATGGGTGCTCTGACGAAAGCTGAGATGGCCGAAAGGCTGTACGAGGAGCTGGGGCTCAACAAGCGAGAGGCCAAGGAGCTGGTCGAGCTGTTTTTCGAAGAAATTCGGCATGCGCTTGAAGATAACGAGCAGGTCAAGTTGTCCGGTTTCGGCAACTTCGACCTTCGCGACAAACGCCAGCGGCCGGGCCGCAACCCCAAAACCGGGGAAGAGATCCCGATCACCGCGCGCCGCGTCGTCACCTTTCGTCCAGGGCAGAAGCTGAAAGCCCGGGTAGAGGCCTATGCTGGAACCAAGCCATAACGACGAGCTGCCCCCCATCCCGGGCAAACGCTACTTCACCATTGGTGAAGTCAGCGAGCTCTGTGCGGTAAAACCGCACGTGCTGCGCTACTGGGAGCAGGAATTTCCGCAGCTCAACCCGGTGAAGCGCCGTGGCAACCGGCGGTATTATCAGCGCCAAGACGTGCTGATGATCCGCCAGATCCGCGCTTTGCTGTATGACCAAGGCTTTACCATTGGCGGGGCGCGGTTGCGGCTCTCCAGTGATGAGGTCAAGGATGAATCCAGCCAGTACAAGCAGCTGATTCGGCAGATGATTGCCGAGTTGGAGGATGTGTTGGTGGTGCTGAAGAAGTGATCTGGTTGGCGACGAACGGAAAGTTTTTTGAAAAAAAGCTTCCATTATTCAAAAGCTTAGGTTAAATTCTTCAACGTTCTCAGCGGTATCGAGAATGATGTCGGGGCGTAGCGCAGCCCGGTAGCGCACTTGCATGGGGTGCAAGGGGTCGAGTGTTCGAATCACTCCGTCCCGACCAATAATCCCAATGACTTAGCCACCTTCTGGTGGCTTTTTCATTTCTAGGCATAGTGACTTTTCGAGTGACTTCGCCTTTTCCCTCATCCGATTCTCCTCTTCAAGATCGTCAGTACCGGACCGCGCGAGTCTGTGGCCGATACCTTGTTTGCCGCATCAATCATCTGACCAATCTCCGCTCCGGAGTAATGACTGGTCACGCTTCCGCTCTTGTGGCCAAGTAGCGACTTCCGGTCTTCCAGGCTCACAGCTGCCGCCTTCAGTCTTCGTCCGAATGTATGCTTCAGGTCGTGAACCCTGATGGAAGCGAACCCTGGGTGCGCCGGCCGCAAGTGTTGCTCCTGCCAGAGCTTTGCCGCACGCACTCGCGCTTTCTTCCAGGCCGAGTCGTTCATCCGATGCATCGCGGTGCCGTTGTATGGGAAAACCCACTCACGACTGATGCCGCGCTGCCCCTCGATGATCGACTTGGCCACTCTGTTCAGCACGACCAGTCTCTCCTCCCGATTCTTGACTCCGGAGTTCTCGTGTCTGCCGCCAAACTCGGCAGGTATCAGAAACACGCTGGCATCCAGCTCCGGGACAAAGATCTCCCAGTCCCACCTCAGCTTGCAGACCTCTTGCTCGCGGCAGCCGGTGTTCACCTTGAACAGGGCCATTCGCTGCAGATGGTCGGGCAACTCCCCAAACAGAATCGACTGCTCTTCCCAGGACATGGGGTAGGGCTGTCGACTCGACTTCTTCTCGTCCAGCTTGGTGAGCAGCGGCACGCTGTCGAGCCAGGGGCGGCGCTCTTCATCCCGCCACTTCCGGCAAGCCAGCTGGAGGACGCGAATCACTCGCTCAATCGCGATGTTGACCGTCCTATTGCTGACTCCCTTCTTCACCTTCCCATCCGGCAGCACCGAATCAGCCTTCCGATCCCGCACGTAGGCGGCCAGCGCCTCGTCATCAATGTGCGTCAATGGAAGGTGGCCGATGTACTCGACCACTTGCTCCAAATACAACGCAGTGAGCCTGATGGATGGCTGCTCCTTATTCTCGACCAGGTACTTCGCCGCGGCTGTGGCGAATGTCTTGATTTCGCGAGCGCCGTACACCTTGCGCTGCCGCATCTTCTCCAGCAGATGGATCAGGTATTGCTCTGCCTCCTGCCGGTCACAAGTTCCAGTGCTTTCTTGAATTCTTTCTCCCCTGTAGACCTTGTCGATTTTCCAGATGCCGCTGGGCATTTTCTGGAGCCCTGTGATTGCCTTTTTGGCCATGGAGCCTCCTTGGATTCCCCGGCCTTGCTTACGCTGCGGGGTCGATTGTTGTCCTGATTGCTCGCCTTTTCAACGGCCATGGCCTCGATGTAGGCGTCGACCCAAGCATCAAGCTCGAGTCGGTCGAAGCCCACGCCCTGTTTCCCGATCGGGAACTCACGGACATGCGGCCTGACGGTATTCTTGAATTCGTCCTTGCACATGCCGAGATACCCGGGCGCTTCGCCGGCCCGGATGATTCTCGGCAGCAGGCTCGGCTGCACTGCAGCGGTGGCGTTTGCCATGTTGTTCTCCACGCCGCCGGTGGCGGCAGGGTTGTGGTCAGGCTGCTTTCTGCAGTTGGGCCCGGTCTCGGCGCCGGCGCATCTGCACCTGGAATCGATAGGTCTTGAAGCGGCGGCCGTCACCGAAGTCCATCTCCGGCGCCAGGTTGCATAGATCTTCTTCAAGCATCCCGAAGTAGTAGAGGTGCTCGCCGTCGCCTCCCCACTCGGCCTGAACGATCGCCCAGTCGCGCGCCTGGACGCATCCAGCGCAGGTCTTGAAGCTGCTCATGTCGCCTTCCCAGCAGCCAGCAACGAGCTGGTATGCCTGGCCTGGCTCGATGTGCCCGCGGCACTCGCAGCAGATGTGGCGCTTCCTGGCCACGGGTTCGGATGTCGTCTGGAAATCGGACATAGGTCATCCTCGCCCGCGCGCGGCGGGCTTGAGTTGTAGGGGGAGGGGTTACTCGCTGTACTGCTTGCGGATTCGGCGGGCAATGGCGCGTAGGTCGCCGTCCATCTCGAACATCTCGTTGTTGTCTCGGCGCGAGACGACCCCGGACCTGGTGACGTTGCGGCCGCCAATGATCCAGGCGGCGAGCAGGATCAGCGCCGATTCGAGCTGGCGCCGTAGCCAGCCTGTATGCGGGATCATCGCGGCCCCCTATAGATCAGGTAC
>NZ_QKVM01000002.1 GCF_003231305.1 Pseudomonas sichuanensis | reverse complement strand
CTGCCGCCATGGGCGACGGATACCTTCGTCTACACCATCCGTGATGCCGATGGTGACGAAAGCACCACGACCATCTCGGTGAAGGTGCTGGACAGCAAGCTGGTCGCCGGCACCGACAGTGAAGTGACGGTGTACGAGAAAGCCCTGGATCTGACCAAGGATGGCAACGACCTGGCCGGTGGCAACGTAGTGGGGAGCGACCCGCACTCAAGCGCCGAAACAGCGTCGGGTTCGCTGGCCGATGCGGTCACCGGTGGCGTGGGTGCATTGACCTTCACCCTGGTCGGCAATGCTGCTGGCCAATATGGCCAGATCCTGCTGAACGCCGATGGCAGTTACACCTACACCCTGACCTCGGCGCCGAACTCGCCGAACCATGTCAACGATGGCCCGAACGTGATCACCGACAGCTTCACCTACCAGGTGAAGGACTCGGTGGGCAACACGACCACCAGCACCATCGTGATCAGCATCGTCGACGACGTGCCCAAGGCCCATTGCGACTTCGCCCATGTCAGCGAGGGCGACAGCATCAGCGGCAATGTGTTGGCCAACGATGTGATCGGCGCCGATGTGCGCGGTGACGGCCAGTACGTGGTGGGTGTGCGCGCCGGCAACGACACCTCCACCTCGGCCAGCGGCCATGTGGGCGACCCTATCAACGGGCTGTACGGTTACCTGACCCTGGATGCCCAGGGCAATGCCACTTACCACGCCAACCCCAACCAGGACCTGCCACCATGGGCGACGGACACCTTCGTCTACACCATCCGTGACGCCGACGGTGACGAGAGCACCACGACCATCTCGGTCAAAGTGCTGGACAGCAAGCTGATGGCGTCCGAGGACAACGACGTCACTGTGTATGAAAAGGCTTTGGACCTGCATAAGGACGGCAATGACCTGGCAGCCGGCACCGTCGTGGGCAGCGACCCAGGGTCGACCGGCGAGACGGCGTCCGGCAGCCTGGTCGGGTCGGTCACCGGCGGTTCCGGCGCCTTGACCTACAGCCTGGAGGGCAATGCGACAGGACAGTACGGGCAGCTACTGCTCAAGGCTGACGGTTCCTACACCTACACCCTGACCTCCGCACCGAAAACCCCGGGCGGCGCCAACGATGGTGCCAACACGGTGGTGGAACACTTCACTTACAGGGCCACCGACGCACATGGCAACAGTGTCACCAACACCATTGCCATCAACATCGTCGACGACGTGCCCAAGGCCGAATGCGCAGTGCGCAACATCACCCCTGGCCAGGTGGACTCCAATATCCTGCTGGTGATCGATGTCTCCGGCAGCATGGCCTGGGACTCCGGCGTGAATGGCCTGAGCCGGCTGGACCTGGCCAAGCAAGCGATCAACACGCTGTTGGACAAGTACGACGCGATGGGCGACATCAAAGTGCAGATTGTCACCTTCTCCAGCGGCGCCACCCAGCAAGCGCAGACGTGGGTGTCGATCGGCGAGGCCAAGAACCTGATCGCCGGGCTGCACGCCGACGGGGCGACCTACTACGACTCGGCAGCCACCAAGGCCCAGCAGGCGTTCGCCACCAGCGGCAAGCTCGACGGTGCACAGAATGTCAGTTACTTCTTCTCCGACGGTGAGCCGAGCTCGGGCCACGGCATGACCGCCACGCGGGAAGCCACCTGGGAGACGTTCCTCGACCAGAATGGCATCAAGGCTTACGCCATCGGTATGGGCAGTGGCGTCAACGAGGGCAATCTCGACCCGCTGGCCTACGATGGCAGCAGCCATGTCGATACCCAGTCGGTGGTGGTTACCGACCTCAACCAGCTCGGCGCAGTGCTCTCGGGCACGGTGCAGGGCGCACCGATCACCGGCAGCCTGATGAGTGGCGGCGACTTCGGTGCCGACGGTGGCTTCATCAAAGCCCTGATGGTGGACGGCACCACCTATGGCTTCGACCCGAAAGCCAACGGCGGGCAGGGCGGTTACACGGTCAGTGGCGGGGTGGACAAGGCGTCGTTCGATACCGTCAGCAACAGCCTCACCATCAAGACCAGCCTGGGCGGCACCCTGCTGGTGAACATGGACAACGGTGAATTCACCTATACACCACCCAAGGACAACGGCGGCCAGGTGGAGAAATTCACCTTCACGGCCAGCGACAACGACGGTGATACCAGCACTGCCACCCTGACGGTGAACATCAACGGCAACCATGCACCGATCGCCGGTGCGGACCACATCATCACCAATATCAGCGGTGCCAGCGTCAGCGTGCCGGCCGAAGCGCTGCTGGCCAACGACAGCGATGCGGACCACGATCGGCTGAGCGCGGCGCCGATCACCTTCAACACCGGCTTCGCCGACAAAGGCGCAGGCTTCACCCCGGGCGTCCAGGCGCAGACCCTCTACATGGACGGCACCAAGGACCGTGCCGAGAACCAGTTCCGCGCCCTGGCACGCAGCGAGTTCACCAGCCAGTCGGGCAGCATGACCGCGGCACTGGTGGTGGCGGGCTACCTCGGGCTGATCAGCAACAGCAACGCCAACGACGAGGACACCTTCACCGTCACCCTGCGCAAGGGTGAAACCCTTACCCTCGATCACGACCGACCGGCCGGCAACCTGTCTATGGAGTGGAAGGACGCCACTGGCAGTTACCAGCCGATTGCCGATGGCCAGAGTTTCACGGCCAGCCATGACGGGGTGTACAGCATTCACCTGGTCAACACCGAGAACGCCCTGGGTAGCAGCAAGGCCGCCGAGAACTACAAGCTGAGCCTGCTGGTGGACTACAGCAACGCCAGTAATCCCGTGGTCCATGACACCTACACTGTCAGCGACAACCATGGCGGCACGGCGACCGGCAACGTGGATATCACTTATCAGGCAGGTCATGTCCTCGAGGGCACGGGGGGGGACGATGTGCTGCTCGCCGGGGCTGGTGACAATACGCTGAACGGCGGGGCCGGCAATGACGTGCTGGTGGCCGGGGCCGGCAATGACAGCCTGCATGGCGGCGACGGCAATGACTTGCTGATCGCAGGGCCCGGCAATGACTTGCTCGACGGCGGGCAAGGCATCGACACGGTCAGTTTTGCCAAGGCCACTGCCGGGGTGGTGGTCGATCTGGGCAACGTCGGTGCGCAGAACACCGGGGGCGCCGGCGTGGATACCCTGACCAGCATCGAGAACCTGATCGGCTCAGATTACAACGACACCTTGATCGGCAATGGCGGTGACAACGTGCTCAACGGTGGCGCTGGCAATGATGTGCTCAAAGGTGGTGGCGGCAACGACACGCTCATTGGCGGCCCGGGTGATGACACCCTGACCGGCGGCAGTGGCAACGACACCTTCGTCTGGCAGAAGGGCGATAGCGGGCATGACACCGTGACCGATTTCACCCCGGGTTCCGATCGCCTCGATCTGTCGCAGTTGCTGCAGGGCGAGAACGCCACCAGCGCTTCGCTGGATGACTACCTGCACTTCAAGGTCAGCGGCACGGGCAGCAACGTGGTGTCGACCATCGAGGTGAGCAGCGTTGCGGGGGCGGCGCCGACCCAGACCATCGAGCTGGCCGGGGTCGACCTGGCCCAGCATTACGGGGTCACGGCAGGTGCCGGTGGGCTGATCGCGGCCGGGCATGATACCGCGACCATCATCAACGGCATGCTCAATGACCATTCGTTGAAGGTGGATACGGTGTAAGTGGCCTTGCGCCGCGAAGGCGTCAGCCTTGGCGGCGCAGTGTCTTCTGCTTGAGAATCCAGGCACTGACCAGCACCGCGCTGGTCAGCATGAACGCCCGGGCCCAGAACAGCGGTACCAGGTAGCACGACAGGCCGATGCTCGCCCACATCAGGCCGATCGCATACACCTTGCCTTTGAGCGGGATGCCCTCGCCGCTGAGGTAATCGCGAATCCATGGCCCGAGTTTCGGGTGGGTCACCAACCACGTGTGAAAGCGCGGCGAGCTACGGGCAAAGCAGGCCGCCGCGAGCAGCAGGAAAGGGGTGGTGGGCAGCACTGGCAGGAAGATCCCCAGCACCCCCAGCGCGACGCTGAGCCAGCCGACGGCCAGCAGCAGGTAGCGCACCACGCCGATCAGTGGCGGCGTGGTTTGAGTACGGCAGGTTTTTCGTCCGGTGCGTGCTGCAGCAGGAACAGCGCGCTCAGCGCTTCGGGAATCTGCACGATCATGTCGTCCTGCAGGTTGGCATCGCTGGCGATGTCGGCGAACTCCGGCTGCTCGTCGAACAGGCCCGAACCGACCATGATCGGCAGGAGCATTTCGCTGACTTCATCCTCGGAGCTGTCGAACCAGGCCTCTTCACGCAGGAACACGCCCTCCATGAAACCGATGCACCAGCCGCGCAGGTCCGAGTCGTCCGGCTCGTCGGTCAGGTCGAGGTCGCAGGGCAGGTCGAATTCTTCTTCGCTGGCCAACTGGCGAGCGATGTGGCCCTTGAGGGCTACCAGCGTCGCTTCGATCTCGGTGCGCTGGGCATCGCTGGTGTAGTGGGGCTCTTCAGCGAACAGCGCGTCGATCCACTCGCGCTCGGGAACCTCTTCCGAGCAGATCGACAGCGCGGTCAGGTAGCCGTGTGCGGCGACGTAGTCCAGCGCTTCTTCGTGCAGCTCATCGGCATCGAGGAAGGCTTGCAGGCGGGTCAGTTGCTCGGCGAAGGACATTACAGGGCTACCTTGGGGAATAAACGATAACGAATTCTAGCACCTTGCGGCGTTCACGGGGCAAAGGGAACGTCTGTCACCGCAGCCTGCCGTGGGCTGAGCCAGTCGGGTATACTCCGCCACTTTTCGTGCTGGGTGGCCTGTGCGGCGATCCGGCAAAAACCGCTTACGCATTTGTACGGTGCCTGGCGGATTTATCGTCCAGCCTGTGTCCAGGATGGTACGGCGATTTTGGAGTGGCAAATGCTCGAACAGGCTCAGCGCGTCCTCAAGGATGTCTTCGGTTACGACAGTTTCCGTGGGCGCCAGGCCGCGATCATCGAATGCGTGGCCAACGGCGGCGATGCCCTGGTGCTGATGCCCACCGGCGGCGGCAAGTCGCTGTGCTTCCAGGTGCCGGGGCTGTTGCGCCCGGGCTTGACGGTAGTGGTGTCGCCACTGATCGCGTTGATGGCCGACCAGGTCGCCACCCTTGACGAACTGGGGGTGGCCGCCGCGGCGCTCAATTCCTCCCTCAGTGCCGAGCAGCAGCGCGAACTGGCCGGGCGCCTGCGCCGCGGCGAGGTGAAGATGCTGTACCTGGCGCCCGAGCGCCTGGTACAGCCGCGCATGCTGGATTTTCTGCGCGACCTCGACATTTCGCTGTTCGCCATCGATGAAGCCCACTGCGTATCGCAATGGGGCCACGATTTCCGCCCCGAATACCTGCAACTGGGCCAGCTCGCCGAGCTGTTCCCCCATGTGCCGCGGATCGCCCTCACCGCCACCGCCGACATGCGCACCCGCGAGGAAATCGTCCAGCGCCTGCACTTGCAGGGCGCCGAGCGCTTCCTGTCGAGCTTCGACCGGCCGAACATCTTCTACCGCATCGTGCCCAAGGAAGCGCCGCGCAAGCAGCTGATGGCCTTCCTCGCCGAGCGCCGTGGCAACGCCGGCATCGTCTACTGCCTGTCACGCAAGAAAGTCGACGAAACCGCGGCCTTCCTCTGCGAGCAGGGTTTCCCGGCATTGCCCTATCACGCAGGGCTGGCAGCCGAAACCCGCGCCGCCAACCAGCACCGCTTCCTCAACGAGGAAGGGCTGATCATGGTAGCCACCATCGCCTTCGGCATGGGCATCGACAAGCCCAACGTGCGCTTCGTCGCCCACCTCGACCTGCCCAAGTCGCTCGAGGCCTACTACCAGGAAACCGGCCGTGCCGGCCGTGATGGCCTGCCGTCGGACGCCTGGATGGCCTACGGCCTGCAGGACATGGTGATGCTCAAGCAGATGCTGCAGAACTCCGAAGGCGACGAGCGCCACAAGCGCATCGAGCAGCACAAGCTCGACGCCATGCTGGCACTGTGCGAAGAGACGCGCTGCCGCCGTCAGTCGCTGCTGGCCTACTTCGATGAAGTGCTGGAGCAGCCCTGTGGCCACTGCGACAACTGCGTAGACCAGATCCAGACCTGGGACGCCACCGAGCCTGCCCGGCAGGCGCTGTCGGCGGTGTTCCGCACCGGCCAGCGTTACGGCGTCGGCCACCTGGTCGACGTGCTGCTGGGCAAGGACAACGAAAAGGTGCGCAACTTCGGCCACGAGAAACTCTCGGTCTACGGCGTCGGCAAGGCGCTGGCCGAGGCCGAATGGCGCTCGCTGTTCCGCCAGCTGGTGGCACGCGGCCTGGTGGACATCGACCTCGAAGGCTATGGCGGCTTGCGCCTGTCCGACAGCTGCCGCCCGCTGCTGCGTGGCGAAGTCAACCTGCAACTGCGCCGTGACCTCAAGCCGCAGACCGCGGCCAAGTCGTCCGGCAGCAGCGGTGGCAGCCCGGCCAGCCAGCTGGTACGGGCCGAGGAGCGTGAGCTGTGGGAGGCGCTGCGCACCCTGCGGCGCAAACTGGCCGAAGAGCACAGCGTACCGCCGTACGTCATCTTCCCCGATTCGACGCTGTTGGAAATGCTGCGCAGCATGCCCACCAGCCTCAGCGACATGGCCCAGGTCAGCGGCGTCGGCGCACGCAAGCTGGAGCGCTACGGCCAGGCCTTCCTCGAAGTGCTCAATGGCGCCGGCGGCACCGAGGAGGCGCCGAAAGTGGTACTCGACCTGCGCCACGAACTGGTCAGCCTGGCCCGTGCCGGTATGACCCCGGCGCAGATCGCCGGCCAGCTCAACTGCAGCGAGAAGAACGTCTACAGCCTGTTGGCAGAAGCCATTGGCCGCCAGGAGCTGAGCCTGGAGCAGGCGCTCGACCTGCCCGAAGAGCTGATGATGGAGGTGCAGGATGCCTTCCTCGATGGCGAGGGCGAGCTGCCGCCGGTCTCGGCTGTCGCGCCGCTGTTCGGCTCGCGCGTCCCCGAAGGCGTGTTGTATTGCGTACGGGCGGCGCTGGCATCGGAGTTCGAACTGTGATCGCTGGCATTTGTGCCATTTGCTGACCTTTGTCAGGCGATTACAGGATTATCGGATGTTTCCCAAGCGCTGAACCTTGCCTCATGGGCTGGGGCATGGTTAGCTGACTAATAATTAGTTCTATTCATTGAGTTGCTTATGCCCCTGACCGACAACCAACACCGCTTCGGCATGCAGCTGGCCCAGATGTCCCGGGGCTGGCGTGCCGAACTGGACCGCCGCCTCGCCGGGCTCAATCTTTCCCAGGCGCGCTGGTTGGTGCTGTTGCACCTGGCGCGTTTTGACGATGCGCCAACCCAGCGTGAGCTGGCCCAGAGCGTCGGGGTTGAAGGCCCGACCCTGGCCCGCTTGCTCGACAGCCTGGAAAGCCAGGGCCTGGTGCGGCGTCAGGCGGTAGTGGAGGATCGTCGGGCGAAGAAGATTGTGCTGTGCCCACCGGCCAAACCGCTGATCGAGCAGATCGAGACCATCGCCAATGCTTTGCGCGTGGAGCTGTTCAGCGGGGTGGATGAAGCCGATCTGGAAGTGTGCATGCGGGTACACGCCAAGATCCTCGGCAATCTCGAGAAGTCCTGAGTCTCAGCCAAATCGCGGGGCAAGCCCGCTCCCACAAAGTGGACACTGCGTGGGAGCGGGCTTGCCCCGCGATGCTTTCTAGAAGGTGTGCCCCAGATTCAGGTACACCGCCTGCTCATTCGCATCGTTGGCCCCATAGCTCAGGTTAAGCGGGCCCAGCGGCGTCTCCAGCCCGAGGAAGATGCTCGCGGCATTGATGTAGCCACTGTCGAACTCATTGTCGTTGTTCCATGCCCGGCCCCGCTCCAGCGAGCCGCCGATGTACAGCGGGAAGTCCAGTGGCAGGTAGGCGCGTGGTGTCAGGCGGCGGTAATAGACCATGCGCAGCAGGCTCATGTTCTGCCCGGAGATCGAGTCCTGGCGAAAGCCCGACAGCTGCCGGGCGCCGCCGAACACGAAGCTTGATGTCACCACTTCGGCTTCATCCAGCGTGCGCCCGTAGCGCCCACCCAGCACCAGGGTGTTCGGCCCGCTGCTGAAGGCCTTGTCCAGGTTGAACAACCACTGCCGGTAATTCTGGTCCGAATCCAGCGATTGGTCGTATTTGCGCGCGGTCAGGCCGATTTCCTCGCCGCTGTGGGGGAAGTAGACATTGTCGAAGGTATCGTATGAGTACTTGAGCTCGTAGAAGCCCTCGTTGAAGCTGACCTTGGGCAGGCTCTGGTCGCCGATGCGCACCTCGGCCTGGCCCCAGGCCTTGCCCACGCCCAGGCGCACTTCGCCGTAGGTGCTGATCTGCCGCCCGACGTTCAGGCCAAAGCCGTAGCGCTCCAGGCGGTATTCGGCCACCGGGTCGTTGTCCAGCGTGGCCTCGACGTTCTGTGAGCCGAGGTCCAGATAAGGGGCGATGAAGTAGCGCGAGCCAACGTCCAGCGGCTGGTAGAACTCGCTGTACAGCTCCTGCTGGTCGCCGATCTGGGCGCGGGTGAGCCATTCGGCGCCCAGGCGGTTGATGCCATTGACCCGGTAGCTGGCGCCCAGGTTGAAGGCGCTGTCGCCGCGCAGGTCATCGGACAGGTTCAGGCCCAGGCGCAGGTAGTCGGTGCCGCCGCGCCGGCCGCGGGCCTTGATCACCAGGGTGTTGGCGTCACCCTTGTGCACCACGCGGTATTGCACCTGGTCGAAATAATCCAGGCCGTACAGGGTGCCCATGTCGGTCTGCAGGCGATCGAGTTGCAGCGGCTCGCCGATCGGCTGGCGGATGTAGTAACGAATCACGTCGTCGCTGACCTTGGAGTCGTTTTCCACCTTGATCGCGGTGATCACCGGGGTGCGCTGGCCGGGTGAGCGGGCCACCGCCAGGCCGGCATCACCGTCGGCCTGGCGCAGCGCTGCCAGACGCGGGTCGAGGGCGCGAGTGGCGCGGTAGCCGGCGTCGATCATGTCTTGGGCGCGGCCGAAGTCGGTGACGCCGAAGCTGGCCAGCGGCGGCTGCACCAGGATGTCGTCGCGGGCCAGGCTGGCCAATTGTTCCTCGGAGTTGCGCCGGGTCATCAGGGTGATCGACTGGTTGAGCACGTCGACCACCGTGGCCAGCTGCTTGCGGTTGCGCAGCGGGGTGCCGATGTCGACCACGATGGCGATGTCGACGCCCATCTCGCGCACCACATCCAGCGGGATGTTGTCGGTCATGCCGCCGTCCACCAGCAGCCGGCCATCCAGCTCCACCGGGGCGAACACCGCCGGGATCGACATGCTGGCGCGGACCACCTGGGGCAGGTGGCCGCGGCGGAACACCACTTTTTCACCCGTGGTGATGTCGGTGGCCACGGCGCGGAAGGGAATCGGCAGCTTGTCGAAGTCGCGGATGTCGGCAGTGTGTGCCAGCTTGCTCTCCAGCAGCAGCGAGAGGTTCTGGCCCTGGATCACCCCCAGCGGCAGGCCCAGGCTGCCATCGTCGCGGAAGCTCAGCTTCTGCTTGACCAGGAAGTCGCGGTCATCCTGCTTGCGGCGGAACGGGATGTCCTCGCGCGGCGGGGCATCGGACAGCGCCTGCTGCCAGTCCAGGGTGGTCGCCAGTTTTTCCAGCTCCTCGACGCTGTAGCCCGAGGCATACAGCCCGCCGACCACCGCGCCCATGCTGGTGCCGGCGATGGCGTCGATGCGCACGCCTTGTTCCTCCAGGGCCTTGAGCACCCCGATGTGCGCCAGGCCGCGGGCGGCGCCGCCCGACAGCACCAGGCCGACCTTCGGCCTGGCAGGTTCGGCGGCGAACAGGGTGAGGGAGGTGAGCGTCAGCAAAAGGCATAACAGCAGGCGGCGCATCGTGAGTCTCAAAAGCAGCGGTAAAGACCGCTAGTATAAGCGGCCCTTCCTCTGGAGATGCCCGACATGGCCGACAGCAAACCGCAGATCGTCATTACCTACTGCACCCAGTGCCAATGGCTGCTGCGTGCCGCCTGGCTGGCCCAGGAGCTGCTCAGCACCTTCGCCGACGAGCTTGGCCAGGTGGCGTTGGCGCCAGGTACCGGTGGCGTGTTCCGCATCACGTGCGACGGCGTGCAACTGTGGGAGCGCAAGGCTGATGGCGGTTTCCCCGAAGCCAAGGTGCTCAAGCAGCGGCTGCGCGACCTGATCGACCCCGAGCGCGACCTGGGCCACAACGATCGCTGATCAGGCGCTTTCCACCACGGCGCGCGGTTTCACCGGCTGCTCGGCGGCCATGCGGCTGGACAGCACGATGGCGAAGATGATCAGCGCGCCGCCGGCGAGCATGCGCAGGGTGGGGGTTTCGGCGAACACCACCCAGGCCACCGCGATGCCGTAGACCGGCTCCATGCCGAACACCACCGCCGCGGTACGGGCCTTGATCACGGCCAGGCTGGCGACGAACAGGCTGTGGGCGACGCCGGTGCAGAACACCCCCAGCAGGGCGATCCACAGCCAGTCCATGGGCGCTACGCTGGTCAGCCCCGGAGCGGCGAAGGGCAGCAGGCACAGGCTGACCACCAGGTTCTGCCACAGCGCCGCCTGCACCGCCGGCAGGCGCCCGGAACCTGCGCGGTTGGTCAGTGACAGCAGCGAGAACAGCAGCCCTGAAAGCAGCGCCCAGAGCAGCCCGCCGGTGGCCTCGCTGGCCAGGTCGAAAGCAGGGGTGACCAGCACCAGGCCGATGCTCACCAGCACCACCAGCACGGCCTCGTTGCGACGGATACGCTCACGGAACAACAGGCCTTCAAGGATGACCGTGAAGGCCGGGAAGCTGGCAAAGCCCAAGGTGGCAATGGCCACGCCCGCGACCTTGACCGCGACGAAGAAGCTCACCCAGTGCCCCGCCAGCAATACGCCGCCCAACAGCAGGCGGCGCAGGTCGCGCCCGCCCAGAGGCTGCCAGGCCTGACGCGCCAGGCTGGCGAACAGGCCCAGGGCGAGTACGGCGAAGGCGGCGCGGCCGAAGACGATGATCGACGGGCTGGCACTGGCGGCCAGTTTGCCGAACACGCCGGTCAGGCCGAAAAACAGCGCGCCGATGTGCAGGGCGCCGAGGGCGGTGCGGTGGTTCATGGTGGTCCTTGGGTTGGTTGCGCGATATTACCGGCCCTATCGCGGGGCAAGTCGCATCGGTGCATCGCCGCTCCCACGTTTGCTCGGACGGATGTAGCGTGGGAGCGGGCTTGCCCCGCGATAGGGCTGGTACAGGCGCTCAGTGTAAAAGGCCGGTTCGCCGGTGTCTGTCGCCAGTCTCGCGTCAGTTATCGCCGGGCTCTCGCCGCAACGCCGAGGGGGTGCAGCCAAATGCCCGCATCACCGCCGCACTGAAGGCACTCTGGGACTCGTATCCCACCCGCGCGGCGATCTCCCCCACTGGCAGCAGTGACTCGCGCAACAACTGCCGGGCCATGTGCAGCCGGCGCTGGCGGATATAGTCCATCGGCGTCATGCCGCATTCCGCAGTGAAGCGCGCATGCAGTCGAGCGCTGGACAGCCCGGCCAGCCGCGCCAGGTCAGCGACCTGCAGTGGGTAGGCGGCATGCTGTTCGATATGGGCGTCGAAGGCTGCGTAGGGCAGGCGGCTGCTGGCGACTATCGGTGCCCCCGCCCGAGGGTTGAGGCTGGCCAGCAACAGCACCGCACCCTGGCGGGCGATCAATGGGTCGTCCATCGGGCTTGTCGCCAGCCAGTCCACCAACTGCTGCTGGCGGTTGTCCAGGCCCAGCGCGCCAGGGCGGTCGAGCAGGCGGCGGCTGGCATCGGCATGCGCCCCCAGCTGTTCGCCGAGCCAATGCTCGCCCGGCACATCCAGCACCAGGCAGTGACTGCCGGCGGCGCTGCCGCAGGTATGGTGGGCGCCGGCAGGCACCACCATCAAAGCCTGGCGATCGACCCGCGCACCCTGGCCCTGCACCTCGAAGTCCAGCCGCCCGCGCAGGCCGAACACCAGTTGCGGGTGCTCGTGGCTGTGGGCGATCAACTCGTCACGGTAGTGGCGCAGTGAGAGCAGCGGGCCGGTGGTCATGATGGGTCCTCGTAGGGCAGGGCAAGAGTGTACACCCTGTGCCGGGCTGTCCGCCGGCAAGGCGCGATCAGTCGTCATCGGCCTGCCACCAACCTGTCACCTGTGCCTGCCAGTCTCCAGCAAACAGTGCCGGAGCCTGCCCATGACCCATGCCGAAACCGTCCGCCCGTCACGCAAGCAGCGTGTACGTACCCTGTGGATCTCCGATGTGCACCTGGGCACCCGGGATTGCCAGGCCGAACACCTGTCGCAATTTCTCAAGGGGTATCAGGCCGACCGCATCTACCTGGTCGGCGACATCATCGATGGCTGGAAGCTGCGCGGCGGCATCTATTGGCCCCAGGCGCACACCAACGTCATTCGCCGCCTGCTGACCATGAGCAAGCGCGGTACCGAGGTGGTCTACGTCACCGGCAACCATGACGAGTTTCTGCGCCGCTATTCCAAACTGATCCTCGGCAATATCCAGCTAGTGGACGAAGCCGAACACCTCACCGCCGATGGCCGTCGCCTGCTGGTGATCCACGGCGACCAGTTCGACGTGATCACCCGTTATCACCGCTGGCTGGCGTTCCTGGGCGATCGCGCCTACGAATTCACCCTGGTGCTCAACCGCTGGCTCAACCACTGGCGTGCCCGCTATGGCTACGGTTACTGGTCGCTGTCCGCCTACCTCAAGCACAAGGTCAAGGGCGCGGTGAGCTTCATCAGCGATTTCGAGGATGCGATTGCTCACGAGTGCACTCGGCGAGGCTTTCAGGGGGTGGTCTGCGGGCATATACACCATGCCGAAATACGCAAGGTTGGCGAGGTGGAATACCTCAACTGCGGTGACTGGGTGGAGTCGTGCACGGCGCTGATCGAGCATTGGGACGGGCAGATCGAGCTGTACCGCTTCGCCGATGCCCAGGCGCGCGAGGTGGCGCAGCGGTTGGCGGAGCTTGGCGAGCCGGCGTGAAACCGTGCTGGCTTCATCGCAGGCAAGCCAGCTCCCACTTCGATCGCGCGTGCCTCAAGCCATACGCATTCCTGTGGGAGCCGGCTTGCCGGCGATGAGGCCGGGGCTTGCGACCTATGACTCAGGCAGATTCCTGCAATGCCGTTTTGTAGAGGGATTGCCTCGGCTGGGCGAACACCCGTTCGAGCATCGGCTCGAAGAATGACAACGGCAGGTTTTCGTAGTCGGGGTCGAACGCGGCGGCATCGTAGCGCGCACAGAACTCGATGGTCCGCTGGTACTGCGGGTGTGCGTTGAATCGCTCGCGCAGGTGCCGGTCCATGCCCAGGTGGTGGAAGAAGTAGTAGCCCTGGAAGATCCCGTGGTGCTCCACCATCCACAGGTTCTCCGGGCTGACGAAGGGCTTGAGGATCGCCGCGGCGATGTCCGGGTGGTTGTAGCTGCCCAGGGTATCGCCAATGTCATGCAGCAGCGCGCAGACCACGTACTCCTCGTCGCGGCCATCACGCCAGGCACGGCTGGCGGTCTGCAGCGAATGGCTGAGGCGGTCGATGGGGAAGCCGCCAAAGTCACCGTCGAGCAGGCGCAAGTGCGCCAGGATGCGGCTGGGCAGTTGGCGGGCATAGGCGCGAAAGTCATCGGCGATGATCGCCCAGTCCTGGGCGGTGCCATCGCGCATGTGGTTGAAGCTGGCTTGCTGGTTCATTGCCTTTGGGCTACTCGGGGCGGGGACATGCCAGCAGTGTTAGGCATGTCGGCGGCCCTGGCAGTGGCCGGCGGGGACGTGAATCTGGCCTTGCGGGCCGTTATTCAGAGGCTGAGCCGGCCCAGGAGAATGTCGCGAAACATGGCGAAGTCGCCGATCAGGCTGTACCAGGGGTGAGTGAAGGTGGCCGGGCGATTCTTTTCGAAGAAGAAGTGGCCAACCCAGGCGAAACCGTAGCCGGCGAGAGGCACGGCGAGCAGCAGCAGCCACTTGCCGCTGCCGAGGGTGTAGGCGAGCAGGGCGATCACCAGGCTGGTACCGACGAAATGCAGGCGGCGGCAGGTGGGGTTGTTGTGCTCGCCCAGGTAATAGGGATAGAACTCGGCAAAACTGCGGAACTGCGCTGTGCTGGTCATGGCTGTGCTCCCGAGGCTGCGGTTGAAGACAGGATACACGGCGTGGAGCCTGAATCGAGTCTAGAGTCAGCAGATGCGCTGGCCAGTGACAATTGGCGCCAATTGAGTATCCTTTCGATTCACCGCAGGAGCGGTCAGCACAAGAAGCCAGTCATGAGTGAGAGAACCACTTCAGCCAGCTGGGCATCAGGGATCGTCAAGGCGCTTGAGTTGGAGGGGCTCGACTGCCCGGCCATGTTCAGGCAACTGGGACTGGATTTCGCCTCCCTCGAAGACCCCGATGCGCGTTTCCCCCAGGACGCCATGACCCGGTTGTGGCAGCTGGCGGTCGAGCTGTCCGGCAATGAAGCCATCGGTCTGAACATGGCCCGGGTGGTGCGCCCGGCTTCGTTTCATGTGGTCGGTTATGCGCTGATGTCCAGCCGCACCCTGGCCGAAGGTTTCGAGCGCCTGGTGCGTTACCAGCGGATCATTGCCGAAAGCTCGGACCTGAGCTTTCGCCTCGGGTCGGAAGGCTATTCGCTGATCCTGACTGTGCATGGCGACCACCTGCCACCCACCCGGCACAGCGCGGAAGCCTCGCTGGCATGCGCCCTGGCGCTGTCGACCTGGCTCAGCGGGCGGCCGATCCAGCCGCGTCGGGTGCTGATTCAGGGCCCGCAGCCGAAAAATATCGAACCGTACAAGGTGGCGTTCCACGCACCGCTGGTGTTTGGCGCGGCCCATGACGCGCTGGTGTTCGAGCGCGCCGACATGGAAGCGCCATTGCCCACCGCCAACGAAGCCATGGCCATACTGCATGATCGTTTTGCCGGCGAGTACCTGGCGCGGTTCTCGGAGAGCCGGGTCACCCATCGGGTGCGCCAGGTGCTGTGCCGCATCCTGCCGCAAGGCGAGCCCAAGCGCGACACCGTGGCCCAGGCCCTGCACCTGTCGCAGCGCACCCTGCAGCGGCGCCTGCAGGACGAGGGCACCAGTTTCCAGACCCTGCTCGACGACACCCGCCGGGAATTGGCCGAGCAGTACCTCGCCCAGCCGGGTACCACCTTGCTGGAAACCGCCTACCTGCTGGGGTTTGCCGACCCCAGCAACTTCTACCGGGCGTTCCGCCGCTGGTTCGACGCCACCCCCAGCGAGTACCGCGCGCGCTTGACCCTCAGTGACGCCAGAACGCTGGCATGCACAACACCAGCACCGTGATGATCTCCAGCCGGCCCAGCAACATGCCGCCGGCCAGGATCCACTTGGCGGCATCCGGCAAGGTGGCGTAGTTGCCGGCCGGGCCGATCACCTCGCCCAGGCCCGGCCCGACCCCTGAGACAGTGCCTGCGGCGCCGGTCAGCGCGGTCATCCAGTCGACGCCCAGCAGCGACAGCAGCAGGGCGATGATGCAGATGGTGATCGCGAAGAAGAACGAGAAGGTCAGGATCGAACGCACGATCTCTTCGTCGAGACGGTGGCCGTTGTACTTCTGCTTGATCACCGCGCGCGGGTGGATCAGCTGGTTGAGGTTGGCCTTGAGCAGGATGTAGGCCACCTGGAAACGGAAGATCTTGATGCCGCCGGCAGTCGAGCCCGAGCAGCCCCCGACGAAACCCAGGTAGAAGAACAGCATCAGCGAGAAGTTGCCCCACAGGCTGTAGTCGCCCAGGGCGAAACCGGTGGTGGTGACCACCGAGGTGACGTTCAGGGCCACGTGGCGCAAGGCATCGAGCCAGTGCAGGTCGGTGGTGGCCCAGTACCAGGTGCCCAGCACCAGCCAGGTGGCCACCAGCATGCCGAGCAGGCCCTGGACCTGCTGGTCCTTGATCAGCGCCTTGCGGTGGCCGCGCAAGGTGGCCACGTAGAGGGTGAACGGCACGCTGCCGAGGATCATCACCACCACCGCGACCCAGTGCACCGCCGGGATGTCCCACTTGGCCAGCGACTGGTCGGAGGTGGAGAAACCGCCGGTGGAGATCGCCGACATGGCGTGGTTGATCGCATCGAACAGGCCCATGCCCGCCCACCAGAACGCCAGGCTGCCGAACACGGTGATGCCGACGTAGACCCCGACGATCGACTTGGCGACCATGTGCGAGCGCGGCATGACCTTCTCCGAGCGGTCGGACGACTCGGTCTGGAACAGGCGCATGCCACCGATGCGCAGCAGCGGCAGGATCGCCACCGCCATGCCGATGAAGCCGATGCCGCCCAGCCAGTGCAGCATCGAGCGCCACATCAGGATGCCGGGCGACATGCTGTCCAGCCCGCTGAGCACCGTGGCGCCGGTGGCGGTAATGCCCGACATGCTCTCGAAGAAGGCATCGGTGTAGCTGATGTGCTGGGTGAGCAAAAACGGCAGGGCGGCAAACACGCACACCACCAGCCAGCTGCTGACGGTCAGCAGGTACATGTCGCGCGGGCGCAGGTGCACATGTTCGGGGCGGCCGGGCACCACCAGGCCGAGGCCGGCGACGAAGGTGATCAGGCTCGACCAGAGGAACGATGGCATGTCGCCGGTGCGTTCGAAGACCACCAGGGTCGCCATGGGCACCACCATGCTCACCGCCAGGGTGATCAGGAAGATGCCGATGATGAAACCAATGATCCTTAAGGTCGGCAACGCCATGTGATCTGCCCTGACTCGCAACGGAAAGGGCGCCATTCTACCTGTGGACTGGGTCTTGTAAACGCACGATTGGGGTGTGGGGCGGCGCACCGCCGCTCCCACGTTGCCTTCCGGTTGGTGCAGAATGGCGGCACTTTCAACTTGCCAGGAGGGACGCCGATGGAGGCTCTCGACGCATTGCTCAACCGTGTTTCCGTACCACGCCTGACGGAGCCCGCGCCCAACGCCGCGCAGCGCGAGGCGCTGTTCCAGGCAGCGCTGCGTGCGCCGGACCATGGCCAACTGCGGCCCTGGCGCTTCCTGACCATCGAGGGGCAGGGCCGCGAGAAGCTCGGCGAGCTGTTCGCCGAGGCGGTACAGGCCAAGGGTGATGCCAGCCAGGCTGCGCTGGACAAGGCCCGGGCCATGCCACTGCGCGCGCCGCTGCTGATCGTGGTGATCGCCAAACTGCAGGATCACTTCAAGGTGCCGAAGATCGAGCAGCGCCTGGCCGCCGGTTGCGCGGCCCACGGGATCCTGATCGCGGCGCATGCCCAGGGGATCGGCGCGGTATGGCGCACCGGCGACATGGCCTTCGATGCCCATGTGCACAAGGGCCTTGGGCTGGCCGAGAACGAAGAACTGATCGGCTACCTGTACGTCGGCACGCCAATGGCCGAGCCACGCACCGCACCGATCCTGGAAACCGCCGAGTTCGTCAGCGCCTGGGGCGAGTGATTGAGCGGGGGCCGCTTTGCGGCCCTTCGCGGGTAAACCCGCTCCCACTGGTACTGTGCAATCCAGGGGAATGCACGAACCCTGTGGGAGCGGGTTTACCCGCGAAAAGCTGCATGGTCGCTCAGGGGTATGTCAGCCAGCGCTGACCTCACAGGGCAACGCCAGCGTCGCCACGAACCCACCCTGCGGATGATTCGCCAGCGTCAGGCTGCCGCCATGGCGCTCCGCCGCCTTGCGCGCGATCGCCAGCCCCAACCCATGCCCCGGTGCCTCCTGGCCTGGGGCGCGGAAGAACGGCTCGCCCAGCTGCGCCAGATGTTCCTCTGCCACCCCCGGCCCATGGTCACGCACGCTCAGGACAATGCGCTCCTGTTCACGGTGGGCATCGATTTCGATCGGTTGCCCCAGCGGATTGAAGCGCAGGGCATTGCGCAGCAGGTTGTCCAGCGCCCGCTCGATCAAAGTCGGCCAGCCTTGCAGGGTCAGCCCTGGCTGCATCTGCAGGCGCACTTCCTGATCCGGTGCCGCCAACTGGGCGTCCTTACGCACGCCACCCAGCACGGCGTTGAGGTCCACGGGCTCGGCATGCGCCTGCTCGGCATCGACCCGGGCCAGCACCAGAATTTCACTGATCAGGTCTTCCAGGCGGTCGCATTCACGGGTCAGCCGTGGCCACAGGGCCTGGCGCTGTTCGGGCCCGGCGCGTTCGGCCAGGGCCAGGGCGACGCGCAGGCGCGCCAAGGGCGAGCGCAATTCGTGGGACACATCGCGCAGCAACTGGCGCTGGCTGCCGATCAGGCTCTGCAGGCGTGCACCCATTTTGTTGAAGTCGTTGGCCAGCACGCCGAACTCGTCGCGGCGCACGGCCAGGCGCGCCAGGCTGTTCTGCTGGTAGCTGGTCTGCCCCAGGTCATGCACCGCGCCGCGCAGGCGGCTCAGCGGGCGGGTGATCGACAAGGTCACCAGCAGGCTGAACAGGGTCAGCACCACCAGCGCGATGCCCAGCGCGCTGAGCGGCCAGATCAGGCTTTCGCGATGCCAGGCGGCCAGTTCCGGGTGGGGGATTCGGTAGATCAGCAGGTAGGTTTCGCCGCTGGTGGGGCTGGTGTACTCCTCGGTCAGGCGGCGCCAGGGCAGGCGGCGTTCGTCGTTGTGCTGGCGCGCCTCGAAAGCGGCAGCGCGGCGCGGGAAGGTGCCGGGAACCACGGCATCGCCACTGTCGTCGAGCACCTGCACGTCGATCTTGTAGCGTTGCTTGCGCCGCTCAAGGAAACGTTGCGACGACTCCAGGCCCTCCTGTTCGTAATGCTGCACCCAGCGGCTGGCCAGGGTGTTCAGGCCGGGGTGACGGCTGAGGATCCAAGTGTCCTGGTTGAGCATATGGCCCAGCAGGATCGACAGGCCGGCGACCAGGGCGATGGCCAGCCAGAAGCTGGCCAGGATGCGCCAGAACAGTGAACGCAAGACGAGCACCTCCGTGAAATGGCAAAAGCCCGGCCCGCTGTTGAGCGGGCCGGGCACGGGGGGACAGCTTACTGGGCCTTGGTGCCTTTTTCAGCCTTCCAGGCCTGGAACTCCTGCCATTCGGCCTTGCGCGCGGCGCGTTCTTTCTGCAGTTCGTCGAACTTCTTCTGCTGGTCCGGCTTGAGCAGGGCGCGGATCTGGCCTTCGGTCTTGTCGTGGCTGGCCTTGATTTCGTCCTTCATGGCCTTCTGCTCGGCGGCCGGCAGCTTGTTCATGTAGCGCTCGGTGATGTCGCGGCGCTGCTGCATCTGCTCGCCCATCAGTTTGCCGATCTGCTGGCGCTGGTCGCGGCTCAGGTCCAGCTGGGCGAAAGGCGCGTCACCGCGATGATGCGGGCCGTCGTGGCGCGGGCCGCCTTCAGGCATGGCCATGGCTACGGTCGGCAGGGCGGCGGCGAACATCAGGGCGATAAGGGTCTTGCGCATGGTGTCTCTCCTTTCAGGGGCCGGTGGTTACCGGATGAGCCCAGTTTAGGGAGATCAAGGTCAAGGGCGGTCAGGCGAGGGTAAAGGCTGGGTAAAGATCAAAGATGCCACTGGGCGCCGCGTGGGAGCGGTGGTGCGCCGCTGCGACTTGCCCCGCGATAGCATCAGCAGGGAAACCTGGGCGGTTGCGCCGACGCCATCGCGGGGCAAGCCCGCTCCCACGCACCGCCGCCCTCACGGTGAATCCTGTCAGAGGCTGTAGTAGTAACCGCGGCTACGCAGCGCGACGATGCGTGGGCGACCGTCGGCGTGTGGGCCGATCTTCTTGCGCAGGTTGCTGACATGCATGTCCAGGCTGCGGTCGTAGAGGGTGAGCTTGCGGCCCAGGCCGATCTGCGCCAGCTCCTGCTTGTCCAGCGGTTCACCGGGCTGGCGCAGCAAGGCTTCGAGGATACGGCTCTCGGACAGCGTAAGGGTCATCTCGCGCTGGTCGATGCTGACCACGCCGCGCACCGGGCTGAAGACCATGTCGCCGACCTCGATCTGCGAAGTGGGCGCGCTGGGGTGGCTGCGGCGCAGCACCGCGCGCAGGCGAGCGGTGAGCTCGCGGGGGTCGCAGGGTTTGGCCAGGTAGTCGTCGGCGCCGAGCTCCAGGCCAAGGATGCGGTCCAGCGGCTCGCCACGGGCCGAGAGCATCAGCACCGGCAGGTCGGCGTGTTCGGTGCGCAACTGCTTGAGCAGTTCCAGGCCGCTGCCGTCGGGCAGCATCACATCCAGTACCACCGCTGCCGGAGCGTGGGCGGCCAGGGCCTGGCGCGCACTCAAGCCATCGTGGCAGGCGCGCACCTCAAAGCCTTCCTGGGTAAGCCAGCTGCCAAGCAGCTCACACAGCTCCTGGTCATCATCAATCAGTAACAGCTCGCTCATGTCTCACTCAATTCAACCATTGCCGGCGTCGTCTGTGACCGCCGCTGGCTAAGATACCGCAGACTACCGACAACAGTGCAACGGCCGAACCGATCAGGAACCATTGTTGCTGGTCGGTGAGCAGGCGTTGCACCGGATTGGCCCCGGCCTGCAGCTCCTTGATGGCCAGCTTCAGGCGCTGGTTGTCCTGGCGCAGGCGGCTCAGCTGGGCGCTCTCGCGTTCGCTGTCCTGGCTCTGCATCTGCTGGGCCAGCAGGGTGCGTTGTTTCTCGCTCTCTTCCAGGCGCTGCTGCAGTTCGGTGATTCGCGCCCCGGCTTCCAGCGACAACGGCTGTTCGGCCGCGGCGAAAGGGGATAGCAGCAACAGGCAAAGCAGCACGGACATCGGACCTTGACGCATTGGGACTCCTGATTCTTGTCGGTTCAGGAGGTTGTCGGCCGGTCGTCGCAATTTATGAATAGTGCAGCGCGGGGGTGTAGCTGGGAGTAGTTGCGTGGGAGCGGGCTTGACCCGCGCTAGCGATAGCTTGGACTGGCGCAATCGCGGGGCAAGCCCGCTCCCACGAAGCTGCACCCACAACAACTCCTCAAAAGCCTGTTACGGCAGGACCTGCTTGAACGGCTTGACCACGACCTTGTCGTAGACACCGGCGGCAATGTACGGGTCGGCGTCGGCCCAGGCCTGGGCGGCGGCCAGCGATTCGAACTCGGCGACGATCAGGCTGCCGCTGAAGCCGGCGGCGCCCGGGTCGTTGCTGTCGATGGCCGGGTGCGGGCCGGCCAGGACCACGCGGCCTTCGGCCTTGAGCTGTTGCAGGCGCTCGATGTGGGCGGGGCGGGCAGCCAGGCGTTTTTCCAGGGAGTTCGCGACGTCGCTGGCGATGATGGCGTAGAGCATGTCAGTCCTTGGGTTTGGAAGTGGAGGGGTCGGTGTCGTGCAGGTGGCGCGAGAGGTAGACGCCTTGCGCCACCAGGAAGATCACGGTCATGCCCAGGCTGCCGAACACCTTGAAGTCGACCCAGAAGGCCTGGAAGGTGAAGGCGACGAACAGGTTGGCGGCGCCGCAGACCAGGAAGAAGACGATCCATGCCAGGTTCAGGCGGGTCCAGACTGTTTCTGGAAGTGTCAGTGCGTGGCCCATGATGCGTTTGATCAGCACCCGGTCACCGATGAAGTGGCTGCCGGCGAAGGCCAGGGCAAACAGCCAGTTGACCACCGGCGCCTTCCACTTGAGGAAGGTTTCGCTGTGGAAGGCCAGGGTCAGGCCACCGAACACCAGGCAGGCGACCAGGGTCAGCAACTGGCCTTTCTCGAGCTTGCGGTGGCGCAGGAACAGCGCGCCGTAAACCACCAGCGAACTGAGGATAAGCATCGCCGTGGCGCTGTAGATACCGCCGAATTCAAAGCTGTGGCCTGCGAATTCGACCGGGCGCGGGTCCAGTTTGTAGACGATGAAGAACAGCAGCAGCGGGATGAAATCGATGAATTGTTTCACAGTGGCAGCCAGAAGCGGGATGTGACGGCATAATAACAAACATCGATTCCGGCGAAAGCGCTCCACCATGAATGTTGATCTGCACTGTCACAGCACGGCCTCCGACGGCGCCCTGTCGCCCACGGCACTGGTCGCCCGGGCCCATGAGCATGGGGTGCGGACCTTGTCGCTCACCGACCACGACACCCTCGAGGGGCTGTCCGAGGCCCGCCAGGCCTGCCTCGACAATGGCATGCACTGGGTCAGTGGCGTTGAGCTGTCGTGCACCTGGGGCGGCGCGACCATCCATGTGCTGGGCTACGACTTCCCCCTCGATGCACCGCCGTTGCTCGAAGCCATCGAAAACCTCCACCGTGGCCGCTGGCTGCGCGCCGAAGAGATCGATCGCAAGCTGGCCGCCAAGGGCATGCCCGGGGCGCTCGACGGTGCGCGGGCGGTGCAGCAGGAACTGGGCGACAGCGGCAACGCCCCGGCACGCCCGCATTTCGCCGAGTTCATGGTGCGCGCAGGCTTCGTCAAGGACCGCGGCGAAGCGTTTCGCAAGTGGCTGGGCGCCGGCAAGCTCGGTGACGTCAAGTTGCACTGGCCGACACTCGAGGAAACCGTCGCCACGCTGCGCCAGTCCAATGCGTGGGTGAGCCTGGCCCATCCCATGCACTACGAACTGACCCGCAGCAAGCGCAGACGGCTGATTGCCGACTATATTCAGGCAGGTGGGCAGGCACTGGAAGTGGTCAATGGGATGATGCCGCCCGAGCAGGTGGGAACGATGTCCATCCTCACCCGTGAGTTCGGCCTGCTGGCAAGCGCTGGCAGTGATTTCCACGGCCCCGGCACCTGGGGCGAGATCGGTGCCTATCGGCCATTGCCTGAGGACCTGCCACCCCTGTGGCGCCGATTCCGACATGAACAGCCTATGGCGGTATGAACAGGACGACTTCGTGAGCCAATTTTTCCAGATTCATGCGGAAAACCCGCAGGCGCGGCTGATCAAGCAGGCCGTCGAAATCATCCGCAAGGGTGGTGTGGTGGTCTATCCCACCGATTCGGCTTATGCGCTGGGCTGCCAGATCGGCGACAAGAACGCCATCGAGCGTGTCCGCCGCCTGCGCCAGCTGGACAAGAATCACAACTTCACCCTGCTGTGTTGCGACCTGTCGCAGATGGGCACCTTCGCCAAGATCGACACGGCGACGTTCCGCCTGCTCAAGGCCCATGTCCCAGGCCCTTACACCTTCATCCTCAATGCCACCCGCGAAGTGCCACGCCTGCTGCTGCACGAAAAGCGCCGCACCATCGGCCTGCGCGTGCCGTCCAACCCGATCGTCCTGGCGCTGCTTGAAGAGCTCGGCGAGCCTTTGATGAGCGTGAGCCTGATCCTGCCGGGCGATGAAGACCCCATGACCGATCCGTACGAGATTCGCCAGCGCCTGGAGCACCATGTCGACCTGATCGTCGACGGTGGCTTTGGCGACTTGAAGGCGTCCACGGTGATCGACCTGACCGGCGATGAGCCCGAGCTGATCCGCGAAGGGTGCGGTGACCCTGCGCCGTTCCTGGCCAGCGCGTGAGCCAGGTGCAAGCGCCCGAGGCGCCGGCCAGCGAGGCCGAGACGCCTTTCCAGCTGCAATTGGCCCTGGTCTATGGCGAAGCCCTGACCGAGCTGCCGGTTGATCTGTACATCCCTCCGGACGCCCTGGAGGTCTTCCTCGAAGCCTTCGAAGGCCCGCTGGACCTGCTGCTGTACCTGATTCGCAAGCAGAACGTCGACATCCTCGATATCCCGGTGGCAGAAATCACCCGCCAGTACATGAGCTATGTCGAGCTGATGAAGAACGTGCGCCTGGAGCTGGCCGCCGAGTACCTGGTGATGGCTGCGATGCTCGCCGAGATCAAGTCGCGCATGCTGCTGCCGCGTTCGGCCGAAGTGGAGGAGGAAGAGGGCGACCCGCGCGCCGAGCTGATCCGCCGCCTGCAGGAGTACGAGCGCTTCAAGGCTGCTGCCGAAGGTATCGATGAGTTGCCACGGGTTGGCCGTGAAGTGCTGGTGCCGCAGCTGGATGCGCCCCAGGCCAAGGTACGCAAGCTGCTGCCCGATGTGGCCCTGGAAGAAATCCTGCTGTCCATGGCCGAGGTCATGCGCCGCAACGACTTGTTCGAAAGCCACCAGATCACCCGCGAGACGCTGTCCACCCGCGAGCGCATGAGCCAGGTGCTAGAGCGCCTGAAGGGTGGCGAGTTCGTGCCCTTCGTCGAGCTGTTCAGCGCCGAGGAAGGCAAGCTCGGAGTGGTGGTGACCTTCATGGCGATTCTTGAGCTGGTGAAGGAATCACTGATCGAACTGGTGCAAAATGAGGCTTTCGCCCCGATCCACGTCCGCGCCCGGGCAGAGTGACCTGACGACCCCATGAACCTGAACGAACCCCGTGAACTCGCGTCGCTGATCGAGGCTTTCCTGCTCGCCTCGGGCAAGCCGCAATCCCTCGAGCGCCTGTACGAACTGTTCGAAGAGGCCGAGCGCCCGGCGCCGGCTGTCTTCAAGAAAGCCCTGGAGGTGCTCGGCAAGTCTTGCAATGGCCGCGCCTTCGAGCTCAAAGAGGTGGCCACCGGTTACCGCCTGCAGATCCGCGAAAGCTATGCGCCTTGGGTCGGCCGCCTATGGGAAGAGCGCCCGCAGCGCTATTCCCGTGCCTTGCTTGAAACCCTTGCGCTGATCGCCTATCGCCAGCCCATTACCCGCGGCGAGATCGAGGATGTGCGGGGGGTGGCGGTGAACAGCAACATCATCAAGACCCTGATGGAGCGTGAGTGGATCCGTATCGTCGGTTACCGTGAGGTGCCCGGGCGGCCGGCCATGTTCGCCACCACCAAGGCATTCCTCGATCACTTCAACCTCAAGAGCCTCGATCAGCTCCCGGCGCTGGCCGAGTTGCGTGAGCTGGAGTCGGAGGCGCCACTCGACGACCCGGACGAAGCGCCGGTGCCCGCGCACCTGCAGGCCTTGGCCGATGCCAGCCTGGGCGAGGAGGGTGAAGCGCCAGCGCCGAAGGATGAAACCAGCTTCCGCTCGCTGCTGGTGGAGCTGGATGCGATGGAAGAGGGGCTCAAGACTGACTTCGATGATTTGCGCGAAGAGCCTGAAGCGCAAGCCAGGCTGGAGCCCTGATGTCCATGCGTTTGCTGCGCCGGCCTCTTCGCGGGTAAACCCGCTCCCACAGCAGCAGTAATCCTGTGGGAGCGGGTTTACCCGCGAAAGGGCCGGCGCGAGCAATGAAGTGCCATCTGGCAGAAAGCGCTCCCCAACCTCAAAAAACAGCCTACCCTCCAGTGCGTTCCCGCGCCGAACCGCGTATGATGCGCGCCCCTTTGGCGCATCCGTCGCCAAAAACCGCTTTCACTAATACACCGGGAGGTGCCCAGATGAGTGAGCAAGACCTGCAGGACCAACAACCTACCCCTCCGTCCGGCGAAAAGCTGCAGAAAGTGCTGGCGCGTATCGGCGTGGGCTCGCGTCGTGACGTCGAGGCCTGGATCAGCCAGGGCCGCATCAAGGTCAACGGTGTCGAGGCCACCCTGGGCCTGCGCGTCGACCTGCACGACGCCATCACCGTTGACGGCAAGCTGATCAAGCGCGTCGAGGCCGCCGAAGCGACCCGCCGCGTGATCATGTACAACAAGCCCGACGGCGAAATCTGCACCCGTGACGACCCGGAAGGCCGCCCGACCGTATTCGACCGCCTGCCGCGTCCGAAAGAGGGCCGCTGGATCAACATCGGCCGTCTGGACATCAACACCACCGGCCTGTTGCTGTTCACCACCGACGGTGAGCTGGCCAACCGCCTGATGCACCCGTCCTACGAGATGGACCGCGAGTACGCCGTGCGCGTGCGCGGTGAGGTCGACGACGACATGGTCGAGCGCCTCAAGGCTGGCGTGATGCTCGAGGACGGCCCGGCCAAGTTCACCGACATCCAGAAGGCCCCGGGTGGTGAAGGCTTCAACCACTGGTACCACTGCGTGGTGATGGAAGGCCGTAACCGTGAAGTGCGTCGCCTGTGGGAGTCGCAAGGTGTGGTGGTCAGCCGCCTGAAGCGCGTGCGCTTTGGCCCGGTGTTCCTCAACTCCGACCTGCCGATGGGCCGCTGGCGCGAAATGAGCCAGGGCGAGATCGATATCCTGGCCGCCGAAGTGGGCCTGCAGCCGGTGGCTCTGCCAACGCTGAACCTCAAGGCCAAGGACAAGATGGAGCGCATGCAGCGCAAGTCGACCCGCCCATTGGGCCGTGGCGAGCGCGTGCGCACCCTGCGCCCGGCCGGCGAAGCTCAGGCCGAGCGCCCGGCGCGTGCGCCGCGTGAAGAGGCTGCGCCGCGCAAAGGCAACCGTGGCAGCGCGGTGGCCGAGCGTCCGAGTGACATGCGCAAGCGTCCCGCCCGCCCGGACGGTGACAAGCCGGCCGGCCGTGGTCGCGGCAAGCCGCGTGGCTGATCGGCCCGTGTAGCGAAAGAGCCAGCCATCGGGCTGGCTTTTTTGTGCCCGGCGAATTGGCGCGGGCCCTGCAGGAGCGGCCTTGTGCCGCGATGGGGCCGCAAAGCGGCCCCAGCAATTTTGAAGCTACCTAAGATCCTGGGGCCGCTGCGCGACCCTTTCGCGGCGCAAGGCCGCTCCTACAGGGTGCAGGGCTGCAAACTGGCCCAAATAGCTGATTCAAAAGAAATTTCTTTAGGTTTTGGAAAGTTTTTGAACCGCCTTGTAAAGAAAATTGTACGAATCGCGGCAAAATTCCCGGCCAAACTCGATTTTTCCTACCGCTGTAAACAGAACTTGCCGCGCCCGCCATTCCAGAGCCTTCCGGCCTCGATCCGCCCCCTTGTCCAAACCCTGGCCACACGTTGATATAGCGCCATTGCCGTGTGCAACGCCTGGCCAAAGAGCCCGGTAACAAAACAACAAATGGAGGCGCCATGTACGCCGATCACTCCGCCTTTTCAGGCCTTCGCCCCAGGACCGCTGCGTTTTTTCCACAGGAAACGATGCAACGCGTTGACGCCTGCGCGTTTGCAGGGGTATACAATGCGCCGCGTTTTACCTGTGACCCCCTTGCGTACCGCGCACTCTTGCTGACACCCGGTTGATTCGCCCTGGGCCCCTGTGCCCACCGCGACAGACCCGTCCAAGAACCCAAGGTAACCACCTTGCCCATTCCGCTGCGCCACGAGCGCGGTGGGTCCGATTCCGTCACAGATAAAAACAAGCAGGTGACTTCGTTCATGAGTGGACATAACTCACAGTCTGGCGAGCTCAAGCGTGGCTTGAAGAACCGCCATATCCAGCTGATCGCCCTGGGCGGCGCCATCGGCACCGGATTGTTCCTCGGCTCGGCCGGCGTGATGAAATCCGCGGGTCCGTCGATGATCCTCGGCTACGCCATCTGCGGCTTCATTGCCTTCATGATCATGCGCCAACTGGGCGAGATGATCGTCGAAGAGCCGGTGGCCGGTTCCTTCAGCCACTTCGCGCACAAGTACTGGGGCGGTTTCGCCGGCTTCCTGTCGGGCTGGAACTGCTGGGTGCTGTACATCCTGGTCGGCATGTCGGAACTGTCGGCGGTGGGTAAGTACGTCCATTACTGGTGGCCGGAGATCCCGACCTGGGTCACTGCGGCAGGGTTCTTCCTGCTGATCAACGCCATCAACCTGATGAACGTGAAGTTCTTCGGCGAGGCCGAGTTCTGGTTCGCCATCATCAAGGTGGCCGCCATCGTCGGCATGATCGGCCTGGGTGCCTACCTGCTGACCAGCGGTAGCGGTGGCCCTGAGGCTACGGTCACCAACCTGTGGGCCCACGGCGGCTTCTTCCCCAATGGGGTCAGCGGCCTGGTGATGGCCCTGGCGTTCATCATGTTCTCCTTCGGTGGCCTGGAAATGCTCGGCTTCACCGCTGCCGAGGCCGACAAGCCGAAGACCGTGATCCCCAAGGCCATCAACCAGGTCATCTACCGCATCCTGATCTTCTACGTCGGTGCCCTGGTCGTGCTGCTGTCGCTGACGCCATGGGACACCCTGGTCGCCAGCATCGACGCCTCCGGTGGCAGCTATGGCAGCAGCCCGTTCGTCCAGGTGTTCTCGCTGCTGGGCAGTGACGTGGCCGCGCACCTGCTGAACTTCGTGGTACTGACCGCGGCACTGTCGGTGTACAACAGCGGCACCTACTGCAACGCCCGTATGCTGCTGGGCATGGCCGAGCAGGGCGATGCCCCGGCGGCCCTGGCCAAGGTGGACAAGCGCGGTGTGCCGGTGCGTTCGATCCTGGTGTCGGCGGCCGTGACCCTGATCGCGGTGCTGCTCAACTACCTGATGCCGCAGAATGCCCTGGAGCTGCTGATGTCGCTGGTGGTGGCGACCCTGGTGATCAACTGGGCGATGATCAGCTACTCGCACCTGAAGTTCCGTCAGCACCTCGACCGTACCGGCCAGAAGCCGCTGTTCAAGGCGCTGTGGTACCCCTACGGCAACTATGTGGTGCTGGCGTTCGTGGTGCTGATCCTGGGCATCATGCTGCAGATCCCGGGCATTCAGGTGTCGGTGTATGCGATGCCGGTGTGGCTGGTGGTGATGTATGTGGCCTACATGCTCAAGAGCAAGCGTGGCTCGCAGGCCAACGGTGCGGCTGGCACTGTCGCCAAGTAAGCGCTGAGGCTGGTTGAACAAACCCGATGCCGGGAGACTGGCATCGGGTTTTTTGTTGTCGGTGCCGCCCTCATCGCCGGCAAGCCGGCTCCCACAATGACTGCGATCGCCGTCAACTGTGGGAGCTGGCTTGCCAGCGATGAGGCCCTCAGATCTGTTCGAGCAGCCAACTGCGGAACGCCCGCAACGAAGGCAACGCCTCATTCCTCGGCGGATAGATCAGGTAGTAACTGCGCTGGCTGGCAAATGGCTCTCCAGGGCTGAACAGTTCTCCATTGGCCAGTTCTTCCTGCACCAGAATGCGTGGCACCAGGCCGATGCCGATGCCGGCGCGCACGGCCTGGATCAGGTGCGAGGTCAGCTCGAAGCTAGGCCCCAGGCGCATCGCGCGGTGGGGCAGGGCGTGATAGGAGAACCATTCGCCCCAGGCATGTGGATTGTTGGCGACATTCAGCAGCACTTGCCCGCTGATACGCGTCGGGCTCCAGTCGTCGTCGCCGGCGGCCTCGGGCGGCAGGATCACCACCAGTTCCTCGGCATGCAGGCGATGGCAGATCAGCCCCGGCAGGTCGTGGCTGGCCACGCCGATGGCCGCGTCGATCTCGCTGGCGTCGAAATTGATCGCTTCGATACGTGAATGAATATGCACCAACATCCCCGGGTGGGCGCTGTAGAAGGCATGCAGGCGCGGCAGCAGCCATTTCGAGCCGAAGGTCGGCAGGGTGGCCAGGCGCAGGGTGCCGACCCCGGACTGATAGGCCAGCGCCTGCAAGGTGGCACTGCGGATGCGCCCCAGCGCCTCGCTCAGCTCGCGCTGGTACAGGCGGCCAACGTCGGTCAGTTGCACCTGGCGCCCCTCGCGGCGGAACAGGGTAAGCCCCAGTTGCTGCTCCAGTGCCTGCACCTGGCGGCTCACCGCGCTTTGCGTAAGCGAAAGCTCCGCGGCGGCGCGGGTGTAGCTTTCATGCCGGGCGGCGGCCTCGAATGCCAGCAGCAGCGACATCGATGGCGTGAGGTGGCGGTAATTCATTCATAAAACTCATTGATAGCGGCAGGAATATCCGTTTGCCCTTGGCGCGAAACTACAGGAACATTGGCACATTCGTCATCCGCTTGAGTTGCATTCATGCCGGATGAACAGGAAACGCTCATATTCGTGGGAGCGGGCTTGCCCCGCGATGGCTTCAAGCCTGCTCCCCCGATGACAACTGCGTCGCGCCTGAAACCGTGAACAAGCCCATATCAAGAGGCCATCCAACGATGATCGCCCAGTTGCTGCCCCGTGCGCCTGCCGCCAACTACCCCGAATTCCTCGAAGCCCTGAAAAACAGCGGCTTCCGTGGCCAGATCAGCGCCGACTACGGCACCCGTACCGTGCTGGCCACCGACAACTCGATCTACCAGCGCCTGCCCCAGGCGGCGGTGTTCCCGCTGGACGCCGACGACGTGGCGCGGGTCGCCACGCTGATGGCCGAACCGCGCTTTCATGCGATCAAGCTCACCCCGCGCGGTGGCGGTACCGGCACCAACGGCCAGTCGCTGACCGACGGTATCGTCGTCGACCTGTCGCGGCACATGAACAAGATCCTCGAAATCAACGTCGAGGAGCGCTGGGTGCGGGTGCAGGCCGGCACGGTCAAGGACCAGCTAAACGCTGCGCTCAAGCCCCACGGGCTGTTCTTCGCCCCCGAGCTGTCCACCTCCAACCGCGCCACCGTGGGCGGCATGATCAACACCGATGCCAGCGGCCAGGGCAGCTGCACCTACGGCAAGACCCGTGACCACGTGCTCGAACTGCACAGCGTGCTGCTCGGTGGCGAGCGCCTGCACAGCCTGCCGATCGACGATGCCGCGCTGGAGCAAGCCTGCGCCGCCGGCGGCCGGGTGGGCGAGGTGTACCGTATGGCCCGCGAGATCCAGGAAACCCAGGGCGAGCTGATCGAAAGCACCTTCCCCAAGCTCAACCGCTGCCTGACCGGCTACGACCTGGCGCACCTGCGCGACGAACAGGGCCGCTTCAACCTCAACAGCGTGCTGTGCGGTGCCGAGGGTTCGCTGGGCTATGTGGTCGAAGCCAAGCTCAATGTGCTGCCGATCCCCAAGTACGCCGTGCTGGTCAACGTGCGCTACACCAGCTTCATGGACGCCCTGCGCGACGCCAATGCCTTGATGGCGCACAAGCCGCTGTCGATCGAGACCGTCGATTCCAAGGTGCTGATGCTGGCGATGAAGGACATCGTCTGGCACAGCGTCGCCGAATACTTCCCGGCCGACCCCGAGCGCCCGACCCTTGGCATCAACCTGGTGGAGTTCTGCGGTGACGAGCCGGACGAGGTCAATGCCCGGGTCCAGGCCTTCGTCGCGCACTTGCAGGCCGACAAGGGTGTCGAGCGCCTGGGCCACACCTTGGCCGAAGGCGCCGAGGCGGTGACCCGCGTTTATGTGATGCGCAAGCGCTCGGTGGGGCTGCTGGGTAACGTCGAGGGCGAAGTGCGCCCGCAGCCGTTCGTCGAGGACACGGCCGTGCCCCCGGAGCAGTTGGCCGATTACATTGCCGACTTCCGCGCGCTGCTGGATGGCTATGGCCTGGCCTACGGCATGTTCGGCCATGTCGATGCCGGCGTGTTGCACGTGCGCCCGGCGCTGGACATGAAAGACCCGGCCCAGGCCGCACTGGTCAAGCCGATCTCCGATGCCGTGGCGGCACTGACCAAAAGCTATGGCGGCCTGCTGTGGGGCGAGCACGGCAAGGGCCTGCGCTCGGAGTACGTGCCGGAGTATTTCGGTGAACTGTACCCGGCGCTGCAGCGCCTCAAGGGCGCGTTCGACCCGCACAACCAGCTCAATCCGGGCAAGATCTGCACCCCGCCGGACAGCGTCGAAGGCCTGACCCCGGTGGATGGCGTGACCCTGCGCGGCGACCTCGACCGCAGCATTGACGAGCGCGTCTGGCAGAGCTTCGGCAGCGCCGTGCACTGCAACGGCAACGGTGCCTGCTACAACTACGACCCCAACGACGCCATGTGCCCGTCGTGGAAGGCCACCCGCGAACGCCAGCACTCGCCCAAGGGCCGCGCTTCGCTGATCCGAGAATGGCTGCGCCTGCAGGGCGAGGCCAACATCGACGTGCTGGCCGCCGCCCAGCGCAAGGCCTCGTGGCTCAAGGGGCTGCCAGCGCGGCTGCGTAACCGCCGTGCGCAACAGCAGGGGCAGCAGGACTTCTCCCACGAGGTGTACGACGCCATGGCCGGCTGCCTGGCGTGCAAGTCCTGCGCGGGGCAGTGCCCGATCAAGGTCAACGTGCCGGACTTCCGCTCGCGCTTCCTTGAGCTGTACCACGGCCGCTACCAGCGCCCGCTGCGCGATTACCTGATCGGTTCGCTGGAGTTCAGCATTCCGTACCTGGCCCACGCTCCAGGCCTGTACAACGCGGTGATGGGCTCGAAGTGGGTGAGCAAGCTGCTGGCGGACCAGGTCGGCATGGTCGACAGCCCGCTGATCAGCCGCTTCAACTTCCAGGCCACCCTGACCCGCTGCCGCGTGCAGGTGGCCAGCGTGCCGGCCCTGCGCGAGCTGACCCCGGCCCAGCGCGAGCGCAGCATCGTGCTGGTGCAGGATGCCTTTACCCGTTACTTCGAGACGCCGTTGCTGGCCTCGTTCATCGAGCTGGCCCATCGCCTGGGGCACAAGGTGTTTCTCGCGCCCTACAGTGCCAACGGCAAGCCCCTGCATGTGCAGGGGTTCCTCGGCGCCTTCGCCAAGGCGGCCATCCGCAACGGTACCCAGCTCAAGGCCCTGGCCGACTGCGGTGTGCCGCTGGTGGGGCTGGACCCGGCGATGACCCTGGTGTATCGCCAGGAGTACCAGAAGGTCGAAGGCCTGGAGGGCTGCCCGCAAGTGCTGCTGCCCCAGGAGTGGCTGATGGACGTGCTGCCCGAGCAGGCGCCGGCCAAGGCTGGCAGCTACCGCCTGATGGCCCACTGCACCGAGAAGACCAATGTGCCGGCCAGTACCAAACAGTGGGAGCAGGTGTTCGCGCGTATGGGCCTGAAGCTGGTCACCGAGGCCACGGGGTGCTGTGGCATGTCCGGTACCTATGGGCATGAGGCGCGCAACCAGGAAACCTCGAAGACCATCTTCGAGCAGTCCTGGGCGACCAAGCTGGACAAGGACGGCGAGGCGCTGGCGACCGGTTATTCGTGCCGCAGCCAGGTCAAGCGCATGACCGAGAAGCAGCTGCGCCATCCGCTGGAGGTGGTGCTGCAGTTCGCGCAGCGCTGACTGTCAAGGCCATCGCGGGGCAAGCCCGCTCCCACGGACATCATCGGTCGCGTGGGAGCGGGCTTGCCCCGCGATGCTTTCAGGCCGGACGCAGCCGCCGCGCCTGGCGGTACAGATACAGGCTCAATACCAGTCCGCACGCCGAAGCCCCTGCCGCAAACAGGAACATCGAGGCAAAGCCGAACCCCGCCGCCACCGCGCCCACCAGCGGCCCGGTAATCCCCAGCGACAGGTCGATGAACAGCGAGTAAGCCCCCACCGCTGCGCCGCGGTTGGCCGCCGACACCTGGTTCACCGCCTCGACGCCCAGTGCCGGGAACACCAGCGAGAAGCCGAAACCACTGAGCGCCGCACCGGGCAGGGCCATCTCGGCGCTCGGTGCCAGCCACAGCATCAGCAACCCCAGGGTCTCCACCGACAAGCAAACGATTGCCACGCGAAAACCGCCCAGCCGGTTGATCAGGTTGCCGAACAGCAGCCGCGCACTGATGAAGCTGGCGCCGAACAGGCTCAGGGTCAGCGCCGCGTTGGGCCAGTCGCGGCTGGCGTAGTACAGGGTAATGAAGGTGGCGATGGTGCCGAAGCCGATCGAGCCCAGGGCCAGCCCCGAGCCATGGGGGAACACCTTGCCCAGTACTTGCAGGAAGGGCAGGCGCACCCCGCTGACCACAGGCGCCGCGCGTTTGGGCCAGGCCAGCAGCAGGCCGAGCACGCCCAGCAGGATGATGCTCGCGCCCATGCTCCACAGCCCAAGGTGCTTGACCATCAGCACCCCGAGCGGCGCGCCGATGGCCAGTGCGCCATAGCTGGCGATGCCGTTCCAGGAGATCACCTTGGCGGTGTTGCCTGCGCCGACCCGGCCGATGCCCCAGCCAATCGAACCCGAGCCCACCAGGCTTTCCGCGCTGCCCAGTACCAGGCGGCCGATCAGCAGGCAGGCCAGGCTCAGCCAGGGCCAGGGCGTGAGGAAGTGGCAGGCGAGCATGAACACGCCGCTCAGGCCGCAGCCGGCCAGGCCCCACATCACGGCCTTCTTGCTGCCGAGGTTGTCGATGATGCGGCTGGCGGTGGGGCGGCTGAGCAGGGTGGCCAGGTACTGCACACTGATCACCAGGCCGGCGATGACGGCGCTGAAACCCAGCTGGTTGTGCACATAGCCCGGCAACACGGCAAGGGGGATGCCGATGTTCAGGTAGCCGATGAAGGTGAAGAGGACGATCGAGACGACTTGCAGGGTGACCGCAAGGGGGCGCGGTGAATCGGGCATGGGGCCTTCGGTGTGTAGAGGTTCTGGACGGTGTGAAAACGCGATGGCGGGGAGTTTCCCACAGGCCAGCCGTTTTCACACTGTCGGGGTCTGCGCGGTTATTCCTGGTCAGCGCTGGATTGATCGTCACCGTGCGGTTCGACGGCAGGCGTCGGTTCGGCGTGGGCGGCAACGGATTGCTCTTCGGGGTTCAGGCTTGGGAAGGGAAGATTCGGGATTTCATGCATCTCGTCGTTCCTCGCAAGTGTGAGTGAAAAGACTGCGCGTGGCGCGTGTGTGGCTTCGAAAAGCAGGGGCAGGATACAGCAGTGAGGATGACAGTTTGAGATTTTTCCGCCCCGTGGGTCGGTTTTTGCGGGCGATCAGCGCACCGCCGGCGGTGTCAGGGCACCGAAAAGGCTGTGGGAGCAACTGTCTTGTATTGCCTGTGCTGGCTTCATCGCTGGCAAGCCAGCTCCCACAGGTATGAGACTGGCGCGGTCCATGTGGGAGCGGCTTTAGCCGCGAACACCGGCGTAGCCGGTGCCAGGCACCGCGTCGCTTGCTTCGCGGCTAAAGCCGCTCCCACAGGTATTGCGATATCAGCGGCAGACGTCGGCGATGGCAGCAGCCAGTTGCTCAAGGCGCTTGGCGTCGGCGCCGGCGATGTTCGCCCGGCCGGTGCCGACCATGTACACGCTGTGCTTTTCTCGCAGCAGGCGCACCTGCTCTGGAGTCAGCCCGGTATACGAGAACATCCCGCGTTGCTCGGCAATGTGCGCGAAGCGCTCGGCCAGGCCGTGTGGCGCAAGAGCCTGCACCAGGCCCTCACGAAGCTCGGCGATGCGCTGGCGCATGGCCTCGACTTCTTCGACCCACAGTGCCTTGAGTGCCGGATCGCCGAGAATCTCGGCCACCACGGCGGCGCCATGGTCCGGCGGCGTCGACCACAGGTTGCGGGCGAGCAGCGCCAGTTGGCTGCGCACGTCCTGCAGTTTCTCGGCGTCGTGGCTGCACACCAGCAGGGCGCCGGTGCGGTCGCGGTACAGGCCGAAGTTCTTCGAGCAGGAGCTGGTGATCAGCAGTTCCGGCAGCTCGGCGGCGAACAGGCGCACGGCCCATGCGTCTTGCTCCAGGCCATCGCCGAAACCCTGGTAGGCGAAATCGATCAGCGGCAGCAGGTTGCGCCGCTTGACGATATCGAGCACCGCACGCCAGTCGTCCTGGCTCAGGTCGAAACCGGTGGGGTTGTGGCAGCAGGCGTGCAACAGCACCACGTCGCCTTCGGGGGCTTGTTCCAGCACGGCGAGCATGCCAGCGACGTCCAGGCGGTTGTCGCTGTCCACGTAGGGGTAGTGCGACACCTTCAAGCCGGCACCGGCGAAGATCGTCTCGTGGATCGGCCAGGTCGGGTCGCTCAGCCACAGGCCGCGGCCCGGCAGGCAGTGGGCGATGAACTCCGCCGCCAGGCGCAGGGCGCCGGTGCCGCCCGGGGTTTGGGTGGCGCCGGCACGCTGGCTGGCCAGCAGCGGTGAAGCGCTGCCCAGCACCAGTTCGCTGATCAAGCGGCCAAAGGCTGCGTCGCCGTGGCCGCCGATGTAGCTTTTGCTGGCTTGCTGGGCGATCAGGCGCTGTTCGGCCTGCTTGACCGCCGAAGGGATCGGCGTCAGGCCCTGGGCGTCCTTGAACACGCCGACACCCAGGTCGAACTTGGCCGGATTGCTATCGCGCGCGTAGGCCTCCATCAGCCCGAGGATCGGGTCGCCAGGGACCCGTCCGATCGCCGCGAAGTGCATCACTTGCGCCCTTCGGCGGTCTCGGCGACCTTGTCGGTGCGGGCGCACATGATGAAGTCGTTGCGGTGCAGGCCTTTGATCGAGTGGCTCCACCAGGTCACGGTGACCTTGCCCCACTCGGTCATCAGGCCAGGGTGGTGGCCTTCGGCTTCGGCGATTTCACCCACGGCGTTGGTGAAGGCCAGGGCGTGCTTGAAGTTCTTGAACAGGAAGACGCGCTCGAGCTCCATGTGGCCGTCACGCACTTCGATGTTCCAGTCCGGAATCTCGCGGATCAGCACCGCCAGTTCTTCGTCGGAGACTTTCGGAGCATCGGCGCGGCAGGCTTCGCAGTGGGCTTGGTTCAAGGCATTCATGGTGAGTATTTTCCGTTTTGAGTTGTTATCGACGAAGGTGGCTCAGGCGGCGACCTTGGGTGGAAACTTCGGTGCGTGCAAGCCCAGCTGCATGGCCTGGTGGACCATGGCCATGATGTCTTCGTGGGCCAGGTCGAACAGGCGCTTCATGTTCGGCAGGACGAAGTACAGGGGCTGCAGGATGTCGATGCGGTACGGCGTGCGCATGGCTTCGATCGGGTCGAAGGCCTGGTGCTCGGGTTCGCCGGACAGGCTGTAGACGGTCTCTTTCGGCGAGGAGAGGATGCCGCCGCCGTAGATCTTGCGACCTTGCGGGGTTTCCATCAGGCCGAATTCGATGGTCATCCAGTAGAGGCGCGCCAGGTAAACGCGCTGTTCCTTGGTGGCCGCCAGGCCCAGCTTGCCGTAGGTGTGGGTGAACTCGGCGAAGAACGGGTTGGTCAGCAGCGGGCAGTGGCCGAAGATCTCGTGGAAGATGTCGGGCTCTTGCAGATAGTCGAGTTCTTCCGGGGTGCGGATGAAGGTGGCGACCGGGAAGCGCTTGCTGGCCAGCAGTTCGAAGAAGGTCTGGAAGGGGATCAGTGCCGGCACGCGGGCAACCTGCCAGCCGGTGGTGGCGCCGAGCACCTTGTTGACTTCGCCCAGCTGCGGGATGCGGTCATGGGGCAGCTTGAGCTGCTCGATGCCGTCCAGGTATTCCTGGCAGGCCCGGCCTTCGATGACTTTCAGCTGGCGGGTAATCAGGGTGTTCCACACCGCGTGCTCTTGCTGCGGGTAGTCGATAAAACCTTGCGCATCGGGCTCGCGGGCCACGTAGTGCGTCTGTTTCATGTGGCGCTCCTGGTGAGGGCTTTCTTGTTATGTGCAGGACATGCATTAGGAATATCCCTACATCCGCCGCTTTGCACGGGGTCGCGGGCCGCTATCGGGCGTCTGCTGGGTTGGATTTTGTAACGATAATTTTACAAAAGCCCTGTCATCCCGGAAAATCACGGACATCGAGCTGGCTATTCCGTGGATTTTGTCAGCTTATCTTTACGACTTTTCCGCGTGCCGAAGAAAAACTTCGGCCGCTTCGAGAGCTTTCATGCGTATCAAAGTGCACTGCCAGAACCGCATCGGGATCCTGCGCGACATCCTCAACCTGTTGGTGGCGTACGGCATCAACGTGCTGCGCGGCGAGGTGGGGGGTGATCATGGCAACGCCATCTACCTGCACTGCCCGAACCTGATCAACATCCAGTTCCAGGCCTTGCGGCCGAAGTTCGAGTCGATCGCCGGGGTGTTCGGGGTCAAGCGGGTCGGGCTGATGCCCAGCGAGCGTCGGCACATGGAGCTCAATGCCTTGCTCGGGGCGCTGGACTTCCCGGTGCTGTCCATCGACATGGGCGGCAGCATCGTGGCCGCCAACCGTGGCGCGGCGCAGCTGCTCGGGGTGCGGGTCGATGAGGTGCCGGGCCTGCCGCTTTCACGCTATGTCGAGGACTTCGACCTGCCGGAGCTGGTGCGCGCCAACAAGTCGCGAATCAATGGCCTGCGCATCAAGGTCAAGGGTGACGTGTTCCTGGCCGACATCGCGCCGCTGCAATCGGAGCACGACGAAAGCGAGGCGTTGGCCGGCGCGGTATTGACCCTGCACCGCGCCGACCGCATCGGCGAGCGCATCTACAACGTGCGCAAGCAGGAACTGCGCGGATTCGACAGCATCTTCCAGAGCTCGCGAGTGATGGCTGCGGTGGTGCGTGAGGCCCGGCGCATGGCGCCGTTGGATGCGCCGCTGCTGATCGAGGGTGAGACCGGCACCGGCAAGGAGCTGCTGGCCCGCGCCTGCCACCTGGCCAGCCCGCGCGGCCAGGCGCCATTGATGGCGCTCAACTGCGCCGGCCTGCCGGAGTCGATGGCCGAAACCGAACTGTTCGGTTACGGGCCGGGGGCGTTCGAGGGCGCGCGTGCCGAAGGCAAGCTCGGGCTGCTGGAGCTGACCGCAGGCGGCACCTTGTTCCTCGACGGGGTAGGGGAGATGAGCCCGCGTCTGCAGGTGAAGCTGCTGCGCTTCCTGCAGGACGGTTGCTTCCGCCGGGTGGGTAGCGATGAGGAGGTTTACCTGGATGTGCGGGTGATCTGTGCCACCCAGGTCGATTTGTCCGAGCTGTGTGCCCGGGGGGAATTCCGCCAGGACCTCTACCATCGGCTCAACGTGCTGTCGCTGCACATCCCGCCGCTGCGCGAGTGCATGGATGGGTTGGAGGGGTTGGTGCAGCACTTTCTCGACCAGGCCAGCCGGCAGATTGGTTGCCCGATGCCGCGCCTGGCGCCGGCCGCGATGGACAAGCTCAGTCAGTACCATTGGCCGGGCAACGTTCGGCAACTGGAGAACGTGTTGTTCCAGGCTGTGTCGTTGTGCGAGGGCGGGGTAGTGAAGAGCGAACATATCCGTTTGCCGGATTATGGTGCGCGCCAGCCGTTGGGCGAGTTTTCGCTGGACGGTGATCTTGCGCAGATTGTCGGGCGTTTTGAAAAAGCGGTACTTGAAAGTTTGATGAGTGAATATTCAAGTAGCCGGGCGCTGGGTAAAAGACTGGGTGTTTCACATACGACGATTGCCAACAAGTTGCGTGATTACTCACTTAACAAGTCGGCAGATTGAGTCCGGAATTTATAAGTCGTAAAACGCATCGCGGGGCAAGCCCGCTCCCACGAAGTCTGAGCAAGGCTCGTGGGAGCGGGCTTGCCCCGCGATGGGCCCTGGCGGGCCCTAATTCAGGGGGTCAGCCGTTGGAGCAACCGTTGCCCATCACGCGGTATTCGAGAATGTGCTTCTGGCCCTGAGAGTCCTCGTAGGTCATACGGGCCGGCACCACTTCGCAGACATTGGGCACTTCGCTCATGGAAATAACGCGGGCGATGTCCAGGTGCTGCGAATAACTGTACTGTTCAACCGGAATCTGCTCGGCATCTTTTGCCTCGCCGGCCATTGCCGCGCCGCAAAGACTGCCAAGTACCAATACCAGTAAAGCTTTCATTTTCTATTTACCTGTCTAAGGTCGTGAGGGGGCACGCGGCGCTTGTGGCGCCGCGAGTACAACGGTTGTTCAACTATCAGGATGAGGTGCGGATCAACTTTGCCTTCGTGGGGGCTGTAACCAGAAGTTAATCGCGTTGCCGTTGCTGGCGAGTTGAATTTTAGGAGGGTGACCGCGGCCGAAACAGAGGGGGTTTTGATAAAGTCTTTTGACAGAATCTGTAACAATCCCTTGGCAGCATGCTCCGGTTTTTCTCGCGGATGGCTGTGTGCCATGAGTTAGAGCGGTCGAGCCTGGTGGGCCGGGCTTCGCTGGGACGCGTTACTACCAACGTCGAATGGCTTTTGCCGCTCTGGTACAGTTACAAACGGTTCCATACAAAAACAACTATTACACCGAGGTAACACAGATGAGTGCGGCTCCACTGTATCCCGTTCGTCCCGAGGTTGCGGCCACCACCCTGACCGACGAGGCCACCTACAAGGCCATGTACCAGCAGTCTGTGATCAACCCGGACGGCTTCTGGCGCGAGCAGGCCCAGCGCCTGGACTGGATCAAGCCCTTCACCAAGGTCAAGCAGACCTCGTTCGACGACCACCATGTCGATATCAAGTGGTTCGCCGACGGCACTCTGAACGTTTCCTCCAACTGCCTGGATCGCCACCTCGAAGAGCGCGGCGACCAGCTGGCGATCATCTGGGAGGGCGACGACCCTTCCGAGCACCGCAACATCACCTACCGCGAGCTCCACGAGCAGGTCTGCAAGTTCGCCAACGCCCTGCGTGGCCAGGACGTGCACCGTGGTGACGTGGTCACCATCTATATGCCGATGATCCCCGAGGCGGTGGTGGCCATGCTGGCCTGTGCCCGTATCGGCGCGATCCACTCGGTGGTGTTCGGTGGCTTCTCGCCGGAGGCCCTGGCCGGGCGCATCATCGACTGCAAGTCGAAAGTGGTGATCACCGCCGACGAAGGCGTGCGCGGCGGCCGTCGTACCCCGCTCAAGGGCAACGTCGACCTGGCCCTGACCAACCCTGAAACCAGCAGCGTGCAGAAGATCATCGTGTGCAAGCGCACCGGCGGCGACATCGCCTGGCACCAGCACCGCGACATCTGGTACGAGGACCTGATGAAGGTCGCCTCCAGCCACTGCGCGCCGAAAGAGATGGGTGCCGAAGAGGCGCTGTTCATCCTTTATACCTCCGGCTCCACCGGCAAGCCGAAGGGGGTGCTGCACACCACCGGTGGCTACCTGGTGTATGCCGCGCTGACCCATGAGCGGGTGTTCGACTATCGCCCGGGCGAGGTGTACTGGTGCACCGCCGACGTGGGCTGGGTCACTGGCCACAGCTATATCGTCTATGGCCCGCTGGCCAATGGCGCCACCACGCTGCTGTTCGAAGGCGTGCCGAACTACCCGGACATTACCCGCGTGTCGAAGATCGTCGACAAGCACAAGGTCAACATCCTCTACACCGCGCCGACCGCGATCCGCGCCATGATGGCCGAGGGCGAAGCCGCCGTGGCCGGTGCCGACGGTTCCAGCCTGCGCCTGCTGGGTTCGGTGGGCGAGCCGATCAACCCGGAGGCCTGGAACTGGTACTACAAGACCGTCGGCAAGCAGCGCTGCCCGATCGTCGACACCTGGTGGCAGACCGAGACCGGTGGTGTGCTGATCAGCCCGCTGCCGGGCGCTACCGCGCTCAAGCCGGGTTCGGCGACTCGCCCATTCTTCGGTGTGGTCCCAGCCCTGGTGGACAACCTGGGCAACCTGATCGATGGCGCGGCCGAAGGCAACCTGGTGATTCTCGATTCGTGGCCGGGCCAGTCGCGCTCGCTGTATGGCGACCACGACCGCTTTGTCGACACCTACTTCAAGACCTTCCGTGGCATGTACTTCACCGGTGACGGCGCCCGTCGCGACGAGGATGGCTACTACTGGATCACTGGCCGTGTGGATGACGTGCTGAACGTGTCCGGCCACCGCATGGGCACCGCCGAGATCGAAAGCGCCATGGTCGCCCACCCGAAAGTGGCCGAGGCCGCGGTGGTGGGTGTGCCGCACGACATCAAGGGGCAGGGCATCTATGTCTATGTCACCCTCAATGCCGGCGAGGAGTCGAGCGAGCAACTGCGCCTGGAACTGAAGAACTGGGTGCGCAAGGAGATCGGCCCGATCGCTTCGCCGGACGTGATCCAGTGGGCGCCGGGGCTGCCGAAAACCCGCTCGGGCAAGATCATGCGCCGTATCCTGCGCAAGATCGCCACGGCCGAGTACGACGCGCTGGGTGATATCTCCACCCTGGCCGACCCGGGTGTGGTGCAGCACCTGATCGATACCCACAAGGCGATGAGCCTGGCTTCGGCCTGATCTGTCTGATCGCGGGGCAAGCCCGCTCCCACGGTGGTCATCCGATACTGTGGGAGCGGGCTTGCCCCGCGATGGCTTTTCTTCAAAACAAACCCCGCCGGGCAACCGGCGGGGTTTTTGCTTTACTGAATGGACTGTTACCCGACATTCATCGGTAACCGTGGCTGTAGGTGGTTTCGCACAGAAATGGGGCTTGTGGAAACATCCGTGGCGCATCGCGGTGCGATTTTTCGGCCATTTCATGCACCGTGGCACGCTGCACTTGCCGGAATACAAGGGTTTGCCAATAATAGGCGCGCTTATTGCTTTGGATATAGGTTATTTCTCTTTTGCTCTTGCATAATCAGCGAGAGCTGTCAATATCGCCCGCCGCGGTTTCAAGCGCTTCTGTAACTAGTTGTCGCTTTGAAGAAATATCGACTACCGGGCTGTCGCTAAAATGCCACTCACTCGCTCGTGGTCTGCGACCTTGGTCGAAACCTGCGCGGCTCGCGTTGTACCCATTCGCATATCGGGCAGCCGTTACACCTGCCTTGTATTGCCCCGTACCGATGGAGTTACCTGATGAAGAAGCTTGCACTGCTTGGCGCCCTGGCGCTTTCCGTGTTTTCCCTGGTATCGCAGGCCGATGAGAAGCCGTTGAAGATCGGTATCGAAGCCGCTTACCCACCCTTCGCCTTCAAGCAACCCGACGGCAGCATCGCCGGCTTCGACTACGACATCGGCAACGCGCTGTGCGAAGAGATGAAAGCCAAGTGCACCTGGGTCGAGCAGGAATTCGATGGCCTGATCCCGGCACTGAAAGTGCGCAAGATCGACGCCATCCTGTCGTCCATGTCGATCACTGACGATCGCAAGAAGTCGGTCGACTTCACCAAGCGCTACTACCTCACCCCAGCTCGCCTGGTGATGAAGGAAGGCACCACCGTCAGCGCCAGCCTGGACGAACTCAAGGGCAAGAAAATCGGTGTGCAGCGTGGCTCGATCCACGACCGCTTCGCCAAGGAAGTCCTGGCCCCGAAAGGCGCTACCGTCGTGCCTTACGGCACCCAGAACGAAATCTACCTGGACGTGGCGGCCGGTCGCCTCGACGGTACCGTGGCCGATGCCACCCTGCTCGAAGACGGTTTCCTGAAAACCGACGCCGGCAAGGGCTTCGCCTTCGTCGGCCCATCGTTCACCGATGTGAAGTACTTCGGTGATGGCGTGGGTATCGCCGTGCGCAAGGGTGACGACGCCAACCGCGAGCGCATCAACAAGGCCATCGACGCGATCCGCGCCAACGGCAAGTACAAAGAGATCGAGAAGAAGTACTTCAACTTCGACATCTACGGCCCTGACGCTCAGTAAGACGTCGGGTTTCACCTGTGCAATGGTGCAAACAGCAGAATCTCTGAGGTTTGCACCATTTTTCATTCCCAAGCCCTGAGGAATTGCAATCATGTTGAAAGGCTATGGGGCAGTCATCCTCGATGGGGCGTGGCTGACGCTGCAGCTCGCCCTGTCGTCGATGGCCCTGGCCATCGTCCTCGGCCTGATCGGTGTGGCGCTGCGCTTGTCGCCGGTGCGCTGGCTGGCCTGGCTGGGTGACCTGTATTCCACGGTGATCCGTGGCATCCCTGACCTGGTGTTGATCCTGCTGATCTTCTACGGCGGCCAGGACCTGCTCAACCGGCTGGCACCGCTGCTGGGCTATGACGACTACATCGACCTGAACCCGCTGGTGGCCGGTATCGGCACCCTGGGCTTCATCTTCGGGGCCTACCTGTCGGAAACCTTCCGCGGCGCTTTCCTGGGCATCCCCAAGGGGCAGGCCGAGGCCGGTGCGGCGTATGGCATGAGCAACCTGCAAGTGTTCTTCCGCATCATGGTGCCGCAGATGATCCGCCTGGCGATCCCGGGCTTCACCAACAACTGGCTGGTGCTGACCAAGGCGACCGCGCTGATTTCGGTGGTCGGCCTGCAGGACATGATGTTCAAGGCCAAGCAGGCGGCCGATGCCACCCGCGAACCCTTCACCTTCTTCCTGGCGGTGGCAGCGCTGTACCTGGTGTTGACCAGTGTCTCGCTGCTGGCGTTGAAGTATCTCGAGAAGCGCTACTCGGTTGGCGTCAAGGTGGTTGAACTATGATCTTTGACTACAACGTCATCTGGGAAGCCATGCCGCTGTACCTGGGCGGCCTGCTGACCACGCTGAAGCTGCTGGCGCTGTCGCTGCTGTTCGGCCTGCTGGCGGCCATCCCGCTGGGCTTGATGCGGGTATCGAAGCAGCCGGTGGTGAACATGACCGCCTGGTTGTACACCTACGTCATTCGCGGCACGCCGATGCTGGTGCAGCTGTTCCTGATCTACTACGGCCTGGCCCAGTTCGAGGCGGTGCGCGAAAGCTTCCTGTGGCCGTGGCTATCCAGTGCGACCTTCTGCGCCTGCCTGGCGTTCGCCATCAACACCAGCGCCTACACCGCCGAGATCATCGCCGGCAGCCTCAAGGCCACGCCCCATGGCGAGATCGAAGCCGCCAAGGCGATCGGCATGTCGCGCTTCAAGATGTACCGTCGCATCCTGCTGCCGTCGGCGCTGCGCCGTGCGTTGCCGCAGTACAGCAACGAGGTGATCATGATGCTGCAGACCACCAGCCTGGCGTCGATCGTCACCCTGATCGACATCACCGGCGCTGCGCGCACGGTCAATGCCCAGTACTACCTGCCTTTCGAGGCCTACATCACGGCGGGCGTGTTCTACCTGTGCCTGACCTTCATCCTGGTGCGCCTGTTCAAGATGGCCGAACGCCGCTGGCTCGGCTACCTGGCGCCGCGCAAGCACTGACCGCTCTGTGAGAACCGACAGCATGTACAAACTTCAAATCCAAGACCTGCACAAGCGCTACGGCAGCCACGAGGTGCTCAAGGGCATCTCCCTCGAAGCCAAGGCAGGCGACGTGATCAGCATCATCGGCTCCAGTGGCTCGGGCAAATCGACCTTCCTGCGTTGCATCAACATGCTCGAGCAGCCGCATGCCGGCCGGATCCTGCTCAACAACGAAGAGCTCAAGCTGGTGGCCGGCAAGGACGGCGCGCTCAAGGCCGCCGACCCGAAACAGTTGCAGCGCATGCGTTCGCGCCTGTCGATGGTGTTCCAGCACTTCAACCTGTGGTCGCACATGACTGCGCTGGAGAACGTCATCGAGGCCCCGGTGCATGTGCTGGGCGTGAACAAGAAGGAAGCGCTGGAAAAGGCCGAGCACTACCTGAACAAGGTCGGTGTCGCCCATCGCAAGGATGCGTTCCCCGGGCACATGTCCGGCGGCGAGCAGCAGCGTGTGGCCATCGCCCGCGCCCTGGCCATGGAGCCCGAGGTGATGCTGTTCGACGAGCCGACCTCGGCATTGGACCCTGAGCTGGTGGGCGATGTGCTCAAGGTGATGCAGTCGCTGGCCCAGGAAGGCCGCACCATGGTGGTGGTCACCCACGAGATGGGCTTTGCCCGTGAAGTCTCCAACCAGCTGGTGTTCCTGCACAAAGGCCTGGTGGAAGAGCGCGGCTGCCCGCGTGAAGTGCTGGTCAATCCGCAGTCCGAACGACTCAAGCAGTTCCTCTCCGGTAGCCTGAAGTAAAGGCTGCACTTTGCACCATAATGGGGCATGCTGCGCAACGCGCGCGGCATGCCTTGGCGCCACGAGCGCGAACCTTCCCCTCCAGGTTTCGGACCACGCCCTATGACCACCCAGCGAATCGGATTTCTCATCTGGCCCAGCACCAAGCCGCTGACCCTGGCGTTGGCCGACGAGGTGTTGCAGGTGGCCCAGCGGGTACATCCGGAAGTGGTCTACGAGCTGGTCTACTTGCAGGCCGAGGCCGGGCATGAAGGCGCCTGGCGCCTGCCGGGCGAGGCCTGGAACGGCCGCCTGGAAGGTTGCCAGAAGTTGTTCCTGCTGGCCGACGAGCCGCCGGCGGCAATCAGTTCGGCGCTGTCGGCCGCACTAAAGCAGCTGGCGCGCAGTGGCTGCATGGTCGGTGGCCTGTCCGCCGGGGTCTATCCGCTGGCGGCGATGGGGCTGCTCGATGGTTACCGCGCCGCGGTGCACTGGCGCTGGCAGGACGATTTTGCCGAGCGGTTCCCCAAGGTGATCGCCACCAGCCACCTGTTCGACTGGGATCGGGACCGCCTGACCGCCTGTGGCGGCATGGCGGTGACCGACCTGTTGCTGGCGGTGCTGGCGCGTGACCACGGTGCCGAACTGGCCGGTGCGGTATCCGAAGAGCTGGTGGTCGAGCGCATTCGTGAAGGGGGTGAGCGTCAGCGTATCCCGCTGCAGAACCGCCTGGGTTCCAGCCATCCGAAGCTCACCCAGGCGGTGCTGCTGATGGAGGCCAATATCGAAGAGCCGCTGACCACCGACGAGATCGCCCAGCATGTGTGCGTGTCCCGTCGCCAGTTGGAGCGGATCTTCAAGCAGTACCTCAACCGGGTGCCCAGCCAGTATTACCTGGAGCTGCGCCTGAACAAGGCGCGGCAGATGCTGATGCAGACCAGCAAGTCGATCATCCAGATTGGCCTGTCGTGTGGGTTCTCCTCCGGGCCGCACTTCTCCAGTGCGTACCGCAACTTCTTTGGCGCAACGCCGCGTGAAGACCGCAACCAGCGCCGCAGCAGCAGCCCGTTCGAGCTCAGCTCGGCGCCTGCCGAGAAGGGCTGATTTCTTTATTGCCTGTGTCGGCCTCTTCGCGGGTAAACCCGCTCCTACAGAGCCTGTGCAGCATTCGATGTTTGTGCGGTCCCTGTGGGAGCGGGTTTACCCGCGAAGGGGCCGGCACAGGTGAGTCGCCTTTGTTGATGTGAACACCCGTTCACCCATTCCCCCGCTGCCGTTACACTGCGCGATTGCGACACTGTTTGTCGCATTGCCGAAAACCTGCTGAAAACAGGGTTTTGCGCTGTAACAAGTTGTCGCCTGGCAGCAAGGACAGGCGCCGATCAGTCCTTACAATCCCCCCATCGCTCGCCACTTCCAGGCCAGCGTTCCTCTTCAGGAGACTCAGATGTCCGTTGAGCAAGCCCCGGTGCAACGTGCCGATTTCGACCAGGTCATGGTCCCCAACTATTCTCCGGCGGCCTTCATTCCTGTGCGAGGCGAGGGCTCCCGAGTCTGGGACCAGTCGGGTCGTGAACTGATCGACTTCGCCGGCGGTATCGCCGTCAACGCCCTGGGCCACTGCCATCCGGCGCTGGTTAAGGCGCTGACCGAACAGGCCAACACCCTCTGGCACGTTTCCAACGTATTCACCAACGAGCCGGCCCTGCGCCTGGCGCACAAGCTGGTGGACGCGACCTTTGCCGAGCGTGCGTTCTTCTGCAACTCCGGCGCCGAAGCCAACGAGGCCGCCTTCAAGCTGGCCCGTCGCGTCGCCCATGACCGTTTCGGCCCGGACAAGCACGAAATCATCGCCACGGTTAACAGCTTCCACGGCCGCACCCTGTTCACCGTCAGCGTCGGTGGCCAGCCCAAGTACTCCGACGGCTTCGGCCCGAAGATCACCGGCATCAGCCACGTGGCCTACAACGACCTGGAAGCGCTGAAGGCGCAAATTTCCGACAAGACCTGCGCTGTGGTGATCGAGCCGATCCAGGGCGAGAGCGGTGTGGTTCCAGCCGACAAGGCGTACCTGGAAGGCGCCCGCAAGCTGTGTGAAGAACACAATGCCCTGCTGATCTTCGATGAAGTGCAGACCGGCGTCGGCCGAACCGGCTCGCTGTATGCCTACCAGCATTACGGCGTCACCCCGGACATCCTCACCAGCGCCAAGAGCCTGGGCGGCGGCTTCCCGATCGGCGCCATGCTGACCACCAGCGAAATTGCCAAGCACCTGGCCGTCGGCACCCACGGCACCACCTACGGCGGCAACCCGCTGGGCTGCGCCGTCGCCTGCGCGGTACTGGACGTGATCAACACCCCGGAGACGCTGGCGGGCATCAAGGCCAAGCACGAGCGCTTCAAGACCCGCCTGGAAAAGATCGGCCAGCAATCCGGCCTGTTCACCCAGGTGCGTGGCGTCGGCCTGTTGCTCGGCTGCGTGCTCAGCGACGCCTGGAAAGGCAAGGCCAAGGACATCCTCAACGCCGCCGAGAAGGAAGGCCTGATGGTGCTGCAGGCGGGCCCCGACGTGGTGCGCTTCGCCCCGAGCCTGGTGGTCGAGGATGCCGACATCGACGAAGGCCTGGATCGCTTCGAGCGTGCCGTGGCCAAACTGACTCAGGGCTGATCGCCCGGTAGTCCCGTCGCCCGCCCTGAGCATGATCAGGGCGGGCGAATCCAGAATTTCAATGCGGGCACCTGCTTGCAGGTAGTGGCGCGTGCCCGCTGTTTTCCCGTGCCGATTGATCGGCGCGCTTTCCCGAAAGGAGTGACACCATGCTGGTGATGCGCCCCGCGCAAATGGCTGATCTGAACGAAGTGCAGCGCATGGCTGCCGACAGCCCCATTGGTGTCACCTCGCTGCCGGACGATGCCGGTCGCCTGGGCGACAAGATCGCCGCCTCGGAAACCTCCTTCGCCGCTGAAGTGAGCTTCAATGGCGAAGAGAGCTACTTTTTCGTGCTCGAAGACAGCGCCACCGGCAAGCTGGTCGGCTGCTCGGCCATCGTCGCCTCTGCCGGCTACTCCGAGCCGTTCTACAGCTTTCGCAACGAGACCTTCGTGCATGCCTCGCGCGAGCTGAAGATCCACAACAAGATCCACGTCCTGTCGCTGTGCCACGACCTCACCGGCAACAGCCTGCTGACCAGCTTCTATGTGCTGCCGGAGCTGGTGAACAGCGCCTTCGCCGAACTCAACTCGCGTGGCCGCCTGCTGTTCATGGCCGCGCACCCGGAGCGTTTCGCCGAGTCGGTGGTGACCGAAATCGTCGGCTACAGCGACGAGCAGGGCGAGTCGCCGTTCTGGGATGCCATCGGGCGCAACTTCTTCGACCTCAACTACGCCGACGCCGAGCGCCTGTGCGGCCTGAAGAGCCGTACCTTCCTGGCCGAGCTGATGCCGCACTACCCGATCTATGTGCCGCTGCTGCACGATGAGGCCCAGGAAGCGATGGGCCAGGTGCACCCGCGTGCGCAGATCACCTTCGACATCCTCATGCGTGAGGGCTTCGAGACCGAGCACTACATCGACATCTTCGACGGCGGCCCGACCCTGCATGCCCGTGCTTCGGGCATCCGTTCGATCGCCCAGAGCCGTGTGGTGCCGGTCAAGCTCGACGAAGCGCCGGTCAAGGGCGGCCGCCCGTACCTGGTGTGCAACGGCCAGTTGCAGGATTACCGCGCGGTGCTGCTGGAGCTTGACTGGGTGCCGGGCAAGCCGGTCAGCCTGAACAGCGAAGCCGCCGATGCCCTGGGCGTCGGCGAGGGTGCCAGCGTGCGCCTGGTAGCGGTCTGATAAGCCGGAACAGAGAGTTTCGCGGCGGGCACAGACCGCCGCACAAGGAGATAGCATGATCGTTCGTCCTGTACGCAGCAGCGATTTACCCGCGCTGATCGAATTGGCCCGCAGCACCGGCACCACCGGGCTGACCACGCTCCCGGCCAACGAAGAGCGCCTCGGCCAGCGTGTCGGCTGGGCCGAGAAGAGCTTCCGCGGTGAAGCCGAGCGCGGCGACACCGACTACCTGTTCGTGCTGGAGAACGACGAAGGCCTGGTGGTCGGCATCAGTGCCATCGCCGGCGCCGTCGGTTTACGCGAGCCCTGGTACAACTACCGGGTAGGGCTGACCGTCAGCGCCTCGCAGGAACTGGGCATCTACCGCGAAATCCCCACGCTGTTCCTGGCCAACGACCTGACCGGCAACTCCGAGCTGTGCTCGTTGTTCCTGCGCAGCGACTATCGCAGCGGCCTCAACGGCCGGCTGCTGTCCAAGGCGCGGATGCTGTTCATCGCCGAGTTCCCGCAACTGTTCGGCAACAAGATCATCGCCGAGATGCGCGGCATGTCCGATGAATCCGGGCGCTCGCCGTTCTGGGAAAGCCTGGGCCGGCACTTCTTCAAGATGGAGTTCAGCCAGGCCGACTACCTCACCGGGGTAGGCAACAAGTCGTTCATCGCCGAACTGATGCCCAAGTTCCCGTTGTACACCTGCTTCCTGTCGCAGGCTGCGCGCGACGTGATCGGCCGCGTGCACACCGACACCGAGCCTGCGCTGGCCATGCTCAAGCGCGAAGGCTTCAACTACCAGGGGTATGTCGACATCTTCGACGCAGGCCCGGCCATCGAGTGCGAAACCTCGAAGATCCGTGCAGTGCGTGAAAGCGAAACCCTGGTGCTGGCTGTCGGCACCCCGGGTGACGACGCCACCCCTTACATCATTCACAACCGCAAGCGCGAAGACTGCCGCATCACTGCCGCGCCGGCGCGCCTTGCCGCAGGCACCCTGGTGGTCGATCCGCTGACCGCCAAGCGCCTGCGCCTGGGCGCCGGCGACAATGTGCGCGCGGTGCCGCTGTCCGCCGGCCGGGAGGCTCAGTAAATGACCACGCATTACATCGCAGGCAACTGGCTGGCTGGCCAGGGCGAAGCCTTGCAGTCGCTCAACCCCGTCAGTCAGGCGGTGGTCTGGGCCGGGCAGGGCGCCGATGCCGCTCAAGTTGCAGCGGCAGTGGAGGCAGCGCGCCAGGCGTTCCCGAACTGGGCGCAGTTGAGCCTGGACGCGCGTATCGCCGTGCTCGAGGCGTTCGCCGAAAAGCTCAAGGCCCGTGCCGACGAGCTGGCACGCTGCATTGGTGAAGAAACCGGCAAGCCCTTGTGGGAGTCGGCCACCGAAGTCACCAGCATGGTCAACAAGGTGGCGATCTCGGTGCAGAGCTACCGCGAACGTACCGGTGAGAAGAGCGGCCCGCTGGCCGACGCCACGGCCGTGCTGCGCCACAAGCCGCATGGTGTGGTGGCGGTGTTCGGCCCGTACAACTTCCCCGGCCACCTGCCCAACGGCCACATCGTCCCGGCCTTGCTGGCGGGCAATTGCGTGGTCTTCAAGCCGAGTGAACTGACCCCCAAGGTTGCCGAGTTGACGGTGCAGTGCTGGATTGAAGCCGGGCTGCCTGCCGGTGTGCTCAATCTGGTCCAGGGTGCCCGCGAAACCGGCGTGGCGCTGGCTGCCAACCCGGGTATCGATGGCCTGTTCTTCACCGGCTCCAGCCGCACCGGCAACCTGTTGCACCAGCAGTTCGCCGGGCGCCCGGACAAGATCCTGGCCCTGGAGATGGGCGGCAACAACCCGCTGGTGGTGGACGAGGTCAAGGACCTGGACGCTGCGGTTTACACCATCATCCAGTCGGCGTTCATTTCCGCCGGCCAGCGCTGCACCTGTGCCCGGCGCCTGCTGGTGCCCCAGGGCGCCTGGGGCGACCAACTCCTCGCGCGCCTGGTCGAGGTCAGCCGCAGCATCAGTGTCGGCGCTTTCGACCAGCAGCCGGCACCCTTCATGGGCTCGGTGATTTCGCTGCAGGCCGCCCGCGCGCTGGTCGCGGCCCAGGCTGACCTGCTCGCCAAAGGCGCCGTGGCGCTGCTGGAGATGACCCAGCCACAGGCCAATGCGGCATTGCTGACCCCGGGCATCATCGATGTCACCGCCGTGACCGGTCGCCCGGACGAAGAATTCTTCGGCCCGCTGCTGCAGGTGATCCGCTACAGCGATTTCGACGCGGCGATCAATGAGGCCAACAACACCCAGTACGGCCTGGCCGCCGGGCTGCTGTCGGACTCCAATGCCCGTTACCAGCACTTCTGGCTGCGCAGCCGCGCCGGCATCGTCAACTGGAACAAGCAGCTGACCGGTGCCGCCAGCAGCGCGCCGTTCGGTGGTGTGGGTGCCAGCGGCAACCACCGCGCCAGCGCTTACTACGCGGCCGATTACTGCGCCTACCCCGTGGCTTCGCTGGAGACCGCGAGCCTTGCACTGCCGGCGACCCTGACGCCGGGCGTCACCCTATAACAACAGGTCTCGGAGCCTTGCCGATGAAATCCTACGAAGTGAATTTTGATGGCCTGGTGGGGCCGACCCACAATTACGGTGGCTTGTCCTACGGCAACGTGGCGTCACAAAGCAACAGCCAGCAGGGCTCCAACCCGCGCGAAGCGGCGCGCCAGGGCCTGGCCAAGATGAAGGCGCTGATGGAAATGGGCTTCCAGCAGGGCGTGCTGGCGCCGCAGGAGCGCCCGGATGTGGCTGCCCTGCGCAGCCTGGGCTTCACCGGCAGCGACGCCGAGGTGATCCGCCGCGCGGCGAAAGAAGCCATGCCGTTGCTGGTCGCCAGTTGCTCGGCCTCGAGCATGTGGGTGGCCAACGCCGCCACGGTCAGCCCCAGCGCCGACACCGCCGACGGCCGCGTGCACTTCACTGCCGCCAACCTCAACTGCAAATACCACCGCAGTATCGAACACCCGACCACCAGCCGTGTGCTGGGGGCCATGTTCAATGACGACAAGCACTTCGCCCACCATGCTGCGCTGCCGGCGGTGGCGCAGTTCGGTGACGAAGGCGCGGCCAACCACACGCGGTTCTGCCGAAATTACGGCGATGCCGGCGTCGAGTTCTTCGTCTATGGCCGCAGCGCTTTCGACAGCCGCTATCCGGCGCCGCAGAAGTACCCGGCGCGCCAGACCCTGGAAGCTTCGCAGGCGGTCGCCCGGCTGCACGGCCTGCGCGACGATGGCGTGGTCTACGCTCAACAGAACCCGGCGGTGATCGACCAGGGCGTGTTCCACAACGATGTGATCTCGGTGGGCAACGGCGAGGTGCTGTTCTACCACGAGGACGCCTTCCTCGAGACCGACGCCGTGCTCGGCCAGCTGCAGGCTAAACTGGCCGGCAAGGGTGGCCAGTTCCAGGCCATCTGCGTGCCGCGCTCGGCGGTGACGGTGGAGGACGCTGTGCGTTCCTACCTGTTCAACAGCCAGCTGCTCAGCCGCGCCGACGGTTCCATGCTGCTGGTGGTGCCGGAAGAGTGCCGCAACAACGAACGCGTCTGGGCGTACCTGGGGCAACTGACCAGCCAGGGCGGCCCGGTGAAGGAGGTCAAGGTGTTCGACCTCAAGCAGAGCATGCAGAACGGCGGTGGCCCGGCTTGCCTGCGTTTGCGCGTGGCCTTGAAGGAAACGGAACTGGCGGCGGTCAATCCAGGCGTTATCATGACCGCCTCGCTGTACGACACCTTGGTGCAGTGGGTCGACAAGCACTACCGCGATCGCCTTGGCGAAGCGGACTTGGCCGACCCGCAACTGCTGATCGAATGTCGTACGGCATTGGATGAGCTGACCCAGATCATGAAGCTGGGCTCGGTGTATCCGTTCCAACGCCAACCTTGATAGAGAGAAATTGCAATGTCCGACGCCCTGCGCCTGATCCTGGAAGATGAAGACGGCACCCAGCTGGAAACCTCCTGCACGCGCTTTGCCGTGGTCTGGCAAGGCAAGGAAGTGTGGATCCAGCAGGACGGCCGCGGCCAGCTGCTGATCGGTGTCGATGTCGACGAGAACGACACCGAGTACGCCAACCTGCTGTTGCGTCCGATGGCCACCAACCTGGTCAGCCTGCAACTGGAAATGGAACCGGCAGAGGTCGGTGATGACGACGATCACGTCCATGGCCCGGACTGCGGCCACCACCACTAAGGAAGTGCCTATGCTCGCCCTCGGCAAACTGCTTGAGCTGACCCTGACCGATCACGAACCGGCCGAGAAGACCCAAGTGACACCCAAGGGCGCGCGTTTGCGCTGGCTGGGGGAGGGCGCACTGGAAGTGCGTCCGCCCGAAGGCGATGACAGTGGGCTGGACCTGCTGCTATCGGCCGGGATTCATGGCAACGAGACGGCGCCTATCGAACTGCTCGAGCGGCTGCTGCATGGTGTGGCCAATGGCAAGATCAAGCCCCGTGCGAGGGTGCTGTTCCTGTTCGGCAACCCGGCGGCGATCCGCAAGGGCGAGCGCTTCATCGAGCAGGACATCAACCGCCTGTTCAATGGCCGTCATGAGCTTTCCAGTGGCTTCGAGGCTTTGCGTGCCGCTGAGCTCGAGCAGTTTGCCCGGGTGTTCTTCAGCAAGCCGGAGCGTACCCGCCTGCATTACGACCTGCATACCGCGATCCGCGGTTCCAAGATCGAGCAGTTCGCCTTGTATCCCTACAAGGAGGGCCGCACGCATTCCCGGCGTGAACTGGCTCGCCTGGCTGCGGCAGGGATGGAAGCCGTGCTGTTGCAGAGCAAGTCTTCGATTACCTTCAGTGCCTTCACTTATGAGCAGCTGGAGGCCGAGGCCTTCACCCTCGAACTGGGCAAGGCGCGGCCGTTCGGGCAGAACGAAGGCGTCAATCTCGACAAGCTCGAAGAGCGCCTGATCCAGATCATCGAAGGTACCGAGCCTGAAACCGGCGACTCGCTCGACGGCCTGAAGCTGTTCAGCGTCGCTCGCGAGATCATCAAGCACAGTGACAGTTTTCACCTGCACCTGCCGGCGGACATCGAGAACTTCTCCGAGTTGAGCAAGGGCTACCTGCTGGCCGAAGATCTGGCCGAAACGCGCTGGGTCGTGGAGGAGGAGGGCGCGCGGATCATCTTCCCCAATCCCAAGGTCAAGAATGGCCTCAGGGCGGGGATTCTCATCGTGCCGGACTCGGGGCAGCGGCTGGCCTGATACCCGCCATTGTAGGCACCGGAATCTGGCGTGGGAGCGGGCTTGCCCCGCGATCAGCACTGGCAGCGCCAACGCGCTCGCCAGGCCAAACGTCATCGCGGGGCAAGCCCGCTCCCACGACACCAGATCAGCCTGCTTTTGGATCCCTTCGGTGATGAAATTCTTTTAATTCACCAACCTGTTAATTTTCCCCGCCCCAGGACTGTAATTGGCTTGCCAGTAGCGAAACGCTGGCTTTAGCATCGCGGTCATGCCGTTTCCAACTGCTTTAGTCTGATAAACCGTCCTATCGACGGTTTCTATCGCACAAACACACTGCACCGAGACTGCAGGACCGATATAATGCGGCCCTTTGCCGTCGTTTCGTCGATTCGACGTGTGGCCGCCGTTTCCGTGGAAGAACCTATGAAAAGCGCAGAAATCCGTGAAGCCTTCCTCCGCTTCTTCGAAGAGCAGGGACATACTCGCGTTGCCTCCAGCTCCCTGATCCCGGGCAATGACCCGACCCTGCTGTTCACCAACGCCGGCATGAACCAGTTCAAGGACTGCTTCCTCGGCCAGGAAAAGCGCGCCTACACCCGCGCGGTGAGCAGCCAGAAGTGCGTACGCGCCGGCGGCAAGCACAACGACCTGGAAAACGTCGGCTATACCGCCCGTCACCACACCTTCTTCGAGATGCTGGGCAACTTCAGCTTCGGCGACTATTTCAAGCGCGATGCGATCACCTTCGCCTGGACCTTCCTGACTTCGGACAAGTGGCTGAACCTGCCGAAGGAAAAACTGTGGGTCACCGTCTACGCCAGCGACGACGAGGCCTACGACATCTGGACCAAGGAAGTCGGCGTGCCTGCCGAGCGCATGGTGCGCATCGGTGACAACAAGGGCGCTCCGTACGCCTCCGACAACTTCTGGACCATGGGCGACACCGGCCCGTGCGGCCCGTGCACCGAGATTTTCTACGACCACGGCGCCGACATCTGGGGCGGCCCGCCCGGCTCGCCGGAAGAAGACGGCGACCGCTACATCGAGATCTGGAACAACGTCTTCATGCAGTTCAACCGCACTGCCGATGGCGTCCTGCACCCGCTGCCAGCGCCGTCGGTGGACACCGGCATGGGCCTGGAGCGCATCAGTGCGGTGATGCAGCATGTGCACTCTAACTACCAGATCGACCTGTTCCAGAGCCTGTTGGCCGCAGCTGCCAAGGCCATCGGTTGCAGCAACGACGAGCAACCTTCGCTGAAAGTGGTCGCTGACCACATCCGTTCCTGCGGCTTCCTGATCGCCGACGGTGTGCTGCCGTCGAACGAAGGTCGCGGCTACGTGCTGCGCCGCATCATTCGTCGCGCCTGCCGCCACGGCAACAAGCTGGGCGCCACCGGCAGCTTCTTCCACAAGATCGTTGCCGCGCTGGTCGCCGAGATGGGCGAAGCCTTCCCTGAGCTGAAAAGCCAGCAGGCGCACATCGAGCGGGTGCTCAAGACCGAAGAAGAGCAGTTTGCCAAGACCCTGGAGCAGGGCCTGCGCATCCTCGAGCAGGACCTGGCCCAGTTGCAGGGCAAGGTTGTACCGGGCGACGTGGTGTTCAAGCTGTACGACACCTACGGCTTCCCCATGGACCTCACCGCCGACATCGCCCGCGAGCGCGAACTGACCATCGACGAGGCCGGCTTCGAGCGTGAAATGGAAGCCCAGCGTGAGCGTGCCCGCTCCGCCAGTGCCTTCGGCATGGACTACAACAGCCTGGTCAAGGTCGATACCGCCACTGACTTCCTCGGCTACGATGCCACCGAAGGGCAGGGCAAGGTCATTGCCCTGTACAAGGATGGCCAGGCAGTCGAGCAGTTGGGTGAAGGCGAAGAGGGCGTGGTGATCCTGGATCGCACCCCGTTCTACGCCGAGTCGGGCGGCCAGGTGGGTGACTGCGGTTACCTGCAGGCCGGCGCCGCGCGCTTCGATGTGCGCGACACCACCAAGACCGGTGGCGCCTTCCTGCACCACGGTGTGGTTGCCAGCGGTGCGCTGACCGTTGGCGCAGCCGTCGACGCGCGTGTCGATGCCGATGTCCAGCACGCTACCTCGCTGAACCACTCCGCCACCCACCTGCTGCACGAAGCGCTGCGCCAGGTGCTGGGTGAGCACGTACAGCAGAAGGGCTCGCTGGTCGACAGCCAGCGCCTGCGTTTCGACTTCAGCCACTTCGAGGCGGTCAAGCCTGAGCAGATCAAGGCGCTGGAAGATATCGTCAACCGTGAAGTGCGTCGTAACACCGAGGTGCAGACCGAGCTGACCGACATCGAGACCGCCAAGGCCAAGGGTGCCATGGCGTTGTTCGGTGAGAAGTACGGCGACACCGTGCGCGTGCTGAGCATGGGCGGTGACTTCTCCGTCGAGCTGTGCGGTGGTATCCACGCCAAGCGCACAGGTGACATCAGCCTGTTCAAGATCATCAGCGAAGGCGGCGTGGCCTCTGGCGTGCGCCGTATCGAAGCGGTCACCGGTGCCGCTGCGCTGGCTTACCTGAACGCTGCCGAAGAGCAGGTAAAGGAAGCCGCGCAACTGGTCAAGGGTAACCGCGACAACCTGATCGACAAGCTGTCGGCTGTGCTCGAGCGCAACCGTCAGCTGGAAAAGCAGCTTGAACAACTGCAGGCCAAGGCCGCCAGCGCCGCCGGGGACGATCTCTCCAACGCGGCCGTTGAGGTCAAGGGCGCCAAGGTGCTCGCCGCTCGCCTGGATGGGCAGGATGGCAAGGCCTTGCTGGCGCTCGTCGATCAGCTGAAGAACAAGCTCGGCCATGCAGTGATCCTGCTGGGCAGCGAGCATGAGGGCAAGGTCGTGCTGGTGGCTGGCGTGACCAAGGACCTCACCGGCCAACTCAAGGCTGGCGATCTGATGAAGCAAGCCGCTGCGGCGGTGGGTGGCAAGGGTGGTGGTCGCCCGGACATGGCCCAGGGTGGTGGCGTCGACGTCGCCGCGCTGGACAATGCCTTGGCCCTGGCTGTGCCGTTCGCCGAGCAGGGACTTTGAGATGAGGCGACCGTCGGTCTAGTCGGCGGTCGCTTCATGTTGGATTGTTTTTTGGGGCCCCTTGGGGCTGAGGCACCTTTGAAATGGCGTTGATCGTACAGAAATTTGGCGGTACCTCTGTCGGTTCCATCGAGCGGATCGAGCAGGTAGCCGACAAGGTCAAGAAATTCCGTGAGCAAGGCACTGACCTGGTGGTGGTGCTGTCGGCCATGAGCGGCGAAACCAATCGCCTGATCGACCTGGCCAAGCAGATTACCGACAAGCCAGAGCCTCGCGAGCTGGACGTGATTGTTTCGACCGGTGAGCAGGTCACCATCGCCCTGTTGACCATGGCGTTGATGAAGCGTGGCGTGCCTGCGGTGTCGTACACCGGCAACCAGGTGCGCATCCTCACCGACAGCGCGCACAACAAGGCGCGCATCCTGCAGATCGACGACCAGAAGATCCGCGCCGACCTCAAGGCCGGCCGCGTGGTCGTGGTGGCAGGTTTCCAGGGCGTTGACGAGCACGGCAACATCACCACGCTCGGCCGTGGTGGCTCCGACACCACCGGTGTGGCACTGGCAGCGGCCCTGAAGGCCGACGAATGCCAGATCTACACCGATGTCGATGGCGTCTACACCACCGACCCGCGTGTCGTGCCCCAGGCCCAGCGCCTGGAGAAGATCACCTTCGAGGAGATGCTGGAAATGGCCAGCCTCGGCTCCAAGGTGCTGCAGATCCGTTCGGTGGAGTTCGCCGGCAAGTACAACGTCCCGCTGCGCGTGCTGCACAGCTTCAAGGAGGGTCCGGGTACCCTCATTACCATTGATGAAGAGGAATCCATGGAACAGCCAATCATTTCCGGTATCGCCTTCAACCGTGATGAGGCCAAGCTGACCATTCGTGGCGTCCCGGACACTCCTGGCGTTGCTTTCAAGATCCTCGGCCCGATCAGCGCGGCGAACATCGAAGTCGACATGATCGTGCAGAACGTTTCGCACGATAACACCACCGACTTCACCTTCACCGTGCACCGCAACGAGTACGAGAAGGCGTTGAGCGTGCTGGAGAACACCGCCCGTGAGATCGGCGCGCGTGAAGTGGTGGGTGATACCAAGATCGCCAAGGTGTCGATCGTTGGCGTTGGCATGCGTTCGCACGCGGGTGTTGCCAGCCGCATGTTCGAAGCCCTGGCCAAGGAGAGCATCAACATCCAGATGATCTCCACTTCCGAGATCAAGGTCTCGGTAGTGATCGAAGAGAAGTACCTGGAGCTGGCCGTTCGCGCGCTGCACACCGCGTTCGAGCTCGATGCTCCTGCCCGACAGGGCGAGTAAGACGTTGCCTGGAAGGGCGCGGCTTGCCGCGCCCTTCGCGTTTCTGGCTGCCGGTCGCACCCTTGTCCAGGTGTTACAGGCGGTTTGTTCGGGCCAGTGCCGTCGTCCCCGGCCGGGCCCTGCTTAATCAAAGACTGTTGTCCCTGAAGTTACATGTGAGGAGAAAACTATGCTGATTCTGACTCGTCGGTGCGCCGAGAGCCTGATCATTGGTGACGGTGAGATCACCGTGACGGTCCTGGGTGTCAAAGGCAACCAGGTGCGTATCGGCGTGAGCGCGCCAAAAGAAGTGGCCGTTCACCGCGAGGAAATCTACCTGCGGATCAAGAAAGAGAAGGACGAGGAGCCAAGCCTTTAATTTTTTTGAAGTTTTTTTCAAAAAAAGGGTTGCAAACGAGGAAGGGTGTGTTTAATATTCGCCTCGTGTTGCGGTGAGGTGGCCGAGTGGCCGAAGGCGCTCCCCTGCTAAGGGAGTATACCTCATAAGGGTATCGGGGGTTCGAATCCCCCCTTCACCGCCATTATTTGCGTAGGGCGCTGTAAACGGTAAGAACGCTAAGTAGTTGATTTTAAACGAAAAAGTTCTTGCAAAAATGTTTCAGCGACCTATAATGCGCGGCAAGACACGGACTCATAGCTCAGCTGGATAGAGTACTCGGCTACGAACCGAGCGGTCGGAGGTTCGAATCCTCCTGAGTCCGCCATTTAATGGGCGGTTTTGATCTTCAAAGCAGTTCATTCAACCAGTGGTGATCTGGTCTAAAAATACCAACTACGGACTCATAGCTCAGCTGGATAGAGTACTCGGCTACGAACCGAGCGGTCGGAGGTTCGAATCCTCCTGAGTCCGCCACTTATTGAAGTGGCTTTGCTTGCAAGGCGATTTCAAGGCCAGTGGTAATCTGGCATAAAACTACCAATCACGGACTCATAGCTCAGCTGGATAGAGTACTCGGCTACGAACCGAGCGGTCGGAGGTTCGAATCCTCCTGAGTCCGCCATACCTGAAAAGCCTGCTTATTAAAGCGGGCTTTTTCTTTTTCGGCATTTACTGATTCTGTCCACGCGCGACTAGACTCACGTTGATAGCCCGATCCCGAACAGCCCTTATTTGCATGTGATTTTTGCAAGCCTCAGGCCGTCGCACTGTTGGCTTCGAGTGTTGTCACAGCTTTATTGCGCAAACGATTGTTCTGGCCAAAATTTTAAGCGATCCGACAGCTGACACCGTGTATGATTGCGCCCGTCAGCCCCGCCGGGGCTTGTGGAATACCACCATGGACTTACCCAGTAGTTACTCCCTAACACGCTTCATGCAGCAAGATCTGATCGATTGATTCTCCCGGCGTGCTCCGCTGCTGGGGGTGGAGTTCGCCTATGACCGAAGTAGAAGTAAAGAAAGCTCAAGACAGCCTGCAGGATCGCCTTGCCCAGGTGATCGAACTGCTGCAGCGCCAGCGGGTGGTTGAGGACCTGACGCACCGTCAGGAAGGTCATCACCACGACCTCGTGGAAAACCTCGTCCACCGGCAGAACCTCGTCGAGCTGCAGCGCAAGCTCGATGACCTGCACCTCGCCGACATCGCCTACATCCTCGAAGCATTGCCGCTGGAAGACCGCTTGACGGTCTGGCAGCTGGTGCGCTCGGATCGTGATGGCGACATCCTGCTGGAAGTTTCCGACGCCGTCCGCCAGTCCCTGATCGCCGACATGGACGATCACGAACTGCTCGCCGCCGCCAAGGAAATGGACGCCGACGAACTCGCCGACCTGGCGCCGGAGTTGCCGCGAGACGTTGTCCATGAATTGATGGAAAGCCTCGATGCCCAGCAACGTGAGCGCGTGCGTTCGGCGCTGAGCTATGACGAGGAGCAGGTCGGTGCACTGATGGACTTCGAGATGGTGACCATCCGCGAAGACGTCAGCCTGGAAGTGGTACTGCGCTACCTGCGTCGGCTCAAAGAGCTGCCGGGGCACACCGACAAGCTGTTCGTGGTCGACTACGACGGCATGCTCAAGGGCGTGCTGCCCATCAAGCGGCTGCTGGTCAACGACCCGGACAAGAAAGTCGCGGAAGTCATGGCCAATGACCCGGTGGTGTTCCACCCCGAGGAAGATGCCTATGACGCGGCCCTGGCATTCGAGCGTTATGACCTGGTGTCCGCGCCGGTAGTGGACAAGAACGAGCGCCTGATCGGCCGACTGACCATTGATGAAATGGTCGACCTGATCCGTGAGGAGAGCGAGAGCGAAGTGCTCAACATGGCAGGTCTGCGCGAAGAGGAAGACATCTTCGCCTCGGTCTGGCGCTCGCTGCGCAACCGTTGGGCCTGGCTGGCCATCAACCTGATCACCGCCTTCCTGGCGTCCCGGGTGATCGGTCTGTTCGAAGGCTCGATCGAGAAACTGGTGGCCCTGGCTGCGCTGATGCCCATCGTTGCCGGTATCGGTGGTAACTCGGGCAACCAGACCATCACCATGATCGTGCGCGCGATGGCACTGGACCAGGTGTCGCCGGGCAACACCAGCCGCCTCATGCGCAAGGAGTTGGCGGTTTCACTGCTCAACGGCCTGATATGGGGTGGGGTGATCGGCGCAGTGGCATTCATGCTCTACGGCAGTTGGTCATTGGGCCTGGTGATGACGGCGGCCATGACCCTCAACCTGTTGCTGGCGGCCCTGATGGGGGTCTTGATTCCAATGACGCTGACCCGCCTGGGGCGCGATCCGGCCATGGGCTCCAGCGTGATGATCACTGCTGTGACTGATAGCGGCGGCTTCTTCATTTTCCTGGGATTGGCAACGCTGTTCCTGCTCTGAGTGGTGGGATAGCGGCAACAAAAAAGCCAGCTTGCGCTGGCTTTTTTGTGTGTCGCTGTTTTGTGTCAGGACGCGTCAGCAGCCATTTCCACATCGTGCGCGATCAGCGCAACCAGTGCGTTCTGCTGGCGATGGGACAGCTGGCGGAAGCGTTGCAGCAGTTCGCGTTCGTGCAGGCTGAGCTCTGGGCTGTCCAGGCGCATGCTCAGTTCGTCGCCCAGCGCGCCTTCCTGGATAAGGCTCTGTTCCAGGCGCGCGATGATCTCGGAGTTCATGCTGCGGTGATGGTTGCGCGCTACCTCGGCAATGCGCTCACGCATTCCGTCTGGCAGGCGGACGACGAACTTGTCAGCGGTGCGGCTCGAATAAATAGCCTGTTTCAATGGGCGCATATAAATTGACCGGTTGTTCTGGTTCAGGGGGAGCGGTTCGCAAATTGGCCGCACGGTGGAAGTACGACCGCGGCGACGACAAAATGTTCAACCGTAATGTGCTTTCGGGTTTTCATCTTGCCTCATGTCGCCGATTCCTTGGCGTCAATTCTGTGACAAATAGTGGCTCCGGTACAGGCTTTTTGCCAGTACCAATTATCAGAAATGAGTACTGGTTTGAAAAGATTCACATTGACGCAGAATGCAGGTGCGTCAGACCTCTGTCGTCAAAATCTGGTAACTGGCAGCAAAGGTTAGGGAAAAACCCTAGAATGCGCAGGTTCCCACACCTTGAGCATAGTGGCTATGCAATATGACGCAAGCGGCGCACCGTCCTCAAGAGGGCGGTTGATATTCCTGATGGGACCATCGGGTTCGGGCAAAGATTCCCTGATTGATGCCGCGCGCGAGCGGCTTGCCAGGCACGGTGTGGACGTTGCCCGCAGGGTCATAACCCGTTCCGCCGAGGCCAAGGGCGAGAGTGCGCTGGGGGTGACGCGCGAGCGCTTCGAGGCCATGCGCGCGGCGGGCGAGTTTGCCCTGTGCTGGGCGGCCAATGGCCTGTGTTATGGCATTCCTGCCCAGGTGGAGGAGCGCCTCGCCGCTGGCCGTTCGGTGCTGGTGAACGGCTCGCGGGGATACCTGGACGAGGCCCGGCAACGCTACCCGGATTTGCTGGCGATCGGCCTGACCGTTCTGCCTGGCGTACTGCGCCAGCGCTTGACTGCGCGCGGTCGGGAAAGCGCCGAGGAAATCGAACAGCGCCTGGCCCGTGGCGCCCGGCTGCAGGCCTACGATCCCTCGGTGCATGTGCTGGATAACTCGGCTGCGCTGGATGTCGCCGTCGAGGCGCTGTTCGAGGTGCTGCGTCAGGAGGGTGTCATCGGCCAGGTGCAGGGAAACGGCTGACGTGCAAAATGCCCGATAGAAACATGACAAATGCCGATGCGCTGGGTAACATGCTCGCCGTCCCTGCTGTGCAACGTCCGTTGCCGGCCCCTGTGTCTCAGTAGCTCAATTGGATAGAGCATCCCCCTCCTAAGGGGAAGGTTGGCAGTTCGAACCTGCCCTGGGACGCCATTCACACCCTCCATTACCCGCCAACTCAACGTTGTTCGCCGACGCGCGCTCCTGTGTGGGCGGTTTGCGGGCGGGTGTAACCGAGCGCGAAGAAGGCGACCAGGCCGAAGATCAGCCCCCAGAAGGCGGCGCCCAAGCCAAGGAAGCTCATGCCAGAGGCCGTGACCAGGAACGTGATCAACGCAGGCTCACGCTGCTTTTCATCGGCCATTGCACCGGTCAGCCCGGTTGCGATGGCGCCGAACAGCGCCAGGCCGGCGAGGGCGGCGATCATTTCCCGGGGCAGGGCGGCGAACACCGAGGCCAGGGTGGCGCCGAAGGTGCCCATCAGCAGATAGAAGGCGCCACAGGCAATCCCGGCGATATAGCGCTTGTCAGGGTTTTCGTGGGCCTCGCGGCCTGTGCAGATGGCTGCGGTGATCGCTGCCAGGTTGACCCCGTGGCAGGCGAACGGTGCCAGCAGCAGCGAGCCGATGGCGGTCACCGAGACAATCGGGCGTGCGGCGGTCTGGTAACCGGCGGTACGCAGCACGGCGATACCCGGTACCGACTGGCCTGTGAGCGACACCAGCGCCAGCGGCAGGCCAATGTTGACGATGGCATGCCAGCTCCATTGCGGCGCGGTCCAGTGCGGGACGGCCAGCTCCAGCACCAGTGCGCCGGTATCGAGCTGGCCCATGCTGGCGGCGAGCCCGCAGCCAACCACCAGCACCGAGAGGATGGCGTAGCGGGGCGACAGGCGCTTGAACAGCAGGTACGCCGCGAGCATCGAGAGGACCAGCAACGGTTGCAGGCGGATGGAGCTGAACAGCTCGGCGCCGAAGCGGAACAGGATGCCAGCGAGCATGGCGGCGGCAATCGACTTGGGCAGGCGGCGCATCAGCTTGTCGAACGCGCCGCTCAGTGCGATCACGGCGATCAGCAGCGAGGCAACGATGTAGGCCCCCACGGCCTGCGCCAGCGACACGGTCGGCAGCATCGACACCAGCAGTGCCGCGCCGGGTGTCGACCACGCGGTGATCACCGGCACTCGCAGTTTCCAGCTCAGCAGCAAGCCGGTCAGGCCACTGCCGATGGAGATCGCCCAGATCCACGAGGCAGTCGCCTCGTTGCTGAGCTGGGCCTGATGGGCGGCCTGGAACACGATGATCAACGGGCCGGCGTAGGAGATGATCACTGCGATCAGGCCGGCGACCAGCGCCGACAGTGAAAAGTCTTGTTTGAGTCTGTCCATGACGAATTGCCGATTCCCTGTAGCAAGGCGATTGAGGAGGGCTGGATTGAATCCCGATAATCGCCCGCTGTCGAGTGCTGCGGGGGTGCCACGGGCAGGCTGGGCTGCCTCGAGAGGCGTGGCCCAGGGAAGGCCACGCGCCTGGCTTAGAGTTCGATACCCTTGAGCTCGTCGCTTTGCTGCACGCCCTGCTCCTGCTGGCCGAGCTTGGCCAAGGCCTTGGCCTCGACATCATCCTGCATTCGCTGAGCGATCTGCTCATCGACCATCGCTTTCTTCTCCGGTGGCAGCGCGTCGTACTCCTCCTCGGTCAGGCCCAGCTCCTGGAGGTATTTCTCCTTGATCTTTTCCGCTGGCGACTTCTCCACGTAGTCGCGGAACTCCTGTCGTACATCGCTGAGCTGCTGCTTGTCGATGCTGCCCTGCTGGCGTGCGGCAACGTCCGGGTTCTGCAGCATGACCATGAGCTTGGCAAAGGCCTCCTTGCGGTTGTCTTCGCTGTTCTGCTGCGAGGTGCTGCCCTGGCTGTTCTGCTGTGCGGTGGCGCCGCTGGCGGCGGCGATCGGCTGGAACGGCAGCGCCTGTGCCAGCGCCTGTTCGTTGCCGGTGCGGCTGGATGGCTGCACTGCGGGCTGCCAAGGCATCCCGTTGACTGAAGTGAGCATGTCTCCTCCTTGAATGTTTCGCCCCTGCGACCTATCCGCAGAAGTGTTGTTGGAAGTACCGACGCATTCGCGGTTCAAACCCGCTCCCACAGGGGCAAAAGCTGTGCCAGCGCGCCAACTCGTCGAAATACCCCGCCTGGGCTATTCCGGCAACGCTGTACTGGGCATATGCTTGCCCCCCAGAGGAACAGGATTGCCGACTGCGGCAATCACGATGAACGTCCGCAGCACCGTGACCGGGGCGCAGTTGCCGGATACCAAGGAGAGCGTCCATGAGTCAGGCACCAGGGCCGGTACCGGCCGGCTTCAGCCAGCAGCAACTGCACACTTTGTTCGACCTGATCAGCGACGGCATCTGGGACTGGGATGCCAACAGTGGCTACGTCTACCGTAACCCGGGCTGGTACGCGATGCTGGGTTACGCCAGCCACTCGATGGCCAATTCGGTCCTGACCTGGGAGAGCGTGATCCACCCGGAGGACTTCCCCCGGGTAATGGCCCACTTCGAGGCCTACATCAACCAGCGCAATGAGCGCTACCGTATCGAGTATCGCTGCCGCTGCCAGGACGGCAGCTACCTGTGGATCGAGGACAGCGGCCACATCATCGCCCGCAACGAGGATGGCTCGGTGGCACGCATGCTCGGCGCCCACCGCAACATCGATGCCGGCAAGCGCCTGGTCGCCGAACTGGAGCAACGCAATCAGTCGCTGGAGAGCCAGGTGGCCGAGCGCACCCGCGAGCTGTCCTGGGTCAACCAGCAGTTGCAGCGTCAGCTCGACGAAAACCGTGAACTGGCCGAGCGTGATGCACTGACCCGTACCGCCAATCGCTATCGCCTGGAAAAGACCCTGGAGCAGGAATGCGAGCGCGCCCGTCGCTACCGCCAGCCCCTGGCGGTCATCGCCATGGACCTGGATGACTTCAAGCCGATCAATGACCTGCATGGTCACGCCCGTGGCGATGCTGCGCTGGTGGAGGTGACCGAGTGCATCCGCGAGTGCCTGCGTGCCCAGGACCTGTTGGCACGTTGGGGCGGGGATGAGTTCGTGGCGGTGCTGCCGCAGACGGCCCTGGAGGAAGCCCGCGAAGCCGCGCGCAGGATACGCCAGGCCGTGGCGTCCATGGCGCCGGTGGGCGATTGCCAGCTGACCATGAGCTACGGCGTGGTGCAATGGCAGGACGGGGAGGATCAACGCGCCTTGCTGGCCCGTGCCGACAAAGCGCTGTACCGGGCCAAGGCGGCCGGCAAGAACGCCATCGTCGAATAAAAAAATGCCCGCAGCGCCTGGTAACGCTGCGGGCCAAATCGGCTATTGCCGCTTCAGTGTTTCTAGATGTGCAGTGCGTGGCCGAGGGCGCGCAGCGCCGCTTCCTGCACCGCTTCACCCAGCGTCGGGTGGGCATGGATGGTGCCGGCGATATCTTCCAGTCGAGCGCCCATCTCCAGTGACTGGGCAAAGGCGGTGGACAGCTCGGACACTGCCACCCCCACTGCTTGCCAGCCGAGGATCAGGTGATTGTCGCGGCGCGCCACCACCCGCACGAAGCCGCTCTTGGACTCCAGGCTCATGGCCCGGCCGTTGGCGGCAAACGGGAATTGCGCGACGATGCAGTCCACGCCCTGTTGGCTGGCCTGTTCCGGCGTCGTGCCGGCCACCACCACTTCCGGGTCGGTGAAGCACACGGCGGCGATTGCGCTGGGCTCGAAGCGCCGTGCCTTGCCGGCGATGATTTCCGCCACCATCTCGCCCTGGGCCATGGCCCGGTGCGCCAGCATCGGCTCGCCGGCCACGTCACCGATGGCCCAGACGTTGCGCATGCTGGTCTGGCAGCGCTCGTCGATGGCGATGGCCGCGCCGTTCATCTTCAAGTCGAGGCTTTCCAGGCCAAAGCCCTGGGTACGCGGGCGACGACCCACGGCCACCAATACCTGATCGGCCTCCAGGCGCAGTTGTGCGCCCTGGCCATCGCGCGCCAGCAGGCAGCCGTCGGCATAGCCTTCGACGCTATGGCCCAGGTGAAGCGCGATGCCCAGCTTCTTGAGCGAGTCGGCCACCGGTGCGGTGAGCTCGGCGTCGTAGGTGGGCAGGATGCGTTCGCGGGCTTCCACCACGCTGACCTTGGCGCCCAGCTTGCGGTAGGCGATGCCCAGCTCCAGGCCGATATAGCCGCCGCCGACCACCACCAGGTGCTGCGGCAGGGCCTTGGGGGCAAGGGCTTCGGTGGACGAGATGATCGGCCCGCCGATCGGCAGCATCGGCAGTGCCACGCTGTTCGAGCCGGTGGCCAGCAACAGGTGCTCGCACTGGATGCGTTGGCCGTCCACCTCGACGCTCTTGCCATCGAGGATCTTCGCCCAGCCGTGGATCACTTTCACGCCGTGTTTTTTCAGCAGGGCGGCGACGCCGCTGGTGAGGCGGTCGACGATGCCGTCCTTCCACTCGACGCTGCGGCTGATGTCCAGGCGCGGCGAAGAGACGCTGATGCCCAGTGCCGACGGTTCGGTGTAGCGGCTGGTCTGGTGGAACTGCTCGGCCACATGGATCAGCGCCTTGGACGGGATGCAGCCGATGTTCAGGCAGGTGCCGCCCAGCGCCTGGCCTTCGACCAGCACGGTGGGGATGCCCAGTTGCCCGGCGCGGATGGCGGCCACATAGCCGCCAGGGCCGCCACCGATGATCAGCAGGGTGGTGTCGATGATCGGTTGCATGGTCACTCCACGAACAGGCAGGCAGGTTGTTCCAGCAGGCCGCGCACGGCCTGGATGAACAGTGCGGCATCCATGCCGTCGACCACGCGATGGTCGAACGAGCTGGACAGGTTCATCATCTTGCGCACGACGATCTGGCCATCGATCACCACCGGCCGTTCGACCATGCGGTTGACGCCGACGATCGCCACTTCCGGGGTGTTGACCACGGGTGTGCTGACGATGCCGCCCAGCGCGCCGAGGCTGGTCAGGGTAATGGTCGAGCCGGACAGTTCTTCACGGGTGGCTTTGTTGTTGCGTGCGGCGTGGGCTACACGGGCGATCTCGCTGGCGTTGCTCCACAGGCTGCCGGCTTCGGCATGGCGCAGCACCGGCACCATCAGGCCGTTGTCACCCTGGGTGGCGATGCCCACATGCACCGCACCGTGGCGGGTGATGACCTGGGCCTCGTCGTCGTAGGTGGCGTTGATCTGCGGGAAGTCGCGCAGGGCGACGACCATGGCGCGCACCAGGAACGGCAGCAGGGTCAGCTTGCCACGGCTGTCGCCGTGCTTGGCATTGAGTTGCTGGCGCAGGGCTTCGAGCGCAGTGACGTCGATTTCCTCGACGTAGCTGAAGTGGGCGACGCGGCGCTTGGCGTCCTGCATGCGCTGGGCGATCTTGCGGCGCAGGCCGATCACCGGCACCTGTTCGCTGTCGGTGCGCTTGCCGTAACCGCCCGGTGCTTGCCCGCTGTTGCTTTGCGGTTTGCTGATGAAGGCATCGAGGTCCTCATGCAGGATGCGCTCGGCAGGGCCGCTGCCATGCACGTAACGCAGTTCGATACCGGCATCCAGCGCACGTTTGCGCACGGCGGGCGAGGCCAGTGGCTTGTCGTGCGCTTCGCGCGGCACGATCGGTGCGCTGGTGTGGCTCGCTGCAACCTGAGGCGCGGTTTCGACGCGTGGCTCGGGCTTGGCTTCGGCCTTCACGGGCGCGGCAGGCGCCTCCACTGGCTTGCTCTGTGGCGTATCGACATGGTTGCCGCTGCCTTCGACTTCGATGCGGATCAGCTCGCTGCCGACCGCCATCACTTCACCCGGCTGGCCGCCCAGGGCCAGCACCTTGCCGCTGACCGGCGAAGGGATTTCCACGGTGGCCTTGTCGGTCATGACATCGGCCACTACCTGATCTTCGGCGATCATGTCGCCGACCTTGACGAACCACTCGACCAACTCGACCTGCGCGATGCCTTCACCGATATCCGGCATCTTGATGACGTGCGTGCCCATTCAGACCTCCATGACCCGTTTCAATGCCGCGCCTACCCGTGAAGGGCCTGGGAAGTAGGCCCATTCCTGTGCGTGGGGGTAGGGGGTGTCCCAACCGGTGACGCGCTCGATCGGCGCTTCGAGGTGATGGAAACAGTGCTCCTGGACCAGCGAGACCAGTTCGGCACCGAAGCCGCAGGTGCGGGTAGCTTCGTGCACGACCACGCAGCGGCCGGTCTTTTTCACCGACTCGACGATGGTCTCCAGGTCCAGCGGCCAGAGGCTGCGCAGGTCGATGACTTCGGCGTCGACGCCGGTTTCTTCAGCGGCCACTTGCGACACGTACACCGTGGTGCCGTAGGTCAGCACGGTGACGTCGTTGCCCGGGCGAGTGATCGCAGCCTTGTCCAGCGGCACGGTGTAATAGCCATCCGGCACGCTGCTGTGCGGGTGCTTGGCCCAGGGGGTGACCGGGCGGTCGTGGTGCCCGTCGAACGGGCCGTTGTACAGGCGCTTGGGCTCGAGGAAGATCACCGGGTCATCGCATTCGATCGAGGCGATCAGCAGGCCCTTGGCGTCATAGGGGTTGGACGGCATGACGGTGCGCAGGCCGCACACCTGGGTGAACATCGCTTCCGGGCTCTGGCTGTGGGTCTGGCCGCCATAGATGCCGCCGCCGCAGGGCATGCGCAGGGTCAGCGGCGAAATGAACTCGCCGGCCGAGCGATAGCGCAGGCGCGCCATCTCCGAAACGATCTGGTCCGAGGCCGGGTAGAAGTAGTCGGCGAACTGGATCTCGACCACCGGGCGCAGGCCATAGGCGCCCATGCCCACGGCGGTACCGACGATGCCGCTTTCGGAGATCGGCGCATCGAACACCCGCGACTTGCCGTACTTGGTCTGCAGGCCCTCGGTGCAGCGGAACACGCCGCCGAAGTAGCCAACGTCCTGGCCGTAGACCACCACGTTGTCGTCGCGCTCGAGCATGACATCCATGGCCGAGCGCAGGGCCTGGATCATGGTCATGGTGGTGGTGGACATGGCGTTTTCCAGGTCAATGCTGTTGTTGTGATCGTTCATCTCAGACCCCCAGTTCCTGGCGCTGACGGCGCAGGTGGTCGGGCATTTCCTTGTACACGTCCTCGAACATCGAAGCCGCGCTGGGGATATGGCCATTGCTCAGGGTGCCGAACTGTTCGGCATCCTTCTGCGCCTTGATCACCTCGGCCTCCAGCTCTGCACTGACCGCCTGGTGCTCCTCTTCGGACCAGTGCCCGGCCTTGATCAGGTGCTGCTTGAGGCGGGCAATAGGGTCGCCCAGCGGGAAGTGGCTCCAGTCGTCCGCAGGGCGGTACTTGGACGGGTCGTCCGACGTGGAGTGCGGGCCTGCGCGGTAGGTGACCCATTCGATCAGGGTTGGGCCCAGACCGCGGCGGGCGCGTTCGGCGGCCCAGCGCGAGGCGGCGTAGACGGCGATGAAGTCGTTGCCATCGACCCGCAGCGAAGCGATGCCGCAACCGACGCCACGGCCGGCGAAGGTGGTCGACTCGCCACCGGCGATGGCCTGGAAGGTCGAAATCGCCCACTGGTTGTTGACCACGTTCAGGATGACCGGGGCACGGTACACATGGGCGAAGGTCAGCGCGGTGTGGAAGTCGGACTCGGCGGTGGCGCCGTCGCCGATCCAGGCCGAGGCGATCTTGGTGTCGCCCTTGATCGCCGAGGCCATGGCCCAGCCGACTGCCTGGACGAACTGGGTGGCGAGGTTGCCGCTGATGGTGAAGAAGCCGGCTTCGCGCACCGAGTACATGATCGGCAGCTGGCGGCCCTTGAGCGGGTCGCGGGTGTTGGACAGCAGTTGGCAGATCATCTCCACCAGCGACACGTCGCGGGCCATCAGGATGCTCTGCTGGCGGTAGGTGGGGAAGCACATGTCGGTGCGGTTCAGGGCCAGCGCCTGGCCGCTGCCGATGGCTTCCTCGCCCAGGCTCTGCATGTAGAAGGACATTTTCTTCTGGCGCTGGGCCACGACCATGCGGCTGTCGAAGATGCGCGTCTTGAGCATGGCGCGCATGCCTTGGCGCAGCACCTGCGCGTCGATGCCCTCGGCCCATGGGCCAACGGCGTCGCCGTGCTCGTTGAGCACGCGGACCAGGCTGCCGGAAAGGTCGGCAGTGTCGGCAGGTTCTACATCGATGGGCGGTTTACGGACTTGACCCGCGTCGTTCAGGCGCAGGTAGGAGAAATCGGTCTGGCAGCCTGGCCGGCCTGTAGGCTCGGGCACATGCAGACGCAGGGGGGCGTACTCGTTCATGCTTTTTACGCTCGCTCGGCTGTTGTTTTTGTGAGCTTTGAAGCGGTCGCCGCTGACTGCCGGCTTGTGACTGGCAGGTCAGCGTCTGTTACATCATAGGGGGACGGCAGGAGAATTTTTCTCTCAAGTTCATTGCCTTTGTCCGGCGGTGGAGATAAACATTCCGCACAAACACAAAAACCAGGTGAATTTGTCTCATGCGCAAACTGGATCGCACGGATATCGGCATTCTCAACAGCCTTCAGGAAAACGCGCGGATCACCAACGCGGAGCTTGCGCGCTCGGTCAATCTGTCCCCCACCCCCTGTTTCAACCGGGTCAAGGCCATGGAAGAGCTGGGGGTGATCCGCCAGCAAGTCACCCTGTTGTCGCCCGAGGCGCTGGGGCTGGACGTCAACGTGTTCATCCATGTCAGCCTGGAGAAGCAGGTGGAGCAGTCGTTGCACCGTTTCGAAGAAGAAATCGCCGAGCGCCCCGAAGTGATGGAGTGCTACCTGATGACCGGCGACCCGGATTACCTGCTGCGGGTGCTGCTGCCCAGCATCCAGGCGCTGGAGCGTTTTCTCGACTACCTGACCCGCTTGCCGGGGGTGGCCAACATCCGCTCCAGCTTTGCCCTCAAGCAGGTGCGCTACAAGACTGCGTTGCCGTTGCCGGCCAATGGCATGACCTTGCGTGAGCAATAGCCCGGGCTCGCGGAGGGCCGCCGCTTGCGCGGGAATGCTCAGCAGGGTCGGGTGCTTGATATTTTAAACACCCCCGGCCTATGTTGTGTGCGTCGCCATTCCCGGCATGCCAACACAACAAGAAGGACAGCGTCATGACGACCGAAGGCCCACGCAACCAGGCCGCGTTCCTCAAGGGCATCGATGAAATCGAGTGCGTCACCCCCGACCTCAATGGCGTACCCCGCGGCAAGGTCATGACCGCCGAAGGCTTCCTCGAAGGCCGGCGTCTGCAGATGGCGCGCGGGGTGCTGCTGCAATGCATCATGGGTGGCTACCCGGCGGCGAAATACTATGGCAGCGACGACAGCGACCTGGCGCTGGTGGCTGACCCTGCGCAGATCCATCGCCTGCCCTGGAGTGACGAGCCTCGGGCCCTGGCCATCTGCGATGCGGTCGAACTCGACGGCACGCCGTCGCCGCTGTCCAGCCGCGGCCAGCTCAAGGCGGTGATTGCCCGCTACGCCGAGCATGGCCTGGCGCCGGTGGTGGCGACCGAGCTCGAGTTCTTCGTGTTCGCCCCCAACAGCGACCCGCAACTGCCGTTCCAGCCGCCGCTGGGCAAGGATGGCCGCCGGGAGATGGGCCATTCGGCATTCAGTGTCAGCTCCAACAACGGCCTGCGGCCGTTTTTCAGCGAGGTGTACCGGTGCATGGCGGCGCTGGGCCTGCCGCGCGACACCTTCATGCACGAGATGGGTGTCAGCCAGTTCGAGATCAACCTGTTGCATGGCGACCCGCTGCTGCTGGCTGATCAGACCTTGCTGTTCAAGCACCTGCTCAAGGAGGTGGCGCTGCGCCATGGCCTGACCGTGGTGTGCATGGCCAAGCCGCTGGCGCATACGCCTGGCAGTTCGATGCACATTCACCAGAGCCTGGTGGACATCGCCAGTGGGCGCAACGTGTTCAGCGATGAGCAGGGCAGGGCGACCGACACCTTCCATCATTTCATTGGTGGCCTGCAGGCCTGCCTGGCCGACTTCACCGTGCTGTTCGCGCCCAACGTCAATTCGTACCAGCGCTTGTGCCACCCTTACGCTTCGCCGAACAACGCCTGCTGGTCGCACGACAACCGCGCCGCCGGCCTGCGCATTCCGGCCAGCTCGCCAGTGGCGCGGCGGGTGGAGAATCGCCTGCCCGGCGCCGACGCCAACCCCTACCTGGCCATTGCCGCCAGCCTTGCCGCCGGCCTGCATGGCATCGAGCAGCAAATCGCCCCAACGCCCGCGATCCAGGGCGAATTCGAAGTGCCCGAGCACCTGAGCCTGCCCTGCACCCTGCATGCAGCGCTGCAGCGCCTCAAGCACAGTGCGCTGGCCCATGAGCTGTTCGGCAGCGAGTTCATCGAAGGTTATATCGCCACCAAGACGCTCGAACTGAGCGATTTCCTCGACGAGATCACGCCCTGGGAGCGGCGAGTGCTGGCGGCGCAGGCCTGAGCGCGACGCAAGCTGTAACGGGCCCGCCGTTGGCGATCTTTTTCGCCTGCGGGGGCCTGCGTCGCGGCGGATTTGCTTTTATGCTTGCCAGCAACCCACCGCCACCTGCGCCAGGAGCCCACGGGACGTATGCGAAATATCTGGAAGCCGTTTCAGTCGCTGTACTTCGCTGCCTTGATGATGCTGATCGGCTCGGGCCTGCTCAGTACTTACCTGGCCTTGCGCCTCGCCGCCGATCACGTCGACAGCCTGTGGATCGGCGCGTTGATGGCGGCCAACTATTTCGGCCTGGCGGTGGGCGGCAAGGTCGGCCACCGGCTGATTGGCCGGGTCGGGCACATTCGCGCCTATGCCACCTGTGCCGGCATCGTCTGTGCGGCGGTGCTCGGGCATGGCCTGACCAGTTGGCTACCGGCCTGGATCGGGCTGCGGATGATCGTCGGCCTGGGGATGATGTGCCAGTACATGGTCATCGAAAGCTGGCTCAACGAGCAGGCCGATGCCAAGCACCGTGGCGCGGTGTTCAGCGGCTACATGATCGCGTCTTATCTGGGGCTGGTGCTGGGCCAGCTGATTCTCGTGGTGCACCCACAGCTGGGGCCGGAGCTGCTGATGCTGGTAGCCATGTGCTTTGCCCTGTGCCTGGTGCCCGTGGCCATGACCCGGCGCATCCACCCCGCACCCTTGCGCCCGGCACCGATGGAGCCGAAGTTCTTCATCAAGCGGGTGCCGCAATCGCTCTCCACAGTGCTGGGCTCAGGGCTGATCGTCGGTTCGTTCTATGGTCTGGCACCGCTGTATGCCACCAGCCAGGGCATGTCCACCGAGCAGATCGGTCTGTTCATGGGTAGCTGCATCCTGGCCGGCCTGGTGGTGCAATGGCCGCTGGGCTGGTTGTCCGACCGCTATGACCGCGCGGTGCTGATCCGCAGCGTGGCAATCGGCCTGGCGCTGGCCTCGGCGCCCCTGGCGATCCTGCCGGGTGTGCCGCTGGAGCTGTTGTTCGGTATCGGTTTCGTGATCTCGCTGCTGCAGTTTTGCCTGTATCCGCTGGCCGTGGCGTTTTCCAACGACCATGTGGAAAGCGAGCGGCGGGTATCGCTGACCGCCATGCTGCTGGTGACCTATGGGGTGGGTGCCTGTATCGGGCCGCTGGCGGCCGGGGTGCTGATGAAGCTGCTGGGCCCGCAGATGCTGTATGCGTTCTTCGTGTTCTTTGCGCTGGTGCTGGTCTGGCGTATCCGGCCCAAGGCGGTTACCGGGCTGCACCAGGTACAGGATGCGCCGCTGGGGCACGTGGCCATGCCGGCGGCCGGTTCGCCACTGTCGGCGGCACTTGACCCGCGGGTCGATGAGCAGACCGTGCAGGAGGTGATGCAGACGCCGGTGGCGGCAGAGGATACCGAGGCGGATGAGAAAGGTGTTGAGCCGGCCGTGCAGCCTGGCGCCGAGGTCGATAAGTCGCTCAATTAGGTCGTGGCGGCCGACCGTCTCTTCGGTCGGTCACAGCGCTGCAAACAAAAACGCCACCCTAGGGGTGGCGTTTGCATGTCTGGCGGTTGATCAGTAGTCGTCTTTGTCGAAGCGTCGTGCTTCGCGCTGCAACTGATACACGAAACTCTCGATCTTGCGCTGTGCCTGGCCGTTTAGGTTGTGGAAGCGTACACCGGCAAAGGTGGTGTTGATGCGCTCTTCGAAGTGCAAGTGGCGCAGTTCGACCATGGTGTCGACCAGGCCTAGCGGGTTGGCGGCCTTGAAGCGTTCGTACACCTGGCCCAGTTGCAGGCGCTCCTCGACGTTGCCTTCAAAGCGCAATTTGCAGCCGGTGGCAGAGATGTCCAGCAGCTTGCCGCGCAGTGCGCCGTTGCCTTTCAAGTGGGTGCCGTCGAGCACGATGTCGACCAGCTGCGACAGCTTGAGTGCAGCGCGGAAGGCGCTGCGGCGCTGATGGTAAGTGACTTCGGTGGGCAGCGGGCCGCGGTAGCAGCGGTGGCCGTCGATCTCGGTGATGGTCAGCGGTGTGTCGCACTCCCAGGCGATGCGTACGCCGTCATGGAAGCCTTCGACGCGGAACGGTTCGCCGTTTTCGATGTACTTCTCGCCATCGCGGGGGATCATTTCATCCAGGGCCAGAACGCCGTTGTCGCGGTCGATGTGCACCACATAGCTCTGGAACCGCTGGCTGCGCTCATGGAAGCTGATGATCAGCGGGTCGTGGCTCTCCAGCAGCTGGCGCAGGTTGGCCGCGATTTCCAAAGGGGTAGTGAGCACCTTTGGTGGCTGGGGGGCATCGGTTTCATTGAACACGGGTTCTCAATCTCCAGGCAAAAACGACACACGCAAGTTACGGCATTTTGCCAGTATGCTCCGTGCCTTGAACAGGGAAAATCACACTTGGCTGAGCGCCCGGGGCTTGGCCATCGGCGAGGTGGTGCCACGGCTGTCGTACAGCGAAGGAGAATCGCCGCCCATGAGGATGCTGACCTGGTTGGCCGTGGCACGCTGCTGTATCTGGATGACCTGGCCATTGGTCTCGTTGGCCTTCTGGCAGGCGTCCATCAACGCGCTGAGCGCATCGAGGCGTTGCAGCAGGGCCTCGCCATTGGGCGACTGTGCGGCCAGGGCCTGCACGCCTGCGCGATCGGTGCTGAGGCCGATGTCGTGCAGCAACTGGCTGCGTCGGCGACCCTGCTGCTCGAGCAAGATGATCAACGACTGCTTGCGGGCCAGGATCTGTTCCAGCAGCGGCATGTCGCGCCCGTGCAGGGCGACCGTCTCGCTCTGGAGCAGGTCGAGCAATTCCTGCGTTGGCGCGATGTCGTTTTCGATCAGTTGCAGCAGAGTGATGTCGTGCATGGCTAACTCTTGGCGTGTTGCGTCCTTGAAGTCAGCGCGCCTGGAGGTTAGCGCTGGGCTTCGAAATCAAGCAGTTTACTGGCGACGCGGTCGGCGTCGACCTTGTAGCTGCCGTCTGCGATCGCCTGTTTCAACTCGGCCACGCGGGCGCTGTTGACGGTCGGCTGGTCGCGCAGGCTGTCGCTGATCTTCTGCAGCTGCTGGGCTTCTGGGCTGAAGTGTACCGCTTCCCCGCTGGCATTGGCGCTGGGCGCTACGCTGCTGGCGTCGGTTTTGTCGACGTTGCCAGGCGCGGCATTGCCGCGAACGCCACCCGTGCTGGGCGGAGAATTATTCACACGACTGAAGTCGATGACCATGATCAAAACCTCTGGGTATTTGTACGCATACCCTGTTTTCGGCCAGCCCGAAAAAAACTTTAGGCAGGAATGCAGTGCTGTCTGGCAGCACGCTTGCGCAGCCCGATTTGTGACACAGTTTAGGGGGCGCGGTTCCCTGCCGCCAGCTTTCTGTCGTGTTCCGGCGGTGAATATTGCTACATGGCCACCTCGACCTGCCCGGGCCCTGTGACCCGCGCTTTCACCACGCGCTTGGAGTTCAGGTTGCGTACCCGAATCTGTTCCTGCAGGCCACCTTTGCTCAGGGCTTCGCCCGGCATGCGCACGCTGAGGGTACCGCTGCGCGCGACAATCACGACGTGATCGCCTTTGCGCACCAGCTCTGCCTGCTCCAGGTGTTGCTGGGTCAGTACCTGGTCAATCACGGTGGGGCGTAGCAGCTTCATGCCTACCGCCTGGTCCATCTGCGTCAGATAGCCTGGGCCCAGCGTGCCGACATCGCGTTCGCGCAGGGCAATATCGCCTTCGCCGACCACGCTTTCGCGCTTGAGCGGCCGGGTCATCACCACCACGTCGCGCAGCAGCCGTACCTGGGCGGGCACGAAGATCGTCCACGGGGCTGCGCTGTCGCAGCGCACCTTCACCGTGACCCGGCCCAGCGGGGTCGGGCTTTCCAGTGAAGCGTCAAGTTGCTGGCTGCACAGCGGCATGCGCAGGCGCGGGTCGAGCCTGTTGACCTGGATTTCGTAGCGGCCACCGGTCTGGGTGGTCGCCAGATAATCTTCCACGGTGAATTCAAGAAACCCTTGGGTGACACCGATAAGCTGTTCAGGCAAGGTGAAAGCCTGCGCCTGGACGCGAACACTGGATGCCATGAGGCACAGGGCCGCCAGTGAACCGGTCAGCAGGCGCGTCAGTCGTCGGGAAAATGTCGTTTTCGTATACATGGCGCTCAAAAAAGCAAAGCCCGTGCCGATTCGGTATACAGGCAATCGTTGGAGGGGTCCGGCATGGCTGGAGTGATGGATTCGGTCAACCAGCGCACGCAGCTGGTGGGGCAGAATCGCCTGGAGCTGTTGTTGTTTCGCCTCAATGGCGACCAGCTCTACGGCATCAATGTGTTCAAGGTCCGGGAGGTGCTGCAGTGCCCGGAACTGACAGTGCTGCCGAAGTCTCATCCGGTGGTGCGTGGGGTGGCCAACATTCGCGGGGCGACCATCCCGATCCTGGACCTGTCGATGGCAACAGGGTTGCCGGGGTTGAAGGAAGACACGCGTAACAGCTTTGTGATCATCACCGAGTACAACACCAAGACCCAGGGTTTTCTGGTGCACTCGGTCGAGCGCATCGTCAACATGAACTGGGAAGAGATCCATCCGCCACCCAAGGGGACCGGGCGCGATCACTACCTGACCGCGGTCACCCGGGTCGACAATCGCATGGTCGAGATCATCGATGTGGAAAAGGTGCTGGCGGAAGTGGCGCCGTCGTCCGAGTCGGTGTCCGAGGGTGTGATCGATGCCGAGGTACAGGACAAGGCCGTGCTGCTGCGGGTGCTGACCGTCGATGATTCGTCGGTGGCGCGCAAGCAGGTCAGCCGCTGTCTGCAGACTGTCGGCGTCGAGGTGGTAGCACTCAACGATGGCCGTCAGGCGCTGGATTACCTGCGCAAGCTGGTCGATGAGGGCAAGCGACCGGAGGAGGAATTCCTCATGATGATCTCGGATATCGAGATGCCGGAAATGGACGGCTACACCCTGACGGCCGAGATCCGCAGTGACCCGCGCATGCAAAAGCTGCACATCGTCCTGCATACTTCGCTGTCCGGGGTCTTCAACCAGGCCATGGTCAAGAAGGTCGGGGCCGATGATTTCCTGGCCAAGTTCAAGCCGGACGACCTTGCCCAGCGGGTAGTCGACCGGATCAAGGCAACGCATTGAAACGGCCGGGGCCAGTCCCCGGCGCTAGCGATTTAGAAAGAGGCGGCAGCATTGTCTACGGGTAATTTGGATTTCGAACAGTTCCGGGTCTTCCTGGAGAAAGCCTGTGGCATCCTGCTGGGCGAGAATAAGCAGTACCTGGTCTCCAGCCGTCTCAACAAGCTGATGGAGCAGCAGGGCATCAAGTCGTTGGGTGAGCTGGTGCAGCGTATCCAGGCACAGCCGCGGGGTGGTTTGCGCGAGCAGGTGGTCGATGCCATGACCACCAACGAAACCCTGTGGTTTCGTGATACCTACCCCTTCGAGGTGCTCAAGAACAAGGTCATCCCCGAGTTCATCAAGGGCAATCCGGGCCAGCGCCTGCGCATCTGGTCGGCGGCCTGCTCGTCGGGGCAGGAGCCGTACTCCATCTCCATGGCCATCGACGAGTTCGAGCGCAGCAACCTTGGCCAGCTGAAGATGGGCGCGCAGATCGTTGCCACTGACCTGTCCGGCTCGATGCTCAACAACTGCAAGACCGGCGAATACGACAGCCTGGCCATCGCCCGCGGCCTGTCGCAGGAGCGCCTGCAGCGTTACTTCGACCCCAAGGGGCCGGGGCGTTGGGCGGTCAAGGCGCCGATCCGCAGCCGCGTCGAGTTCCGCTCGTACAACCTGCTGGACAGCTATGCACCCTTGGGCAAGTTCGACATCGTGTTCTGCCGCAACGTGCTGATCTACTTCTCGGCCCAGGTCAAGAAGGACATTCTGCTGCGTATCCATGGCACGCTTAAGCCCGGTGGCTATCTGTTCCTTGGTGCGTCCGAGGCGCTTAACGGTTTGCCGGACCACTATCAGATGGTCCAGTGCAGCCCGGGCATCATCTATCAGGCCAAGTAACGCCTGAGGCTGCGAACGAAGGCCGGTGTCGTGAGACACCGGCCTTTTTCATGGGCGTGAAATGACGTCAATTTTTTGGTTTGCCGCTTTTGCCGGGCGGCAATTGCCGCTTGCCTGCTGCGCGGCGGAAGCGATTTGCCGCTTTTCTGGCAATGGCGGCAGGCCGAAAAGCCCCGGGGCCCAGTGAATGCGGGGCTTTGCAAAGCTGGCATAGGCCTTGCTAAAGCTTAGCCAACGAAATTCTGGTCACCTATGAAGGTTTCCCTGATATGAGCATCAGCTTCGACAAGGCGCTTGGCATACACGAAAAGGCATTGGGCTTCCGCGCCCAGCGTGCCGAAGTGCTGGCCAACAACATCGCCAACGCCGATACGCCGAACTACAAGGCGCGTGACATGGACTTCTCGTCCGTGCTCGCCGCCGAGGCCGACAAGCAGCAGAGAGGGCGCATCGCCCTGGACCGCACCAACAATCGGCATATCGAGGCCGAAGGGCTGGCAATGGCCGACGACACCCTGCAGTACCGTACCCCGATGCAGCCGTCGATCGACCAGAACACCGTCGATGCCCAGATCGAACAATCGAACTACACCGAGAACGCGATCGGCTTCCAGGCCAGCTTCACGTTGCTCAACAGTAAATTCAAAGGGCTGGTATCGGCCCTGCGCGGAGAGTGACCATGTCCCTTGCCAGTGTCTTCAATATCGCCGGTAGCGGCATGAGCGCGCAGAACACGCGCCTGAACACCGTTGCCTCGAACATCGCCAACGCCGAGACCGTCTCCTCGAGCATCGACCAGACTTACCGCGCGCGCCACCCGGTGTTCGCCACCACCTTCCAGAACGCGCAGGCCGGCACCAGCCAGTCGCTGTTCGAAGACCAGGGCGAGGCCGGGCAGGGCGTGCAGGTCAAGGGCATCATCGAGGACCAGAGCAACCTCGAGGCGCGCTACGAGCCGAACCATCCGGCGGCAAACAAGGACGGCTACGTCTACTACCCGAATGTGAATGTGGTCGAGGAGATGGCCGACATGATCTCCGCCAGCCGTGCGTTCCAGACCAACGCCGAGCTGATGAACACCGCCAAGAACATGATGCAGAAAGTGCTGACCCTGGGTCAGTAAGCACGGAGCCGCCATGACCACAACCAATACCAGCAACGATGTCGGTAGTGCCTACCTGAAATCGTTGCAGAAGACCGACAGCAAGAACAGCAGCACAACCGGCCAGGCCGGCAGTGCGCTGGGCAAGGATGCGTTCCTGCAGCTGCTGGTGACGCAGATGAAAAACCAGAACCCGCTCGATCCGCAGGAGAACGGTGAGTTCGTCGCGCAACTGGCGCAGTTCAGCAGCCTGGAAGGTATCCAGTCGCTGAACGATTCGGTCAACGGGATCCTGACCGGCATCGGCTCGTCCCAGGCGCTGCAGGCCACCTCGCTGGTCGGCCGCTCGGTGATCGTGCAGACCGACAAGGCCGTGGTGGACACCACTTCCAGCTTCAACGGCCAGGTCGTGGTGCCGCAGAGCATCAGCGATGGCAAGGTCAGCATCAAGGACAAGGACGGCAACGTCGTCAAGACCATCCAGCTGGGTTCGCAAAAGGCCGGTACCGCCGACTTCATCTGGGATGGCACCAATGAGAAGGGCGAGAAAGTCGCCCCGGGCACCTACACCTTCACGGCTGAGACCACGGTCGACGGCAAGGCCAAGACGCTGTCCACCTTGCTCCCGGCAAGGGTCAACAGTGTCAGCTTCCAGAACGGCAGCGAGATGATGCTCGACCTGGCCGGCATCGGCAAGATCGGCATCTCCAAAGTCACCAGCATCGGAATCTAACGCCGCAGAATCGGCACAAGGAGCGAGTCAATGTCTTTCAATATCGGCCTTAGCGGTCTCTACGCGGCGAACAAGGCTCTGAACGTTACCGGCAACAACATTGCCAACGTCGCCACCACCGGTTTCAAATCGTCGCGCGCCGAGTTCGCTGACCAGTATTCGCAGTCGATCCGCGGTACTTCCGGCGGCAAGACCCAAGTCGGCAGTGGCGTGAAGACCATGGCCGTTTCGCAGATGTTCAACCCGGGCAACATCAATGGCACCGGCCAGGCGCTGGACATGGCCATCGACGGTAACGGTTTCTTCGCCCTGAGCGACAACGGTTCGCGCATCTATACCCGTGCCGGCGCCTTCTACAGCGACAAGGACGGCTACGTCGTCAACTCCAGTGGTGCCAACCTGCAGGGCTATGCGGTGGATGGCAACGGTAAGGTCGTCAAGGGCGTGCTGACCGATCTGAAGATCGACACCTCGAACCTGTCGCCCAATCCGACCGGTCGTGTGTCCGAGACCGTAAACCTGAACTCCAGCGCGATCCAGCCGAGCGTGGCGCCGTTCGATCCGGCCAACGTCAACAGCTACAACTACACCTTCAATACCGATGTCTACGACAGCCAGGGTAATGCGCACCAGCTCAACCAGTACTTCGTCAAGGATGCAGGTACCAACTCCTGGACCATGTACACCACCATCGACGGCCGCAATCCGGCTGACCCGACCTTGACCACGCCGCTGGTCAACAAGCTGCCGTTCAAGACCGACGGCACTCTGAATACCGCCGGTATGACTGCAGGTGCAGTCCCAGGTGGCTTGACCATCGGTGCCGACAAGACCTTCCAGCTCACCGGCTGGGTGCCGGCCGAGAAGAACGCGGCGGGCGCCTGGGTTGCCAATGGCGCCACCGCGCGCACGGGTGGCGTCACCCTCGATATGCTGGCTACCACCCAGTACAACGCAGCGTCGGCCACCACTGCCAAGAGCCAGGATGGCTATGCCACCGGTGAGCTTGCCGGCCTGACCGTCGACCAGAGCGGCAACCTGTTCGCCAACTTCACCAACGGCCAGGACAAGGTCATCGGCCAGGTGGCGATCGCCAACTTCGCCAACCTGCAAGGCCTGACCCCGGTGGGCGGCACAGCTTGGAAAGAGTCCTACGCTTCGGGCGTGCCGATCATCGGCGAGCCGGATACCGGCACCCTGGGCCGCATTGCCGGCAGCTCCCTGGAAGACTCCAACGTCGACCTGACCGGCGAGCTGGTCAACCTGATCAAGGCGCAGAGCAACTACCAGGCCAACGCCAAGACCATTTCCACTGAAAGTACCATCATGCAGACCATCATCCAGATGACCTGATGATCGTGGTTGGGCAAAGCCCCTGCTTGCAGGGGCTTTTTCACATCTGGCGAAGGGGGATGCCATGACGACGCTGTCGAGGTTTACGGGGGTGCTGATTGCGCTGCTGGTTGCCTGCTCGCTGCAGGCCGCACCGGCGCCCTGGTACCAGTGGCAAAGCCTGGCTACCGGGCGCTACCTGTGTTCGGCAATCAACCCGGGTGATGGCTGGAAGCTGCACTCGGGGCCTTACAGCAATGGGGCGTGCCGCAATGACTGATTCGGAGCTTGCCGCCAGCGGCAAACATTCGCCGACAAACTGACGCTCGGCGGGCCTGCGCGGCCCTGAAAGCCCCGTATTGAAAGGCTTTGCCAGTGTGGTTCGATAATTGCTTAAGCCTTGCCAACGACAGCGCGGCAAGGTTCGCGCAGAGGAGATGCTGTGGACAAGATGCTTTATGTGGCCATGACCGGTGCCAGCCAGAACGCGCTGGCGCAGAAGGCCCATGCCAACAACCTGGCGAACGTTTCCACCAATGGTTTCCAGCGTGACCTGGAGCAGGCGCGTTCCATGCCGGTGTTCGGTGACAGCTTTCCGGCGCGCGCCTTCGCCATGAGCGAGCGCCCGGCCACCGACTTCACCGGTGGTGCCCTGGTCGAGACCGGGCGTGACCTGGATGTGGCGGTCAGTGGCCAGGGTTTCATTGCCGTGCAGGCGCCCGATGGCAGCGAAGCCTATGTACGTACCGGCAGCCTGAACATTGACGCCCTCGGTATTCTGCGCGCCGGCAACGGCATGCCGGTGATCGGCAACGGCGGCCCGATTGCTGTCCCGCCCGAGCAGAAGGTCGAGGTCGGCGAGGATGGCACCATCAGCATCCGCGCCATGGGCGAAGACCCGCGGGCGCTGGCCCAGGTCGACCGGATCAAGCTGGTCAACCCGGACATCAAGGGCCTGACCAAAGGGCTCGACGGCATGATCCACACCACCAGCGGCCAGCCCGCCAATGCCGACGTCAACGTTCGCGTGGTTTCCGGGTTCCTTGAGTCGAGCAACGTCAATGCGGTCGAGGAAATGACCTCGGTGCTGGCGTTGTCCCGGCAGTTCGAACTGCACGTCAAGATGATGAACGCGGCCAAGGAAGGCGACGAAGCCATGGCTCGGGTTTTGCAAATCGGCTAATCACATTTGAACGGGTGCCGTAAAACAGGCGCACGAGGAGAACACTAGATGCTTCCGGCTCTTTGGGTCGCTAAAACCGGCCTGTCCGCCCAGGACACCAACCTCACGGTCATTTCCAACAACCTGGCCAACGTCTCGACCACGGGCTTCAAGCGCGACCGCGCCGAGTTCCAGGACCTGCTGTACCAGATCAAGCGCCAGCCTGGCGCGCAGTCCACCCAGGACAGCGAGCTGCCTTCGGGCCTGCAGGTCGGTACCGGTGTGCGCATCGTCGGCACCCAGAAAAGCTTCACCGCCGGCAGCCTGCAAACCACCGAGAACCCGCTGGATATGGCGGTCGATGGCCGTGGCTTCTTCCAGATCCTGCAGCCCGATGGCACCGTGTCGTACACCCGTGACGGCACCTTCCACCTGAACTCCGACGGCCAGATCGTCACCGCCAACGGTTTCGCCCTGGAGCCGGCCATCGTCGTGCCGCCGGACGCCCAGACCTTCACCGTCGGCCGCGACGGCACCGTGTCGATCACCACGGCCGGCAACCCGGCAGCGCAGATCATCGGCAACATCCAGACCGCCGACTTCATCAACCCGGCTGGCCTGCAGGCGATCGGCGGCAACCTGTTCCTCGAGACCGCCGCCAGCGGCGCGCCGCAGGTCGGCACCCCGGGCCTCAACGGTTTCGGCACCACCCAGCAACAGACCCTGGAAAACTCCAACGTCAGCACCGTCGAGGAGTTGGTCAACATGATCACCACCCAGCGTGCCTACGAGATGAACTCCAAGGTCATCTCGACGGCCGACAAGATGCTGTCGTTCGTCACCCAGCAGCTGTAAGCCCTGATGGCCCGCCGGGTGCGGGCCATTGACCATTCGCTCGCTGTAGCAGCGCCCGTTACACCATGAGGTAAGCGTCATGAATCGTCTGTTGTCCGTTTTCGCCCTGGGGGGGGCGGTGTTGCTGGCCGGTTGCGTCGCGCCGACGCCCAAGCCAAACGACCCGTACTATGCGCCGGTGTTGCCGCGCACCCCGTTGCCGGCGGCGGCCAACAACGGCTCGATCTACCAGGCCGGCTTCGAGCAGGGCCTGTATACCGATCGCAAGGCGTTCCGGGTCGGTGACATCATCACCATCACCCTCAACGAGCGCACCTCGGCGAGCAAGAATGCCGGCTCGCAGATCCAGAAGAACAGCAAGGCCAATATCGGCCTGACCTCGTTGTTCGGCACCATCCCCAACACCAACAACCCGCTGGGCAGCGGCGATCTGACCCTCGAGGCCGGTTACAACGGTGACCGCACCACCAAGGGCGACAGCAAGGCGACCCAGGGCAACACCCTGACCGGTTCGATCACCGTCACCGTCGCGGAAGTGCTGCCCAACGGCATCATCGCCGTGCGCGGCGAGAAGTGGATGACCCTGAACACCGGCGAAGAGCTGGTGCGCATCGCAGGCCTGGTGCGTGCCGATGACATCGCCACGGACAACACCGTGCCGTCCACTCGCGTGGCCGACGCGCGCATCACCTATTCGGGCACCGGCTCGTTCGCCGATGCCAGCCAGCCCGGTTGGCTGGACCGTTTCTTCATCAGCCCGCTCTGGCCCTTCTGAGTACGGATGACCATGTTCAACGCTAGGCGGTTGATTGCCGCGACACTTCTTCTGTCCTGTGCGTTCGGCGCCCACGCCGAGCGCTTGAAGGACATCGCCAGTATTTCCGGCGTGCGTGCCAACCAGCTGATCGGCTACGGTCTGGTGGTGGGGCTCAACGGTACGGGCGACCAGACCACCCAGACCCCGTTCACCCTGCAGACCTTCAACAACATGTTGTCGCAGTTCGGCATCAAGGTGCCGCCGGGTTCGGGCAACGTGCAGTTGAAGAACGTTGCCGCGGTGTCGGTGCATGCCGACCTGCCGGCCTTCGCCAAGCCCGGCCAGGTGGTCGACATCACCGTGTCGTCGATCGGTAACTCCAAGAGCCTGCGCGGCGGCAGCCTGCTGATGACCCCGCTCAAGGGTATCGACGGCAACGTCTACGCCATCGCCCAGGGCAACCTGGTGGTCGGTGGTTTCGACGCCGAAGGCCGGGATGGCTCGAAGATCACCGTCAACGTCCCGTCGGCTGGCCGCATTCCGGGCGGTGCGAGCGTCGAGCGTGCAGTGCCGAGCGGTTTCAACCAGGGCAACAGCCTGACGCTGAACCTCAACCGGCCCGACTTCACCACGGCCAAGCGCATCGTCGACAAGGTCAACGAACTGCTTGGCCCAGGGGTGGCCCAGGCCCTGGACGGTGGCTCGGTGCGGGTGACCGCGCCGATGGACCCGAGCCAGCGTGTCGACTACCTGTCGATCCTGGAAAACCTCGAGATCGACCCCGGCCAGGCCGTGGCCAAGGTCATCATCAACTCGCGTACCGGCACTATCGTGATTGGCCAGAACGTCAAGGTGTCGCCGGCGGCGGTTACCCACGGCAGCCTGACCGTGACCATCACCGAAGACCCGATCGTCAGCCAGCCGGGGCCGTTCTCCAATGGCGAGACCGCCGTCGTGCCGCGCTCGCGGGTCAATGCCCAGCAGGAAGCCAAGCCGATGTTCAAGTTCGGCCCAGGTACCACCCTGGATGAAATCGTCCGCGCGGTTAACCAGGTCGGCGCTGCGCCAAGCGACCTGATGGCCATCCTTGAAGCCCTGAAGCAGGCCGGCGCGTTGCAGGCCGACCTGATCGTGATCTGAGGACGCCTGGGATGAATCCGAAAAGCCAGGTTTCCGGCCATGTCGACAGCGGTGCCTACACCGACCTCAATCGCCTGAGCTCGCTCAAGCGCGGTGATCGCGACAGTGAGGGCAACATCCGCAAGGTGGCCCAGGAATTCGAGTCGTTGTTCGTCAGCGAGATGCTCAAGGCCTCGCGCAAGGCCAGTGATGTGCTGGCCGACGAAGAAAACCCGATGAACAGCGATACGACCAAGCAGTACCGTGACATGTACGACCAGCAGCTGGCCGTGAGCATGTCCCGCGAAGGGGGCGGCATCGGCCTGCAGGATGTGCTGGTGCGCCAGCTGAGCAAGCGCAAGGCCAGCACGGTCAATACCAGCCCGTTCCCGCGTATCGATGGGCCGGCCCCGGCGCTGTGGGGTAGCCGGGTGGGCGAGCCTGCGCGGGCCGAACAGCCCGCTGCCGGGCGCAACGATGTGGCGGCCCTCAACTCGCGGCGCCTGGCCTTGCCAGGCAAGCTTACCGACCGCCTGCTGGCCGGTATCGTGCCGTCCTCCGCTACTGGCGATGCGGCCCAGCATGCGCCGTCACTGGCCGGTGTCGCCCGCGGTGACTGGCAGCCGGCGCGCACCTATGCCGCACCCGCCGAGGGCATGCGTATCGTCGGGCGAGCGGTGGCCCAGCCACCGTTGGCCCCCAACAAGGCCTTTGGCAACAGCGATGCCTTCGTCAGCACCATGCTGCCGATGGCAGAGCAGGCGGCCAAGCGCATTGGTATCGATCCGCGTTACCTGGTGGCCCAGGCGGCGCTGGAAACCGGTTGGGGCAAGTCGGTCATGCGCAACCCTGACGGCAGCAGCAGCCACAACCTGTTCGGCATCAAGGCCACCGGCAACTGGCAGGGTGGCGAGGCGCGGGCGATCACCAGCGAGTTCCGTGGCGGTCAGTTCGTCAAGGAGACAGCGGCATTCCGCTCGTACGACTCCTACCAGGACAGCTTCCACGACCTGGTCAGCCTGTTGCAGAACAACAGTCGCTATAAAGATGCGGTCGGTGCAGCCGATAACCCAGAACAGTTTGCAAGAGAGCTGCAGAAGGCCGGTTACGCAACCGACCCGGACTATGCCCGCAAGATCATCAGCATCGCCCGACAACTGCAGCCCACCCAGCAATACGCCATGGCTGGCACTACCACGAATCTATAAGGATTGAACCATGTCTCTGATCTCGATCGGGCTGTCCGGCCTGAGTGCCAGCCAGGCGGCGCTGTCGGTCACCAGTAACAACATCGCCAACGCTGCGACCTCCGGCTACTCGCGCCAGCAGACCCTCCAGGTCTCGGGGCCTGCACACAACATCGGCTCGGGTTTCATCGGTACCGGTACTCAGCTTGCGGATGTTCGCCGGGTCTACAACGCCTACCTGGACAACCAGCTGCGTACCGCGACCTCGCTGAGCACCGATGCGGCGACCTACCTTGATCAGATCGGCAGTGTCGACAAACTGCTGGGCGACAGCAGCACCGGTATCAGCTCGGTGCTGACCGCATTCTTCTCGGCCCTGCAGACCGCCTCGGCCAAGCCCGGCGACGTGGCGTCCCGGCAGTTGCTGCTGACCCAGGCGCAAACCCTGAGCAACCGCTTCAATTCCATCTCCAGTGAATTGAACAAACAGAACGAAAGCATCAACAGCCAGCTCGATACCCTTGCCGGCCAGGTCAACAAGCTCACCTCGAGCATTGCCGACCTGAACAAGCAGATCACCCAGCTGTCGGCGTCCGGCGCCACGCCGAACACCCTGCTGGATGCGCGCAGCGAGGCGGTGCGCCAGCTCAATGAGCTGGTGGGTGTCACCGTGCAGGAGCGTGACGGCAACTACGACGTGTACCTGGGTACCGGCCAGTCGCTGGTCACCGGCAACCGCTCCAACACCCTGACCGCCGGGCCGAGCGCCGCCGACAAGAGTCAGTACAGCCTGCAGGTCAACTACCCGACCTTCTCCTCGGACGTCACCTCGGTCATCACGGGCGGGCAGATCGGCGGCCTGTTGCGCTATCGCCAGGACGTGCTCAACCCGTCGATGAACGAGCTGGGCCGCGTGGCCCTGGTGGTGACCGACAGCATCAACAGCCAGCTGGGGCAGGGCCTGGATGCCAACGGTCAGTTCGGCAGCGCGTTGTTCTCCAGCATCAACAGCGCCGCGGCGATCAGCCAGCGCAGCCTGGGTGCCACCGGCAACAGCGCCGGCTCCGGCAACCTGGACGTGACCATTGCCGACAGCAGCCTGCTGACCACCCACGACTACCAGGTCACCTTCACCAGCGGCACCCAGTACAGCGTGCGCCGTTCCGACGGCACCGACATGGGCAGCTTCGACCTGAACACCACGCCACCACCGGTCATCGATGGCTTCACCCTGAAGCTCAACGGTGGCGGCCTGGCGGCGGGCGACAGCTTCAAGGTGATCCCAACCCGCGCGGCTGCGGGCTCGATCAGCACCACTCTCACCGATGCCAACAAGCTGGCCTTCGCCGGGCCGATCAACGCCACCATCGGCAGCGGCAACGACGGTACCGGTACCATCAGCCAGCCGAACCTGGGTGCGAAGCTGGATATCTACGGCGGTGCCGACACCGCGCTGATCCAGGATTCGATCAAGCACTCGATGCCGGTGCGCATGGTGTTCGGTGCGGCCAGCGGCGGCACCCAGGGCTACACCCTGTTCGATGCCAAGGGCAACAACATTGGTACCGGCACCATCGTGCCCGGCCAGGAAAACAAGCTGACGATCAACGTGCCGATGGTCGATGCGGCCGGGGCGCCCATTCTCGACGGTAGCGGCAACCCGCGTTCGTTCAGCCTGGAGACCTCGGTCGGCGGCAGCCCGGCGGAGGACGACTCGTTCAGCATGGGCTTCAACGTCGCCGGCAAGTCCGACAACCGCAATGCCCAAGCGCTGCTCGACCTGCAGACCAAGGCCACGGTCGGTGTCAATTCCGGTGGCGGCAGCAGCTTCACTTCGGCCTATGCCTCGATGGTGGAGCGGGTCGGTGCCAAGGCCAGCCAGGCCCAAATCGATACCACGGCGACCAAGGCCGTTTACGACTCGGCCAAGGAAGCCCGTAATGGAGTTTCCGGTGTCAACCTGGACGATGAGGCGGCCAACCTGATCAAGTTCCAGCACTACTACACCGCGTCTTCGCAAATCATCAAGGCGGCGCAGGAAACCTTCGCCACCCTGATCAACGCATTGTAAGGAGTAGCCATCGTGCGTATTTCCACCGCTCAGTTCTATGAGTCGAGCGCTACCAGCTACACCAGCAACTTTGCCAACCTGATGAAGGTCAAGCAGCAGATCGATACCGGCGTGCGCATCCAGTCCGCCGGTGACGACCCGGTAGGCGCCGCACGCCTGCTGCTGCTGCAGCAGCAACAGGCCCTGCTCAAGCAGTACGACGGCAACATGACCACGGTGAACAACTCGCTGCTGCAGGAAGAGAGCGTGCTGGCCACCATCAACGACGCCATGCAGCGCGCCAGTGACCTGGCCCTTCGTGCGGGCGGCGCCGGGATCAGTGCGGCCGACCGCACCTCCATCAGCAGCGAGCTCAAGGAGATCGAGGCAAACATCTTCGGCCTGCTCAACTCGCGCGATGCCAATGGCGACTACATGTTCGGCGGCACCAAGACCTCGTCGCCGCCCTATGTGCGCAATGCCGACGGCAGCTACAGCTACCAGGGTGACCAGACCCAGCTGAGCCTGCAGGTGTCCGACACCCTGAAGCTGGCGACCAACGACACCGGCTTCAGCATCTTCGATTCGGCCAAGAACAAGAGCCGTACCGAGTCCGCCCTGGTGGCGCCGCCGGTCGATGATGGTCGCGTCGCGGTCTCGCCGGGCCTGCTGACCTCGAGCAGCGCGTACAACAGCAACTTCAACGCCGGCCAGCCATACAAGGTCACCTTCACCAGTGGCACCCAGTACACCGTGACCGATGCCCTGGGTAACGACATCACTGCCGAAACCCCGACCAACGGCACCTTCGACAGCAAGGCCGAGGGCGGTAACCGCATCGCGTTCCGGGGTGTCGAGTTCGAGATCAGCGTCACGCTGCAGGAAGGTGATGACCCCAATGCTGCCGTCGCCGGCCATGAGTTCTCCTTGCAGGCGCGCCCCGACTCGCTGACCACCGTCCGTGGTGCCGGCAACCCTTCGAGCGCGCAGATCACCAGCGGTGCGGTGACCGACCCGACGGCCTACCGCAGCACGTTCCCCGACAGCGGTGCGGTCATCAAGTTTACCGGCGCCAACACCTACGAGCTCTACGCGCAGCCCTTGACCGCCGACAGCAAGGTAGTGGCCAGCGGCACCTTCACCGCGCCGGCGCTGACGGTGGCGGGCGTTACCTACCAGGTGTCCGGCGCGCCGCAGGCGGGTGACCAGTTTGCGGTCAATGCCAACACCCACCAGAACCAAAGCGTGCTGGAGACCATCAGCCAGCTGCGTACCGCGCTGGATGCACCGGGCACTGGTGATGCGGCGAACATCGCGCTGAAGAACTCCATCGCATCGGCAGTCGCCAACCTGGCCAGTGCGCGCGAGCAGGTCGATATCACCCGTGGCTCCATCGGTGCGCGTGGCAACTCGCTCGATATCCAGCGCCAGGAGAACACCAGCCTGACCACCGCCAACAAGGCTACCCAGGACGCCATCGGCAACACCGACATGGCCGATGCGTCGATCATGCTGGCACTGCACCAGGCCATGCTGCAGGCTTCGCAGCTGAGCTTCACGCAGATCTCCAAGCTGAGCCTGTTCAATCAGATGTAACTGAGCGGGTGCCCAAAAGCCCCGGCCAGCCTCGCGCTGCCGGGGCTTTTTTGTGCCTGGCGCACGGTGCTGAGCGGCAGTTGGCAACAAATGAGTGTGACCAATGAGTCAAATCGCGCATCTTCCCTGTATTCTATGCGGCAGCTGCTGCAGCAATTTGTTACCGGTTAGCCAGTGACCTGCCCGATGTCGGCGTGTCACGGACCCGGTAGTGGGCGCCCTCAATTCATCGAGTGGCGGTCTTTGCCTGTTTTCATTGGGAAGCCAGAATGATTGGCATCAAAAGCATCGCGAGTTACGTGCCCACCGCTGGCCTGGACAACTACGTCCAGGGTGCGAAGTTCGGCAAGGACGAAGAGTTCATGTTCGGCAAGATCGGCGCGTCGTTCCTGCCGCGCAAGGCCGAAGAGCAAGAAACCTCCGACCTGTGCGTCGAGGCCGCCCGTGCCTTGTTCGCCAGCAACCCCGAGCTCGATCCGCAGTCGATCGATGTGTTGATCGTGGTCACCCAGAACGGTGACGAAGAAGGGCTGCCGCACACTGCGGCCATCGTCCAGCACAAGCTGGGCCTGTCCACCCGGGTGGCGGCGTTCGACGTTTCGCTGGGCTGCTCCGGCTACGTCTACGGCCTGTACGCGATCAAGGGCTTCATGCAGGCGGCGGGGCTGAAGAACGGCCTGCTGATCACCGCCGACCCGTATTCGAAGATCGTCGACCCGGAAGACCGCAACACCACCATGCTGTTCGGCGATGCCGCCACCGCCACCTGGATGGGCGAGGGCGCGGTATGGCAACTGGGCGAGGCGCGTTTCGGTACCGACGGTTCCGGTGCCGAGCACCTGAAGGTCACCAACGGCAATTTCTTCATGAACGGCCGCCAGGTGTTCAACTTCGCCCTGGTCAAGGTGCCGGCGCACCTGCATGAGCTGCTCGATGCCAGCGGCCTGCAGTCGTCCGATATCGATGCCTTCTGCATCCATCAGGGCAGCGCGGCGATCGTCGATGCGGTGGCGCGACGCTTTGAAGAGCAGCACCCGGAGAAGTTCGTCAAGGACATGCTCGAAACCGGCAATACAGTGTCCTCCAGCGTGCCGCTGCTGCTGCAGAAGCACATGCTCGACAGCAGCTGGAAGCGCGTGGCCATCAGTGGCTTCGGCGTGGGCCTGTCGTGGGGCTCGGCGATTCTCTATCGCGGCTGATCCGACGCGGTCAAAAAAAGCGCCTGGCGTATTCCGCCAGGCGCTTTTTTTTGCCTTCGAATACGTGTTGAAAAGCCATAAGCCCCTGATTTCGTGGGGGTGGCAGCGTGATGGCATTTTTTTTTTGCAAATGCCCTCAAGCAACCCCCGCAAACGACGATAAACATTACGAAGGTTCTCTAGGCCATACCCGGCGGATGCCAGGGCCGGAAGCCGCAGTACCCATCCAACGAGGATTTCGTCATGGCTTTAACTGTAAACACCAACATTGCTTCGGTTACTACTCAGGTTAACCTGAACAAGGCCAGCACCGCCCAGACCACTTCGATGCAGCGCCTGTCTTCCGGCCTGCGCATCAACAGCGCCAAAGACGACGCTGCCGGCCTGCAGATCGCCAACCGTCTGACCAGCCAGATCAACGGCCTGGGCCAGGCAGTGAAGAACGCCAACGACGGTATCTCGATCGCCCAGACCGCCGAAGGCGCAATGCAGGCTTCGACCGACATCCTGCAAAAAATGCGTACCCTGGCTCTGTCCTCGGCTACTGGCTCCCTGAGCGCCGACGACCGTAAGTCGAACAACGACGAATACCAGGCTCTGACTTCCGAGCTGAACCGTATCTCCGCTACCACCACCTTCGGTGGCCAGAAGCTGCTGGACGGCTCGTACGGCACCAAGGCCATCCAGGTCGGCGCCAACGCCAACGAAACCATCAACCTGAGCCTGGAAAACGTTGCTGCCAGCAACATCGGTTCGCAGCAGGTCAAGTCCACCGCCATCGCCCCGAGCGCGAGCGGCCTGGCTGCTGGCAGCCTCTCCGTTACCGGCAACGGCCAAACCGCCACTGTCGCCTACGCTGCTGGTGCCTCCGCCAAGCAGATCGCCAGCGATCTGAACGGCTCGATCGGTGGTCTGACCGCAACCGCCAGCACCGAACTGCAACTGGACGTAACCGGCGCTACTCCGGCCAACTTCAAGCTGTCTGTCGGTTCCAGCGGCACTGTTGACTTCGTGGGCGTGACTGACAAGGCCGGCCTGGCCGACCAGCTGAAATCCAACGCTGCCAAGCTGGGTATCAGCGTCAACTACGACGAAGTCAAGAAAACCCTGAGCATCAAGTCGGACACCGGTGAGAACATCAGCTTCTCGGGTGCTGACGCCAACGCCCAGGCCAACATCTCGATCGCTGCCAAAGACGGCTCCGGCAACTTCGCTGCTGGCGCTGCCCTGGGTGCTGCTGCCAAGGTGGTCACCGGCGCTGTCTCGCTGGACTCGGCCAAAGGCTTCTCGCTGGGCGGCGCTACTGCTCTGTTCGGTGCTGCAACCGTTACCTCGGCCAAGACCACCATCTCGCAAACCGACGTCACCGACGCCACCAAGGCTCAGAACGCCCTGGCCGTTATCGACAAGGCCATCGGTTCGATCGACAGCGTCCGTTCGGGCCTGGGTGCTACCCAGAACCGTCTGACCACCACCGTCGACAACCTGCAGAACATCCAGAAGAACTCCACCGCTGCCCGCTCCACCGTGCAGGACGTGGACTTCGCTTCGGAAACTGCAGAGCTGACCAAGCAGCAGACCCTGCAGCAGGCTTCGACTGCGATCCTGTCGCAGGCTAACCAGCTGCCATCCTCGGTCCTGAAACTGCTCCAGTAATTCAGGCGCCTGAGTAAGAGGTGGAAGGGCGCGTTTACGTGCCCTTTCACCTTTTTGACATGAGGAGTTCGAAGCATGGACATGAGTGTCAAGTTGAACCAGATGTACCCTTCGATGCCGCCCCAGGCAGCAGCGACGGCCAAGGACCCGCTGGTGGCACCTGCCAAGGTGCAGGAGGCTGCGCCTTCTGAAGACAAGCCGCACACCCGCGAGGACCTGGAGAAAGCAGTGGGCGATATCCGCGATTTCGTCCAGTCGAGCCAGCGCAAGCTGGACTTCTCCATCGATGATTCAACCGGCCAGGTAGTGGTCAAGGTCATCGCCACCGAATCCGGTGACGTGATCCGCCAGCTCCCGTCGGAAACCGCGCTGAAGCTGGCACAAAGCCTCAGCGAAGCTGGCAGCCTGCTGTTCGACGGCAAGGCATAGGCTGGCATGATTTTTGTTGCTGTCGGTCATTTGATGGATTTATCCGCCAAGGATCCGGCAGCTACTGAACAAGGAGAGCAATGATGGCAGGTACAACAGTCAGCGGTATCGGATCGGGCATCGATACCCAGGCGATTGTGAAGTCTCTGGTGGACGCGCAAAAAGCGCCGAAGCAGACGCAGATCAATACCCAGACACTGAAGGCAACCACCACGTTGTCCTCTATCGGCAAGATCCAGGCAGCACTGGATGCCTTCCGTGGCGCCCTGACCAGCATGACCACCGGCAACAGCTTCGGTGGCCTGAGCCTGAAGTCCTCGGATGAAAAGGTTGCGACCATCACCGCAGGTGCGGGCGCAGCCAACGGCTCCTTCAACCTGGTGGTGACCCAGCTGGCGTCGGCTTCCAAGGTCTCCACCAAGGTGTATGCCGGTGGCGCGACCAGCGTGGTCAACGCCGGTACCAGTACGACCAAGTTGACCATCACCCAGAACGGCAAGGCTCACGACGTGAGCATTCCCCCGGGGGCAACGCTGCAAGATGTGCGTGAGAACATCAACAGCCAGTACGGCACGGCGGGCTTCAGTGCCAACATCCTGACCGATGCCTCGGGTTCGCGCCTGGTCATTACGTCCACCAAGATGGGCGAGGGCTCCGAGATCACGCTGGGCGGGAATTCAGGTGTCGACGTCGGGTATACCGAAGTGGATAAGCCCAAGAACGCCGAATATACGCTCGATGGCATTGCCATGAAGTCCAAGAGCAATGACATCACCGATGCGGTGAGTGGGCTGAACATCAAGCTGGTAGGCACGTCGCCGGAAGATACCAAAGGCAATATCACGCCAACCACGCTTTCCCTGACCACCAGTTCGATTGCGTTGAAGTCGGGCCTCAAGGGCTTCATCGACACCTACAACGCATTGATCAAAGTGGTCAACGCGGAGACCAGGGTCACCAAGAATGCCGACGGCACCGTGACTGCGGCAGCCCTTACCGGTGATGCATCCATGCGTGCGCTGATGACCTCCATCCGCGAAGAAATGAATGCGCTGTCCGGCAACGGCACCCTGAAGTCGCTTGCAGCGTTTGGCGTCACGACCGCCCAGGACGGCGGTGCGCTGAGCCTGGACGACAAGAAGTGGGATAAAGCCGCTGCCACCAACGCCGCTGACCTTACCAGCATCTTCAACGGCAAGGACGGCTTGATTGCGCGCCTGCAGAGTGTCACCGAGCCCTACGCCAAGGCCGCCACCGGCACCCTGGCCGAGCGCAGCAAGACCCTGACCGAAAGCCTGACCAAGCTCAAGTCCGAACAGGACACCTTGGACACGCGCATGGAGGCCTTGCAAAAGAGCCTGCAGGACAAGTACAACAACATGGACACCCTGGTCACCCAGTTGCGCCAGCAGCAGAACAACGTGCTGGGCACGCTCAACGCCCTGAACAACGCCAAGAGCGACAAGTAATCAGTGATTGATGCGAATGGCCGGGCCTGATGCCCGGCCTTTTTGCACCGGCCGGTAAAGTTTTGACCATCCGGCCCGATACAGGGACTATCGAACCTTAAGTTTTTTGCCCGTTACGAGGTCGCAAGATGAATCCCATGAGAGCCCTTCGTCAGTACCAGAAGGTCAATTCCCATGCCCAGATTTCCGAAGCCACACCCCATCGCCTGGTGCAGATGCTGATGGAGGGTGGGCTTGATCGCATGGCCCAGGCCAAGGGCGCATTGGCCCGTGGCGACATCGCCGAAAAAGGCTTGATGCTGGGCAAGGCCATCGACATCATCATCGGCCTGAACGATGGTCTTGACGCGCAGAAGAGCCACGATCCGGCCTATATCGAGCAACTTTCCAGCCTGTACGCCTACATGACCAATCGCTTGATGCAGGCCAACATCGACAACGATCCGGCGATCATCGACGAAGTGGCGCAGCTGCTGATCACCGTCAAGAGCGGTTGGGATGCCATTGCCGACGCACAGCAGGCCGAGTGAGCCGGTGGAGGAGAGCAAGGTGAACAGCGAGCTGCAACGATTCGACGAAACCCGTGAAGCGCTGCTCGCCGCCTTGGGCGCGCGGGACTGGGGTGCGATCGGCCGGCTCGACGAGAGCTGCCGGGGCCTTATCGACGACATGCTCAAGGCGCCGGAGCTCGACGAAGCGGTAGTCAAGGCGCGGTTGGAAGGCTTGCTGCAGGTCTACCGCGAACTGCTCGACGTTACAATGGGCGAGCGGCAGGCCATCGCCGATGAAATGACGCAGATCAATCAAGCAAAGAATGCGTCGAAGGTTTACCATTTGTTCAGTTAAGATGCACCGAACTGGGGAAAAGGCGCCATAAATTTGACTGTGCAGGCCTTTTTGACTTAACTAGTGGCTGTTTTCGAAATTCAGACGTCCGAACACTGACCATTCAGTCGGGATGATGTCGCGCACGCCCGCCGGGCGCCGATATGACTAGGGAAGTTGCTATTGCATGTGGCGTGAAACCAAGATTCTCCTGATCGATGACGACAGCGCTCGCCGCCGCGATCTGGCGGTGGTCCTGAACTTTCTCGGCGAAGAAAACCTCCCGTGCTCCAGTGATGACTGGCAGCAGACGGTAGAGTCTCTTGCCTCCAGCCGCGAAGTGCTGTGTGTGCTGATCGGGGCGGTGAAGGCGCCGGCCAGTGTGCTGGGGCTTCTTAAGACAGTGGCAGCGTGGGATGAGTTCCTTCCGGTGCTGTTGCTGGGCGATATTTCTTCTGCCGAGTTCCCCGAAGAGCTGCGCCGTCGCGTGTTGTCCAACCTCGAGATGCCGCCGAGCTACAGCCAGGTGCTCGATTCGCTGCACCGCGCCCAGGTGTACCGCGAGATGTACGACCAGGCACGCGAGCGCGGCCGTCAGCGCGAGCCCAACCTGTTCCGCAGCCTGGTAGGTACCAGCCGTGCCATCCAGCATGTGCGCCAGATGATGCAGCAGGTGGCCGACACCGACGCCAGCGTGCTCATCCTCGGTGAGTCCGGCACCGGCAAGGAGGTGGTGGCGCGCAACCTGCACTACCACTCCAAGCGCCGTGAAGCTCCCTTCGTGCCGGTCAACTGCGGGGCGATTCCGGCAGAGCTGCTCGAAAGCGAACTGTTCGGTCACGAGAAGGGCGCCTTTACCGGGGCCATCACCAGCCGTGCCGGGCGTTTCGAGCTGGCCAACGGCGGTACGCTGTTCCTCGACGAAATCGGCGACATGCCGCTGCCCATGCAGGTCAAGCTGCTGCGGGTGTTGCAGGAGCGCACCTTCGAGCGCGTGGGCAGCAACAAGACGCAAAGCATCGATGTGCGCATCATCGCTGCGACCCACAAGAACCTCGAGAGCATGATCGAGGACGGCACCTTCCGAGAAGATCTGTATTACCGGCTGAACGTGTTCCCCATCGAGATGGCGCCATTGCGTGAGCGGGTTGAAGACATCCCGCTGCTGATGAACGAGCTGATCTCGCGCATGGAGCACGAGAAGCGCGGCTCGATCCGTTTCAACTCCGCCTCGATCATGTCGCTGTGCCGGCATGGCTGGCCGGGCAACGTGCGCGAGCTGGCCAACCTGGTGGAGCGCATGGCGATCATGCATCCGTACGGGGTGATCGGCGTGTCGGAGCTGCCGAAGAAGTTCCGCTATGTCGACGACGAAGACGAGCAACTGGTGGACAGCCTGCGCAGCGACCTCGAAGAGCGCGTGGCGATCAACGGCCATACGCCGAACTTTTCCAATCACGCGATGCTGCCGCCAGAGGGCCTGGACCTCAAGGACTACCTTGGCAGCCTGGAGCAGGGCCTGATCCAGCAGGCGCTGGACGATGCCAACGGTATCGTTGCGCGCGCGGCCGAGCGTTTGCGTATTCGTCGTACCACCCTGGTCGAGAAAATGCGCAAGTACGGCATGAGCCGCCAGGGCGGCGAGGACCAGGCGGAGGATTGACGCCCGGCCTTGCGCCTGCGCCCGTTTCTTCGCGGGCAAGCCTGCTTCCACGGATTGATGCAAGTCAGACGTCTGCATCATTCCTGTGGGAGCGGGCTTGCCCGCGAAGAGGCCGCCACAGGTAGCCTGCATCCCCATCTGTGCCACGGCTATCGCTTTGCCGCTGGCAGCATCGATTCTGTTACCGCCAGCCGCGCTCGCTGAGCCGCCGCAGCGGCGCTGACACTGATCAAAAAGTCCGCAGGAACAAAACCGATTCCGCAGCGTCCGCCATCTTAAAGCAGGCATGCGTTTTGCTTTGGCTAGCATAAAGGGCCAGGGGACAGTTTTTTGTCACCCCTCCGACCAATGCGGACCAACAGCACAATGAAAGCAGTCATTCTGGCCGGTGGGCTGGGCACACGCATCAGCGAAGAATCCCACCTGCGCCCCAAGCCGATGATCGAGATAGGCGGCAAACCGATCATCTGGCACATCATGAAGATCTACTCGCACTACGGTATCAACGACTTCGTCATTTGCCTTGGCTACAAGGGGTACGTGATCAAGGAGTATTTCGCCAACTACTTCCTGCACATGTCGGACGTGACCTTCGACATGGCGCAAAACCGCATGGATATCCACAACCGCCATGCCGAACCTTGGCGGGTGACACTGGTGGATACCGGGGAAAACACCGCCACCGGTGGCCGCCTCAAGCGTGTCCGTGAGTACGTCGGCGATGAAACCTTTTGCCTGACTTACGGCGACGGTGTGTCCGACGTCGACCTTCCCCGACTGATCGATTTCCACCGGCAGCACGGCAAGCTGGCCACGGTAACCGCCGTGCAGCCGCCGGGGCGTTATGGCGCGTTGGATGTGCAGGGCGAACAGGTACGCGGCTTCCAGGAAAAACCGCTGGGCGACGGTGGCTGGATCAATGGTGGCTTCTTCGTGCTCGAGCCGGCCGTGCTCGATTACATCGCGGGCGATGGCACCACCTGGGAAAACGAGCCCATGCGTCGTCTGGCCGAGGATGGCCAACTGATGAGCCACCTGCACCGTGGCTTCTGGCAACCGATGGATACCCTGCGTGATCGCATGCTGCTCGAAGCACACTGGAAGAACGGCGAAGCCGCATGGCAGCTATGGCGCTGAATCCGGCATTCTGGGCCGGGCGCCGAGTGCTGCTGACCGGGCATACCGGCTTCAAGGGCGGTTGGCTGGCCGTATGGCTGCGTCAGCTGGGCGCCGAACTGCGTGGCTTCGCCTTGCCTGCCGCAACCACGCCATCGTTGTGGCAGGTTGCGCAGCTGCAACAGCAGGTTCCCGGCGACTTCGCCGATATCCGTGATGCCTCGGCCCTGGCCCGAGCGCTGCAGGTCTTTCAGCCCGAACTGGTGCTGCATCTGGCGGCTCAGCCACTGGTGCGTGAATCCTATCGTGCGCCTGCGGACACCTACGCAACCAATGTCATGGGTACGCTCAACCTGCTCGAAGCGGTGCGGGTCACGCCGTCCGTGCGTGGCGTGCTGGTGGTGACCACGGACAAGTGCTACGAGAACCGCGAGTGGCCCTGGCCCTATCGGGAGCAGGATGCCCTGGGCGGCTTCGATCCCTATAGCAGCAGCAAGGCCTGCGTCGAGCTGCTGTGCGCGAGTTACCGCGACTCTTTCCTGCGTTCCTCCGGCGTTGCCCTGGGCACTGCGCGCGCGGGCAACGTGCTGGGTGGCGGGGACTGGTCTGCCGAACGCTTGTTGCCGGATATCTTTCGCGCCTGGCAGGACGGCCAAGAGGTGACCTTGCGTTATCCCGCTGCGACGCGGCCCTGGCAGCACGTGCTCGACCCGCTGATGGGCTACCTGCAGCTGGCGCAGGGGTTGCTCACTGACGCCGAGCGGCATGCCGCAGCCTGGAACTTCGGCCCTGACAGTGCAGGGCTGGCCACCGTCGGCGAGATCGTCGAACGCCTTGCCAGCCGTTGGCCAGGCGAGGCGCGCTGGTCGGTTGCCAGCGATGCCCAGCCGCACGAAGCCGGCCTGCTGGCCCTGGATTCCAGCATGGCGCGCCAGAGGCTTGGCTGGGCGCCGCGCTGGTCGCTGGATGACACCCTGAAACATACCCTGGACTGGCATCTGGCCTGGCGCGCAGGGCGTGATATGAACATCGTTACCCGCGAGCAGATCGCGGTTCACCAAGGCGGAACCCATGAGTGACAGTACGGCGCAGCAGTTGCGCCAACAGATTGCCGAACTGGTCGGGCGCTACGCCGAGCTGCAGATGGCGCCCAAACCCTTCGTGGCCGGGCAGAGCAGCGTTCCGCCTGCCGGCAAGGTGATCGGTGCGGGCGAACTGCAGGCCATGACCGAGGCCGTGCTGGATGGCTGGCTGACCACCGGGCGCTTCAACGAGGCGTTCGAAAAGCGCCTGGGCAAGTACCTGGGGCGCCGCTGCGTACTCACCACCAACTCCGGCTCGTCGGCCAACCTGCTGGCGTTTTCCGCGCTGACCTCGCCACGCCTTGGCGACCGGGCGATCAAGCCTGGCGACGAGGTGATCGGCGTTGCCGCCGGCTTCCCGACCACCGTCAACCCGATCCTGCAGTTCGGCGCGGTACCGGTGTTCGTCGACGTCGAGATGGGCAACTACAACATCAACCCGGCGCTGATCGAGGCGGCCATCGGCCCGAAGACCAAGGCCATCATGCTGGCCCATACCTTGGGCAACCCCTTCGACCTGGGTGTGATCCGCGCCCTGTGCGACAAGTACGGCCTGTGGCTGATCGAAGACTGCTGCGATGCCCTGGGCTCCACCTATCAGGGGCGTATGGTCGGCACCTTTGGTGATATCGGCACCCTCAGCTTCTACCCGGCGCACCACATCACCATGGGCGAGGGCGGAGCGGTGTTTACCGACTCTCCGTTGCTCAAGCGCATCATTGAGTCGTTCCGCGACTGGGGCCGCGATTGCTACTGCCCGCCGGGCGAGGACAACACCTGTGGCAAGCGCTTCTGCTGGCAACTGGGTAGCTTGCCGGAAGGCTACGACCACAAGTACACCTACTCGCACCTGGGCTACAACCTGAAGATCACCGACATGCAGGCCGCATGCGCGCTGGCGCAGATGGACCGGGTCGATGATTTCGTTGCCGCGCGCAAGCGCAACTTCACCTGGCTCGGCGAACGCCTGGCCGGTTGTGCGGACAAACTGATCCTGCCGCAGGCCACCCGCGAAAGTGACCCTTCCTGGTTCGGCTATCCGATCACCCTGCGTGACGGCTGCGGTGTAAAGCGTGTCGAGCTGTTGCGCTACCTGGATGAGCAGGGCGTGGGTACGCGCCTGCTGTTCGCCGGCAACCTGACACGCCAGCCCTACATGCAGGGGCAGCAATACCGGGTTGCCGGCGAGTTGCCGGTAACCGACAAGATCATGAACGACACGTTCTGGATCGGCCTCTGGCCGGGTTTGAGCGATGACCATCTGGAGCATGCGGCGCGCAGTCTCGAAACCTTCCTGCAGAGGCTGTGCTGATGCGCGCCTATGTCCTGTGCGGCGGTTTCGGTACACGCCTGCGCAGCGTCACGGACGCGCAGAAGGCCCTGGTCCCCGTTCACGGTGAGCCCTTTCTGGCGCGCGTATTGAGCCAGTTGGCCCGTGCCGGCATCAGCGAAGGCGTGCTGTGCGCGCATTACCGCGCCGAGCAGGTGGCCGAGCAGCTTGCCGACCTGTCTCGCCATGCAGGGCTGCCACTGTCGCTGGTGGTGGAGCAGAGCCCACTGGGCACGGGCGGCGCACTGCTCAACGCGTTGCGCGAGCAACCTGCTCAGGGGCGGTATCTGGTACTCAACGCCGACACCTTTGTCGACGCGCAAGGATATCGGCAGATGCTGCTGAGCGAAGGCAATGCCGTGCTGGCCGCGCGGGTCGATGACCGCAGCCGTTATGGCAGCCTGGCGCTCAATGCCACGGGGCACCTGGCTGGCTTGCAGGAAAAGGGCCTGCAGGGGCCCGGCCTGATCAACGCGGGGGTGTATGCCTTCACCGCGCCGGCCTTCGCCGCCACTGCCGTTCGCGCGTGCTCCATGGAGCACGATCTGTTGCCCGGGTTGCTCCAGCGAGAGGCCGTCTCCGTTGTCGATTACAGCGGGCGCTTTATCGATATCGGCACGCCAGAATCGCTCGCGCGCTACACCGACGAATTTTTTGCGGATACATCGTTATGAGCCTGCTGGTGCAGAACCTGAGCATTGGCGAACGCCAGAGCATTCTTGATGCGGTCAAGTGCATCGAGGCCGGCGCCTTGCAGATCGCCTTCGTGGTGGCCGACGATCAGCGTTTGCTGGGTGTGGTCACCAACGGTGACGTACGTCGCCACCTGCTGCAGGGCGGCCAGACCGACCTGCCGGTAACCACCTGCATGAACAGCCATTACCGCGCCGTTCAGGCCGGTGCGTCGCGCGAGGAGTTGCTCAAGGCATTCGACCTTGGTTTCAACGCCATCCCGGCCGTTGATGAGCAAGGGCGCCTGGTCGAGGTCTACACCCGGCTGATGGCGGCCAGCCCGGAAGTGCCGGTGCTGGCACGGGCCCGTGCGCCAGTGCGCATGAGCTTCTGCGGCGGCGGTGCCGACCTGACCTATTTCTTCATCGACCACCCGGCAGCGGTGCTCAGCTGCACCGTCGGCCTCTATGCCCATGCCACCCTGGTTCCCCGGGGCGACCGCGGCATTCGCATTTTCTCCGAGGATCTGGGGCGCGAGGAGGACTACGACTCCCTGGCCGACCTGCTGGCCGCCAGCGAAAAAAGCCTGTTGGCGACCATCGTTTCGGTGATCAAGCCGCAGTACGGCTTCGACCTCTACCTGCGTTCGGACTTCCCGGTGGGCTCCGGGCTGGGCGGCTCCTCCGCTGCCACCACGGCCACCATCGCGGTCTTCAACGAACTGCGCCAGGATCGCTGGAGCACCTATGAGATCGCCGAACTGGCGTTCCAGGCCGAGCGCCTGTGCTTCGGCATCGCCGGTGGCTGGCAGGACCAGTACGCCTCGGCCTTCGGCGGCTTCAACCTGATCGAATTCGAGAACCAGCGCAACCTGGTGCACCCGATTCGCCTGGAAGAGGCGATCCGCAACGAGCTGGAATCCTGCCTGGTGTTGTGCGACACCGGCATTTCCCACGACTCCGGCCGCCTGCATGATCTGCAGCGCGAGGAGATGCAGGCTGAGTCCTCGCAAACCGACCTGCTCCACGCCAGCGTGGCGCTGTGCCGGCGCATGCACCGCTACCTGATTCGCGGCGAACTGCGCGATTTCGGCCTGTGCCTGGACGAAGCCTGGCGTCTGAAAAAGCGCTTTTCCTCGGCCATCAGCCATGGGCGCCTCGATGAAATCTACGCCGCTGCGGTGGCGGCCGGCGCGCTCGGCGGCAAGCTGCTCGGCGCCGGCGGCGGTGGCTTCTTCCTGTTCTACGTACAGCCCCAGCATCGCCAGCGCGTGGTGCATGCGGTGCGCGCACTGGGCTGCCAGACTCAAGGCTTCCGCTTCGAGTCCTGCGGTGTTACTTCCTGGCGGACGAAAATCCAATGACCCCGATTATTCTCGACGGCATCGCCCTGGGTGGCGAGCGTGTCTACGTCATCGCCGAAGCCGGCAACAACCATAACGGCTCGCTGGCATTGACCAAACAACTGGTGGATGCCGCCATTGCGGCGGGCGCCGACTGCGTCAAGTTCCAGCTGCGCAACCGCGAGGCGCTGTACCGGCGCAAGGCCGATGGCTCGCGTGCCGAAGACCTCGGCGTGGAGTACATCCAGGACCTGCTGGACAAGGTCGAGCTGAGCCTCGACGAGCACCGCCAGCTGCGCGCCTACTGCGCGCAACAGGGCATCACCTACCTGTGCACCCCGTGGGATGAACCCAGTGTCGATGCCCTGGCAGCATTCGACGTGGCGGCGCTGAAAATCGCCTCGGCGGACCTGAGCAACCCCTACCTGATCGCCAAGGCCGCGAGCCTGGGCAAGCCGCTGATCCTGTCCACCGGCATGTCCTTCGAACACGAAATCGTCCGTGCCATCGAACAGCTCAATGCCCTGGGCACGCCCTTCGCGCTGCTGCACTGCAACAGCGCCTACCCGGCGCCGGAAGGGGATATCCAGCTCGGTTACCTGCGCCGCCTGCAGCAGTTGCACGGCCTGATCGGCTATTCCGGCCATGAGCGCGGTATCGCCATCACCCTCGGTGCCGTGGCCCTGGGTGCCAAGCTGGTGGAGCGCCACATTACCTTGGACCGCAACATGGAAGGCCCGGATCACCTGGCCAGCTTGGAGCCGACCGAATTCCGCCAACTGGTGGATGGCATCCGCCAACTGGAACTGGCGCTGCCATGGCAAGGCCCTGGCCGGCATGCCAGCCAGGGGGAATTGCTGAACCGCGAGAACCTCGGCAAGAGCGTGATCGCAGCGCGCGAGATCCCCCGTGGTGCAGTCCTGGAGCCGGGCATGCTGCGCATCGCCAGCCCCGGCCAGGGCTTGGCGCCGTACCGGCTGCCGGAGCTGCTGGGCAAGCCAGCCCAGCGCGACATCGCCCAGGGCGATTTCTTGTTCGAGAGCGACCTGCAGGAACAGCCCGCCGAACAGAAGCTGGCGTTCGACATGCCGATTCGTTGGGGTGTGCCGGTGCGCTATCACGACTTCCTCGACTACCGTCGGCGCATCGAGCCGGATCTGTTCGAGTTCCACCTGTCCTACCGCGACCTCAGTCTGAAACCGCAGCCCTTCCTGGCCCATGTGGAGTGCTCGCGCCTGGTGGTACACGCCCCGGAGCTGTTCGAGAACAGCGAACTGCTGGACCTGGTTGCAGATGACCCGGCCTATCGCCGGCGCTCCATCGACAACCTGCAGCGCGTGGTCGATGCCACCCTGCAGATCGGCGAGTTCTTCCCCGCAGCCGATGCCCGGCTGATCGTCGCCAACATCGGTGGTTTTTCTGCCGACGCGCCACGCCCACTGGCCATGCGCCCCGAACTCTACGAGCGTTTCCACGACGCCTGCCGCCAGGTGGATTTCGCCGGCACGGAGCTGATCCCGCAGAACATGGCGCCGTTCCCCTGGCACTTCGGCGGCCAGCGCCACCAGAACATTTTCATGATGCCCGACGAACTGGCGGCCCAGGCCCGCGAACACGGCCTGCGCTTGTGCCTGGACCTGTCGCACCTGCAGATGACCTGCTTCCACTTCGGCCTCGATTTCCAGGCCGCATTGGCGCTGCTGCTGCCGCACTCGGCGCACCTGCACGTGGCCGACGCCAAGGGCACCAACGGCGAAGGCGTGCTGATGGGCACCGGCGACATCGACTGGCCGGCCAGCTGGGCACAAATTCGCCAACATCCCGAGGTCAGCTTCATTCCTGAAGTCTGGCAAGGGCACAAGGATCATGGTGCCGGCTTCTGGTCGGCACTGCAGTATTTGACGCGGCTTGCTTAAGTGCCGGTTTCGAGGGGGAATTCAAGGTGACACAGACTATCCGTGTAGCGGACTACATCATGGAGCGCCTGGCGCGTCTGGGCGTGGGGCAGGTCTACTTCCTGCCTGGCGGCGGTGCCATGCACCTCAATGACGCGTTGGGGCGCCACCCTGAACTCGAGCCGGTGCTGTGCCTGCACGAGCAGGCGGCGGCCATTGCCGCTGAAGCTGCCGGCAAGCTCACCGGTGGGCCGGCGGCGTGCATGACCACCTGTGGCCCAGGTGCGACCAATACGGTTACAGCAGTGCTCGGTGCCTGGCTGGACTCGACACCAGTGTTCTTCGTGTCCGGCCAGGTCAAAAGTGCTGACCTTAAAGCCGGTACTGGCCTGCGCATGCTTGGCGTGCAGGAAGCCGACATCGTTTCGATTGTCGAGCCGATTACCAAGGCGGCGGTCACCCTGACCGATCCCGAGGCGGTAGCCGAAGTCTTCGACCGGCTTGAACATGCCGCGCTCAGCGGCCGTCGTGGCCCGGTATGGCTGGATGTGCCTCTGGACGTGCAGGCTGCCCGGATTGATCCTGCGGCCTTGCGCCGGGCGCAGTTGCCTGTGGCTGGCGAGCAACCGGACATCAGTGCGCAGGTTGCGCAAACCCTGAGTTTGCTGCGCCAGGCCAAACGCCCAGGCATCATCGCCGGTAGCGGCATTCGCATGGCGGGTGCGGTCGAAGCATTCAACCAGTTGATCGAAGCCGCAGGCGTACCGGTCATGCCGACCTGGCTGGCCATGGACATCATCGAAGACGAGCATCCGCTTTATGGTGGGCGTCCTGGCTCCATTGCTCCGCGCTGGGCCAACTTTGCGCTGCAGAACTGCGACCTGCTGATTGTCCTTGGCTCGCGCCTGGACATGGCGTTGACCGCTTACAACCATGCTCACTTCGCGCCCTATGCGAAGAAAGTCGTGGTGGATATCGACCCGGCGGAAATCGCCAAGCTGCAGATGCCCATCGAGGTATCGGTAGTGTCCGACGTCAAACCCTTCATCGAAGCGCTGGCTGCGCAAATCGGGCGCGATCGCCTGCCGTCCTACGCGGACTGGCTGGCGCGCATCGCCCAGTGGCGCGAGCAGTACCCGCTGCTGCAGCGCGAGCACGCCGACGACAGCCAGGGCGTGAGCATGTACTACTTCACCGACCAGCTGTCTTCGCTGCTCAATGAAGGTGACGTGATCGCGCCGGGCAGTTCGGGTTTCGCCTCCGAGTTGTTCCTGCTCAATCTGCGCCTCAAGAAGGGCCAGCGTTGCTTCCATAACCGTGGCACGGGCTCGATGGGCTTTGGCATTCCGTCGGCAATCGGCGCGTGCCTGGCCTCCGGGCGCCAGCCGACCGTCTGTGTCGAAGGCGATGGTGGCCTGCAGTTGAACATCCAGGAGCTGGCGACCCTGGCCGCGCAGAAGCTGCCGGTCAAATGCTTTGTCATCAACAATCAGGGCTATGCCTCGATTCGTGCATCGCAAAGTGCGCATTTCAACCTGCTGGTCGGTGCCGACGCCACCAGCGGCCTGCAACTGCCGGATCTGGCCCAGCTGACCAGTGCGTATGGCGTGGGTTATGCGCGCATCGAGTCGCATGCCAACTTGCAGTCCAACCTGCAGGCTGTGCTGGAGCGCGAAGGCCCGGTGATCATCGAGGTGCTGGTCCAGGTCGAAGAGCCACGGATACCGCGGGTCATGACCCGCATGGATGAAAATGGCAAGCCGGTAACCGGTGCCCTGGAAGACTTGTATCCGTTCCTCAGCCGCGAAGAGCTGGCGCAGCAGATGGCCGTTTCGCTGGAAGCCCAGGCATGAAAGTGTGGCTCAAGCGCCGCTTGACCGGGCTGTGCTACGGCTACCTGCGTGGCCAGCGCGACTGGGCGCATGAGAAATCGCCGCGGGTGCGCCATGCCCGCGTGCTGCCCATGGCCAGCCACGCGCCCTGGGTCAATGACAGCGCATTTCTGGGCACGTACGAGAGCGTGCGTCAGCACACGCTGGTCGACATCATGCGCTTGTACGAGCTGTGGACGCTGGCGCGCCAGCTTGAACACGTCGAGGGTGATTTCCTCGAGGTTGGCGTGTGGCGCGGTGGCTCGGGGTGCTTGCTGGCAATGGCCGGTCAGCGTGAGGGGCGCAGCGTGTTTCTGGCTGATACGTTCACGGGCGTAGTCAAGGCCGGGGCACGCGACACCCACTACAGCGGCGGCGAGCATGCCGACACCGGTGTCGATCTGGTCCTGGAGCTGGCCAAGCGTTGCCAGGTGCAAGACAGCGTGCGCGTACTGGTCGGCATGTTCCCGGAGCGCAATGCCGAACAGGTCAGTGACAGGCTGGCGTTACTGCATATCGATGTGGACGTATACGATTCCGCCCGCGATGTACTGCTTTGGGCCGCCCCCAGGCTGGTGCGCGGCGCCGTGGTGGTGTTCGACGATTACGGGTTCTACGGCTGTGAAGGGGTAACGCGCATGGTCGATGAATTCGTCGCGCAGAACAGCGGGTATCGCTTCCTGCATAACCTCAATGGGCATGCCGTGCTGATCAAGGTAGCGGATCATGGCGAATGAGTTCGGCTACGACCACCTGCTGATCTACGGGGCCAGGCTCGCCGGGCGGCGTGTGCGCGACTATCTGGTTGCTCGTGGGCAGCGCGTGGATGCTTTTCTCGACCGCGATGAAAGCCTGGGTGAAGTGGACGGTGTGCCGGTCTTCAGCGCCCAGGGCTGGGCTGGCGAGCATGACCCGGCCAAAGCCTGTGTGTTGATCGGTGTATTCAACGCCCATGTGGATACCACGATCATTTTCGATGATCTGGAAGCTTTGGGGTTTGGCCGTCTAGTCAGCCTGGTCGAGTTCGTACGCCTTTATCCAGAAGATCAGCCGTTTCGGTACTGGCTGGTTGCCCCTGCATTCTATGAACAGCATGCATCGCGCATTGCAGCGTTGCGCGCTGCGCTTGAGGATGAAGCCAGCAAACAGCTGTTGGACGCAATAGTCGAGTACCGCAGCCTGGGTGACCCGCGTTGCCTTCCTGCGGTTACAGGCCAGCAGTATTTCCCGGCAGACCTGCCGCGCTTGCCGGAACCACTGCGATTCATCGATTGCGGTGCCTACGTCGGCGACACCGTTGAGGAATTGCTGGCTGCCGGGTTTGCTTTCACCAGCCTTGCGACCTTCGAGCCGGATCTGGATAACTACCGCCAGCTGACGGCGCAGCTTGGCAAGGTGCCGGGCGCGGTTCACTTCCCTTGCGGCGTGTCCGACAGCAACCGCTTGAGCGGATATGACCCCAGCCTGGGGGCGGGGGGGCACCTGGTCGAATCTGGCGGCAACCCGGTGTGCTGTGTGCGCCTGGATGATGCCTTGCCAGGTTTTGCGCCGAACTTCCTCAAGATGGATATCGAAGGCGAAGAGCCGGCAGCGCTGCGCGGCGCGCAGGAGTTGCTGCGTGCACATCGCCCGCACCTGGCCATCAGCATCTATCACCGTGCGGAACACCTCTGGGAAATTGCCGAGCAGCTGCAAGGCTATGAGTTGGGCTACCGCTTCTACCTGCGCTGTCACTCGCCCAGTACCTTTGATGCAGTGCTCTACGCGATACCTGGAAAGCCGTGAGCAGCATCTCTGCTTTTTCATCAGCGAAATGCCTGGCGGTCGCTTTGCAAGGAAATTGGATGTGCGGTCAATGAATAAACCTTCCAAGATGGACGAGCCAGTCGTTATCTACGGTGGCGGTCAGATAGGTGTTGGTTTTTGCCGGCGCTTGATGCAAAGCGGTGTGAATGTTTGCGCCATCATTGATCGCAATCCGCAAGGCGTAACGAATGCGCCGGTCCCGGTAATGACACTGGAGCAGTGCATTCAAAGCAATGGCAATGCGCTGGTGTTCGTGGCGATAGGCAATGGCCTTGCCCACCCGGCCATTGCACGTGCCTTGCACAGCGTCGGCTACAACAGGATATTGCACCTGCCCGCGTTTTTGCGTGGGGAAAGGGCGGCGGCCATGACGCAGGCATGGAACGCATTTTATTCGGGTGATTATGCAGTGCCGTTCTGCAGTTTTGACGAACTGTATACCGTACGTGCCGGCGACTACCTGCTGAGCGCGTTTTCAGATTATGTGACTGCCATCGTGCACAAGGATTATGTCTACACCGTAAGGCGCTCCTACGAAGGCATCGATCACGATTACGCTGATTACTTCAAGTGGCAAGGCCAGGAACAGGACGTTATCGACAAGGCGACCAATGTCCGGCTGGATGATCCGGCGGTCAAGGCGCTACTGCCTTGTGATGAGTTGTTTACCCAAGAGCAATTGGCTTTCTATCGCGCGAAAACCTTCTTCGATATGGGGCACTATTATCGCGAGGCGGCGTCAGTCGCGGTGTTCGATGGCGCCTCGCATCGCTTCAATATCCTCGATGGCTCTCATCGTGCGTTCTACCTGGAGCGCCAGGGCTTCGATGGCATTCCGCTCAAAATGAAGCGCGCGGAATGGGACGCTTATTTCAGAGAGCACCAGGCGCAGGCGCTGATGGATTATTGCCGGCAGTTGCAATCGCTCCCGGCTGTCGTCAAGCATCCTGCTTTCATGTCATTCCCGGTACTCGAGCGTGAGCCAGACGCTGAGTTTCTGCGCCTGCTCGAGGGGGTATGCCCGCTATGATATTGACGTCTGATACGCCGCTCGTTCTGTACGGTGCCGCCCATCGTGGAACGATGGTCTCGCGCTATCTGAAGGGGCGCTGCAATGTTATTGGCTTTATTGACAAGCGCGCTGCCGAGATAACCCATCACGAGGGGCTGCCGGTCAGCCGTGTCGCCGATGCAGACAAAACGGCACTCGTCATCGTCTGTGTAAACAATATTTTCGAGCATGAAAGCATTGCGCTGAGTTTGGCGGCAGAGGGTTTCGAGCGAGTTGTCTTTTGCCCGGTAAACGGCTCCAACATGGCGTGGCGATCCGCTGAAGAGCGGGCGCAGATGGCAAGCGTTCACAACGCCATCATCGACGAGCAATTGAGCTTGCCCATCGAGATTCCCGCGTTGAATGGGCTCTTCCGTCCGGAGTACAAGGATGATGCGCTGATCAGTGCCGAAGACGGCGAGGTGCTGGCGTGGATCCCCGCCTGGTTGGTCTGTGCACGGCGAAACGGCAATGGGCTGTTCAAGGACAGCCCGGTGTTTACCCTGTTCCCCTACCTGGAGCTGTTCAAGTGGTTCGATGGCGAGGCTGACGCCACCCCGAACCATTACATGGAACTCTACTGTCGCAACGCGGCTGATCAATTCGGTATCGCGCAGACAGACGCGTGGGTCGAAAACGTGCTTAGAAGCCGTAGGCAGGTGTATGAGCGCATGCGGCAAACCGAGTCGGTCGATCCCTTGTTCTTTGTGAATCATGCGGTCAGCGCGGATTGGAACAGTGATGAAAGTCATTTCAACATGGACAGCGGCAAGCACCGTGCAGCTTTCCTGATCCATCGCAAGCGATCACTGGTGCCGCTCAAGCTGGCCAATGCGGACTATGAGGCATACCTCAATCGGCCCGCGTTGAAAGCACTGATCGATTGCATGCTGCGCTCAAACATCACCGAACTGCCTTATCCCGTGATGCATTCGTACTTTCTGAGGGTCCCCTATCGGGCAGACAGTGCTTTTTATGAGGCGTTGCTCAAGTCATGCCGTGCCCTCGTGCTGAAAAACTTCAGCGAGACCGGCAGGGTCAGCCTCAGCGGCGTTCGACTGCGGGCAGAAAGCGCTGATCTTGAACCGTTGGCACAAGCGTTCGCCGTGCTCGGTTGTTCAATTCAGCACGGTTATCAAGAAAGCGAATTCGACCGAGCTGTCAGGGGCTTGTATCGCATTTCCGATCGCTTCGCACGGGCGGGCGATGTGCCGGAGTCGTGTGATTTTGTACTGGATGAGTGGGTGGCTCGATAATGCGTGCGCAACTGATTGATGTGTGTGCGAAGGCTGACTTGCAGGCGCAGGTGGACGACGTCATCGAGCGAATGGAGCGGCACTGTCCAGTGCGCATTTCGTGCTACTCGCTGATGGGCTCCATTCCTCTGGGCATGGGCAATGCCTCGTCTGATTATGATTTGCTGGCATTTTACCAGCCGCAGAATGCCATAAGCTCAGATCAGTACGACGTGATCAATAATAAAACCCCTCTGCTGGGTGCCGCGCATATTGCCGGGCAGGTGAATCTGCTGCTGGCGGACAGTGAGTTGTGTTCGTTGAAGTTCGTGGATATGCCTGAAGCGGTTTTCGCTCAGGACTATCCTCAGCACCTGAATTCACTGACAGTTCATGATCGTGCGTTTGATATCTCTGTGGTGCCTGGTAACACCTCGCCCAAGGTGGCCTCGATTTTTTCCGACATGTTTTATTATGGCGGCGGTGTGCTGACCGATCGCCTGGGCACCGTTCGAGAAAACTTTTCGCAGATGAAGCACTTTCTGCGCGTCTATGACTTTTGCAAACGCCGGTTTGTGACGACGTATGGGCGGCTTCAGCACTACCTTGTCGAGCATGGCAATGTCAGGCTGCGCACCTATTTGCAAAGCATCAACGATATATTGGCCATCGAGTATGCGCTCGATCGTCTCGATGTGCCGCCGGCTGATGTTTCGGTGATGTTGAATTATCTTGATGACGCGCAGGTGCTGGATATTGCCCGGCGCTATGTCGAGATTAATAGCAGCACCGCGATTGCAAAGGAAAAGCTACTGCTTGATCCAAACCTGATCTTGAATCAATGGATTTCCGAGAGGCTGGAACGTATAAGGCCACGCTTGGTGGCGTTGTACCCGCAACGCGCAAGTGCACTTTTCAACGTCGTTATTGATTGACAAGGGCGAGCGCATTTTTCAGGTGCTTGGTTTGATTTTTGTTTCAGGATGACGGTCCCTGGTCATTCTGATTTGTTAGGCAGGTAATAAGATGAATGCTGGCTTGTCCTTGTGCGGTGCCGATTTTTCCACGATGCAGAAAGGTGGCACCTATTCCTTCGCACTTGCGTCAGGCCAGTGTGTGCCGGTTTGCTGGTCGGATGCGCTTCTGCGTGATGCTCAAGACCACATCGTGGTCAGGCACCCATCAAGGCTGCAGGCTCTATCACGCCTTGATGACTACCCCAATATCAAGCGCTTGCTGGACGCTCAGACTGGCCTGGCCGATTTGGCGGCGTTCAAGCACCAGGCCCGCGACCGGCTGAATGAGGGGTTCTATATCTTTGGCGCCTTCAAGGTCGGTTTGCGCCTGGCACGTCACGCGCAATCGCTGAATCTCGAGGTCAAAGGATTTATCGACAATGACCGCGCCAAGGACGGTGGTTCATTGGAAGGGCTTTCGATCTCTCATCCTTCCAGTCTTTCACTTGAGAACGCCGTCGTCGTTGTTGCCAGTGGCAGGCATGGCAACGCCATTTCCAGGCAATTGAGCCAGGTGCCGGGGATTCGTCTGGTCAACATGCACGCGTTTCTATACGCACTTGATGGCCCGGGGCCGGGCCTGGGTTGCGAGCAGTTTTCAAGTTTTGTCGAAGCGCCGTTGCGTGACCCTTGGCGCTTCATCTCTGCGTTCCTGTGCCTGGATGATGAGCCGTCACGCCAGGTTTTCGATGCGTTGATCGGCATGCGAACGCGCCTGTCGATCGACTGTGCAGAACAGGCCAAGTCACCTTGGGATGAAGAGTATTTCGACAAGGCATTTGTACGGCCTGAACAAGCGGCGCGCTTTGTCGACGCCGGTGCAGCAGCGGGCGACACCCTGCATCGCCTGGAGAAACATTTTGGGCCGGTCGAGCAGGCTTGGCTGTTCGAGCCCGAATTGCCGGCGTACTACGAAGCGCTCAAGAGTGTCGCCGATCGCCCTGAAGTCTGGCTGTTCAACATGGGGCTGGACGAAGCACCCAGCCGCGCTGTCTATCAGCCTGAATTGACTTATGACATTGCCAGCGAGTTGAGCAGTGAGGTGCCCGCAAACATCACCTCTTTCATTCAGGGCGTGCCCCTGGATGCCGTGGTGCCGGGCAAAGTTGGCTTGTTCAAGCTCGACATCGAGGGTATGGAAGCCTCTGCCTTGCGGGGCGCCCGGGGGATCATCGAGCGCGACAAGCCCGTGTTGGCTGTCTGTGCCTATCATCGGTCCGACGATTACTGGTGCTTGATGGATGAAGTGCGGTCCATCCGCGGTGACTACCGAGTGGGCATTCGTTTATATGCGGACATCCTGGAAGACATCACCTTGTATTTCTATTAGGGCAGTGGGCCGCGGCGGCATTTCCACCCCTCGTTCCCAATACCCATGAGTCCCTGACGCCAATGCCTAGTTTTTCCTTGCATTCACCCATTATCAGCAGTGCGTTGCAGGCCATTCCCTCCACGCTGGGTTTGCATAACGCGCTGGCTGGGCAGCATGTGTTGGTCACCGGCGGCACGGGTTTTTTTGGCTTGTGGTTGTTGGCGTTGTTTCAACAATTGAACCAGCAAGGCGCAGGGGTGACGGTCACTGTTCTGTCACGCAACCCATCGCGTTTTCTGGATGCACAGCCCTGTTACCGTGATTGCGCCTGGCTGCATTGGGTCACTGGTGACGTGCGTGAGCTGCCGGCCGTTGCGGGGCGGCCTGTGAGCCTGATCATTCATGCGGCAACCGAGACGTCTTCGGCGGCTCACGCCAATCCGTTGGAAATCTTCGACACCATCGTCACCGGCGCGCGCCGGGTACTCGACTTGGCGGTGCGTACTCGGGCACGCGTGCTCCTGACCGGTTCGGGTGCACAGTATGGCGCTTTGCGGGCAGGGGCAGATCAGGGCGCCGGGGTCGCAGAAGGCTTCGCTGGCGCTTGTGCCAGCAACAGTGCAGGGAGTGCATATGCCGAAGGTAAACGGGCACAGGAAACCTTGGGCGCGATTTATGCACAGACTCACGGCATTGACGTAATCATGGCGCGTTGCTTTGCCTTTTCCGGGCCAGGCCTGCCGCTCGATGGCCACTTTGCCATTGGCAACTTCGTTCGCGATGCCCTGTGTGCGGATCAGGTCGTGATCCGTTCTTGTGGCACCGCAGTCCGCAGTTATCTGCACGGTGCAGATTTGGCCGCCTGGCTGCTGGCGTTGCTGGTGAGCGGCAAAGCCGGCGAAGCCTACAACGTGGGCTCCGATCAGGCGATCAGCATCGCTGATCTGGCACATCGCGTTGTCTCGCGAGTGGCACAAGCAAAGCAGGTGTTGATCATGGGGCGTACCGAGGGTACGGCTCCTTCGTTTTATGTACCGGATATCAGCCAGGCCCGCGGGCTGGGGCTGGATGTCTGGACCACCCTGGACCAGTCGATCGACAGCATGGCTGTCTGGGCGAAATCCATGGGTTATGGCATTTGAATTTCAACGAGGCTGCGTGTGAGCGAGGCCGTTAAAGAGGGGATGCGTGATGGATTGGGCCTCAATTGCAGGCGGTAGTTGCCAGGGTGCGCCTTGGCGAGTGGGTATCGCCGGGGTTCAGCTGGGGCAGGAGCAAAAGCCATTCCTCATCAGCGATGAGCAATGGCAGAAGCTGCAGGCCCTGTTTCCTCTTGGCCCGTTGCAGGCCTATGGCAACGCGAACGGCCTTGTCTTCGAACGAATCGCTGCATCGGACGTCGCCGGTCACCATGACAGTGTGCTGCTGATCGAGCAGGCTTTTGCAGGCACGGAGTGGCTGACGTTATCCTCCGGTACGCGTAGCTATCTGATGCTGCTGGAGAGTGCCGTGGATGGCGCGCAGTTGCTCGAGCAGTTCGACAGGGTGTTCTTGCCTGCCAAAGAGGCTTTCACCGGCCAGCAGTTGGTGCGACTCAATCAGCCGCTGGAACTGCCGCTTGCTGAATTGGCCCCGCGCCCTGCGTTCAAAGGTAAGGCCAGTGTGCTTGGGCGCGACGATATCGAGTTGCAGCGCGCACACTTTGCGCTGTGCGATCATGAGCCCGAATTGGCTGACTGGTTGTCCCCTCAGTGGCAGTCCTGCCTGTTGTCCGGCACCGTGCCTGTGCATACCGCAGCCACTTCGCTGCCAGAGTGGTTTCCCCGTGATTGCTATGTAGACGGCAGTGTATTCAGCACTAGAGCAGACTTGTTCGCCTTCCTGGATGGCATGGCATGGGCGCAATACGAGGCACTGGCGAGCCGCCTGCGGTCGTTTCTCATGCAGGGCAGTGCTCGGCCGGATGAGCGCATTTATCCTTACACCGTCGATTTCTGGATCAATGCGCTGACGTCGGGCATTGCGCTGGACGCCTCTGAGGTGCGTGGTGCTGCGCCGTTGCTGAGCGTCGTTATTCCGGCCTATAACTATGGCCGGTACCTGGGGCAGGCGGTACGGTCCGTTTTGGATCAGGGTGTCGAGGGCATTGAAGTCCTGGTGGTGGACAATGCTTCGACGGACGACACGCAATCGGTCATGGCACAGTTTTCGTCTGATGCGCGGGTGCGCTATATGCGCAACCGACGAAATTTCGGGGCCGGCAACAGTTCTCAGAATGGCTTTTGGGTCGCCAAAGGCAAATACATCGTTTTATTCATGGCCGACGATTACATGAATCCCGGTCATCTCATGCGCCTGCTCCCAGCGCTGGAAAGCAATGCGGGTCATGCCCTGGGTTACAGCCCAATCTGTTGGGTCGATGAGCAGGGTGATCCTGTAGAAGGGCCTAGCCACCCCGGGCATCGCAGTGAAGATTACAGGGGCGGGCGCAATGAGGTTGCGGACCTGCTGATTTACGACAGCTATATCACCCCCTCTGCGGCCATCATTCGCAGGGACGCCTTTTTCAAGGCGTGGCGCCGTGACGTGAGAATTCGCGGGTCGGGTGACTGGCAGCTCATGGTTCAGCTTGGGGAGTTGTTCCCTGACTTTGTCTTCACCACCGTGCCGGGTGTGAGCTATCGCGTTCATGCGGCACAGCATTCCCATGAGTTCTATGTCTCCTCGGCGCCGCTGGAAGGGCATACCTGTATTCTCGAGGGCGTATTCGAACGTGGCAACGAGGGGCGCCTGAAAGGCCATGAGCGTGAGGTTGCCGCGCATCTCAAGCGCAGGCTGACGCTTTATCCGCATGAGCAGGCTAGCGCGTTGGGCAAACGGGTACGGCAATTGTGCGGGCGTCTGGAAGCCCTGGCTGAAGACGCTGAGCGAGCGATGTTCTCCATCATAGTCACCACGTTCAACCGCCCCGAATTGCTCAGGGATGCGCTGAACAGCATTGGCCAGCAGTCCTTCAAGGACTTCGAAGTCATCCTGGTCAATGACAACGGCAACCCGGTCGAATCGCTGCTGGCTGAGTGCGATTTCCCTGTCACCTATATCCGCCAAGGCCGTAATCGCGGCCCAGCCGCTGCCCGTAATAGCGCTTTGCGATTGGCCCGTGGCCGTTATGTGGCCTATCTGGACGATGACGACCTGTATCTGCCTGGCCACCTTGAAGCACTGGCTACGGCCCTGGCTGACCACCCCGACACTGTTGTGTACACGGATGCGGTATTCGTTGAGGAAACGATAGCGGCGGGCAAGCGCAGCGAGGTGGCGCGTGAGCAACGCTATCCCCACGAGGCATACTCCAGGGAGCGTTTGCTGGTTAACAACTACATCCCGATCAACACCTTTGCCTGCCCGCGTGCGCTTGCCCTTGCGGTGGGCGACTTCGACGAATCGCTGGCAGGCCTGGAGGATTGGGATTTCCTCATGCGCTTGAGCGCTCGCAGCGCATTCCACCATGTTCATTGCGAGACGGTGGAAGTCCGCATGCGCCGGGATGTCAGTGCGCCTGCACGGCGTTCGGAACAGGCACTCAAAGATTACCCAGCGCTTTACCGCGAGCTGTATGCACGCCATTGCGACCATGGCAGCGAAGAAATCAAGCGCGGTCGCCAGCAAATGCTGGAGCATCTAGGTGAAAAGCCCAAGGCAGCGACACTGCAGAACTGGCTGGACGAACGCGTTCCGGATGCCGTGCAGAGCCGTTTGATCGAACAGCATCTGCAGGCGCATCAGGGCGGTCCGGTGATCGGGATCATCGTACTGGACGCTGACGGCCACATGGAGGCATTGAATGCCTCTGTGCAAAGCTTGAGTCGCGATAACTGCCTCTATGCCTCAGTGAAAATCATCGCGTTGACGGCAGGGGAGGCACCTGCGACTGCGCCGCAGGACAAACTGCATTGCCTGCGTCTGACGGATGCCAGCCTGAGCGATCAGCTCAACCAGGTGGTTCAGGCAGGTGAGTTCGACTGGTTCATGCTGGTAGAGGCGGGGAGTGAGTTCACTGCGAGCGGCTTGCTGATTGCCGCGCTTGATCTGTTGGCAGCGCCGGGCTGTCGGGCCGTTTACGGTGATGAAGCTTTGCGTGCCGGTGGCACGGGAATCGGCGCTGCGCTGCGTCCTGATCTGAACCTTGATCTACTGCTCAGCTTGCCGGCGAGCCTGTCGCGCCACTGGCTGTTCAACCGCCAGGTGTGGCTGCAGATGGGCGGCTTCCGTCAGGAGGCGGGCCAGGCTATTGAACTCGATTACATCCTGCGCCTGATCGAGTCGGCCGGTTTCGAGGGGTTGGGGCATATCAGCGAGCCGTTGTTGATCAGCAGTGCCCCGTCGCTGCGCGACTGCCCGGATGAGCGTGGGGTCATCCTGCGTCATTTGCATGCGCGCGGTTTTACCCAGGCTCGCGTCGAGTCTCGTTTGCCCGGGCGTTATGACCTCGACTACGGCGCCTCCGGCGACGTATCGGTCAGCATCCTGATCCTGCTCCAGGGCAACAGCCCGGAGCGGGCGCAGCGTTGCATGGAAACCATTCTGGAGAAGAGCACCCATCGAAACTACGAGGTACTGCTGCTGGCGTCGAATGATGCCGGCCCTGCGGTGAACAGCTGGCTCGACGGCGTTGCCCAGCTCGGTGTCGATACCATTCGTTGCATGCGTTTCCCTGCCGGGATGACACCGGTGCGCATGCGCAACCAGGCCGCCGCGCAGGCCCGTGGTGACTTCCTGCTGTGGCTGGACGAAGGCGCTGCCGTACTCGATAACGACTGGTTGCAGCAGATGCTCAACCACGGCATGCGCCAAGAAGTCGGCGTTGTCGGGGCCAAGCTGGTATCGGGGGAGGCGACCATCAGCCATGCCGGTTTCGTGCTCGGCCTGAACGGCCCGGTTGGCGAAGCCTTTGCCGGTCAGTCGATGGATGCCCCCGGTTACATGCAGCGCCTGCAGATCGACCAGAACTATGTCGCGGTGAGCGGCAAGTGTCTGCTGGTGAACAAAGGCCTGTTCCAGGAGCTGGGCGGTTTCGACGAGACGCCTGAGCTGCAGCGTTGGACCGATGTCGACCTGTGCCTGCGTCTGCACCGTGCCGGCTACCTGAACGTCTGGACGCCACGTGTGCAGATGCTGCTCAGCGAGGATGGCGCAACGCCGGCCAGCGTTGAACAGGAAGATGCCTTGTATGCCCGCTGGTTGCCTGCACTGGCGCGAGATCCGTTCTACAACCCGAACTTCTCGCTGTCTTGCGCCAATGGCTTCGGCCTGGAGTGCGCCGAGCTGAGCTGGCGACCCTTGTCGTCCTGGAAGCCGCTGCCGACGATCCTGGCCCATGCGGCGGATGAGGGGGGGTGTGGCAATTACCGGGTGATCCAGCCGCTCGATGCGCTCAAGCGCGAAGGGCTGGCCGAGGGGCAGCTGTCCTGGGCGCACCTGACGCCTGCCGAACTTGAGCGTTACCAGCCGGACAGCATCGTGCTGCAGCGCCAGATCGGCGACCAGCAGATCGAGCACATGCGCCGGATGCACGCGTTTTCACGGGCGTTCAAGGTCTTCGAGCTGGACGACTATTTGCCTAACCTGCCGCTGAAGAGTGTGCACCGGGCGGACATGCCCAAGGACATTCTGCGCGCCCTGCGCCGTGGCCTGGCCTATGTGGACCGCTTCGTCGTCTCTACCCAGCCGCTGGCCGAGGCCTTCGCTGGTCTGCACGGCGACATCCGGGTGATGCACAACACCTTGGATAGCCGTTTCTGGAGGGGCCTCGAAGCCCAGCGCCGGCAGTCGCGCAAACCGCGCGTCGGCTGGGCGGGTGGGGCGAGCCACTCCGGCGACCTGGAAGTGATCGCCGACGTAGTCAAGGAATTGGCCAACGAGGTGGAGTGGGTGTTCTTCGGCATGTGCCCGGATAAGCTGCGGCCCTATATCCATGAATTCCACGAGGGTGTTTCGCTTGAGCGTTACCCGCAGATGCTGGCCAGGATGAATCTGGACCTGGCCCTGGCGCCCGTGGAGCAGAACCTGTTCAACGAGTGCAAGAGCAACCTGCGCCTGCTGGAGTACGGCGCCTGCGGTTTCCCGGTGATCGCCAGCGACCTGCGTTGCTACCAGGGTTACGACGACTTGCCAGTGACTTTGGTGAAGAACCGTTTCCGTAGCTGGGTTGAGGCCATCCGCATGCACATCAGTGATCTGGACGCCACGGCCAAGGCGGGCGATGCACTGCGCAACGCAGTGCTGGGTGGCTGGATGCTCGAAGGCGACAACCTGAGCAATTGGCACAAGGCCTGGCTGCCGGACTGAGCCCGGCTTGAGGCCCTCGCGCTTTACGGCGAGGGCTTGGCGGTGCGCCTGTTCCGGCCTCCTCGCGGGTAAATCGCATCGGCGCACCGCCGCTCCCACATGTGAGTACTGCACTTTACTTGTGGGAGCGGGTTTACCCGCGAAGAGGCCGGAACAGTCTCCGCAAATCCCTATCTCCGGCACGGCTATTGCTTTACCGCTGGCAACATACCGTTTTTATGACGGTCAGCCACGCGAGAGAGCACGATGCACCAGGCCGCCCACGTAACCCGAGCCCCCGATCAGCAGGGGCGAACCCCGGTCGAGCAGGACAGCCGCCAGGGTATCGAACAAGCCTTTGCCCTGTTCAATCAGGTGTCCAGCCAGCTGAGCCAGTCCTACAGCATGCTCGAAGCCCGGGTCAGCGAACTCAAGGGCGAACTGGCAGTGGTCAGCGCCCAGCGCATCGAAGAACTCAGCGAAAAGGAACGCCTGGCCAACCGCCTGCAGAACTTGCTGGACCTGTTGCCCGGCGGGGTGATCGTGATCGATGGCCAGGGCCTGGTGCGCGACGCCAACCCGGCCGCCTGCGAGCTGCTCGGCGAGCCGCTGATCGGCCAGTTGTGGCGCCAGGTGATCGCCCGTAGCTTTGCCCCGCGTAAGGACGACGGCCATGAGGTCTCGCTGCGCGACGGCCGCCGCCTGTCGATCGCCACCCGCTCGCTGGATGCCGAGCCCGGCCAGTTGGTGCTGCTCAATGACCTGACTGAAACCCGTCGCCTGCAAGACCAGCTGGCTCGCCACGAACGCCTGTCGTCACTGGGGCGCATGGTCGCCTCGCTGGCCCATCAGATCCGTACGCCGCTGTCGGCGGCCATGCTTTACGCCAGCCACCTGGCCGATAGCGAGCAAGACCTCAGCGCGCAAACCCGCCAGCGCTTCGCGGGTAGCCTCAAGGAGCGCCTGCACGAACTGGAGCACCAGGTGCGCGACATGCTGGTGTTCGCCCGCGGCGAGCTGCCGCTGGGTGACAGGGTCACGCCAAAAGCGCTGTTCCAGGCCCTGCAGCAGGCGGCCCAGGCCCATGTGCAAGGGCATGCGGTGCGCTGGCAGTGCGACAGTCACCTGGGCGAGTTGCTGTGCAACCGCGACACCCTGGTCGGCGCCTTGCTCAACCTGATCGAAAACGCCCTGCAGGCCAGCCAGGAGCCGGCGCGTCTGAAGGTGCATCTGTACCGTCGCGAGCAGTCGCTGCACTTGTGCGTGAGTGATGCCGGTTGCGGTATCGACGCCGAGTTGCTGGCGCGCCTGGGCGAGCCGTTCCTGACTACCAAGGCCGCCGGCACCGGGCTTGGCCTGGCGGTGGTCAAGGCCGTGGTGCGTGCCCATCAGGGGCGTTTGCAGCTGCGCTCGAAGGTGGGCCGTGGTACGTGCGTGCGGGTGGAACTGCCGTTGATCGACGGGCAACTGGCGGAGGCCGTGTGATGGCAATCAAGGTGCTGCTGGTCGAGGATGATCGCGTCCTGCGTCAGGCGCTGTGCGATACCCTGGAAATCGGCGGCTTCGCCTACCAGGCCGTGGGCAGTGCCGAAGAGGCGTTGGAGGCGGTGCTGGCAGAGGTGTTCAGCCTGGTTGTCAGCGATGTGAACATGCCTGGTATGGACGGGCACCAGTTGTTGGCCAGGTTGCGCCGCCAGCAACCACAACTGCCCGTGTTGCTGATGACTGCGCACGCTGCCGTGGAGCGGGCCGTCGAGGCGATGCGCCAGGGCGCTGCCGATTACCTGGTCAAGCCGTTCGAGCCCAAGGCGTTGCTCAGCCTGGTCGAGCGGCATGCTGCCGGGCGTGTGGTCGATGACGAAGGCCCGGTGGCCTGCGAGCCGGCCAGTCGACAATTGCTGGAGTTGGCGGCGCGGGTAGCGCGCAGCGACTCGACCGTGCTGATTTCGGGCGAGTCCGGCACTGGCAAGGAAGTGCTGGCCCGCTACATCCACCGGCAGTCGCCGCGGGCGCAGGCGCCGTTCGTGGCGATCAACTGCGCGGCCATCCCCGACAACATGCTCGAGGCCACGCTGTTCGGTCATGAAAAGGGTGCCTTCACCGGCGCCATCGCGGCCCAGGCCGGCAAGTTCGAGCAGGCCGAGGGCGGCACCTTGCTGCTGGATGAAGTTTCGGAAATGCCGCTGGGGTTGCAGGCCAAGTTGCTGCGCGTGTTGCAGGAGCGCGAGGTCGAACGCGTTGGCGGGCGCAAGCCCATCGCCCTGGATATCCGCATTCTCGCCACGACCAACCGTGATCTGGCGGGGGAGGTGGCGGCGGGGCGCTTCCGTGAAGACTTGTACTACCGCCTGTCGGTATTCCCCATGGCCTGGCAGGCCCTGCGCGAGCGCCCGGCCGATATCGTGCCGCTGGCCGAGCGTCTGCTGGCGCGCCATGCCCGCAAGATGTGCCATGTCCAGGTGCGCTTGTCCGCCCAGGCGCAGGCTTGCCTGCAGGCCTATGCCTGGCCGGGTAACGTGCGTGAGCTGGACAACGCGATACAGCGCGCGCTGATTCTGCAGCAGGGCGGCGTGATCGAGGCGGCGGATTTCTGTCTGGCTGGCGCCATTCCGTTGTCGCCTTCGAGCGAGGCCATTATTGCGCCATCATGCCTGGATTCAGGCGCCGAGGTGGGTGGGCTGGAGGGCGACATGCGTCGTCACGAATTCCAGATGATCATCGACACCTTGCGCGCCGAGCGCGGGCGTCGCAAGGAGGCCGCCGAACGCCTGGGCATCAGCCCGCGTACGCTGCGCTACAAGCTGGCGCAGATGCGTGACGCCGGGTTCGATGTCGAGGCCAGCCTGTTCGGCTGAGGTGTTGTTTTGAATGGTTTGCGGGCTGGCTGGCACTGCTCTTGCTAGTTTCAGCCCATTCGCTGCATGAGTGTCAAAAAAATGCGGCCGCCGGAGAGAGAAGTCCATGACCCAAGGTGTTGAATTCAATCGTCTGATGCTGGACATGCGCGCCATGCAGGCCGATGCCATGTCCATGCCCAAAGCGGCTGCCGCTCCTGAGCTGGCGCCTGGGCAAAGCAGTTTTGCCGACATGCTCGGCCAGGCCATTGGCAAGGTGAGCGAGACGCAGCAGGCCTCCACTCAACTGTCCAACGCCTTCGAAATCGGCAAGAGCGGCGTCGACCTGACCGACGTGATGATCGCCTCGCAGAAGGCTTCCGTGTCGTTCCAGGCACTGACCCAAGTGCGTAACAAGCTGGTGCAAGCGTACCAGGACATCATGCAGATGCCGGTTTAAGGCGAGAGTTGATTCATGGCCGAAGCAGTCGTCGATAACGCCCCCGCAAAAAGCGGCCCGCCAGCAGCCAAGCCGCCGCTGTTCGGTCTGTCGTTCCTGGAAAACATCTCGCAGATGCCCATGCTGCGTCAGATCGGCCTGCTGGTCGGCCTGGCCGCCAGCGTGGCCATCGGCTTCGCCGTGGTGCTCTGGTCGCAGCAGCCGGACTACCGGCCGCTGTACGGCAGCCTGGCGGGCATGGACACCAAGCAGGTCATGGACACCCTGGCCTCTGCCGATATCCCCTACACCGTGGAGCCGAACTCCGGCGCGCTGCTGGTCAAGGCCGACGATCTCTCCCGTGCGCGCCTGAAGCTTGCCGCCGCCGGCGTAGCGCCAAGCGACGGCAACGTCGGCTTCGAACTGCTCGACAAGGATCAGGGCCTGGGTACCAGCCAGTTCATGGAGGCCACCCGCTACCGCCGTGGCCTTGAAGGCGAACTGGCGCGCACCGTGTCCAGCCTCAACAACGTCAAGGCTGCCCGCGTGCACCTGGCCATCCCGAAAAGCTCGGTGTTCGTGCGTGACGAGCGCAAGCCGAGCGCTTCGGTGCTGGTCGAGCTGTATCCGGGGCGCGCCCTGGAGGCCGGCCAGGTCATGGCCATCGTCAACCTGGTAGCCACCAGCGTTCCGGAACTGGACAAGTCCCAGGTGACCGTGGTCGACCAGAAGGGCAACCTGCTCTCCGACCAGTTGCAGGACACCGCGCTGACCATGGCCGGCAAGCAGTTCGACTACAGCCGCCGCATGGAAGGCATGCTCACCCAGCGCGTGCACAACATCCTGCTGCCGGTGCTGGGCAACGACCGCTACAAGGCCGAAGTGTCGGCCGACATCGACTTCAGCGCCGTCGAGTCCACCTCCGAGCAGTTCAACCCTGATCAACCGGCGCTGCGCAGCGAGCAGTCGGTCAACGAACAGCGCGCCAGCAGCCAGGGCCCGCAAGGCGTACCGGGTGCGCTGAGCAACCAGCCGCCGGCCGGCGCCAGCGCGCCTGAAAATGCCAAAACCGCTGCAACCCCCGCCGGTGCCGTTCAGCCCGGGCAGCCGCTGGTGGATTCCAACGGCCAGCAGATCATGGACCCGGCCACCGGCCAGCCGATGTTGGCGCCGTACCCGTCCGACAAGCGCCAGCAGTCGACCAAGAACTTCGAGCTGGACCGTTCCATCAGCCACACCCGTCAGCAGCAGGGTCGCCTGACCCGCCTGTCGGTGGCGGTGGTGGTGGACGACCAGGCCAAGATCGACGCCGCCACCGGCGAGGCTACCCGCACGCCCTGGGGGGCTGAAGACCTGGCGCGCTTCACCCGCCTGGTGCAGGACGCGGTGGGCTTCGATGCCAGCCGTGGCGACAGCGTCACCGTGATCAACGTGCCGTTCGCCGCCGACCGTGGCGACGAACTGGTCGACATTCCGTTCTACTCGCAGCCGTGGTTCTGGGACATCGTCAAGCAGGTGCTGGGCGTGGTGTTCATCCTGATCCTGGTGTTCGGCGTGCTGCGTCCGGTGCTCAACAACATTACCGGTGGCGGCAAGCAAGCTGCCACAGACAGCGACATGGAGCTGGGCGGCATGATCGGTCTGGATGGCGAACTGGCCAACGACCGCGTCAGCCTGGGTGGCCCGACAAGCATTCTGTTGCCGAGCCCGAGCGAGGGTTACGAGGCACAGCTCAACGCAATCAAAGGCCTGGTGGCCGAAGACCCGGGCCGTGTGGCCCAGGTCGTGAAAGAGTGGATCAACGCCGATGAGTGACAACCGAGCCGTTACCGCCAAGCTGAGCCGCGTCGACAAGGCGGCCATCCTCCTGCTGTCGCTCGGCGAGACCGACGCCGCACAGGTTTTGCGCCACATGGGGCCAAAGGAAGTGCAGCGGGTCGGTGTGGCCATGGCGCAAATGGGCAATGTGCACCGCGAGCAGGTCGAACAGGTGATGAGCGAGTTCGTCGAGATCGTCGGCGACCAGACCAGCCTGGGCGTGGGCTCCGACGGCTACATTCGCAAGATGCTCAACCAGGCACTGGGCGAGGACAAGGCCAACGGCCTGATCGACCGCATCCTGCTCGGTGGCAACACCAGCGGCCTGGATAGCCTCAAGTGGATGGAGCCGCGTGCCGTGGCCGACGTCATCCGCTTCGAGCACCCGCAGATCCAGGCCATCGTGGTCGCCTACCTCGACCCCGATCAGGCCGGCGAGGTGCTGAGCAACTTCGACCACAAGGTGCGCCTCGACATCGTCCTGCGCGTATCGTCGCTCAACACCGTACAGCCTGCGGCGCTCAAAGAGCTCAACCAGATTCTCGAGAAGCAGTTCTCTGGCAACTCCAACGCCGCCCGCACCACCTTGGGCGGCATCAAGCGTGCTGCCGACATCATGAACTTCCTCGACAGTTCCGTGGAAGGTGCGCTGATGGATGCGATCCGCGAGATCGACAGCGACCTGTCGGAGCAGATCGAAGACCTGATGTTCGTCTTCAACAACCTGGCCGATGTCGACGACCGGGGTATCCAGGCGCTGTTGCGCGAGGTGTCCTCGGATGTGCTGGTGGTATCGCTCAAGGGCGCCGACGAGCGGGTCAAGGACAAGGTGTTCAAGAACATGTCCAAGCGCGCCTCGGAACTGCTGCGCGACGACCTGGAGGCCAAAGGGCCGGTACGGGTCAGCGACGTGGAGACCGCGCAGAAGGAAATCCTCACCATCGCCCGACGCATGGCCGAGGCCGGCGAGATCGTGCTTGGCGGCAAGGGCGCCGAGGAAATGATCTAAGCCGCCGCTCCTGTGGGAGCGGGCTTGCCCCGCGAGGCGTCCAAACCGGCGAGAGAGATTGCCAGGGCGGGCACGATCGCGGGTCAAGCCCGCTCCCACAGGGACCTGTTAAGGTTTTCGAGAAGCTCACAGCATGTCCACCACCGAACACCCCAGCGAACTGATCCGCGCCCGCGACCTCGAGGGCGTCGACGTCTGGGCGCTGCCCAGCTTCGACCCGGAGCCCGAACCCGAGCCCGAACCTGAGCCGGAAGTCATCGAGGAAGAGGTCGAGGAAGTGCCGCTGGAGGAAGTCCAGCCGCTCACCCTCGAAGAGCTCGAGGCCATCCGCCAGGAGGCCTACAACGAAGGCTTCGCCACCGGCGAGCGCGAAGGCTTCCACAGCACCCAGCTCAAGGTTCGACAGGAAGCCGAAGTGGCCCTGGCTGCCAAGCTGGCCAGCCTGGAACAGATCATGCTGCACCTGCTCGACCCGATCGCCGAGCAGGACACCCAGATCGAAAAAGGCCTGGTGCAACTGGTCGCGCACATTACCCGCCAGGTCATCGGCCGTGAATTGCGCAGTGATTCCAGCCAGGTCACCCATGTCCTGCGTGAAGCCCTCAAGCTGTTGCCTATGGGCGCCGACAATATCCGCATCCACCTCAACCCCCAGGACTTCGAGTTGGCCAAGGCCCTGCGCGAGCGCCATGAAGAAAACTGGAAGCTGCTGGAAGACGAGGCCCTGTTGCCCGGTGGCTGCCGCATTGAAACGGCGCACAGCCGCATCGATGCGACCATGGAAACGCGTATCGAGAAGGCCGTGACGCAGTTGTTCGACCAGTCCCATGACCAGTTCCTGCACCCGGCGGCGCCGGACATTGCGGTCGAGCTGGATGTGCCGGCGGGTGGCAACGATGCGCCTTGACCGCACCAGCTTCGGCAAGCGCCTGGCGGGTTACAACGATGCGGTGCGCTTGCCCGACCAGCCGGTGGTGGAAGGCCGCCTGCTGCGTATGGTCGGTCTGACGCTCGAGGCGGAAGGCTTGCGCGCGGCCGTCGGCAGCCGCTGCCTGGTGATCAACGACGACAGCTATCACCCGGTGCGGGTAGAGGCTGAAGTCATGGGTTTTGCCGGTAGCAAGGTGTTCCTGATGCCGGTTGGCAGCATCGTTGGCCTCGCCCCCGGCGCGCGCGTGGTGCCGCTGGACGACGGCGGCCGCCTGCCCATGGGCATGAGCATGCTCGGGCGGGTGCTCGACGGCGCCGGGCGGGCGCTGGACGGCAAAGGCGGCATGAAGGCCGAAGACTGGGTGCCGATGGACGGGCCGGTAATCAACCCGCTCAATCGCGACCCCATCAGCCGGCCGCTGGATGTCGGCATTCGCAGTATCAATGGCCTGCTCACCGTCGGCCGTGGCCAGCGTCTGGGGCTGTTCGCCGGTACCGGTGTGGGTAAGTCGGTGCTGCTGGGGATGATGACCCGCTTCACCGAGGCCGAGATCATCGTGGTCGGGCTGATTGGTGAGCGGGGCCGCGAGGTGAAGGAGTTCATCGAGCACATCCTCGGCGAAGAGGGGCTCAAGCGCTCGGTGGTGGTGGCCTCGCCAGCGGACGATGCGCCCTTGATGCGTCTGCGCGCGGCGATGTACTGCACGCGCATCGCCGAGTACTTTCGCGACAAGGGCAAGAACGTCCTGCTGCTGATGGACTCGCTGACCCGTTTTGCCCAGGCACAGCGCGAAATCGCCTTGGCCATCGGCGAGCCGCCGGCCACCCGTGGTTATCCGCCTTCGGTGTTCGCCAAGCTGCCCAAGCTGGTGGAGCGTGCCGGTAATGGCGAGGCGGGCGGTGGTTCGATCACCGCGTTCTACACCGTGCTCTCCGAAGGTGACGACCAGCAGGACCCGATCGCCGACTCGGCGCGCGGCGTGCTCGACGGCCACTTCGTGCTGTCCCGGCGCCTGGCCGAAGAAGGTCACTATCCGGCCATCGACATCGAAGCCTCGATCAGCCGGGTCATGCCCCAGGTGGTCGACGCCGATCACCTGCGCCAGGCGCAGAAATTCAAGCAGCTGTGGTCGCGCCTGTCGCAGAGCCGTGACCTGATCAGCGTGGGGGCCTATGTCGCCGGTGGCGATCCGGAGACGGACCTGGCCATTGCGCTGCAGCCCAAACTGGTGGACTTCCTGCGCCAGGGCTTGCAGGAGAACGTCGGGATGGCGCAGAGCCGCGACCAGTTGGGCGCGATCTTCGTGCCGCCGGCAGGCTGATAGGCCATGGCTCAGCCCGGTCGAGCAGCGCGCCTGGCGCCCGTCGTGGATATGGCCGAAGAGGCCGAGCGCAAGGCTGCCCAGCGCCTGGGGCATTTCCAGCAGCAGGTGGTGCAGGCGCAGGCCAGGCTCGATGAGCTGGCGCAATTTCGCGAAGGCTATCAGGCGCAGTGGATAACCCGGGGCGGGCAGGGGGTGGACGGCAACTGGCTGCTCAATTACCAGCGCTTTCTCGGCCAGCTGGAAACCGCCATGACCCAGCAGCGCCAGAGCCTGAATTGGCACCAGAACAACCTCAACAACGCCCGCAACATCTGGCAGCAGGCCTATGCGCGGGTTGAGGGGCTGCGCAAGTTGGTGCAGCGCTATATCGATGAGGCCCGTCGGGCGGAGGACAAGCGTGAGCAGCGGCTGCTCGACGAGCTGTCCCAGCGCTTGCCGCGGCACGGGCCGCTCTAGCACCGAGCTGCAAGCGTCATTGCCGGCAAGCCCCAGGCCCTGCGCGCTCCGCTCATTGTGGTTTGCAGCCTGCGGCTGTGGCTGCTAAACCTTCAGAAGCCGCATTCGCCATCATCGAAGGAATCGCTCGCATGGCAGTCGAAACCGATTTTTCACAGGAAGGGAAAAAGCTGACGATCAAGGTCAAGGGCCGCTTCGATTTCGGTAAGCATCAGGAATTCAGGGATGCTTACGAGCGTCAGCGCCTGCGGCCGGAGACAGTGGTCGTCGACTTGAAGGATGCCACTTATCTGGACAGTTCGGCGTTGGGCATGCTGCTGTTGCTGCGTGACCACGTGGGCGGGGACGACTCGGACATCCGAGTGGTCCATGCCAGCCCGGATGTGCGCAAGATTCTGGCCATCTCCAACTTCGACAAGCTGTTCGATATCGGTTGAGCGCGGCCATGCCTGCCGAACAGGCGTTGACCGTACTGGTCGCCGAGGACGGTGCCGCTGATCGCATGCTGCTGGCGCAGATCGTGCGGCGCCAGGGGCATGAGGTGTTTACCGCCGACAACGGCGAGCAGGCAGTGGCGCTGTTTGCCGAGCGCCGGCCGCAACTGGTATTGCTCGATGCCTTGATGCCGGTGATGGATGGCTTCGAGGCTGCGCGCCAGATCAAGGCACTGGCGGGCGAGGCGTTGGTGCCGATCATCTTCCTGACCTCGCTCAACGAAGAGCAAGCGCTGGTGCGTTGCCTGGAAGCCGGTGGCGACGACTTCATGGCCAAGCCCTACAGCGCGGTGATTCTCGCCGCCAAGATACGTGCGATGGACCGTTTGCGTCGCCTGCAGGCCACGGTGCTGGCGCAGCGTGACGAAATAGCCCGGCATCACCATTACCTGCTCAAGGAACAGCGTGTGGCCAAGGCCGTGTTCGACAAGGTCGCCCATTCCGGTTGCCTCAGCGCATCGAACATTCATTACCTGCAATCACCCTACGCGCTGTTCAATGGCGACCTGTTGCTGGCGGCGTTCACCCCGTCCGGGGACATGCATGTGCTGTTGGGCGACTTCACCGGCCATGGCCTGCCGGCGGCGGTCGGCGCCATGCCCCTGGCGGAGGTGTTCTACGGCATGACCGCCAAGGGCTACGGGCTGGTCGAGACGCTGCGCGAAATGAACGCCAAGCTCAAGCGCATCCTGCCGGTGGACATGTTCTGTTGTGCGCTGCTGCTCAACCTGAGCTTTCAGCGCGGTACCGTGGAAGTGTGGAATGGCGGCATGCCCGATGGCTATCAGCTGTCCGCCCAGGGCGAGGTGCTGGCGGTGCTGCCTTCGCAGCATCTGCCGCTGGGTATCCTTGCCCCGGAAAAATTCGACGACACCACGCAGGTGATGCCCCTGGCCGTTGGCGAGCGCTTGCTGCTGCTGTCCGATGGCGTGGTCGACAGCGGTGACGGGCAGGAGCGCTTGTTCGGCGTGCAGCGGCTGCTTGAGGTGTTGGCAGCCAATCGGCAGCCGGCGCATTTGCTCGATGAGGTCATGGGCGCGCTGCAGGCCTTCGGCGGGCAGTCGCGGGATGACATCAGCCTGTGCGACATTCGCATGCTGGCGCCAGACCAGGTTGTGCCGCAGGCCATGGTCTATTCGGATAGCGGGCGCTCGAGCCCGCTGGAGTGGTCGTTGAACTTCGAGTTGCGCGGTGAAAGCCTCAGGCGCTTCAACCCGGTGCCTTACCTGGTGCAGCTCTTGCTGGAAATCCACGGCCTGAGGCCGAGCAGCGGCAAGCTGCACAGCGTGCTCAGCGAGTTGTACTCCAACGCGCTGGAGCACGGTGTGCTGGGGCTCGACTCGCGGCTCAAGTGCGACTCGCAGGGCTTTGCCGAGTATTATCGTCAGCGCAGTCAGCGTTTGGCCGAACAGTTGCAGGGTTATGTCGGTATCAGCCTGCGGGTGGAACCGCGCAGTGAAGGCGGCCGTCTGATGATCGAGGTCCGCGACAGCGGCGCAGGGTTCGATGTGGCCAAAGTGCTTGCCCGTTCACCGCTCGAACAGGGCTTGAGTGGTCGTGGTCTGGGCCTGGTGACCCGGCTGGGGCACCGCGCCCGGTGGCTGGAGGGCGGGCGGCTGGCGCGGGTGGAGTTCGATTGGTGAGCCCGGGATTCCCCAGGCTTGGATGCGGCAAGGCTTGATCAGGGAGTGAGCAAGTGGTGGACATGCATATCGATCACAAGGTGCTGCGTGACCTGCGTGAAGTCATGGAGGGTGGCTACCTGCAGTTGCTGGAAACCTTCCTGGAAGACTCCGAGCGGCGCCTGAGCCAGTTGCACAAGGCCAAGGATGCCGCCGAGCTGGGCTTGGCGGCGCACAGCTTCAAGGGCAGCAGCAGCAACATGGGGGCTGTCGAGTTGGCGCGGCTTTGCCAGCAACTGGAGGAGCGCGCGCGGCAGGTTCCGCTGTATGGCATAGAAGACCTGATCAACCGCATCGACCAGGAGTATCAGGCCGTCGAGCTCTTCTATCGCAGTGAAAGCCAACGCATTTCAACTGACTGAGGGTGTCCTGGCGCGAGTTTTGCGTGTCTTTGCCCATTCGATATTTTTGAGTTTTGGCGCGGAGACCTTTTCTATGCCTGTCGCACCCAATCCATTGTTGCAAACTGGCCTTGCGAGCAGCGCCTCGCGCCCGGCCGCCAGTGTGGCGGACAAATCGCCGAAGGCGGCGGATGGCCGTGGTGCCGGCTTCGATCAGGTGATGTCCAGGCAGGGTCGCGACAGCGTGCCGGCCCGTGACGACAAGGCCAGCCAAGGCCCTGCGCAAGCAACCGCGAGCACTAAGCCGGGGGCGGTGGCCGGCGGCAAGAAGGAGGCTGGTGCCTCGAAAGACCTTGCCGATGACGGCAATAACTTGCCAGTGGCCCTGCCTGATGGCAGCGCGACTGCTGATGGCACTGATACCGCTGATACGACGATCATCGATGCCAGCCTGGTCGCAGGCCAGGTCACCGATGCCCAGGCGGGTGCCCAATTGATCCAGGCCCAGGCCGAGGTGGTCGCGCCGGTGTTGCAGGCCGCCATGCAGCCCTCACAGCAGCCAGCGCCGCCTGTGACCGAGGCGAAGGTATCGGCACCGGTTGCCGAGTTCGACCCTGATGCCGACCCGCTCGCCGACATGCCGGCCCTGCGCCTGGCGCTGGAGCAGAGCGCCAAGGCCCAGGGCACGACCTCGGCCCATGCCAGCAGTGCACGCGCCGACACGAGTCAGCAACCTGCCGAGCCTGACCCGATTGCCGTCAATACCTTGGCGAATGTGGTCGGCAAGGTGGAGGCCGAGCCTGGGCATGCCGAGCAGGGCGACAAGGCATTCGCCGGGCTGCTTGATAGCGGCCTCAAGGACCTCAAGGGCGCCAGCAGCGACACGCGGGTGGATGACTTTGCCGATCGCCTGGCCAGCCTCACCCAGGCCGTCACTGCCAAGACCGCCAACGCCGTGCCGGTAACCCCCAGCCCGCTGCAACAGCCGCTGGCGATGAACCAGGGTGCCTGGACCGAGGGCCTGGTGAACCGCGTCATGTACCTGTCCAGCCAGAACCTCAAGTCGGCGGATATCCAGCTTGAGCCCGCCGAACTTGGCCGCCTCGACATCCGGGTCAATGTGGCGGCGGACCAGCCCGCGCAGATCCACTTCATCAGTGGCCATGCCGGCGTGCGCGATGCCCTCGACAGCCAGGTCCACCGCCTGCGTGAGCTGTTTGCCCAGCAGGGCCTGGCCCAGCCTGACGTGAGTGTCGCCGACCAGTCCCGTGGCCAGCAGCAACAACAGGCCCAGCAGGACGCTTCGAACCTGTCCGGCGTGGCGGCCCGCCGTGCCGCTGCCGCGGGCGAGGGTGGTGAACTGGCTGATGCCGGCAAGCCGGTGGAGCAGCAGGTGGTGGTGGGCGACAGCGCGGTCGACTACTACGCCTGATGTTTCGCGCCCCCTTGTAGGAGCGGCACAAGGCTGCTCCTACAGCGACCGCACGGCTCAGGAGCAGACCCTCCTGACAAATCTGGCATAACACTTGCTCAAGCCACGTCATCCTTCTTTGAAACCTCGATGGACGACGGATTATTGGCATGGCGAAGAGCGACGCAGTGAAAGACCCCGCCACTAAAGGCAAACTCAAGCTGATCCTGCTGCTGGTGCTGGCCCTGCTACTGGCGGTCGGCCTGTCGGTGGGCGCCACCTGGTTCTTCATGAACAAGGGCGCATCCGCTCCGGCGCCGGACCCAGCACTGGCCAACGTCAAGCCGGCGGCGATCTACGAGCCGCTGGCGCCGGCCTTCGTGGTCAACTTCAACCAGAACGGCCGCCAGCGCTACATGCAGGTGAGCATCACCATGCAGGGCCGCAGTCAGGCCGACCTGGACGCGCTCAAGGTGCACATGCCGGTGATCCGCAACAACCTGGTCATGATGTTCTCCGGGCAGGGTTTCGACACCCTTGCCAGCAGCCCGGTAGGGCAGGAGATGCTGCGCCAGAAAGCCACCGCGGTGGTCCAGGAAGTGGCGCAGAAAGAAGTCGGCAGGCCGGTCGTCGACCAGCTGTTGTTCACCAATTTCGTATTGCAGTAGGAGCACATAGATGGCCGTGCAGGACCTGCTGTCCCAGGATGAGATCGACGCCCTGCTGCATGGGGTGGACGATGGTCTGGTACAAACCGAAAGTGCCGGCGAGCCCGGCAGCATCAAGAGCTACGACCTGACCAGTCAGGACCGTATCGTCCGGGGGCGCATGCCGACCCTGGAAATGATCAACGAACGTTTCGCCCGCTATACCCGCATCAGCATGTTCAACCTGCTGCGCCGCTCCGCTGACGTGGCGGTGGGTGGCGTGCAGGTGATGAAGTTCGGCGAGTACGTGCATTCGCTGTACGTGCCCACCAGCCTCAACCTGGTCAAGATCAAGCCGTTGCGCGGTACCGCGCTGTTCATCCTCGACGCCAAGCTGGTGTTCAAGCTGGTGGACAACTTCTTCGGCGGCGACGGCCGCCACGCCAAGATCGAGGGCCGTGAGTTCACCCCCACCGAGCTGCGCGTGGTGCGCATGGTGCTGGACCAGTGCTTCATCGACCTCAAGGAAGCCTGGCAGGCGATCATGCCGGTCAACTTCGAGTACATCAACTCCGAGGTCAACCCGGCCATGGCCAACATCGTCGGCCCCAGCGAGGCGGTGGTGGTATCGACCTTCCACATCGAGCTGGACGGCGGCGGCGGCGACCTGCACGTGACCATGCCGTACTCGATGATCGAGCCGGTGCGCGAGATGCTCGACGCCGGTTTCCAGTCCGACCTGGACGACCAGGACGAGCGCTGGGTCAAGGCCCTGCGCGAGGACGTACTGGACGTGGCCGTGCCGGTGTCGGCCACCGTTGCCCGGCGCCAGCTCAAGCTGCGCGACATCCTGCACATGCAGCCTGGCGATGTGATTCCGGTGGAGCTACCGGAGCATCTGGTGTTGCGCGCCAATGGCGTGCCAGCGTTCAAGGCGCGGTTGGGTTCGCACAAGGGCACCCTGTCGCTGCAGATCATCGACCCGATCGAGCGCCGCTGACGGCGGGTCGGTCGCTTTAAACGTATTCAAAGGTTGTCGAGGAAATCATGGCTAACGAAAACGAGATCAACTCCCCAGAGGAACAGGCGCTGGCCGATGAGTGGGCTGCAGCGCTCGAGGAAACCGGCGATGCCGGCCAGGCAGACATCGATGCACTGCTCGGTGGCGACACCGGCGCCAGCAACCGCCTGCCGATGGAAGAGTTCGCAAGCTCGCCCAAGCCCAACGAACACGTCAGCCTCGAAGGGCCGAACCTGGACGTGATCCTGGACATCCCGGTGAGCATCTCCATGGAAGTGGGCAGCACCGAGATCAACATCCGCAACCTGCTGCAGCTCAACCAGGGTTCGGTGATCGAGCTCGACCGCCTGGCCGGCGAGCCGCTGGACGTGCTGGTCAACGGCACCCTGATCGCCCACGGCGAGGTGGTGGTGGTCAACGAGAAGTTCGGCATCCGCCTGACCGACGTGATCAGCCCCAGCGAACGTATCAAGAAGCTGCGCTGAGTGAAGGGCATGGTGCGGGCCGTTTCGGCCCTGGCGGCGCTGCTGGCCAGTGAAGCGGTGATCGCTGCCGGCGAAGCGCCTGCGGCACCCGCTGCTGTACCGGGCGGCCTGGGGGCGCAATTGGCGCAGATGGTCTTCGGCCTGCTGCTGGTGGTGGGCCTGATCTTCTTCCTGGCCTGGCTGCTGCGGCGCATGCAAGGCAGCGCGCAGCGCGGTGCCCAGGTGATCGAGATCGTCGGCAGCCGCGCCATCGGCCCGCGCGACCGGTTGCTGCTGGTGCAGGTCGGCAAGGAGCAGATTCTCATCGGCCATACGCCGGGCAGCATCGAGGCCCTGCATGTCATGGCCGAGCCTGTCGAGGTGCCCGCCGCGGCACGCCAGGCCACGCCGGAGTTCGCCCAGCGGCTGCTCGAGCTGATGGGCAAGGATCAGAAGGACAAGAAGTGATGATGGGCGCCCTGCGCATGCTGTTCACCCTGGCGCTGCTGCTGGCTGCGCCATTGGCCCTGGCCGCCGACCCTTTGTCGATACCGGCCATCACCCTGTCCAGCGGCGCGGACGGGCAGCAGGAGTACTCGGTCAGCCTGCAGATCCTGCTGATCATGACGGCGCTGAGCTTCATCCCGGCGTTCGTCATCCTGATGACCAGCTTCACCCGCATCATCATCGTCTTCTCCATCCTGCGTCAGGCGCTGGGCCTGCAGCAGACCCCGTCCAACCAGGTGCTCACCGGCATGGCGCTGTTCCTGACCATGTTCATCATGGCGCCGGTGTTCGACCGGGTGAACAAGGACGCCCTGCAGCCGTACCTGGCCGAGCAGATGACCGCCCAGCAGGCGATCGACAAGGCCCAGGGGCCGCTCAAGGACTTCATGCTGGCGCAAACCCGGCAAAGCGACCTCGACCTGTTCATGCGCCTGTCCAAGCGCACCGACATCGCCGGCCCCGACCAGGTGCCGCTGACCATCCTGGTCCCGGCCTTCGTCACCTCGGAGCTCAAGACCGCGTTCCAGATCGGCTTCATGATCTTCATCCCGTTCCTGATCATCGACATGGTGGTCGCCAGTGTGCTGATGGCCATGGGTATGATGATGCTGTCGCCACTGATCATCTCGCTGCCGTTCAAGATCATGCTGTTCGTGCTGGTCGATGGCTGGGCGCTGATCATGGGTACCCTGGCCGGCAGTTTCGGCGGTGTCTGACACCCACAAGGAGAGCCTGACATGACGCCAGAAGTCGCAGTCGACCTGTTTCGTGACGCGTTGTGGCTGACCACGCTGATGGTGGCGGTGCTGGTGGTGCCGAGCCTGCTGGTCGGCCTGGTGGTGGCGATGTTCCAGGCCGCCACCCAGATCAACGAACAGACCCTGAGCTTCCTGCCACGCCTGCTGGTGATGCTGATCACGCTGATCGTCGCCGGGCCCTGGCTGGTGCAAAAGTTCATGGAATACATCACCGGGCTGTACACCAACATCCCGCACCTGATCGGTTGACGCCGCCATGCTGGAGTTGACCAACGCGCAGATCGGCACCTGGGTCGCCACCTTCATCCTGCCGCTGTTCAGGGTGACGGCGGTGCTGATGACCATGCCGATCTTCGGCACCAAGATGCTGCCGGCCCGGGTTCGCCTTTACGCGGCCGTGGCCATCACCGTGGTGATCGTGCCGGCCTTGCCGCCCATCCCCGAATTCGAGCCGTTGAGCCTGCGCGGCCTGCTGCTGTGCGCCGAGCAGGTCATCGTCGGGGCGTTGTTCGGTTTCTCGTTGCAGCTGTTGTTCCAGGCCTTCGTGATTGCCGGGCAGATCGTCGCGGTGCAGATGGGCATGGCCTTCGCGTCGATGGTCGACCCGGCCAACGGCGTCAACGTCACGGTGATCAGTCAGTTCCTGACCATGCTGGTGAGCGTGCTGTTCCTGCTGATGAACGGGCATCTGGTGGTGTTCGAGGTGCTGACCGAGAGTTTCACCACGTTGCCGGTGGGCAGCGCCCTGGTGGTCAATCACTTCTGGGAGATGGCCGGGCGCCTGAGCTGGGTGATGGGCGCCGCATTGCTGCTGATCCTGCCGGCGATCGCCGCGTTGCTGGTGGTCAACATCGCCTTCGGCGTGATGACCCGTGCCGCACCCCAGTTGAACATCTTTTCCATCGGTTTCCCGCTCACCCTGGTGCTGGGCATGGGCATCTTCTGGGTCGGCCTGGCCGACATTCTTTCTCACTACCAGGCACTGGCCAGCGAAGCGCTGCAGTGGCTGCGTGAACTGGCACGGGCGCGCTGAGCATGGCCGAAAGCGAGAGCGGGCAGGACAAGACAGAGGAACCCACCGAAAAGCGCAAAAAAGACGCGCGGGAAAAAGGTGAGATCGCCCGTTCCAAGGAGCTGAACACGGTTGCCGTGACCCTGGCGGGAGCGGGCGGCATTCTGGCCTTCGGCGGCAGTCTGGCAGAAAGCCTGATGGACCTGATGCGCTTGAACTTCACCCTGACCCGCGAAGTGATCGTGGATGAGCGCAGCATGGGGGCGTTCCTGCTGGCGTCGGGCAAGATGGCCATCTGGTCGGTGCAGCCGATCCTGATCCTGCTGTTCGTCATTTCGTTCGTCGCGCCCATCGCCCTGGGCGGCTTCCTGTTCTCCGGCAGCCTGATGCAACCCAAGTTCAGCCGCTTGAACCCGCTGTCGGGGATCAAGCGCATGTTCTCGATGAATTCGCTGACCGAGCTGCTCAAGGCCCTTGCCAAATTCATCATGATCCTGGTGGTGGCGCTGGTGGTGCTGGTCAGTGACCGTGAGGCGCTGCTGGCCATCGGCAAGATGCCGATGGAACTGGCGATCATCCAGGCGCTCCAGGTGGTCGGTTGGAGTGCCTTGTGGATGGCTGCGGGGTTGCTGCTGATCGCTGGGCTCGACGTGCCGTACCAGCTTTGGCAGTCGCACAAGAAGCTGAAGATGACCAAGCAGGAAGTGACCGACGAGTACAAGAACTCCGAGGGCAAGCCCGAGGTCAAGCAGCGCATACGCCAGCTGCAGCGCGAGATGTCGCAGCGGCGCATGATGGCGGCGGTGCCCGATGCCGACGTGATCATCACCAACCCGACCCACTATGCCGTGGCCTTGCAGTACGACCCGGAAAAAGGCAGTGCGGCGCCGCTGCTGCTGGCCAAGGGCACTGACTTCATGGCCTTGAAGATTCGCGAGATCGGCGTCGAACACAAGGTGCAGATCCTCGAATCGCCGGCCCTGGCGCGGGCGATCTACTACTCCACGGAAATCGAGCAGGAAATCCCCGCCGGGTTGTACATGGCGGTGGCGCAGGTGCTGGCGTACGTGTTCCAGATCCGCCAGTACCGCGCCGGCAGGGGCAAGCCGCCGGAGCCGTTGAAGAAGGACCTGCCCATCCCCGACGACCTGCGGCGCGACAGCTGAGGCCGATCAGTTCTTGGTGCGTGAGTGCCGCCAGCCTTGATCGAAGAAGGCGGCGACCACCACCAAGGCACCTGCCACTGCAAGCATCAATGCCACGCCATCCGTCGAGTGAGTGGCGGAGCTTGCCACCAGTGCCAGCCCGCCCAACGGGGCCAGGCCACCCGCTACTGCGGTACCGACCTCACGCCCGGTGCCAAAGCCCGAAGAGCGCGTCTGGGTCGGGAACTGGCGGCTGAGGAACGAGCCCTGGGGGGCGAACATCATCGGCGCCAGGATGCCGGTGCCGATGGCGATGGCCACATAGATCAGCATCGGCTCGCCGGTCGACAGCAAGCGCAGGAAGGGGTAGGCGAACAGCGCCGACAGCAGCCCGCCGAGCATCAGCACGGTCTTGCTGCTCCACTTGTCGCACAGCCAGCCGAAGAACGGCACGGCAAAGATCGCCACCAGGCTGGCCAGGGTCACCGACAGGGACGTGACGTGCGCTTCGACGCCCTTGAACTGGGTGAGATAGGCCAGCGAGAACGTCTTGAAGATGTAGCTCAGCGCGTTGTAGCCGATGGCGACGAAGAACACCACGGCCAGGCCCTTGAGGTCGTTCTTGAACAGCAGTTTCAGGGGCGAGACCTTGGGTTTGTCAGCGGCGTGGTCGAGTTCCTTGAAGTCCGGGGTCTCGGGGATGCTCTTGCGCACCCACAGGCCTACCGCTACCAGGGCGATGCTGGCGATGAAGGGGATGCGCCAGCCACCGGCCAGCAGGAATTCATTGCCGTTCATGGTCAGCAGGTAGACGGTCAGCGACGACAGCAACAGGCCCAGGTTCAGCCCCAGCGCCGGCCAGGCGCCCTGGCTGCCACGCTTGCCTTCGCTGGCATGTTCATAGGAAGTCACCGCCGCACCGGACAGTTCGGCGCCGGCGCCCAGGCCCTGAATGATGCGGATCACCACCAGCAGGATCGGTGCCCAGATACCGATGGTGGCGTAGCCGGGGATCAGGCCGATGAGCATGGTGCACACGCCCATCATGCAGAAGGTGATCACCAGCACGTGTTTGCGCCCGAAGCGGTCGCCCAGGTAGCCGAACAGCACGCCGCCGAAGGGGCGGGCGATGAAGCCGATGGCGAAGGTGGAGAACGCCAGCAGTGAGGCCACTGCCGGGTTGCTCGGGTCGAAGAAGATCTTCGAAAAGACGATCGCCGCCATGGTGGCGTAAAGATAGAAGTCGTACCACTCCAGCATCGAGCCGAAGATGGTCGCCGCTGCCACCTTGCGCAGGCGTTTGCGTTGCTGTTCGGGGGTCTCGCTTGCGGCCGGGGCCGCCTCGTGTACCGACATGGGGTTTCCTTATTGTCTTTGTAATGGGGTGTGCAGCGGTGAATCAGCGGGCCTTGAGGATCTTCTCGGCGATCATCTGGCCAATCGGGATGGCCGAGGTGGCAGCCGGCGACGGGGCATTGCAGACATGCACCATGCGCGGGGTCTCGGCGAACAGGAAGTCATGCACCAGGGTGCCGTCGCGCATCACGGCCTGGGCGCGGATGCCGGCTTCATAGGGCAGCAGGTCTTCGACCTGCAGGGACGGGCAATACTTGCGGCACTGTTCCAGGTAGCCACGCTTGAACAGCGAGTTCTTCATCTCGGCGGTGCCGGAGCCGAGGTTGTTCCAGATGGTTTTCCAGAACCCTGGGAAGCGCGCGTACTCCGCGACATCGCGCCAGTTCACCGAGAACTTCCGGTAGTTCTCCCGGCCAAAGCCCAGTACCGCGTTGGGGCCGACGGTGACGCTGCCATCGATCATCCGCGTCAGGTGCACCCCCAGGAACGGCAGCTCCGGGTCGGGGATCGGGTAGATCAGGTGGTTGACGATCTGGTTCTTGCTCGCCGGCAAGCGGTAGTACTCGCCGCGGAAGGGGATGATCTGGTGATCGATCTTCACTCCGGCCAGGCGTGCCAGGCGGTCGGACTGCAGGCCGGCGCAGGCCACCAGTTGGCGGGCGTGCCAGGTATTGCCGTCGCTGCTGACGCTGACATGCTCGGCATGCTCCTGGATCGCGCGCACCGGGGTGGACAGGTGCAGCTCGCCACCGGCCTGGCGAATGACCTTGGCCATGGCATTGCACACCTGCTTGTAATCGACGATGCCGGTGGCGTCGAGGAACAGCGCACCTTTGCCGACGATATTCGGCTCACGCTGGCGCAGCTCGGCGGCGTCCAGGCGTTCGACCTTCAAGCCGTTCTGTTGCGAACGCTCGTAAAGCGCCTGCATGCGCTGCATTTCCAGGTCGTTGGAGGCTACCAGCAGCTTGCCGCAGACGTCGAAGGCGATGCCGTGCTCGCGGCAAAAGTCTTTGGTGGCCTGGGCGCCGCGCTTGCACAGGTCAGCCTTGAGGCTGCCGGGGGCATAGTAGATGCCTGCGTGGATCACGCCGCTGTTGTGGCCGGTCTGGTGGCGGCCGAGGCTGGCTTCCTTTTCCAGGATCAGCAGTGAGGCCCCAGGACGCTGTTGCAGCAGGGCCATGGCGGTGGCGAGGCCGACGATGCCGCCGCCGATGATGCAGTAGTCGTAAGTCATGCAGGATTACCTTGGTGTTCTTGTCGGTGGATCTGCTTATCAGGTTGTCAGACTAAGTAGTGCGCGAGAAAACCTCGCGGGAATGCGATGAGGTTCTCCGGGTTCAGTCGAGGGTGGGTAGGTCGAGTTTCAGGCGCTTGGCCGAGGCCCGCAGGTGTGCTTCGGCACAAGCGGCGGCGGCTTGGCGGTCGCCAGCGTAGATGGCTTGGTACAGTGCCCGGTGCTCGCTTAGAGCATCGGCCGAACCGCCTATCGAGTGGGCGGCGGAGTTTTCCCAGGCGGTGCGACGTGCGGCGGCCAGCTGGCCCCCGAGAAAATCATGGAAGGCAACGAAGTAGTCATTCTTGCTGGCCTCGGCGATAGCGCGATGGAAGGCCACGTCGGCGGCAGAGGCGGTGGCGAAGTCGCTGCGCTGGTCTTCCATGGTGCCCAGGGCCAGGGCCATGCGCTTCAGGTCATCGGCATCGCGGCGGCGCGCGGCGATGGCGGCGGCCTGGGTTTCGATCCACAGGCGCATCTCGAACATCTGCACCAGGTCCGGTTTGCGCCCTTGGCTGTCGGGGAAACGGAATACCGTGCCGTGCGGCGTCTGCGAGATATACGAGCCGAGCCCGCGGCGGGCGATCAGCACCCCATCGGCCTTGAGCTGTGCCACGGCCTCACGTACCACCGAGCGGCTGACATTCAGCTGTTCGGCCAGTTGCTGTTCGGTGGGCAGGCGCGATTCGGCGGCCAGGCGGCCGGCATCGATCTCGCCGCGGATGGCGCTGACGACCCGTTCGACCAGGGTGTCGGGGCGCTGGAGTTCTAGCATGGAGGGGGGAGCCAATTGATCAGGTTGTCAGACAATGCCTGTTCCGAGGGTCCCCTGTCAACGGAGGCGCTGCTGGCAAAGTCGCCTGTTGCAGCCTCTTCGCGGGTAAACCCGCTCCCACGGGTTCACTGCAAGCCCCAAGGGCGGCACTGCACCTGTGGGAGCGGGTTTACCCGCGAAGAGGCCGGCAGGCCGCCTTCAAAGTTCGTTGTTGAATGTCCCGGTACCTTCAAGGATGTTGCGCAATGTCAGCGCCACTTCCTCCATATCACTGCCTTGCGAAGTCAGGATGATTTCCAGCGCTTCATCGCCCTTGAGCGCATCGCGGTCCCCCGCAGCCACCTCGATCAGCAAGCGTTCGGCACTCAGTGTCACCTTCAGCCCATTCAGGGTCGACGGCTCGTCATCCAGGGTCAGGTCGACCGTGTCCTCGTCCGGGTAACGGGTCAGCAGGAACATCTGGCCCTTGTCGCTGTGGCAGCACAGGGTCGCCATGTTGTCTTCCTCGTCGTCGCAAGGGGTGGCGAAGAGCAGGGCGGTTTTCAATTGCATGGGCGGCTCGGGTCGGTAGTCAAAGGCGCAAGCTTCAGCTTCAAGGTTCGGCAGGTCAAGCGTTGCGGCCTCAATCTCGGATTTTGCCGATTGCGGCGCGAAGCTTGCAGTCCGAGGCTGGCTGCCGGTCATTGACCGAATATGTCGCAGCGCTGCAAGCCGGAGTGACCGTTCAGTCGTTAAGCTCCCCAGTCGATGGGTTCCCGTAAAGGCACAGCCACCGGGCAGTCGCTTTTGCAGGTACCCAACGCTTCCGTCTTGCCACGGGTTGGCTATGGTTGATCCGTACAAGGCGCACGCACGCGACGCTTCACCTATAAAAGCCCAAGCGGAGTACCACAGATGGCGTTCTTCACCGCAGCCAGCAAAGCCGACTTCCAGCATCAACTGCAAGCGGCCCTGGCGCAGCACATCAGCGAACAGTCCCTGCCACAAGTTGCACTGTTCGCCGACCAGTTCTTCGGCATCATCTCTCTGGACGAACTCACTCAGCGGCGGCTGTCCGACCTCGCCGGCTGCACGCTTTCCGCCTGGCGCATCATCGAGCGCTTCGACCCCGAGCACCCGCAGGTGCGGGTCTACAACCCTGATTACGAACGCCACGGCTGGCAATCCACCCACACCGTGGTCGAGGTGCTGCACCACGACCTGCCGTTCCTGGTCGACTCGGTGCGTACCGAACTCAACCGCCGCGGCTACAGCATCCACACCCTGCAGACCACCGTGCTCAGCGTACGCCGCGCCAGCAAGGGCGAACTGGTCGAGCTGCTGCCCAAGGGCACCCAGGGCGAGGGCGTCAGCCACGAATCGCTGATGTACCTGGAGATCGACCGCTGCTCCAACAGCGCCGAGCTCACTACCTTGACCAAAGAGCTGGAGCAGGTGCTGGCCGAAGTGCGCGGCGTGGTCGCCGACTTCGAGCCGATGAAGGCCAAGATCCATGAACTGCTGGCACTGGTCGAGCAGAACGCCTTTGGCCCGGCGCAGAACGACAAGGCAGAGGTGAAGAGCTTCCTGTCGTGGCTGCTGGACAACCATTTCACGTTCCTCGGCTATGAAGAGTTCACCGTCCAGGCCGATGCCGACGGTGGCCACCTGGTCTACGACGATGCCTCGTTCCTCGGTCTGACCCGCCTGCTGCGCGCCGGCCTGGGTGCCGACGACCTGCGCATCGAGGACTACGCCGTCGCCTACCTGCGCGAGCCGCGCCTGCTGTCGTTCGCCAAGGCCTCGCAACCGAGCCGCGTGCACCGCCCGGCCTACCCGGACTACGTGTCGATCCGCCAGATCGACGCAGACGGCAATGTGCTCAAGGAATGCCGCTTCATGGGGCTGTACACCTCGTCGGTGTACGGCGAGAGCGTGCATACCATCCCTTACATTCGCGGCAAGGTGGCCGAAGTCGAGCGCCGCTCGCACTTCGACCCCAAGGCCCACCTGGGCAAGGAGCTGGCGCAGGTACTCGAAGTGCTGCCGCGCGACGACCTGTTCCAGACCCCGGTCGACGAGCTGTTCAGCACCGCCATGTCGATCGTGCAGATCCAGGAACGCAACAAGATCCGCGTGTTCCTGCGCAAGGACCCGTACGGCCGCTTCTGCTACTGCCTGGCCTACGTGCCTCGCGAGATCTACTCCACCGAAGTGCGGCAGAAGATCCAGCAGGTGCTGATGGAGCGCCTGAAGGCCACCGACTGCGAATTCTGGACCTTCTTCTCCGAATCGGTGCTGGCCCGCGTGCAGTTGATCCTGCGCGTCGACCCGAAGAACCGCATCGATATCGACCTGCAGCAGCTGGAAAACGAAGTGATCCAGGCGTGCCGCTCGTGGCATGACGATTACTCGGCGCTGGTGGTGGAAAACTTCGGCGAAGCCCAGGGCACCAACATCCTCGATGAGTTCCCGAAAGGCTTCCCGGCCGGCTATCGCGAGCGCTTTGCCGCCCATTCGGCGGTGGTCGACATGCAGCACGTGCTGAACCTGTCGGAACAAAAACCGCTGGCCATGAGCTTCTACCAGCCGCTCACGCAACTCGGTGAACGCACGCTGCACTGCAAGCTGTACCACGCCGATACGCCGCTGGCGCTGTCGGACGTGCTGCCGATTCTGGAAAACCTCGGCCTGCGCGTGCTCGGCGAGTTCCCTTACCGCCTGCGCCATGCCAGCGGCCGTGAGTTCTGGATCCACGACTTTGCCTTCACCTACAGCGAAGGCCTGAACCTGGATATCCAGCAGCTCAACGACACCTTCCAGGACGCCTTCGTCCACATCGTCAAGGGCGACGCCGAGAACGACGCCTTCAACCGCCTGGTGCTGACCGCCGGCCTGCCGTGGCGCGACGTGGCGCTGCTGCGCGCCTATGCCCGGTACCTGAAGCAGATCCGCCTGGGCTTCGACCTGGGTTACATCGCCAGCACCCTGAACAACCACACCGACATCGCCCGCGAGCTGACCCGGTTGTTCAAGACCCGTTTCTACCTGGCGCGCAAGCTCACCCAGGAAGACCTCGACGACAAGCAACTGCGCCTGGAGCAGGCGATCCTCACCGCCCTGGACGAGGTGCAGGTGCTCAACGAGGACCGCATCCTGCGGCGCTACCTTGACCTGATCAAGGCCACCCTGCGCACCAACTTCTACCAGCCGGACGCCAACGGCCAGAACAAGTCGTACTTCAGCTTCAAGTTCAACCCCAAGCTGATCCCCGAGCTGCCCAAACCGGTACCGAAATTCGAGATCTTCGTCTATTCGCCGCGGGTCGAGGGCGTGCACCTGCGCTTCGGCAACGTTGCCCGTGGCGGCCTGCGCTGGTCGGACCGCGAAGAAGACTTCCGCACCGAAGTGCTGGGCCTGGTCAAGGCCCAGCAGGTGAAGAACTCGGTGATCGTGCCGGTGGGCGCCAAGGGCGGCTTCCTGCCGCGCCGCCTGCCGCTGGGCGGCAGCCGTGACGAGATCGCCGCCGAGGGCGTGGCGTGCTACCGCATCTTCATCTCCGGCCTGCTCGACATCACCGACAACCTCAAGGACGGTGGCGTGGTACCGCCTGCGAACGTGGTGCGTCACGATGATGACGACCCGTACCTGGTGGTCGCCGCGGACAAGGGCACCGCGACCTTCTCCGACATCGCCAACGGCATCGCCATCGACTACGGCTTCTGGCTGGGCGATGCGTTCGCCTCGGGCGGCTCGGCCGGCTACGACCACAAGAAGATGGGCATCACTGCCCGTGGCGCGTGGGTGGGCGTGCAGCGCCACTTCCGCGAGCGCGGCATCAACGTGCAGGAAGACCCGATCACCGTGGTGGGTGTCGGCGACATGGCCGGTGACGTGTTCGGCAACGGCCTGCTGATGTCCGACAAGCTGCAACTGGTGGCCGCGTTCAACCACCTGCACATCTTCATCGACCCGAACCCGGACCCGGCCACCAGCTTCGTCGAGCGCAAGCGCCTGTTCGACCTGCCGCGCTCGGCCTGGAGCGACTACGACACCAGCATCATGTCCGAAGGCGGCGGGATCTTCCCGCGCAGTGCCAAGAGCATCGCCATCAGCCCGCAGATGAAGGAACGCTTCGCCATCGAGGCCGACCGCCTGACCCCGACCGAGCTGTTGCACGCCCTGTTGCAGGCGCCGGTCGACCTGCTGTGGAACGGCGGTATCGGCACCTACGTCAAGGCCAGCAGCGAAAGCCACGCCGATGTCGGCGACAAGGCCAACGATGCCCTGCGCGTCAACGGTAACGAACTGCGCTGCAAGGTGGTGGGCGAGGGCGGCAACCTGGGCATGACCCAGCTCGGCCGTGTCGAGTTCGGCCTCAATGGCGGCGCCACCAACACCGACTTCATCGACAACGCCGGTGGTGTGGACTGCTCCGACCATGAGGTCAACATCAAGATCCTGCTCAACGAAGTGGTGCAGGCCGGCGACATGACCGAGAAGCAGCGTAACCAGCTGCTGGGCAGCATGACCGACGAAGTGGCCGGGCTGGTGCTGGGCAACAACTACAAGCAGACGCAAGCGCTGTCACTGGCCGCGCGCCGCGCCCGCGAGCGGATTGCCGAGTACAAGCGCCTGATGGCCGACCTCGAGGCCCGGGGCAAGCTGGACCGCGCCATCGAGTTCCTGCCCAGCGAAGAGCAGTTGGCCGAGCGCCTGGCCGCAGGCCAGGGCCTGACCCGTGCCGAGCTGTCGGTGCTGATCTCGTACAGCAAGATCGACCTCAAGGAGCAACTGCTCAAGTCGCTGGTGCCGGACGACGACTACCTCACCCGCGACATGGAGACCGCCTTCCCGCCGTCGCTGGTGACCAAGTACGCCGACTCCATGCGCGGCCACCGCCTGAAACGCGAGATCGTCAGCACCCAGATCGCCAACGACCTGGTCAACAACATGGGCATCACCTTCGTGCAGCGCCTGAAGGAGTCCACCGGCATGAGCCCGGCCAACGTGGCCGGCGCCTACGTGATCGTGCGCGACATCTTCCACCTGCCGCACTGGTTCCGTCAGATCGAGGCCCTCGACTACCAGGTGCCGGCCGAGATCCAGCTGACCCTGATGGACGAGCTGATGCGCCTGGGCCGCCGCGCCACCCGCTGGTTCCTGCGTAGCCGGCGCAACGAGCAGGACGCTGGCCGTGACGTGGCCCACTTCGGGCCGAAGATCGCCCAGCTTGGGCTCAAGCTCGACGAACTGCTCGAAGGCCCGACCCGCGAGCGTTGGATGGTCCGCTACCAGGGCTTCGTCGAAGCCGGTGTGCCGGAGCTGCTGGCGCGCATGGTGGCCGGTACCACGCACCTGTACACCCTGCTGCCGATCATCGAGGCGTCCGACGTGACCGGGCATGATCCTGCGCAGGTGGCCAAGGCGTTCTTCGCCGTGGGCAGCTCGCTGGACCTGACCTGGTACCTGCAGGAAATCAGCAACCTGCCGGTGGAAAACAACTGGCAGGCCCTGGCCCGCGAAGCATTCCGCGACGACATCGACCTGCAGCAGCGGGCGATCACCATCTCGGTATTGCAGATGGCCGATGCGCCTGAAGACATGGACGCCCGCGTGGCCCTGTGGTGCGAGCAGCACCGGGTGATGGTGGAGCGCTGGCGCGCCATGCTCGACGACCTGCGCAACGCCACCGGTACCGACTATGCGATGTACGCGGTGGCCAACCGCGAGCTGGTCGACCTGGCGATGAGCGGGCAGGCGGCGGTGATTCCGTCCTGAGCCTTGCGTTGAGGTAAAAGAAAAGCCCCGGCAGTGATGCCGGGGCTTTTTCATTTGTCTGGGGAGGCGAGGCGTGGGAGCGGGCTTGCCCCGCGATAGCGTCGGGTCAGGCTATGGTTAATCGCGGGGCAAGCCCGCTCCCACGCTGTCCGTACTGAACCTGTTCCCACAGGTTCGCAGCGGTTTACTTGAAGCGCCGCTCCACGCCTTTCTCCACCAGGATCTTCGCCGAAATCTCTTCCACCGAAAAATGCGTGGAATTGATGTTGGGAATGTTCTCCCGGCGGAACAGGCTCTCCACCTCGCGCACCTCGAACTCGCACTGGGCGAAGCTCGAGTAGCGGCTGTTGGGCTTGCGTTCGTGGCGGATGGCGGTCAGGCGGTCGGGATCGATGGTCAGGCCGAACAGCTTGTTGTGGTGCTTCTTTAGCACCGCCGGCAGCTGCAGGCGCTCCATGTCGTCCTCGGTCAACGGGTAGTTGGCGGCGCGAATACCGAACTGCATGGCCATGTACAGGCAGGTCGGGGTCTTGCCGCAGCGTGACACGCCGACCAGGATCAGGTCGGCCTTGTCGTAGTAATGGGTCCGCGCGCCGTCGTCGTTGTCGAGGGCGAAGTTGACCGCCTCGATACGCTCCATGTAGTTGGAATTGCCGCCGATGGAGTGGGATTTGCCCACGGAATACGACGAATGGGCGGTCAATTCCTGCTCGAGTGGGGATAAAAACGTCGAAAAGATGTCGATCATGAAGCCATTGGACGTGGCCATGACTTCGCGGATGTCCTGGTTGACGATGGTGTCGAAGATGATCGGGCGCACCCCGTCACGCTCGGCCGCCGCGTTGATTTGCTGGACCATGGCCCGGGCCTTGTCCAGCGTATCGATGTAGGGACGGGTGAATTTATTGAACGGAATGCTCTCGAATTGTGCGAGCAGGCTCTGCCCCAACGTTTCTGCAGTGATGCCGGTACCGTCGGAGATGAAAAACGCGGTTCGTTTCATTTGCACCTGGGGGCCTTAAGCTGCCGAAGATTTCTGGATATGATAGGTTCGGTTTGCCGAACGCGGTTGCTCGGCATTCTCACTTATTTTCCAGGTCCAGGCCACAAGCGTCCCGGCCCAGTCGCAGAGCAGACAGGCGGGCGCCCTTGAGCTTTTCCAATACAGTTAGTGGAGAGATCACCTTGGTAGAGTACGTAGTTTCCCTCGATAAGCTCGGCGTCCATGATGTGGAGCATGTGGGGGGCAAGAACGCATCCCTGGGCGAGATGATCAGCAATCTTGCCGGTGCCGGCGTTTCGGTTCCGGGCGGCTTTGCCACTACGGCTCAGGCGTACCGCGACTTTCTCGAACAGAGTGGCCTGAACGACCGTATCCACGCCGCGCTCGACGCGCTGGACGTCGACGACATCAATGCCCTGACCAAGACCGGCGCACAAATCCGCCAGTGGGTCATGGAAGCCGAATTCCCGGCACGTCTGGATTCGGAAATCCGTACGGCCTTCGCCGAAATGGCCGCCGGTAATGACAACATGGCGGTCGCCGTGCGCTCCTCGGCCACCGCCGAAGACCTGCCGGACGCCTCGTTCGCCGGCCAGCAGGAAACCTTCCTCAACATCCGTGGCGTCGACAACGTAATCCGTGCGGCCAAGGAAGTCTTCGCTTCGCTGTTCAACGACCGTGCCATCGCCTACCGCGTGCACCAGGGCTTCGACCACAAGCTGGTCGCCCTGTCCGCCGGCGTGCAGCGCATGGTCCGCTCCGAAACCGGCACCGCCGGCGTGATGTTCACCCTCGACACCGAGTCGGGCTTCCGTGACGTGGTGTTCATCACCGGCGCCTACGGCCTGGGTGAAACCGTCGTGCAGGGTGCGGTCAACCCGGACGAGTTCTACGTGCACAAGAACACCTTGCAGGCCGGTCGCCCGGCGATCCTGCGCCGCAACCTGGGCAGCAAGGCGATCAAGATGGTCTACGGCGATGAAGCCAAGGCCGGCCGTTCGGTCAAGACCGTCGAAGTCGACCGCGCCGAACGCGCACGCTTCTGCCTGAGCGACGCCGAAGTGGCCGAGCTGGCCAAGCAGGCGATGATCATCGAGCAGCACTACCAGCGCCCGATGGACATCGAATGGGCCAAGGACGGTGACGACGGCAAGCTGTACATCGTTCAGGCCCGCCCTGAGACCGTGAAGAGCCGCGCCAGCGCCAACGTCATGGAGCGCTACCTGCTCAAGGAGAAAGGCACCGTGCTGGTCGAAGGCCGTGCCATCGGCCAGCGCATCGGCGCCGGCAAGGTGCGCGTGATCAAGGACGTGTCGGAAATGGACAAGGTCCAGCCCGGCGACGTGCTGGTCTCGGACATGACCGACCCGGATTGGGAACCGGTGATGAAGCGCGCCAGCGCCATCGTCACCAACCGCGGCGGGCGTACCTGCCATGCGGCGATCATCGCGCGTGAACTGGGTATCCCGGCGGTGGTCGGTTGCGGCAACGCCACCCAGGTGCTCAAAGACGGCCAGGGCGTGACGGTGTCCTGCGCCGAAGGCGACACCGGCTTCATCTTCGAAGGCGAGCTGGGCTTCGACGTCAAGCAGAACTCGGTGGATGCCATGCCGGAGCTGCCGTTCAAGATCATGATGAACGTGGGCAACCCGGACCGCGCGTTCGACTTCGCCCAGTTGCCCAACGAAGGTGTGGGCCTGGCGCGCCTGGAGTTCATCATCAACCGCATGATCGGCGTGCACCCCAAGGCGCTGCTGAACTACGCGGGCCTGCCGCCGGAGCTCAAAGAGAGCGTCGACAAGCGCATCGCCGGCTACAGCGACCCGGTCGGCTTCTATGTCGAGAAGCTGGTCGAGGGTATCAGCACCCTGGCCGCAGCCTTCTACCCGAAAAAGGTCATCGTGCGCCTGTCGGACTTCAAGTCCAACGAATACGCCAACCTGATCGGTGGCAAGCTGTACGAGCCGGAAGAAGAAAACCCGATGCTGGGCTTCCGCGGCGCCTCGCGCTACATCAGCGAGTCGTTCCGTGACTGCTTCGAGCTCGAATGCCGCGCCCTCAAGCGCGTGCGCAACGAGATGGGCCTGACCAACGTCGAGATCATGGTGCCGTTCGTGCGCACTCTGGGCGAAGCCAGCCAGGTCGTCGACCTGCTCGCCGAAAACGGCCTGGCCCGTGGCGACAACGGCCTGCGCGTGATCATGATGTGCGAGCTGCCGTCCAACGCCATCCTGGCCGAAGAGTTCCTCGAGTACTTCGACGGTTTCTCGATCGGCTCCAACGACCTGACCCAGCTCACCCTGGGCCTGGACCGCGACTCGGGGATCATCGCCCACCTGTTCGACGAGCGTAACCCTGCGGTCAAGAAACTGCTGGCCAACGCCATCGCCGCGTGCAACAAGGCTGGCAAGTACATAGGCATCTGCGGCCAGGGCCCATCGGACCACCCGGACCTGGCCAAGTGGCTGATGGAGCAGGGCATCGAGAGCGTGTCGCTGAACCCGGACTCGGTGCTCGAGACCTGGTTCTTCCTGGCCGAAGGCCAGGGCGCAGCCTGATGTGATTGGCGAGGGCGCATGGCGCCCTCGTGTTTATGCGTGGGAGCGGGCTTGCCCCGCGATGGCGTCAGCCAGGACACCTCTAGTAGCCTGTCCCGACGCCATCGCGGGGCAAGCCCGCTCCCACGTTGTCGTCTTTTATCTGTTCGTGAAGCCATGCAAAGCAGCAGCACCCAATTCCCCGTCGCGTTGCTCAGTGCCGAGCGCCGCGGCGACCTCAGCGAAGACGTCTACCGGATCAAGGCCGGCAACAGCCCCGATTCGAGCGTCGAGCTGGCCGTCACTCGTCTGGGCCTTGCCGACCAGGATCGTGCCCAAGGCGTGCCGATCATTCTCCTGCACGGCAGTTTTTCCAATCGACGCTTCTGGTACTCACCCAAGGGCATCGGCCTGGGTGCCTACCTCGCCCGTGCCGGTTTCGATGTATGGATCCCGGAAATGCGCGGCCATGGCCTGTCGCCACGCAACCGCGACTGGCAGCAGAATCGTGTGGCCGACTATGCCCGCTATGACCTGCCGGTGATTGGCGCCTTTGTCCAGGAGCAAGCTGGGCAGGCGCCGCACTGGCTGGGCCATTCCCTGGGCGGCACCACCCTGGCCGCTGCGCTGGGCGGTGGCTACCTGGCCAGTGCGCAGGTGGCCAGCGCGGCCTTCTTCGGCGCCCAGGTCAGCCGCGTGTACTGGCCGCTCAAGGTGCCGCCGGTGGCGTGGGGGGCGAAGCTGCTGCTCAAGCGTTTTGCCCAGATCAGCGGTTCGCGGCTCAAGCGTGGCCCGGAAGACGAGCCGATTGGCCTGGCGCTTGAAAGCCTGCGCTGGAATGGCCTGTTCGGCCGCTTCGGCGACAAGGACCGCGACTGGTGGGCGGGGCTGGCCGAGGTCGATGTGCCGGTATTGGCCGTGGCCGGGGCAGGGGATTTCCAGGACCCGGTGTGGGCTTGCCGCAAGCTGTTCGATCAGTTGGGCGGTGACAGCAAGCAGTTCCTGCGCCTGGGGCAGGAGCAGGGCTTCGATGCCTTCGGGCACGTCGACATGCTGGTCAGCAAGGCCGCGCAGGCCCAGGTGTGGCCATTGGTGGAGCGCTGGCTGAGGGATCCACAGGTGCCGGTGCATGCCTCGACGGTGGTGATGGAGCCGGTGCCTGCCAGTTGATTCTGCGTTGGGCTCTTCGCGGGTAAACCCGCTCCCACAGGACTTCACACCTCTCCTGTGGGAGCGGGTTTACCCGCGAAGAGGCCGCAGCAGGCAAAAGTAAATTGACTGCTCGGTCCCGGATGACTGCCATGCCTTGCAAGGTGTAGCCTTGGTCCCACCTTCGCTTTCGTTGTGACTGACAGGAGTTTCCCATGCAGCATTACGTAACGCCCGACCTGTGCGACGCCTACCCAGACCTCGTCCAGGTGCTCGAACCCATGTTCAGCAACTTCGGTGGCCGCGACTCGTTCGGCGGCCAGATCGTCACCATCAAGTGCTTCGAGGACAACTCGCTGGTCAAGGAGCAGGTCGAACTCGATGGCAAAGGCAAGGTGCTGGTGGTCGATGGCGGTGGTTCGCTGCGCCGTGCGCTGCTGGGCGACATGCTCGCCGAAAAGGCGGCGAAGAGCGGCTGGGAAGGCCTGGTGATCTACGGCTGCGTGCGCGACGTCGACGTGCTGGTGCAGACCGATGTGGGTGTGCAGGCCCTGGCCAGCCATCCCATGAAAACCGACAAACGCGGTATTGGCGACCTCAACGTCGCGGTGACCTTTGCCGGAGTCACCTTCCGCCCGGGCGAGTATGTGTACGCCGACAACAATGGCATAATCGTCTCGCCAAGCCCGCTGAAGATGCCCGAGTGACGCGCGGCGCGCGCTGATGGAGCTTTGATGTTCGAGGAAGACAACGCGCAGTGGGGGCTGGTGCATGCCCTGGTGCTCGATGGCAAAGGCGGCGCGCGTTCGATAGCCCGTACCGAGCTGGACGATTTGCAGCTGCAGCCGCTGGAGAGCCTGTGGCTGCATTGGGATCGTAGCCATCCGCAAACCCGCACCTGGCTGCTGCACGACAGTGGCCTGAGCGAGTTCGCCTGCGACCTGCTGCTGGAAGAGAACACCCGCCCGCGCCTGCTGCAGTTGGCCAACGAGCAGATGCTGCTGTTCCTGCGCGGGGTCAACCTCAACCCGGGTGCCGAGCCCGAGGACATGGTTTCGGTGCGCATTTTCGCCGAAGCGCGGCGGGTCATCTCGCTGCGTCTGCGGCCGCTGCGTGCCAGCGACGAGGTGCTTCAGCAGTTGGACGAGGGCAGGGGGCCGAAATCGGCGTCCGAGCTGTTGCTGCTGATGGGCGAGTTGCTCACCGAGAAGGTCCAGGCGCTGGTCAGCGACCTGTCCGAGGCGGTCGATCTCGAAGAAGAGAAGGTGGAAGCCGACGAACGGTATGCGCCTGAGCAAGGCAGCCTGCAGCAGATCCGTCGACGTGCCGCCGGCCTGCGCCGTTTCCTTGCACCGCAGCGGGATATCTACGCGCAGTTGTCGCGTAACAAATGCAGTTGGTTCGCCGACCCCGACAGCGACTACTGGAACGAGCTCAACAACAGCCTGATCCGTTATCTCGAAGAGCTGGAGCTGGCCCGCGAGCGCGCTGCCCTGGTGCTGGAAAGCGAGGATCGGCGCCGCAGCGAGCGGATGAACCGGACCATGTACCGCTTCGGCATCATTACCTGCATCTTCCTGCCCATGAGCTTCATCACCGGTTTGCTGGGCATCAATGTCGGCGGCATACCGGGCTCGAACAGCCCTTATGGTTTCCTGTTCGCCAGCCTGATCGTGCTTGGCCTGGCGGTGGGGCAGTGGCTGCTGTTTCGCAAGCTGCGGTGGGTCTAGATGGCGTGCGGCCTGTTCTGTTCTCATCCTGAAACATTCGTCCCACATCCCTGTGTGACCCATCGCTCGCAGCTCTCGTCTTTGACTGACACTGCGCGAGGTGCCCATGCACGATCCGTTTGAAGAATCCCTGCGTGACCTGCTCAAGGCGTCACCCTCCGGCCAGGAGCGCGACGACGCCGCCTGCCTGGGTCGCGTGCTCAAGACCGCCAACCGCCAGGTCGGCGTGGGCGATCTGTTCAGCCTGCTGGGCCGCTGGAGCCAGGCACTGATGATCGCTGTCAACAATGGCTCGGCGCATGTCGCGCCAGTGCGTCGCAATGCCACCCGCAACCCTGCCTCCGGCAGAAACGTAGATAAGGCCGATTGAATATGGAACTCGATCTCTGGACCCAGAGTCTGGTCACCGCCATGACTGCCCTTTGGACCAAGGTGGCGAACTTCATCCCCAACCTGTTCGGGGCGCTGGTGGTGGTGCTGCTTGGTTTCGTCGTGGCGAAGCTGCTCGACACGCTGCTGTCCAAGCTGCTGGCCAAACTTGGCCTGGATCGCTTGATGAGCGGTACCGGGCTGACCAAGATCCTTGCCCGGGCGGGGATCCAGGTGCCGATTTCGACGCTGGTCGGCAAGATCGTCTACTGGTTCGTGCTGTTGATCTTCCTGGTCTCTGCCGCGGAATCCCTGGGCCTGGAGCGGGTGTCGGCAACGCTCGACATGCTTGCCCTGTACCTGCCGAAGGTGTTCGGCGCGGCGTTGGTGCTGCTGGCCGGCGTGCTGCTGGCACAGCTGGTCAACGGCCTGGTGCGCGGCGCTGCCGAAGGCATTGGCCTGGAGTACGCCGCTGGTGTCGGGCGGATTGCCCAGGGCCTGGTGATCATCATCAGCATCTCGGTGGCGATCAGCCAGTTGGAGGTCAAGACCGACCTGCTGAACCATGTGATCGTCATCGGTTTGATAACCGTTGGTCTGGCAATTGCCTTGGCAATGGGCCTCGGCAGCCGTGAAATCGCCGGGCAGATTCTTGCTGGAATCTACGTGCGCGAACTCTATCAGGTCGGCCAGCAGGTGCGGATTGGAGAGGTCGAAGGGCATATCGAAGAAATCGGCACGGTCAAGACCACGCTGCTGACCGATGATGGCGAACTGGTGTCGCTGTCGAATCGCGAGCTGCTCGAGCAGCGCGTAAATAGCCGCTAACCGCACAAAAGCTGTTAATGTATGCCGCCGCGAAAATCGGCCCTTGGGGCTGAGCGGCGACATTGACCCGACTGTCGGCCAGATCCGCATTGAATAAAGTTCATTTGCCGCCCATGCGCTATGACCCCCGGGAGCTCACCGACGAGGAGTTGGTGGCGCGTTCGCATGAGGAGCTGTTTCACGTTACCCGCGCCTATGAGGAGCTCATGAGGCGCTACCAGCGCACGCTGTTCAATGTGTGTGCGCGGTATCTGGGGAACGACCGGGATGCTGACGATGTCTGTCAGGAGGTGATGCTCAAGGTGTTGTACGGGCTGAAGAACTTCGAGGGTAAATCCAAGTTCAAGACCTGGCTCTACAGCATCACCTACAACGAATGCATCACCCAGTACCGCAAGGAGCGTCGCAAGCGCAGGTTGATGGATGCCTTGAGCCTGGACCCTGTCGAAGAGGCGTCCGAGGACAAGGCTCCGAAACCGGAAGAGAAAGGCGGGCTGGATAAATGGCTGGTGCATGTGAACCCGATCGACCGGGAAATCCTGGTGCTGCGATTTGTCGCAGAGCTGGAATTCCAGGAGATCGCCGACATCATGCACATGGGCCTGAGCGCCACGAAAATGCGCTACAAACGCGCGTTAGACAAGCTTAGAGAGAAATTTGCTGGGCTCACTGAAACTTAGTGGCGTTCAAATATCTCTAACCAACCGGCAAGTTCTGCTAGACTTGCCGTCGAGTTGTCCCCCGGATGTTGGTGGGACTGCTTAACTATCACCAGATGGGGATTTAACGGATGAAATTGAAAAACACCTTGGGCTTGGCCATTGGTTCGCTTGTAGCCGCCACTTCGTTTGGCGCTCTGGCACAAGGTCAAGGCGCCGTTGAGGTTGAAGGCTTCTACAAGAAAGAATTCTTCGACAGCCAGCGCGACTTCAAGAACGACGGCAACCTGTTCGGCGGTTCGGTTGGTTACTTCCTGACCGACGACGTTGAACTGCGTCTGGGCTACGACGAAGTCCACAACGCCCGTGGCGAAGACGGCAAGAACATCAAGGGCTCGAACACCGCCCTGGACGCTCTGTACCACTTCAACAACCCGTACGACGCCATCCGTCCATACGTTTCGGCCGGTTTCTCCCACCAGTCGCTCGGCCAGACCGGCCGTGGTGGTCGTAACCAGTCCACCTTCGCCAACGTTGGCGCTGGCGCCAAGTGGTACATCACTGACATGTTCTACGCCCGTGCCGGCGTTGAAGCTCAGTACAACATCGACCAGGGCGACACCGAGTGGGCCCCGAGCGTTGGTATCGGCCTGAACTTCGGCGGTAGCCCGAAGCACGCCGAAGCCGCTCCAGCTCCAGTTGCTGAAGTCTGCTCCGACAGCGACAACGACGGCGTTTGCGACAACGTCGACAAGTGCCCTGACACCCCAGCCAACGTTACCGTTGACGCTGATGGCTGCCCGGCTGTTGCCGAAGTCGTTCGCGTTGAGCTGGACGTCAAGTTCGACTTCGACAAGTCGGTCGTCAAGCCTAACAGCTACGGCGACATCAAGAACCTGGCTGACTTCATGAAGCAGTACCCACAGACCACCACCACCGTGGAAGGTCACACTGACTCCGTCGGCCCAGACGCTTACAACCAGAAGCTGTCCGAGCGTCGTGCTGGCGCTGTCAAGCAGGTCCTGACCCAGCAGTACGGCATCGAATCCAGCCGTGTTGACTCGGTTGGCTACGGTGAGACCCGTCCGGTCGCCGACAACGCCACCGAAGCTGGCCGCGCCGTTAACCGTCGCGTAGAAGCTCAGGTAGAAGCCCAGGCCAAGTAATTGGTTTGAAGCTTCACGAAAAACCCGGCCTTGGCCGGGTTTTTCTTTGCCTGGGATTTTTGCGGCGTGTCAGCCCGCCAAGGCACGAAAACGCTCGATACCCGCCTGCACTGCCCCCACCACCTCACCGATTACCAGAATTGCCGGGCTGCGCAAGCCAAAGGCCAATGCGTCCTCCTCCAGCGCCGCCAGGTGGCTGCGGCACTCGCGCTGCTGCGCCAATGACGCATTCTCGATCATCGCCACCGGCGTGCCGGGCGCCATCCCGCCTTGCAGCAGGCCACGGCGAATCTGCTCCAGCCGCGCCACGCCCATGTACAGCACCAGGGTCGTGCCGCCCTGGGCCAGCGCTTGCCAGTTCAGTTCGCTGTCATCCTGGGTGTGCGCGGTCAACAGCGTCACGCCACGGCTGACACCGCGCAGCGTCAGCGGTATGTCGCACTGGGTGGCCCCGGCCAGCCCGGCGGTGATGCCGTTGACCACCTCTACCTCGATGCCGTGGCCGCGCAGCCACAGCGCCTCTTCGCCGGCGCGGCCGAAGATGCACGGGTCGCCGCCCTTGAGCCGCACCACGCAGCGCCCCTGGCGGGCATGGCGCAGCATTAGACGCTGGATGAAGGCCTGGGGCGTGGAGCGGCAACCGCCGCGCTTGCCCACGGCAATCACCCGTGCCTGTGGGCAGTGCGCCAGGATGGCCGGGTTGACCAGGTCGTCGATCATCACCACCTGGGCCTGGCCCAGCGCGCGGACAGCCTTGAGGGTGAGCAGTTCGGGGTCGCCAGGGCCGGCGCCAACCAACCAGACTTTCGCATTCATCGGGTGTTCCTCGTCGACAGGGGCCATTCAACCCTTGAGCAGGGCGAACAGCAGGATCAGGTTGAACAGCAAGGCCAGCAGCGCCAGGCTGCGCCAGACCTTCAGCGGCTCACGCTCCAACAGCGGGCGCGGGCGGTCGGGCAGCACCTGGCGGTCGCCGCGTTCGAGCAACAACAACCACTGCTCGGCGGTCTCGAAGCGTTGCGCAGGGTCAGCGGCCAGCCCTTGCTCCAGGTTGCGTTGCAACCAATCGGGCAGGTCGGGGCGGTAGCGGCCGGGGTTGACCGGTACGCTGAAGCGCGGGCGCTGGAACGCCTCGACTTCGCCGTAGGGGTAGTGGCCCGTCAGCAGGTAATAGAGCGTCACGCCCACGGCGTAGAGGTCCTGGCGCGGGCTCGGCGGTTGGCCATCGAACGCCTCTGGGGCGATGTAGGACGGTGTGCCGGGCAGGCTGTGCGGCTGGTCTTCGCAAAGGCCCGGGCAGTACGCCAGGCCAAAGTCCAGCAGGCGCAGTTGACCGTCGCTGCCCAGGTGTAGGTTCTCAGGCTTGATATCGCGGTGCAGCAGGTTGCGCCGATGCAGTACACCGACGGCCTGCAGTAACTGGCGCGCCATCTCCAGCCACTGGGGCAGGGGCAGCGGGCCGTGCTGCGCGAGCACTGCGGCCAGTGTCGTGCCGGGGTATTCGCGCATCAGGTAATACAGATGCTGGCGCTGGCCTGCCGGGTGCACCTCGGGGAAGTGGCGGCCGGCAACCCGGCGCAGGAACCATTCCTCCAGCAGCAGGGCCTGGGCGGCCCCCGCTTCATGATCACGGGCTTGCGGCAGGGTCTTGAGCAACCAGGCCTGGCCGTGTGTGTCCTGTACCCGGTACAGCAATGACTGCCGACTCTGCGCCAGCACCCCCTCGACCCGCCAGCCATCGATCATCTGCCCGCCACGCAACGGGCCGGGCAAGGGCCACTGCTGCAATTGGGCCAGGGTGTCGCCGAGGTTGGCGGGGCCCAGTGCGTCGACACTGACCAGCAGTGCGCTGGCGTTGTCCTGGCTGCCGCTGTGGTGGGCGGTGGCCACCAGGGTGTCGACGGCGTCCTGCAGGTCGGGGTGTTCGCGCAGGATGGCCTGGATTCGCTGGTCGCCCAGGCTGGCCCAGACACCGTCGCTGAGCAGCAGGAAGCGTTCGCCGTGGTGCAGTTCGCCGTCCAGGTAGTCGACCAGCAGGTGCTGGTCCAGCCCCAATGCGCGCTTGAGCACGTGCTGCATGCCGGGCTGGTCCCAGACATGGTCCTCGCTCAGGCAGTGCAACTGGCCCTCGTACCAGCGGTAGACGCGGCAGTCGCCGACGTGGGCGAGGGTGAAGCGCCGCCCGCGCAGTACCAGGGCACTGAGGGTGGTCAGCAGTGGCTGGCCGTTGCCCTGGGCGCGCAGCCAGCGGTTCTGGGCCAGCAACAGCCGATCCAGGGCCTGGGCCACGCCCCAGGTGGCGGGCGTGGCGTAGTAGTCCAGGGCCAGGGCCTGCAGGCTGGCGCGTGCCGCCAGGCCGCCATCGGCGCACTGGCTGACACCGTCGGCGAGGGCGAACAGATAGCCTTTGCTGGCGGCCAGCTCCGCTGCCGGTGTGACCAGGCGCAGGGCGTCCTGGTTCTCGGCGCGGGGCCCGGTGGCAGAGGCCTGGGCGAAGCTCAGTTGCAGGCTCATGGCGGCCACTCAGACCCGCGCCGCAGTGACTGCCGCCGAGCCCCAGGTGGTGCGCCAGCGCTGCTTGACGCCGTGCAGGCCGAACCAGGCGAGCAGGCCCAGGCTGGCGAACAGCCACAGGCCCATCTGGTAGTCGCCGGTGTGTTGCTTGACGGTGCCCAGGCCAGCAGCCAGCAGGAAACCACCGATGCCGCCGGCCATGCCGATCAGCCCGGTCATCACCCCGATCTCCTGGCGAAAGCGCTGCGGCACCAGTTGGAACACCGCGCCATTGCCGGCGCCCAGACCGAGCATGGCGCTGACGAACAGGGCCAGTGCCGCTGCGGCGCTGGGCAGGTTGAAGCCGACTGCGCCAATACACACCGCTGCCACGCTGTACATGCCCAGCAGGGTGCGGATGCCGCCGAAGCGGTCGGCCAGTGCACCGCCCAGCGGGCGCATCAGGCTGCCGGCGAACACGCAGGCCGCGGTGTAGTAGCCGGCGGTCACCGGGCTCAGGCCGTACTGGTCGCTGAAGTAGCCGGGCAGGGTGCTGGCCAGGCCGATGAAGCCGCCGAAGGTGACGCTGTAGAAGAACATGAACCACCAGCTGTCGCGGTCACCCAGCGCTTTGAGGTAATCGGCCATGGCCTTGGGCTTCGGCCGTTCGGGTGCGTTGCGGGCCAGCAGGGCGAACAGCACCAGGGTCAGCAACAGTGGCAGCAGGGCGAAACCGAACACGTTGTTCCAGCCGTAGGCCGCCGCCAGCACCGGCGCCAGCAGCGCGGCGAACACGGTGCCGGAGTTGCCGGCGCCGGCGATGCCCATGGCCTTGCCCTGGTGCTGGGGTGGGTACCACTGCGACGCCAGGGGCAGCGAAACGGCGAACGAGGCGCCGGCAACGCCGAGGAACACGCCCAGCAGCAGCACCTGCTCGAAGCTGTGCACGCCCAGGTGCCAGGCGCAGGCCAGGGCGACGATCACCACCACCTGGCCGATCAGGCCGGCGGTCTTGGGCGACAGGCGATCGACCAACAGGCCCATGGCAAAGCGCAGCAGCGCACCGGCAAGGATTGGCGTGGCGACCATCAGGCCGCGTTGCTGGGCGCTCAGTTGCAGGTCGGTGGCGATCTGCACCGCCATGGGGCCGAGCAGGTACCAGACCATGAAGCTCAGGTCGAAATACAGAAAGGCAGCGAACAGGGTGGGCACATGCCCGGATTTCCAGAAGCTCGTATTCATCGAACACCTCGTTCGGCGTGCAACACAGGGGCGGAAACGAAAAAGACGCCGCTGCCCGGTCCACTGGCGTGGAGGGGGAGCGACGTCTTTGTCGGGGTATGGGGGCAACCGCCGTTGGCTACCTGGGTTTGACTGAGCAAGAGGCGGGCCAATGTTGCCTGCCGGTTTTTACAGGGGGCGTGGGAGCAACTGTCTTGCTCGCCATTCAAATAACTGGGCGATCCCTGTGGGAGCGGCGGTTCGCCGCTGCGATTCACCCGCGAACACGGGCATAGCCCGTGCCAAGCACCGAGGTGTCATCTTCGCGGGTAAACCCGCTCCCACAGGCAGGGCTGGTCCTCAGCCCAGCATCTCCGACATGGCGATGATCTGTTCGGCCACCTGGATCAGCTTCTGCTGGCGGCTCATGGCCTGGCGTCGCATCAGGGTGTAGGCCTGCTCTTCGTTGCAGTCTTTCATCTTCATCAGCAAGCCCTTGGCCTGCTCGATGCGCTTGCGCTCGGCCAACTGCAGGTCGCGGGCCAGCAACTGGGCCTTGAGCGCCTGGTCGCTTTCGAAGCGGGCGATTGCCACGTCGAGGATCGGCTGCAGGCGCGCGGCATGGATGCCTTCGACGATGTAGGCGCTGACCCCGGCCTGGATCGCCTGGCGCATCACCCCAGGGTCGTGTTCGTCGGTAAACAGCACGATAGGGCGGGGCCGGTCGCGGCTGACCAGCACCACTTGCTCCATCACATCGCGGCCCGGTGACTCGGTATCGATCAGCACCACGTCGGGGTGCACCGTTTCGACGCAGGCCGGCAGGTCGATGGTCAGGCCAGGGGCTTCGATCACCTCGAAACCGGCCTCGACCAATGCGGCCTTGAGGCGGCCGACTTTCTTTTCGGTATCGTCGATCAGCAGGATGCGCAGCATGCTCGGCTCCTCACAGGCCAACGCGGGCGTCGGGCGCCGCGTCCAGGGCGTGCAGGTTGAAGCTGCGCGCGTAGCCGTATGGATCGCTGCCGTCCCAGCGGCTGCCGTCGATCAGCTGGCTGCTGCGCATCGGCAGGTCGGCGCAGGGCACGCCCAGTGCATCGGCGGCCTCACGGTACAGCGCCAGTTGCTGGACCTGACGCGCCACGGCGAGGTAGTCCGGGTCGTCGCGCAGGATGCCCCAGCGGCGGAACTGGGTCATGAACCACATGCCGTCGGACAGGTAGGGCAGGTTGGCCCGCCCCTGGTCGAACAGGCGCAGGGCATGGCGGTCTTGCCAGCGGTTGCCCAGGCCGTCCTGGTAATCGCCCAGCAGGCGTGGCTCGATGCTGCTGGCCGGGGTGTCCAGGTAGGCGCTGCCACTGAGCAGCTGAGCGGCGCCACGACGGTTCTCGGCGCTGCTTTCGATGAAGCGGCTGGCGGCGAGGATCGCCTTGATCAGGGCGCGTGCGCTGTTGGGGTATTGCTCGGCGAAACTGCGCGCGCAGGCCAGGACCTTTTCCGGGTGGTCCGGCCAGATCGACTGGCTGGTGGCGAGGGTGAAGCCCTGGCCCTGGGCGATGGCCTCGGCCGACCACGGCTCGCCGACACAAAAGCCATCGATGCGCCCGGCCTGCAGGTGGGCGACCATCTGTGCCGGCGGCACCACCACGCTGTTGACGTCATGCAAGGGGTGGATGCCCTGGCTGGCCAGCCAGTAATACAGCCACATGGCGTGGGTGCCGGTGGGGAAGGTCTGGGCGAAGGTCAGGCGCGCACCGCCCTGGTGCGCCAGCCGCGCCAGTGCCTCGGGGTTGGTCACGCCCTTGCGCTGCAAGGCCGCGGACAGGTTGATGGCCTGGGCGTTCTGGTTCAGCCCCATGAGCACCGCCATGTCGCTGGCCGGCCCGCCGCCCACGCCCAACTGCACGGCGTAGACCAGGCCGTACAGGCAGTGCGCGGCGTCCAGTTCGCCACTGACCAGCCTGTCGCGCAGCCCGGCCCAGGAGGCTTGGCGCTGCAGGTTGAGGGTAAGGCCCTGTTGCTGGGCGAAGCCCTGGGTGGCAGCGACCACCACCGAAGCACAATCACTCAGGGCCATGAATCCGATGTTCAGGCTGGGCTTTTCCGGTGCGTCGCTGCCGTTGACCCAGGCCTGTGGCGATGTCGGGGGAGCTGTATTCACGTGGATCCTCGGGCGTTCTGCGGGGGCTGCATGGGGTTGTTGAAGCAACCCATGTGCCATGGCCCTGTCGCCCCGGCGATGCGCTGGCTATAATCGCACCCCTCACACACCGCGAGTCCGCCCGCCCATGTATACCCTGGCCCGCCAGCTGCTGTTCAAGCTCTCCCCGGAAACCTCCCACGACCTGTCGCTGGACCTGATCGGTGCCGGTGGCCGCCTTGGCCTCAACGGCCTGCTGTGCAAGCAGCCGGCGGCGTTGCCGGTGAGCGTCATGGGCTTGAACTTCGCCAACCCGGTGGGCCTGGCCGCTGGCCTGGACAAGAACGGCGCGGCCATCGACGGTTTCGCCCAGCTGGGCTTCGGTTTCGTCGAAATCGGCACCATCACCCCGCGCCCGCAGCCGGGCAACCCCAAGCCACGCCTGTTCCGCCTGCCGGAAGCCACTGCGATCATCAACCGCATGGGCTTCAACAACATGGGCGTCGACCACCTGCTGGCGCGGGTGCGGGCCGCACGCTACACCGGCGTGCTGGGCATCAACATCGGCAAGAATTTCGACACCCCGGTCGAGCGGGCCCAGGACGATTACCTGATCTGCCTGGAAAAGGTCTACAACGACGCCAGCTACATCACCGTCAACGTCAGCTCGCCGAATACCCCGGGCCTGCGTTCGCTGCAGTTCGGTGATTCGCTCAAGCAGTTGCTCGATGCCCTGGCCGAGCGCCGTGAGCAGTTGGCGGTGAGCAACGGCAAGCGCGTGCCACTGGCGATCAAGATCGCCCCGGACATGAGCGATGAAGAAACCGCGCTGGTGGCTGCTGCGCTGATGGAGTCGGGGATGGACGCGGTGATCGCCACCAACACCACCCTGGGCCGCGAGGGTGTCGAAGGGCTGCCGTTCGGTGGCGAGGCGGGCGGCCTGTCGGGCGCGCCGGTGCTGGAAAAAAGCACCCATACAGTGAAAGTGCTGGCGGGTGAGCTGGGTGGCAAGCTGCCAATCATTGCCGCCGGCGGCATCACCGAAGGCCGTCACGCGGCTGAGAAGATCGCTGCCGGTGCAAGCCTGGTGCAGATCTACTCGGGCTTCATCTATAAGGGCCCGGCGCTGATCCGCGAGGCGGTGGATGCCATCGCGGCCATGCCTCGGCAATAAGCGGCCATAAAAAAGGGGCCCCGCATGGGGCCCCCTGGGCCGTAGCCCGCCGCCCGGATGGGGCGCGCATGGTAACTCGAATTCAGTGTCCTCGATCAGCCAACGGCGTGATTTTCGTTGAGTCTATGGATGCCAGCGGTGCCGGTCATGCCGTCCCAGTTATCGCCGCGTCCTTCGCGCCAGCCGTTGATCCAGGCTTGGCGTACGGAAGGTAGAGTAAATGGGCAAAGTTCGCGGGATTTGCCGGTGACCCCATACTGGTAGCCACGTGAAAATGCTCTTTCCAACGGATCACGCTTAAGTCTTCTCATAGGGTGTTGCCCTCACTTGTTGACTGTAATGTCCCGTCGGCCTCTACGAGGCCGGGCAGAATCGTTCTGCCGGTGTGCGCCCGCTGCCGGCGTGGCGGGCTGAAGGTGTCGCCCCGTTGCGAGGCGACCTGAGATCAGTTCTAACGAATGCGAGTCACAGTGTGAATGATCGTTTTGTCATAAGGACGTAACCTTTCCGAGGGTGAAAGGATAAGTAAATAAATGCGACTCAACCTTGTTTGCCGTTGGGCCCGCTATGATCAGGGTTTAGTCAGCTTTGACGTCAATTGGCCAGCGTGGCTGGTCGATGGCTTGTAATAATTGGTAATGCGACGAAGGGTCACATCTGGGCCCGCAGTGCGCGAATTTTCATACTGCTCGACGATCAAAGCCTTTTTCGCCACCCGGCGAGGGCAGGTTGCGTCGGGCGGCCAGGCCTGGCGAGACCGCTCGCGGGCCACCCGGGCGCCTGCTGAAAGGGCGTGCGGGAAAACCTCGGCAGGCCGATGCGTCGGCTGCCATCTACTTAGCCAAAGGCTCTGGATTAACCATGTCGGACCGTATCGAACTTTATCTCACCTGCCCCAAGGGCCTCGAAGGCCTGCTCGTCGAAGAGGCCCGGGAGCTGGGCCTGACCGAGGTGCGTGAGCACACCTCGGCCATCCGCGGCGAGGCCGACATGGAAACCGCCTACCGCCTGTGCCTCTGGTCGCGCCTGGCCAACCGCGTGCTGCTGGTGCTCAAGCGCTTCCCGATGAAGAACGCCGATGATCTCTATGACGGGGTCAACGCAGTGGATTGGGCCGACCACCTGGCAGCCGATGGCACCTTGGCGGTGGAGTTCAGCGGCCATGGCTCGGGCATCGACAACACCCACTTCGGCGCGCTGAAGGTCAAGGATGCGATCGTCGACAAGCTGCGCAACCGTGAAGGCCTGCGCCCGTCGGTGGAAAAGATCGACCCGGATGTGCGCGTGCACCTGCGCCTGGACCGTGGCGAGGCGATCCTCTCCCTGGACCTGTCCGGCCACAGCCTGCACCAGCGCGGCTACCGCCTGCAGCAAGGCGCGGCGCCGCTCAAGGAAAACCTGGCGGCGGCGGTGTTGATCCGCGCCGGCTGGCCGCGCATTGCCGCCCAGGGCGGCGCCCTGGCCGACCCGATGTGCGGTGTGGGCACCTTCCTGGTCGAGGCGGCCATGATCGCCGCCGACATGGCCCCCAACCTCAAGCGCGAGCGCTGGGGTTTCAGCGCCTGGCTCGGCCATGTGCCGGCGCTGTGGCGCAAGCTGCACGACGAAGCCCAGGCCCGTGCCCAGGCCGGCCTGGCCAGGCCGCCGCTGTGGATTCGCGGCTACGAGGCCGACCCGCGGCTGATCCAGCCAGGGCGCAACAACGTCGAACGCGCAGGCCTGGGTGACTGGGTGAAGATCTACCAGGGCGAGGTGGCCAGTTTCGAGCCGCGCCCGGACCAGAACCAGAAAGGCCTGGTGATCAGCAACCCGCCCTATGGCGAGCGGCTGGGTGATGAAGCCAGCCTGCTGTATCTCTACCAGAACCTTGGCGAGCGCCTGCGCCAGGCCTGCATGGGCTGGGAAGCGGCGGTGTTCACCGGCGCGCCGGAGCTGGGCAAGCGCATGGGTATCCGTAGCCACAAGCAGTACGCGTTCTGGAACGGCGCATTGCCTTGCAAACTGTTGCTGTTCAAGTTGCAGCCCGACCAGTTCGTCACCGGCGAGCGTCGCCAGGCCCAGGTTGAAGAGGGCCAGGAGCGTCGCCCGGCGCCGCAGGCCAGCGAGCCGGCGCGCCTGTCCGAAGGCGCGCAGATGTTCGCCAATCGCCTGCAGAAGAACTTCAAGCAGCTGGGCAAATGGGCCCGCCGTGAAAAAGTCGACTGCTACCGCGTCTACGATGCCGACATGCCCGAGTACGCCGTGGCGGTCGACCTGTACCACGACTGGGTGCATGTGCAGGAATACGCCGCGCCGCGCTCCATCGACCCGGACAAGGCCCAGGCGCGTCTGCTCGATGCCCTGGCGGCCATTCCCCAGGCGCTGGGTGTCGACCAGCAGCGCGTGGTGCTCAAGCGCCGCGAGCGCCAGAGCGGCACGCGCCAGTACGAGCGCCAAGCCACCGAAGGGCGCTTCCAGGAAGTCAGCGAAGGCGGCGTCAAGCTGCTGGTCAACCTCACCGACTACCTGGACACCGGCCTGTTCCTCGATCACCGCCCGATGCGCATGCGCATCCAGCGCGAGGCCGAAGGCAAGCGCTTCCTCAACCTGTTCTGCTACACCGCCACGGCCACCGTGCACGCGGCCAAGGGCGGCGCGCGCAGCACCACCAGCGTCGACCTGTCGAAAACCTACCTGGACTGGGCGCGGCGCAACCTGTCGCTGAACGGCTTCTCCGAGCGCAACCGCCTGGAGCAGGGCGATGTCATGGCCTGGCTGCAGGGCGCGACGGACAGCTACGATTTGATTTTCATCGACCCGCCGACCTTCTCCAACTCCAAGCGCATGGAAGGCGTGTTCGACGTGCAGCGTGACCATGTCGAGCTGCTGGACCTGGCCATGGCTCGCCTGGCGCCGGGCGGCGTGCTGTATTTCTCCAACAACTTCCGCAAGTTCCAGCTCGACGAGCACCTGGCGACGCGTTACGCGGTGGAGGAAATCAGCGCCCAGACCCTGGACCCGGATTTCGCCCGCAACAACCGCATCCACCGCGCCTGGCAACTGCGCCTGCGCTGAGACGACGAGGTACATTGCGTGACTGCTGGCCAGTGGCTATAAAGCACTTAAGGGTTAATACATTCGCAGGACGCTGATGTTGTAGAGAGTCCTTTATGGCGAATGCGGGTGTACCTGCGAAGTGGTTTGGCCTGTTCGGTGACGAGCTGTCGGCCTGGGGCGTGGCCCTGGCGGCGCTGGTCGCCGGCGGCCTGCTCACGGCTGCATTGGCCATTGCCACCCAGAGTTTCTACAAGCAGCAGTTGCGCCAACGCTTCGAACTGCTGGCCGGCGAGCGCTACAGCCGTATCGCCGAGCGTTTCCAGGAACAGGAGCAGCGCCTGGATGGCCTGCGCCGGTTCTTCGACTTCTCCAACGAAATCACCCCTCGCGAGTTCGACGGCTATGCCCGCCCGTTGCTGCACCGCACCCAGGCGTATTCCTGGGCGCCGCGGGTGGAAGCAGGGCAGCGTGAAGCCTTCGAGCAGCGCGCCAGCGGTTTGCTTGCGCAGCGCTACCAGATCCGTGACCAGGGTGCGCAAGGCGGCTGGCAGGCGGCCCCCGCGCGCGACCACTACTACCCGGTGCTGTACAACCAGGCCTCCAGCCAGCAAGGGCAGCCCTATGGCCTGGACCTGCTCGGCCAGCCGAAACGCGCGGCGACCCTGGCCAGGGCCATGGCCCCCGGCAGCATGGCGGTGTCCGAGCCGCTGGACATGCTCAGCGTCGATCCGGCCTACAGCCGTGGCCTGCTGATGGTGGCGCCGGTGTTCGCCGAATCGGTGCCGGCCGGTGGCCCGCCCAGCGGCTATGTTATGGCGCTGCTCAGCCTGCGTCAGTTGATCGTTGAGAGCTTGCCGACGGTGGCGGACGACAACCTGGTGGTACGGATCCTCGATCTGTCCACCGACGCTGGCCACGAGGTACTGTTCGATTCTGGCAACCAGGTGGCGCGCATGGCCCTGGCCAGCACTCACCTGCTGCACCTGGCCGATCACCACTACCAGCTCGATATCCGCCCCAGCGTGGGTTTCATGGCCGCCAACCGGTCGGCGGCGGTGCTGGTGGTCGGGCTGCTTGGCGGTTTGCTCAGCCTGTTGCTGGCGATCTTGCTTTACAGCCTGTTCAGCCAGCGCCAGCGTGCCCTTGACCTGGTGGCCCGGCGTACCACCGAGCTGCGCATCAGCGAGCAGTCGTTGCGTGAAACCCACAACCAGCTGCGCAGTGTGCTCGACGCCGCGACTCAGGTGGCTATCATCGCCACCAGCCTCAAGGGTGTGATCGGTACTTTCAATGCCGGTGCCGAACGCCTGCTTGGCTATTCGGCCGAGGAAGCGCTGGGCGTGCTCACCCTCGAGGACCTGGTGCAGCCCGAAGAGCTGCATCGTCGCGCCCATGCCCTGAGCCTGCGTTATGGGCGCGAGGTCGGCGCGGGCCAGGCGATGTTTGCCGAGACCGTGCAGGAAGGCGGCGCGGAGCCCGGCGAATGGACCCTGGTGCGCAAGGATGGCAGTCACCTGCTGGCCAACATGCTGGTGACCGCAGTGCTCGATGAGCAGGGGCTCTGGGTGGGCTACCTGGCGATCTGCATCGACGTCACCGAGCGGCGGCGAGTGCACGAGGCGCTGGCAGCGCGCGATCGATTACTGGAAAAGCTCAGTGCCGAGGTGCCCGGCGGCATCTACCAGTACCGCCTGGATGCCGACGGGCGCTCGTGTTTCCCCTATGCCAGCCAGGGCCTGCACGACATCTACGAAGTCGACCTGGCGCTGCTGCAGCAGGACGCCACGGTGGTGTTCGAGCGCATCCATCCTGACGATCTGGAGCGGGTGCGGCGTTCGGTGCGCTATTCCGCCGAGCACCTGACACCCTGGCGCGAGGAGTACCGGGTGTGCCTGCCGCGGGCCGGCCTGCGCTGGGTGCGCGGCGAGGCCACGCCGGAAATCGGCGACCACGGTTGCACCCTCTGGCATGGCTACCTGACCGATATCTCCGACCTTAAGCGGGTGGAGGAGGAACTGCGCGCGCTGTCGATCACCGATGCCCTCACCGGTATCCACAACCGCCGCTATTTCCAGGATCGCCTGCGCAATGAACTCGACCGTGCCCAGCGGGACGGGCTGGATCTGGCAGTGATCATGCTCGATATCGACCATTTCAAACGGATCAACGACCAGTTCGGCCATGCGGTGGGCGACCTGGTGCTGCGCAGCCTGTGCCGGCGGATCAGCCAGCGTTTGCGCCGCACCGATGTGTTCTGCCGGTTGGGCGGCGAGGAGTTCATGGTGCTGTGCCCGGGCAGCAATGCCGAGCAGGCACGCTTGCTGGCGCTGGAGTTGTGGCAGGGCGTGCGCAATGTGCCGATCGAAGGCGTCGGGCGAGTGACGGCGAGCTTTGGCGTGGCCGGATGGCGCGATGGCGAGGGCGCCGACGCACTGCTGTTGCGAGCGGATGCGGGCGTCTACGCCGCCAAGCAAGGGGGACGGGACAGGGTGGAGGCGGAGTTGCCATGACGGTTGTTGTTCGGCAGGGCAAAAGTCGATCGAAGACGATGTCGATCAGGTGTCCGTGATTGCGTACCACCGTTTGAGCTGCTGTTCGCTCAAGCATCGTGGCATTTCAGTTCTCTCGGCGTACACTGGCTTGAGTCTCAGATTGCGCAAACGCTTGGGCCCCTTGAATCTCTCTACCGGTTGCCCGCGCCCTATGGTCTTCTGCCCCGCCAAGGAACGCACCGACAAAGTTGAAGACAGCCCCTGTCACTCTGTTGGGCGTGAGTTGTTCTTTCGCTCTGTCGCTCCAGTCAGAAAAGGCGATCAAGAACTTCGACGAATTGCTTTGGTCAGACCCGGCAAGAACGATGTACTTGCTCGCCTTGCCTGGGGATAAAGCTTTGTTATCGTGGGTTGCCAAAGATCTGTTCACGGCTTTCAATCCCCGATTGAACATCGAATTAGGTACCACCTCGTTCTCAATTCTCTGCCTTGGAGCTGAAGACTCGCTCATAGGTGTGTCGCCTGGGCGGAACATCTGCATGACAACTTCACCCATCCCGGCAAAAAAACCTTGAGGCTGTTGCGCGGTAGAAATATCCAGGGGTGGGGGTTTGCTCTTACGCATGCGTCCGCTTGGATCGCTATGGTTGATCGGGTCCCGCTGACAATAGCTGTAGGTATTCAACCCTCCGCCGTCGAACGGGCTGAATCTGTCCGAGCTGAGAAAACACATCAATGACGGGTTATAAGCTCTGTGGCCGTTACCCAGCAGATAGTGTCCGGTCATGGGTTCTGCGTATTGGCCGTTAAAGCCCATCCGACCTCCGGTTGCTTGCAGGGCAGGCGAGAAACCGTAGGGCAAATAAGCCTTTGTTTGTTTACCCGATGCGCTGACGGCCATGAGCGGCGAGTGCAGCTCGTCGATTGCCAGAAGATGGATCACCGGTAAAGTTGCAAGTGGTGTGCGATCGGTGCGATTGGTTGGCATGATCATTTCCAATGACTGGGCGGCGACCTGTTTATGTTGGGCGGGCCCGGCTGAGCCAGCAACTGGCAAAATTGACAGGTGGTCGCGCTCAAGTCGGGGCGGGTGCAGGCCGGCGGTCGTGCCATGACCTGGCGCTGTCGCCAGGCCATGCACCTGATGCGCTACAGGAACACGAACTTGGCGATGAAGATCACGCTGAGCACCCACAGGCTCGGCGAAACCTCCTTCAGTTTGCCGGTGCCCGCCTTCAGCGCCACATAGCTGATGAAGCCCAGGGCGATGCCGTCAGCGACCGAGAAGGTCAGCGGCATCATGATCACCGTGACGATCGCCGGGATGCTGTCGGTGGCTTCGTCCCATTCGATATGCGCCATGCTGCCCATCATCAGCATCGCCACATAGATCAGCGCACCGGCGGTGGCATAGGCCGGGATCATGCCCGCCAGCGGCGCGAAGAACATCGCGGCGACGAACAGCAGGCCGACCACCACGGCCGTCAGGCCGGTGCGGCCACCGGCGGCGACGCCTGCGGCGCTCTCGACGTAGCTGGTGACCGGTGGCACGCCCACCGCGGCACCGAACACGCTGGAGGCGCTGTCGGCCTTCAGCGCCCGCGACAGGTTCTCGATGCGCCCGTCGGCCGCTACCAGGCCGGCACGCTGGGCGACGCCCATCAGGGTGCCGGCGGTGTCGAACATGTGCACGAACAGGAAGGCGAAGACCACGCTGATCATGCTGACGTTGAACACGCCTGCCACATCCATCGCCATCCAGGTCGGCGCCAGGCTCGGTGGCATCGACATCACTCCGCCGAACTTGACCAGCCCCAGGCCCCAGCCGGCCAGGGTGACGCTGATGATGCTGATGAGGATCGCACCGAACACCCGTTTGTAGCTGAGGATCGCGATCATCAGGAAGCACACGGCCGCCAGCAGCGGGCCGGGCTCATGCAGCGAGCCGAGCTTGATCAGGGTGGCCGGGCTGTCGACGACGATGCCTGCGGTTTTCAGGCCGATCAGCCCGAGGAACAATCCGACACCGGCCCCCATGGCATGGCGCAGGCTCACCGGGATGCTGTTGAGCAGCCACTCGCGCACCCGTGACAGGGTGAGGAACATGAACAGCACGCCCGAGATGAACACCGCACCCAGCGCGGCCTGCCAGGTGTAGCCCATGGTGCCGACCACGGTGTAGGTGAAGAAGGCGTTGAGGCCCATGCCGGGCGCCAGGCCCACCGGCCAGTTGGCGTACAGGCCCATCAGCAGGCAGCCCAGCGCTGCGGCGATGCAGGTGGCGACGAAGGCCGCCCCGTGATCGATGCCGGCGTCAGCCATGATGTTGGGGTTGACGAAGATGATGTAGGCCATGGTGATGAAGGTGGTCACCCCGGCTATCAGTTCGGTTCGGACGGTTGTGCCATGTCGCTTGAGTTTGAAAATCCGCTCCAGCCAACCCGTTTCGGGCGGCGCAGCGATATCCAGCGTAGGGGCTTCGGATTTGCGGCTTTCCACAGCGAGTACTCCTCAAGTCTTTCTTGTTGTTCGAAGCCTGGTCCTGAGCAATGCACTTGGGGGCTTCGCGAGGGGGTGTGGCAGACGTCCGACCATTTTGTTGACTTACGGGTCAGGAAGTTGCTCGCAGGATTATGCTTTTGTGTACAAAGAATGCAAATAATGTTTTATGTTTTGTGCGCACAAACTGCCGTACAACGGCTATATAGGTTAAAGGCCCCCTGCAGAAACGGGTCAGCCTGTGTACAATGGCGCCATACCTTGGTCCACCACCTACTTCCAGGACTTGCCCTCCACCCGCTGACAGGTAGTACAGTCACGGTCCGACTGGCAGATCCTTTGTGCTCGAGAGCCCATGAACGAACAGCTGCAACCTCTGAAAAAACCTGTGCGCACTGGCAAGGCCGGCCGCAGCGGTACCCAGGACGACATCGTCTACGCGCACATCTTCGAGGCGATCCTCGAGCAGCGCCTGGCGCCGGGCACCAAGTTGAGCGAGGAGGCACTGGGCGAGATCTTCGGCGTCAGCCGTACCATCATCCGCCGTGCGCTGTCGCGCCTGGCCCATGAAAGCGTGGTGCTGCTGCGCCCCAACCGCGGCGCGGTAGTGGCCAGCCCCACGGTGGAAGAAGCCCGCCAGGTGTTCTTCTCGCGGCGCATGGTCGAACGTGCCATCACCGAGCTGGCCGTGCAGCACGCCACCCTCGAGCAGCTCAACGAACTGCGCCAGATGGTGCGCGAGGAGCGTGACAGCTTCTCCCGTGGCGACCGTGGCGCCGGCATCCGTCTTTCCGGCGAATTCCACCTCAAGCTGGCCGAAGCCGCAGGCAATGCGCCGTTGGTGAGCTTCCAGCGCAGCCTGGTGTCGCAGACCTCGCTGATCATTGCCCAGTATGAAAGCGGCAACCGCTCGCACTGCTCGTACGACGAGCACATGCAACTGATCGACGCCATCGAGGCCCGTGACGCCCAGCAGGCGGTAAGCCTGATGATGCATCACATGGATCACATCGACAGCAAGCTCAACCTCGACGAGGAAAGCGCGTCGGACGACCTGCATGCAGTGTTCTCGCATCTGCTGAAAAAGCCCAAGGCCACCGCCAAGGGTTGATCGTTTGCCTGCCTGAACGGGGCTGCTTCGTAGCCCTTTCGCCGGCAAGCCGGCTCCCACCCTGACCGCGCCATTCTCCAGACTTGCGCTGTACCAGTGGGAGCCGGCTTGCCGGCGAAAGGGGCGCGAAGCGGTCCCCCTTGCTTTACTGGCCCTTGGCCAAAGCTCTGCTAGATTTCAAACCAGCAAACCTTCATCAAGCAGTTGGGCTTGCGCAGTCGTTGCGTCCAAATTACTTGAGGAAGGGTCCATGAGTTCGTCTTTGGGTGTGCGCATGGGGGCCGAGCTGGTCGGCACTTTCTGGCTGGTGCTTGGCGGGTGCGGCAGTGCCGTGCTGGCTGCCAGCTCTCCCGTCGGCATCGGTGTCCTCGGTGTCGCCTTCGCGTTTGGCCTGACTGTCCTGACCATGGCGTTCGCCATTGGCCATATCTCTGGTTGTCACCTCAACCCGGCGGTGTCGTTCGGGTTGGTGGTGGGCGGGCGGTTCCCGGCAAAAGAACTGCTGCCCTATGTGATCGCCCAGGTGATCGGCGCCATCCTGGCCGCAGCGGTGATCTATCTCATCGCCAGTGGCAAGGCCGGCTTCGAACTGGCCAGCGGCCTGGCCTCGAACGGCTATGGCGAGCACTCGCCGGGCGGCTACACGCTGGCGGCAGGCTTCACCAGTGAGGTGGTCATGACCGCGATGTTCCTGGTGATCATCATGGGTGCCACCGATGCGCGGGCACCGGCCGGCTTTGCACCGATTGCCATTGGCCTGGCGCTGACCCTGATCCACCTGATCTCGATTCCTGTCACCAATACTTCGGTCAACCCGGCGCGCAGCACCGGGCCGGCCCTGTTCGTCGGCGGCTGGGCGCTGCAGCAGCTGTGGCTGTTCTGGCTGGCACCGCTGATTGGGGCTGCGATCGGCGGCGCGCTTTACCGGGGGCTGGCAAAACAACCTTAGCGCCAGGCAAGGATTCATCGCGGGGCAAGCCCGCTCCCACGCAGTGGGACTGGGGGCTTGCCCTGCGATGGCAGGCCGCTTGCCTTAGCGCTGGTGTACGCAACGCCCGGCGGCGTAGGTTTCGCGCACGGTGCGGTCGTCGCCCAGGGTGGTCAGCACGAACAGGGTTTCCTCGATGCTGTTGGACTGCTGGATGCGGTAGTCCAGCAGCGGCGTGGCCTTGTAGTCGAGCACCACGAAGTCGGCGTCGTTGCCCGGGCGCAGGCTGCCGATCCGGTCGTCCAGGCGCAGTGCCCGGGCGCCGCCGAGGGTAGCCAGGTACAGCGACTTGAACGGGTGCAGGCGCGCGCCCTGCAGCTGCATCACCTTGTACGCCTCGTTGAGGGTGTTGAGCAGCGAGAAGCTGGTGCCGGCGCCCACGTCGGTGCCCAGGCCCACATTGACCTTGAAACGCTCGGCCTGGGGCAGGTTGAACAGGCCGCTGCCCAGGAATAGGTTGGAGGTCGGGCAGAAGGCGATGGCCGAGCCGGTTTCGGCCAGGCGCTTGCATTCGTCGTCGCACAGGTGCACGCCGTGGGCGAATACCGAGCGCTCGCCGAGCAGCTCGAAGTGGTCGTAGACATCCAGGTAGCCGTTCTGCTCGGGGAACAGCGCCTTCACCCACTCGATTTCCTTGAGGTTCTCGGACAGGTGGGTGTGCATGTACACGCCCGGGTGTTCCTTGAGCAACTGGCCGGCCAGGGCCAGTTGTTCGGGGGTGCTGGTGGGGGCGAAGCGCGGTGTGACCGCGTAGTGCAGGCGCCCCTTGCCGTGCCAGCGCTCGATCAGCGCCTTGCTTTCGGTGTAGCCGGATTCGGCGGTGTCGGTCAGGTAGTCGGGGGCGTTGCGGTCCATCATCACCTTGCCGGCGATCAGGCGCAGGTCCAGGCGCTCGGCCTCTTCGAACAGGGCGTTGACCGACTCGGGGTGCACGCTGCCGAACACCAGGGCGGTGGTGGTGCCGTTGCGCAGCAGCTCCTGGAGGAAGATCTTCGCCACCTTGTCGGCATGGGCCTTGTCGGCGAACTGCTTCTCGCAGGGGAAGGTGTAGGTGTTCAGCCAGTCCAGCAGCTGTTCGCCGTAGGAGCCGATCATGCCGGTCTGCGGGAAGTGGATATGGGTGTCGATGAAGCCCGGGGTGATCAGGGCATCCTGGTAGTGCACCACTTCGATGTCGGCCTCAAGCGTCGGCAGCAGCTCGCTGGCGTGGCCGAGGGCCTTGATGCGGCCGTTTTCGATTATCAGCAGGCCATCCTCGTAGTATTCCTGGGAGGCTTCCAGGCCGACCTCGGCGGGGTCGGCGATGCTGTGCAGGATGGCGGCTCGGTAGGCTTTGCGGGTTGCGGTCATGAATACGCTCGTCAAAGGGTCTGGCTGCGCCGGGAAGGCGGCAGCAACTGGGTGATCTGGCCTGCGTTGGCGGCACTGTCGTGCTGGCCGAAGCAGGCGTTGTAGGTGGCGATGATTTCGGCGGCGATGGACACGGCGATCTCGATCGGCAGCTTGCCCTTCACTTCGGCAAGGCCCATCGGGCAGCGCATCCGCGCCATCAGTGCGTCTTCGTAGCCGCGTTCGCGCAGGCGGTGCTCGAACTTGGCCCGTTTGGTCTTCGAGCCGATCAGGCCGAACCAGGTGAAATCATTGCGTTTGAGAATGGCGGCGGTCAGCTCCAGATCCAGCTGGTGGTTGTGGGTCATGACGATGCAGTAGCTGCCTGGCGGCAGGTCCGCGACTTCGTCGACCGGCTCCTCGCTGACGATCTTGCTCACCCCGTTGGGGATGTGCTCGGGGAATTCCTGTTCGCGCGAATCGATCCAGCGCACCCGGCAGGGCAGCGCGGCGAGCAAGGGTACCAGAGCCCGGCCGACATGGCCTGCGCCGAACACGGCGATCTGTGCCTGCACGCCGCTCATCGGTTCGAACAACAGCACCGTGGCACCGCCGCAGCACTGGCCGAGGCTGGCGCCCAGGCTGAAGCGCTCCAGGTGTGGCGTGTAGCGGTGCTCCTCGAGCATCTGCCGGGCGATGTGCAGCGCCTTGAATTCCAGGTGGCCACCGCCGATGGTGTCGTACAGTGCGCTGGCGCTGACCACCATCTTGGAGCCTGCGTTGCGCGGGGTGGAGCCGCGCTCTTCGATGATGGTCACCAGCACGCAGGGTTCGCCGCGGGCTTGGTGATCGGCGAGGGCGTTGATCCATTGGTGCATGATCCGAATCCTCGGTAGTTCCTGTGGGAGCGGGTTCATCGAGCCGTCGAACCGCCGCGAACACCGGCTAAGCCGGTGCCATGCACCGCAGTGCCTGCTTCGCGGGTAAACCCGCTCCCACATGGGGCCTTGTTGTCAGTGGATGACGGTTTCCAGTGCAGGCTCTGCGGGCTGTTCGGCAGCCACCGCCTTGCGCATCTGCTCGCAGCCCCACAGCACCCGCTCCGGCGTCGACGGCGCGTCGATGTTCGGCTGCACGCGGTAGTCGGCGATGCTCGCCACCGCGTCCTTGATCGCGCACCAGGCAGCGATGCCGAGCATGAACGGCGGCTCGCCCACGGCCTTGGAATGGAACACCGTGTCCTCGGGGTTCTTGCGGTTTTCCACCAGCTTCACGCGCATGTCGATCGGCATATCGGCAACCGCCGGGATCTTGTAGCTGGCCGGGCCATTGGTCATCAGCTTGCCCTTGGCGTTCCACACCAGTTCCTCGGTGGTCAGCCAGCCCATGCCCTGGACGAAGCCGCCCTCGACCTGGCCGATATCGATGGCCGGGTTCAGCGAGTCGCCCACGTCATGCAGGATGTCGGCGCGCAGCATCTTGTATTCACCGGTCAGGGTGTCCACCACCACCTCGACGCAGGCGGCGCCGAAGGCGAAGTAGTAGAACGGCCGGCCGCGTGCCTGGCTGCGGTCGTAGAAAATCTTCGGCGTGCGGTAGAAGCCGGTGGTCGACAGCGAAACCTGGGCGAAGTAAGCCTGCTGTACCAGTTGCTCGAAGCTGACGATCTGGTCGCGGGCGCGCACATGGCCGTTGCGGAACTCGATGTCTTCCTCGGTGACGTTGTAATGCCGCGCGGCGAACTCGGTCAGGCGCTTCTTGAGTATCTCGGCGGCGTTCTGCGCGGCCTTGCCGTTCAGGTCGGCGCCGCTGGACGCGGCGGTCGGCGAGGTGTTGGGCACTTTGTCGGTGTTGGTGGCGGTGATCTGGATGCGGTTGAAATCCACCTGGAACACTTCTGCCACCACCTGGGCAACCTTGGTGTTCAGGCCCTGGCCCATTTCGGTACCGCCGTGGTTCAGGTGGATACTGCCGTCGGTGTAAATGTGGATCAGCGCGCCGGCCTGGTTGAGGAAGGTGGCGGTGAACGAAATGCCGAACTTCACCGGGGTCAGCGCCAGGCCTTTTTTCAGCACCGGGCTGTTGGCGTTGAAACGGCGGATCGACTCGCGGCGCTCATGGTAGTCGCTGCTGGCCTCGAGCTCTGCGGTCATCTCCTCGAGCATGTTGTGCTCGACGGTCTGGTAGTAGTGGGTGACGTTGCGATCGGTCTTGCCGTAGTAGTTGGCCTTGCGCACCGCCAGCGGGTCGAGCGCCAGGTGGCGGGCGATATGGTCCATCACCTGCTCGATGGCGACCATTCCCTGTGGGCCGCCGAAGCCGCGGTAGGCGGTGTTGGAGGCGGTGTTGGTCTTGCAGCGGTGGCCATGCACCGTGGCATCGCCCAAGTAGTAGGCGTTGTCGGAGTGGAACATGGCGCGGTCGACGATCGAACCGGACAGGTCCGGCGAGTAGCCGCAGTTGCCGGCCAGGTCGAAGTTGATGCCGTGCAGGCGGCCGCTGTCGTCGAAGCCCACGTCGTACTCGACGTAGAACGGGTGACGCTTGCCGGTCATGGTCATGTCTTCGACCCGTGGCAGGCGCATCTTGGTCGGCTGGCCGGTCAGGCGCGCGATCACCGCGCACAGGCACGCGGGGCTGGCGGCCTGGGTTTCCTTGCCGCCGAAGCCGCCACCCATGCGGCGCATGTCGACGACGATCTTGTGCATCGGCACGTCGAGCACTTCGGCCACCAGCTTCTGCACCTCGGTGGGGTTCTGGGTGGAGCAGAACACGATCATGCCGCCGTCTTCAGCGGGCATCACCGAGCTGATCTGGGTTTCCAGGTAGAAGTGTTCCTGGCCACCGATGTGCAGGGTGCCCTGGATACGGTGCGGGGCGCTGGCCAGGGCGCTGGCCGAGTCGCCGCGCTGGTGGGTGTGGCTGTCGAGCACGAAGTGCTTCTTGCGCAGGGCCTCGACCACGTCGAGTACCGGTTCCAGGTCCTCGTATTCGATGATCGCGGCCATGGCCGCGCGGCGTGCGGTTTCCAGGTCGCGGGCAGCGACGGCGAGCACCGGCTGGCCGAAGAACTCGACCTTGTCGATGGCCAGCAGCGGGTCGCCGGCCACCACCGGGCCGATGTCCTTCAAGCCCGGAATGTCTTCATGGGTGATGGCGATGCGCACGCCTTCGAACTGGTAGCACGGCGCGGTATCGATGCTCAGGATCCGCGCGTGGGCACGGTCAGCGGTGCGCGCATAGACGTGCAGCTGGTTGGGGAATTCCAGGCGGTCGTCGATATACACCGCTTCGCCCGCCACATGCTTGTCGGCGCTGTCGTGCTTGAGGCTGCGGCCGACCCCGGTGGTCAGGTCCTGGCTGAACAGTGCGGCCATCTCGGCCTGGCTCTTGACGGCGTGATGGTTAGACATAGTCGGTCACCCGGGTTTCGATGTGCGGCGATTGCAGTTCGATGAAGTACTTGCGCAGCAGGTTCTGCGCGGTCAGCAGGCGATACTCGCGGCTGGCGCGGAAGTCGCTGAGCGGGGTGAAGTCTTCGGCCAGGGCCTGGCAGGCACGCTCGACGGTGGCCTGGTTCCAGGGCTTGCCGCGCAGGGCAGCTTCGCAGGCACGGGCGCGCTTGGGGATGGCGGCCATGCCGCCGAAGGCCACGCGTACGCCACTGACCACGCCGTTCTCGATGCTCAGGTTGAACGCGGCGCACACTGCCGAGATATCGTCATCCAGGCGCTTGGACACCTTGTAGGCGCGGAACGCCCAGTCGCTGGTGGCGCGGGGGACGATGATCTTCTCGATGAACTCGCTGTCCTGGCGTGCGGTGATGCGGTAGTCGATGAAGTAGTCCTCCAGCGCCAGGGTGCGCTGGCGCTCGCCCTGGCGCAGCACGATCTGCGCATCCAGGGCGATCAGCAGGGGTGGCGAGTCGCCGATCGGCGAGGCGTTGCCGATGTTGCCGCCCAGGGTGCCCTGGTTGCGGATCTGCAGCGACGCGAAGCGGTGCAGCAGGTCGCCGAAGTCGGAGTACTCCTCGTTCAAGGCGGTGTAGCAGTCGGTCAACGGGGTGGCGGCGCCGATTTCCAGGTGGGTGGCGGTCTTTTCGATACGCTTGAGTTCGGCGACATGGCCGACATAGATCATCACCGGCAGAGTGCGGTGGAACTGGGTGACTTCCAGTGCCAGGTCGGTACCGCCGGCCAGCAGGCGCGCCTCGGGGTGCGAGCTGTAGAGGTCGGCCAGGTCGGCCACGGTGAGCGGGACCAGGCAGCGCTTGTCGCCGCTGTTGAGTTCACCGGTCTGCTGCGGGGCGATGGCCTTGAGGCGGGCGATGGTCTGCGCCTGCTGCGCGTCGAACTGGTCGCGGCAGGGGCGGGCGCAGCTCTGCTCGGCAGCGTCGAGGATCGGCCGGTAGCCGGTGCAGCGGCAGAGGTTGCCGGCCAGGGCTTCCTGGGCCTGGTGCAGGTCGTGGCCCTCGCTGTTCTTCTGCAGGGCGAACAGCGACATGACGAAACCGGGGGTGCAGAAACCGCACTGCGAGCCGTGGCAGTCGGCCATGGCCTTCTGCACGCTGTGCAGTTCGCCCTGGTGTTTGAGGCCCTCGACGCTGATCAGCTGTTTACCGTGAAGGGAAGAGACAAACGTGAGGCACGAGTTGAGGCTGCGGTAGCGGATGCTGTCACTGCCCAGTTCGTCGGCGACGAGTTCGCCGACGACCACGGTGCAGGCGCCGCAGTCGCCGCTGGCGCAGCCTTCCTTGGTACCGGGTTTGCCCAGGTGCTCACGCAGGTACTGCAGCACCGTCATGTTCGGGTCCAGGGCATGCTCGTTGCGCAGCTCCTGGTTGACGAGAAACTGGATCACGGGGAGGGCCTCGCAATGGTTTTATTGTTGTTCGGGCGGACTCTAAGCAAGGGCTGACCTCTTGGTCAATAATTTTCTGACTCAAAGGTCAAGAAATTGCCTGCGTCACGCCCGAACCGCCTCAAGGAGCCTTTCCCAAGCATAGTTCGCGCCGGGCAACAGGGTTGACCGGGCAGTCGCACAAAGCACGTGATCCCCCCTGCGCGAGCGCCGGGCAAGTGCGCTACAATCGCGCGCTTGTGCACAGCGACCCGATTTCGAAGGAAAACCATGACGTTCAAGGCGCCGGACAGCCTCTCCGAGCAAATTGCCCACTACCTGGCCGAGCGGATCATCCGCGGCGAACTCGCGCCCGGCGAGCGCATCCAGGAGCAGAAGGTCACCCAGGCCCTCAACGTCAGCCGTGGTTCGGTGCGCGAGGCACTGCTGATCCTCGAGCGCCGCCACCTGGTGGCGATCCTGCCGCGGCGCGGCGCCCATGTGACGGAGCTCGACGAAAACAGCGTGCGCAGCCTGTGCGCGCTGATGGGCGAGTTCTACATCCTGCTGGGCAATGCCGTTGCCCTGCATTGGCGCACCGAGGCCGACCTGCGCCCGTTCCTGGAAATCCAGCAGCGCCTGGCCCAGGCTCACGCCAAGCAGGACATCAAAGCCTTCGTCGCCGACAGTTTCGCGGTGATGCGCGCCGCTTACCCGTTCGCCAACAACCCCTATCTGCAGGAAACCGTCGAGAACCTGCAGCCGGCCATGAGCCGTGCCTACTACCTGGCGCTCGACCAGCGCCAGGCCAACATGGTCGATTACCTCAACCTGTTCGCGCGCCTGCTCGAAGCGGTGGTCGCCCGTGACCAGCAACGCATCCGCGAGGTGCTCACCGCCTATTGCCAGCGCAGCTGCGAGCTGGTGCTGGCGGCCTTGGCGCGGATCTGACCGATGCGCCTGAAGTGCATTCGCCTGGCCGGTTTCAAGTCGTTCGTCGACCCGACCACGGTCAACTTCCCCAGCAACATGGCGGCCGTGGTAGGCCCCAACGGCTGCGGCAAGTCCAACATCATCGACGCGGTGCGCTGGGTGATGGGCGAGAGCTCGGCGAAGAACCTGCGCGGCGAGTCGATGATCGACGTCATCTTCAACGGCTCCACCAGCCGCAAGCCGGTCAGCCAGGCCAGCATCGAGCTGGTGTTCGACAACAGCGACAACACCCTGGTGGGCGAGTACGCCGCGTACGCCGAGATCTCGATCCGGCGCAAGGTCACCCGCGACGCGCAGAACACTTACTACCTGAACGGTACCAAGTGCCGCCGCCGCGACATCACCGACATTTTCCTCGGTACCGGCCTGGGCCCGCGCAGTTACTCGATCATCGAGCAGGGCATGATCTCCAAGCTGATCGAAGCCAAGCCTGAAGAGCTGCGCAACTTCATCGAAGAAGCGGCCGGCATCTCCAAGTACAAGGAGCGCCGCCGCGAAACCGAGAACCGTATTCGCCGCACCCAGGAAAACCTGGCCCGCCTGACCGACCTGCGCGAAGAGCTGGAGCGCCAGCTCGAACGCCTGCACCGCCAGGCCCAGGCCGCCGAAAAATACCGTGAATACAAGGCCCAGGAACGCCAGCTCAAGGCGCGCCTGGCGGCCCTGCGCTGGCGCGACCTGGATGATCGCGTGCGCCAGCGCGAAAACGTCATCGGTGACCAGGAAATCGCCTTCGAGGCGCTGGTGGCCGAGCAGCGCAATGCCGATGCCAGCATCGAGCGCTTGCGTGATGGCCATCACGAATTGTCCGAACGCTTCAACCAGGTACAGGGCCGCTTCTATTCGGTGGCCGGCGATATCGCCCGGGTCGAGCAGAGCATCCAGCACGGCCAGCAGCGCCTGCGCCAGTTGCAGGACGACCTGAAAGAGGCCGAGCGCACCCGCCTGGAAACCGAATCGCACCTGGGCCATGACCGCACCTTGCTGGCCACCCTCGGTGAAGAGTTGCAGATGCTCGAGCCCGAACAGGAACTTACCCTGGCCGCTGCCGAAGAAGCCGCTGCGGCGCTGGAGGAGGCCGAGCTGGGCATGCACGGCTGGCAGGAGCAGTGGGACAGCTTCAACGCCCGCTCCGCCGAGCCGCGTCGCCAGGCAGAAGTGCAGCAGGCGCGCCTGGCCCAGCTTGAAACCAGCCTGGAGCGCCTGGGCGAACGTCAGCGCAAGCTGGGCGAAGAAGACGAGCAACTGGTCGCCGACCCGCAAGACGCCGAAATGCTCGACCTGGCTGAGCAGGTGCTCGGCAGCGAACTGTTGCTCGAAGAGCTGCAACTGCAGGAGCAGCAGGTGGTCGAGCAGCTCGAGGCGCTGCGTGAGCAGTTGCAGCAGTCCAGCCAGGCGCAGCAGCAACAGCAAGGCGACCTGCAGCGTCTCGGTGGCCGCCTGGCGTCCCTGGAGGCCTTGCAGCAAGCTGCGCTGGAGCCGGGCGCTGGCGCTGGCGACTGGTTGCGCGGGCAGGGCTTGCAGCAGCGTCCGCGCCTGGCCGAAGGCCTGAAGGTCGAGCCCGGCTGGGAACTGGCGGTGGAGACGGTGCTGGGTGCCGATCTGCAGGCCGTGTTGTTGGAAGGGTTCGACAACCTCGAATTCGCCGCGCTGGAGCAGGGCGAGCTGCGTCTGCTGTTGAGCGCGGGCAAGGGAGCAAGTGTTCCCGGCAGCCTGCTCGACAAGGTCGAGGGGCGCACCGATCTGTCGCCCTGGCTTGGCCTGGTCAAGCCGGTGGAAAGCCTGGAGCAGGCGCTGGCCCTGCGCCCGACCTTGGCCGAAGGCCACAGCCTGGTCAGCCGCGACGGCTACTGGGTTGGCCAGCACTTCCTGCGCATCAGCCGTGGCGGTGAGTCCCAGGGTGGTGTGCTGGCCCGTGGCCAGGAAATCGAGCGTCTGGGCCAGGAGCAACTGGAGCAACAGGCGCAACTGGAACAGTTGGACGAGCAGTTGCAGCGTGTGCGTGAGCAGCAGCTCGACCTGGAAGAGCAGCGCGAACAGCTGCGCCGCCGCAGCCAGGATGAGAGTCGCCAGCATGGCGAACTCAAGGCGCGCCTGTCCGCCGGCCGCGCCCGTGCCGAGCAGCTCGAACTGCGCCGTAGGCGCCTGCACGAAGAACTGGCCGAGCTTGAGGAGCAGCGCGCCCTGGAACACGAGCAGTTGGGCGAGTCACGCCTGCTGCTGCAGGACGCCCTCGACCTGATGGCCCAGGACACCGAGCAGCGCGAACAGCTGATGGCCCGGCGCGACAGCCTGCGCGAAGGCCTCGACCGGATCCGCCAGGAAGCCCGCCAGCACAAGGACCATGCTCATCAACTGGCCGTGCGCCTGGGCTCGCTGCGCGCCCAGCACGATTCCACCCGCCAGGCCCTCGAACGGCTGGAGCAACAGGCCGCGCGCCTGGGCGAACGTCAGGAACAGCTGAGCCTGAACCTGGAGGAGGGCGAGGCGCCCCAGGAAGAACTGCGCCTCAAGCTCGAAGAGCTGCTCGAGCGGCGCATGAGCGTCGACGAAGAGATGCGCCAGGCCCGCCTGCACATGGATGAAGCCGACCGCGAGCTGCGCGATGCCGAGCGCCGTCGCACCCAGGCCGAACAGCAATCGCAGCTGTTGCGAGGCCAGCTGGAGCAGCAGCGCCTGGAGTCCCAGGGCCTGGATGTACGGCGCAAGACCTTGCAGGAACAATTGCTGGCCGACGGCTACGATCTTCCGGGCGTGCTCGCCACACTCGATGAACACGCCAGCGAACAGGGCACCGAACAGGAACTGGAGCAGCTCGATGGGCGTATCCAGCGCCTGGGCGCGATCAACCTGGCGGCCATCGAGGAGTACGAGCAGCAGTCCGAGCGCAAGCGTTACCTGGACGCCCAGAATGCCGACCTGGTTGAAGCGCTGGAGACCCTGGAAAACGTCATCCGCAAGATCGACAAGGAAACCCGCAACCGCTTCAAGGATACCTTTGATCAGATAAATGCCGGATTACAGGCACTTTTCCCAAAAGTTTTCGGTGGCGGCAGCGCTTATCTGGAACTGACGGGCGAAGATCTACTCGATACAGGGGTGACGATCATGGCGCGCCCGCCGGGCAAGAAAAACAGCACGATCCATTTGCTGTCCGGTGGCGAGAAGGCGTTGACCGCCCTCGCGCTGGTGTTCGCCATCTTCAAGCTGAACCCGGCGCCGTTCTGCATGCTCGACGAAGTCGATGCACCGCTGGACGACGCCAACGTCGGGCGCTATGCGCGCCTGGTGAAGGAAATGAGCGAGAGCGTGCAGTTCATCTATATCACCCACAACAAGATTGCCATGGAAATGGCCGATCAATTGATGGGGGTGACCATGCACGAGCCGGGCTGTTCACGCCTTGTGGCGGTGGATGTCGAGGAGGCCTTGGCCATGGTCGATGCATGACGAAGGAAGATTGGATGCGATCAAGCAGGTAAAATCCGCAGCAGGTGCGACAGACGGTGTAAAGTTGCCTTTGGTCGTGCTAGCTTTACGTCACTTGTTTTTGCGTGGGTAAAACGCCTGTCAGAACATAGAGTTGGCGCCACGTGTTAAAGGCCTTTGAAGCCTTTGTTTTCAAGCATATTTTTTATAGAGGCACGGGATTACATGGAAATCGGTCTGCGCGAGTGGCTGATCCTCATCGGCGTCATTGTCATTGCCGGGATTCTTTTCGACGGCTGGCGTCGCATGCGCGGCGGCAAGGGCAAGTTGAAATTCCGCCTGGACCGTAGCTACGCCAATGCCCAGGACGATGAGGGCAGTGCCGAGGTGCTCGGCCCTTCACGTGTGCTGGATACGCACAAAGAGCCCGAGCTGGACGAGACCGACCTGCCGTCGCTGAGTGCGCCGGCGCGTGAACGCGAACGCGAGCGCGAAGCCAAACCGGCCAAGCAGCCCAAGCGCGGCAAGCGCAACAACAGCGAGCCACAGCAGGGCGACCTCAATCTCGCCGCCGAGCGCGAGCCCGACCTGTTCGCCGAAAGCGACGATGACGTGGTTGTCGACAACAGCAGCCGCAACAGCGGCGCAGCCAGCAGCGCCAGTGCCCCGGCCAGGGAACTGCCGCCGATGGAAGAAGTGCTGGTGATCAGCGTCATTTCCCGCGATGAAGGCGGCTTCAAGGGCCCGGCCCTGTTGCAGAACATCCTGGAAAGCGGCCTGCGCTTCGGCGAGATGGACATCTTCCATCGCCACGAAAGCATGGCTGGCCACGGCGAGGTGCTGTTCTCCATGGCCAACGCGGTCAAGCCCGGCGTGTTCGACCTGGACGACATCGACCACTTCAGCACCCGTGCCGTGAGCTTCTTCCTTGGCTTGCCTGGCCCGCGCCACCCCAAGCAGGCCTTCGACGTGATGGTCGCCGCCGCGCGCAAGCTGTCCCACGAGCTCAACGGTGAGCTCAAGGACGACCAGCGCAGCGTGCTCACCGCCCAGACCATCGAGCATTACCGCCAGCGAATCGTCGAGTTCGAGCGCCGGGCGCTGACGCAGAAACGCTGACACACACCAGCGGGGCGGCCCTTGCCTCGGTCCGCACCGCGATGATTCAAGCAAAAGAGCAGCCTGGGGCTGCTCTTTTGCTTTGCACGAGAAGACGAAAAAATGAACGCCGAAACCCGAATCCATGAACTGCGCGCCGAGCTCGACCAGCACAACCACCGCTACTACGTGCTCGACGAGCCCAGTGTGCCGGACGCCGAATACGACCGGCTGTTCAATGAGCTCAAGGCGCTGGAGGCCGAGCACCCGCACCTGGTGACCCCCGACTCGCCCACTCAGCGGGTGGGCGGTGCGGCGCTGGCGGCGTTCAGCCAGGTGCGCCACGAAGTGCCCATGCTCAGCCTGGGCAACGCCTTCGAAGAAGACGACCTGCGTGATTTCGACCGTCGCGTGGTCGAGGGCCTCGACCTGCCCGGCGGCGATCTGTTCGCTGCCCGCGCCGCTGTCGATTACAGCTGCGAACCCAAGCTCGACGGCCTGGCGGTCAGCCTGCTGTACCGCGACGGGCAGCTGGTGCAGGGTGCCACCCGCGGCGACGGCACCACCGGCGAAGACATCAGCGCCAACGTGCGTACCGTGCGCAACATTCCGCTCAAGCTGCAGGGCGAGGGCTGGCCGGCAGTGCTGGAGGTGCGTGGCGAGGTGTACATGAGCAAGGCCGGTTTCGACCGGCTCAACGCCGCCCAGGCCGAAGCCGGTGGCAAGACCTTCGCCAACCCGCGCAATGCTGCCGCCGGCAGCCTGCGCCAGCTGGACTCGAAGATCACCGCCAGCCGCCCGCTGGAGTTCTGCTGCTATGGCGTCGGCCAGGTGTCGGAACCTTTCGGTGACAGCCATATCGGCATTCTCGAGAAGCTCAGGGGCTGGGGCCTGCCCATCAGCCGCGAGCTGCGGCACGCGGCTGGCATCGAGGAGTGCCTGGCTTACTACCGCGATATCGGCGCACGGCGCAATGACCTGCCCTACGAGATCGACGGGGTGGTCTTCAAGGTCAACAGCCTGGCCTCGCAGCGCGAGCTGGGTTTCCGCGCCCGTGAACCGCGCTGGGCGATCGCCCACAAGTTCCCGGCCATGGAAGAGCTGACCGAGGTGCTCGACGTCGAGTTCCAGGTCGGCCGTACCGGCGCGGTAACGCCCGTGGCGCGGCTGAAACCGGTCAAGGTGGCCGGGGTCACCGTGTCCAATGCCACCCTGCACAACATGGACGAAGTCGCCCGTCTTGGCTTGTGCATCGGCGATACGGTCATCATTCGCCGTGCCGGCGACGTGATCCCGCAGGTGATGCAAGTGGTGACCGAGCGTCGCCCGGCCGATGCCCGGCCGGTGCAGGTGCCTAGCGCCTGCCCGGTGTGCGGCTCGCCGGTCGAGCGCACGCAGCTGGTCAAGCGCAGCAAGGGCAAGGCGACCACCAGCGAAGGTGCGGTGTACCGCTGTGTCGGCCGCTTGAGCTGCGCAGCCCAGCTCAAGCAGGCGATCATCCACTATGTGTCGCGCCGGGCCATGGACATCGACGGCCTGGGCGAGAAGAGCGTCGAGCAACTGGTCGACGAAGGCCTGATCCGCTCGCCGGCCGACCTTTACAAGCTTGAGTTCGAGCAAGTGGTCGCGCTGGAAGGCTTCGCCGAGGTGTCCAGCCGCAAATTGCTCGAAGCCATCGAGGCCAGCAAGCGTCCGCCCCTGGCACGCTTCATCTTTGCCCTGGGCATCCCCGATGTCGGCGAGGAGACCGCCAAGGTGTTGGCCCGCTCGCTGGGCAGCCTGGCGCGGGTGCAGGTGGCGCTGCCCCAGGTGCTCACCTACCTGCCGGACATTGGCCTGGAAGTGGCCTACGAGATCCACAACTTCTTCGAGGCCGAGCACAACCGCGAAGTGATCGAGCAATTGCTGGCCAGTGGCATGCAGTTGCAGGACGAAGGTGAGCTGGCCGCCGAGTTCGCCGCCTGCACCACCCTGGCCGGGATGCTGGCCAAGCTCGACATCCCTTCGGTCGGCCCGACCGGCGCCGAGAAGCTGGTGGACAAGCTGGGCACGCTGGACAAGATCATCGCCGCCGATGGCATCGACTTGCGTCAGGCGTTGAATACCAAGCAGGCCGAGGGCGTGCGCGAGTTCTTCAAGGTGGCAGCCAACCAGCAGCTGGCGCGGGCCATCGAAGCCCAGTTGCTCGAATTCGGCATGCACTGGTCCTGCGAGAAGAAAACCGCCGAGGGCCTGCCCCTGGCCGGCCAGACCTGGGTGCTCACCGGTACGCTGGAGCGCATGAGCCGGGATGTCGCCAAGGAGAAGCTGGAAAGCCTGGGGGCGAAAGTGTCGGGCTCGGTCTCTGGCAAGACCCACTGCGTGGTCGCCGGCCCCGGTGCCGGCTCGAAACTGGCCAAGGCGGGTGAGCTGGGGGTCAAGGTGCTGGACGAGGAACAGTTCGTGGCCTTCATGGCCGGGCAGGGTATTGATCTCTAGCCGCCGGTGGGAGCGGGCCGCCCCGCGATGAAGCCATCACAAGTCCTTGAGAAATGATGGTTTTTTCTCAAGCAAAGGTTGTAACTTCGGCGCAGAACGGTACAATGGCGCGGCTCGTCACTTGGCGAGCCGTCGTGGTGGCCCCATCGGTCCCCCCGCATTGATTACCCGTTAACCTGGTCAGGCCCGGAAGGGAGCAGCCATAGCGGGAACATCGAGTGCCGGGGTGTGGCTGGTGGGGCCGCCTCCATTACGCAAATCCTTGAATTCTCAGGGATTTCTCTCTCAAAAATCTCGAAGTGTGACAGCGTTTAGGTGCACCAAAGTGGTGTGCACTGAGCTGTGATCCTAATCGAAGATTCATCAATGTCCAAGCTGGCTTGACCGGATTGGAGTGCAAACCGATGCCCTCCTCGCTGAGGCTTGCTGATACCGATGGCTTTTTGCTAGCTTCGGTACTCAAGTTTTGCATTCCACCAAGGACGAGTGATGCCAGTCGAACTGATTCTGTTTGATCTTGACGATACCCTTCTCCGCACCAGTGACCTTGAGGGTTTCCGAGGGCGTGATTTTCTGAATACTCAACCTCGGGAGTACGTTCAAAGGCTCACAGCCCAATTTGGGATGTTGCCGGGTCGAGTCGTTTACACTGAGGCTCAGCTTATGGCGTTGCAGCGCCAGCACGAGGGCGTGCGACTCGGAGTTTTTACTAGATCGCCTAGGCATTATGCGGAGATTCTTTTGGATCTCGCATACCCCCGTATCGACTGGGCGACATTGGTAGCTTTTGAGGATGTGACGCACACGAAACCAAGCGGAGAGGGCGTTTTGCTTGCGATGCGTGTGGCAGAAGTGGCATCCCCTCAAAGTGTCTGGTTGGTCGGTGATGGAAAATCTGACGTGCAGGCAGCTTACGACGCGGGTTCTTGGTGTGTTCTGGATCAAACCACTTGGCCTAACACCCGTCGCAGTGATGACTGGAAGGCATTGGAGCGTATGCCTGATGCAATTATCCAATCCCCGGAGGACTTGCCCGGGGTGCTTGAAAATCCAACTGAGTTTTTACCATCGGCTGAGCGGTTACAAGTGCTCGCCGGAGCAGCGGCTGGGGATAGGCCATTTCGGTTCGAAAAAGCAGGATATTTCAACCCGCTGGTGCAAGGAGCAAGGCCAATTCAGATTCACTCGCTCGGTCGACATTTTTCTCGGGATGCTCAAAGAAGAGTTGATTGGCATGCCGTGACTAATGACATTCACCGGATGAAAGATCTGCTGACGGCACCAGAATACTGGGTTGACGCAATCCGTAAATTCATTCGAAGTGTTGTCTTGAGTCGTAATCCAATGATCGCTTTCGGGGTGGGGGGATTGGTCGTTACTGTTATTCCAGCGAAACCGGGCCGTGTGCAGCGTCTGGAGGCGATGTTAGCTCAGGTAGCTGCATCGCATGCTGAGCTTGCAATCAGTCGCGGCAATATTGAATTCATTCCTAACGCATTGGAATATTTGCCGGGAGCCCTTTCGCATCACGGCAATGGCGGGCTGAATAGAGAGCAGCGTTTTGTGAATGCCCGTGATCATCTTAGGGCAAATCCCGGCTCTGACTTTACCGGGAAGCACGTTGTAGTCATTGACGATGTGGTTACCTCTGGAGCCTCTCTGATCTATGCTGAGACGTACCTTCGAGCAGCAGGTGCTTCTGGTGTAACATTGCTCGGGTTGACAAAAAATGTAGGTATCAGATGAAGGTTTCTCGCGAAACGAAAAAGCTTTTGACTCTATCCATGCTCCCCGGTGTTGGGCCGGCGACGTTGAAAAAGGTTGCGAGCGTACAAGGTTTCGTTGATTTAGATGTTGAGGCTTTAGGTAGGATAAACAGCTCTTTGCATAAGGCACTTTCTGTTCCTGATGCTTGGTCTTTGGCGTCAGAGCAAGCGGAGTTTCAAGTAAACTCTGCTGAAAAGCATGAGGCCAGAATTATCAGTCCTTTAGATGCTGGTTATCCAGATTTGCTTGCTGCTACGAAGGATGATCCGTTTATTCTTTATGTCTGTGGGGAGCTTCATAATTGCGCTCTGAGATCTGTTGCCATCATTGGTACTAGGGAGCCTACCCCGCATGGCGAAGTTATTACTCGCCGCGTAACGGAGTACTTCGTTGAGAATCAATGGAGCATTGTAAGTGGATTGGCGCTTGGGTGTGATGGTTTGGCGCATAAGGCAGCACTCGACTTGGGAGGACACACTGTTGCGGTATTGGCGCATGGTCTTCAGATGATTGCTCCAAGCCAGCATAAGAAACTTGCCCACAACATTCTTGAGAATGGAGGTGCATTGATTTCAGAGTATCCGTTCGGCCAAAAGGTTTTTCCTCAGCAATTCGTTAAGCGGGATCGTACACAGGCTGGTATGGCTCAGGGTGTAGTGATGATCCAGTCGGATATAAAGGGTGGGAGCCTACATGCTTCGCGTGCTGCTCTTGACTATAATCGGTGGCTTGCGGTTCCGTTGCCAACTTCAGTGGATAGAAGTAACAAAGAGCCGAAGGTGATGGCGAACTTGCTAATCGCTGAAGGTGACTGGGTTGATAAAGCAAATTTGCTTAAGTGTAAGCGAGAAAGGCTCGATAACATAATAGTGCTTAAAACGAAAGATGATTATCCAAGCATGCTCTCTGGTTTGCTGTCTGATGCTTCATTGCGTAATACGGTAAATGATGAGGTGCTGCAGGTAGAGGCTCAGGGCGCTTTTAATCTTGAAAATGGTTCCGTTGGATTTGAAGGCTTTGTTCGCAAAAGTGACGATAGTTTTAGTTCTGAGCCATTAACCCAGCAGAGCAGCCTTTTGCAGGTGGAATCTCGGAGTCAAGGTCGTGATGATTCAAAGCTTAGGGTGCGAAAAATTGCGAAGAAAAAAATTCACATTCACAATGATTTGTCTAATACGGTTAATCATCTAAGAACTCGTATTGAAGAAATGACAGTGGCCGGGAATCGGCACGGCATCGCTCTTGATATTACTGCCTGCCTCGTAATGATGGCCTTCACCTTTGAATCTCGTCTTAATTTTATTGGTGAGCAGAAAATTTCAGGCTTTAAGGAGCGGCGGTGGTTCGACAAAAAGCTTGAGGATGTGTTGTCGGTGTTGGGGGTTGAGCCTGACTTTTCGGTTCGCCCGTACTCTTCCATTAAGCAGTTGAAGAGCTTTCGTGACACCATTGCACACGGTAAACCGGTTGCTATCGAGATTGATGAGGTAGTGGGGTATCAGTCCGAGAGTGATCATGACGACTTCGATCTTCGGGGTGACTGGGAAAAATATTTAACCATCGACTTTATGCGGCAATGTTCCGACGATATCGACCAGATTTGGAAGGACTGGCTCGCAACTGCTGGAATCGAACTTCATCAAACATTGACCTATGGTGAGTACAGTGCTTCATTGATTGAAGACCCTGCGCCTCTTGTGGGTGATTGATTCGCATTGATTGCGAGGACTGCTATCCATGCTTTCGTCAGCTCACTCCTTGCCTAAGTGTTGTGAAAGGGAAGGGCGGTGGGAAGTGTTTTGCTTCGGTCCCAAGTCCCCGCCAAAAGACAATGCGATTCTGCACGGAAACCCAATTTCCCCGCCAGAAAAAAGATGCGCTCTCTTAATGAAAGGGTGTGTGCTGGCCGAAAGTAATGTAGTACGTCTAGCGAACCAGCAAATCGGCTAAACCCGTTTGGAAAGCTGGCTTCTGAAAAGCTGAGTAAATCTGAAATAACTCTGGCTATAACAATATTTTTTTTGTTAGAACGATACATTGAGAGAAAGCATCAGGCGGCGTACTGCCGTAGCGTTGAACTCGCTACCACGCGGGGTGCGAAGCCCTTTCTTGTTCAAGCAGTCAGCGACCGATTGCAGAGTGCTCACCTTGTTGTACAGGCAGGATTCCAGATGCGGACGGAGGCCGTCTTGATAGCTGCTGATCTTGCTCATACGAACGGTGTTGGCCGCTGTGATATCAGCTACTGCACGGCCTTTGGCTTGAGCCTCTGCACGATTGGCCACCTTCTGCTGGGCTATTGCATCACCAGCGTCTGCACGCCTCTGGAGGGATGTCAGAGCTTCCTTGGTACGGGTTGCAATGAACTCTCGTTCCTGCTGGGCAAGGGCAGCGAATAGATGAAGTTGGAAGGTGTTGGCCTGTGGCATCGTGGCCACTTTGAAATCAACTTGCTCCATCAGCTGAGCAATGTGCAGCACGGAGCGGGAAAGCCGATCCAGCTTGGCCACCAACAATTGAGCCTTGTGCAGTTTGCACGCTGCCAGAGCTTTTGCACCTTCTGGTCGATCTTCAAGGGCAAGCTTGCCGCTCACTACATCCACATACTCACCAATGACGTTCCAGCCGTTCGTGTCTGCTGCACGTTGGATGTAGTCACGCTGTGCATCCAAGCCTAGGCCAGAATCACCTTGGCCCTTGGTAGAAACTCGGATGTAAGCGACGACATTAGTCATGGTGGTGCACTCACTACGTTCAATGTGTGTGAGGGCATTTTGTAGGCCCTGACTACAAATTGTCAATTGGACAGACGTTCGTCTAAGCAAGTGACAAAGTACGAATCCTACATTGATCTTAGGGATTCGATGCCTGATGCGATGGCCTCGGCATTGGTGTCTAGGGTGTGCAGGATGCTCAGGATGTTGTCATGCACGTTGGTTGATCCGCGTTGACTGATCCACAAGCTCACCTCTTCCAAAGCTGCACGTATGGCGATCTGGTTGAGGTGCAGCAGCTCAAGTGTGTCAGCAGTGATTGGGGGGCGTTCGTCCATGTATGTAGTCCTGCGAGTGGGCGAGCCTGAGTGTAGCGTCGATCTGAGGTTACAGACCCTCAAGCAGCTCAGACAGAGACATGCTCAGGCCGTCAGCAAGCACCTTGGCCGCTTCAAGGCTAGGGTTTGCTGTGCCCATCTCAATGCGAGACATGTAGGTGCGGACAAAGCCGCATTTGTCTGCGAATGCTTCTTGGCTGAAGCCTTGGCTGCTGCGTAGGTAGCGGATTCGTTGGCCAAAGGCCTTTCGTAGGTGTTGGTTTGTCTGCATCCCCTCATGATGGTTGGATGCACCCTGATCGTGAACACACTAAGTGATGACACTCCAAATAGTGACACACTAACTGATACAATTGTCTCAGGCCCCCTTACGCCGGGGAAGCGAACGCCTAGCTCTGAGAGACCAACGAAATGAACGAAAAACTGTTCGTGCTGACCAGTCGCAAGAAGAAGACAAACCACGTCCTGCACCTGATCCTGACCGTTCTGACAGGAGGGTTTTGGTTGATCGTGTGGGGCATCACAATGCGCAGCAACGATGGCCAAAACAAGAAGATCGATAGGGAAATCGACCAGATCATGCACTACAAGTCTCAGGGCTTGAGCGATGCTGCCACGCACCAGCAGATGAAGACAGACAAGCTGAATGCTGATGTACTTCAAGGAAGGGTGATTTTCGTTTTGTTGGTGGTAGTGTTTCTGTACTTTTACCTACGGTAGAGGCTGCGCACCTTCAGTGGAGCGTCAAAGCAAATTCCTTGATCAGCTCCGCTGGGCGTTTGCACCGAAAGCGGCAAGCTTTCAGCTGATTGCACGGTGTATGACCGTAGGTCAGGATCGTGGACACCTAACGGTGTAGAGGGGGAGGAACAACCAGCCCCCCAAAACCTACTAATTCGTACTATCCACAGCTGACGCTGTTCCTGTGCACAATATCCGATCCGCAGGATTGAGTTTTGCACGATCAGAGCGTAGCTCTAGTAGCTGCTCGCATTCTTGTTGTCCAACCATGTTATTGGTTGGTTGGACTAGTACGCTTGGACGTTAGCGTTAGCTAACAATAATAGCTGTTTCCATTTGGGACAACTTTGTTGTTTGTTGTCCCGGTGTACAGCTCATTGCTTGCGCAATAGGGAAGGGTGTTTTCACCCGAAAAGCTCTATCTATAATAAGAATTCTTCAAGCCCCCTGATTTCCGTGGCCTGCACGGCATTTCTTGCGTAATTTTTTGAAGGAACTGATGTAAGCTAAGCCGCGAATTTCGGTGTGGCTTTGGCAGGCGCCCGTCTTTCGCTTGCTGGGTTCAGATACCAATCCTTCACGTACACCTCCCGTGTACAGTCGTCGCCCCGGAAGATGAGGCGAGGATTGATCGTCAGCTTGATCTCTCCTGTGCGAATGCCGCCATGTCTTGAGGTGCTGATTCTGACCATGTTGCTGCTGATCAACGTGCTCAGCTTTTTCATCAGGTTTGACTCTGAAGTGGCCAGTGCCTTCGCCAGATCGGCTTGAGTCATGATGATCATGTTCCGATAAAGAACCAGTTCGTGCAGTTTGCTCAGAATGTTCATCATCGGGACAGTGATACGACAGTCCACGCCTGTCCGGCGCCATACGCCATGTGCGTAATCCTGTGAGTCGATCAGTGAGTGCAGCGTATGCGGTGGCAGCTTACGCCGATCAACGTGTGACAGGACCGCGTTCAGATCGTCAGCACTCCGGCACTTGTTGAGTTCTGGTCGGTAGTCAGGGCGTTCGCTGAAAGCAGAAGGCTTGTCATCGTAGCCAAAGATTTCGCCGGTTGTTGGACTGATCAACAGTCCGTTGACGTTAAGGAAGGGGGCAACGTAAGCCTTCTCCTTGCGTGCAGTCGGTGCTTCCAATTCCCCTTGGGAAAGAAGGATGGCTGGGAGGACAGTGGTGGCGGGGGATTCGGTATTGCTTGGGGAATTCGAGGCGAGCGGGTACATCATGGTATTGGTCTCCTTTTCAAGTTAATCGCATAGGCATTCCTCTCAGGTTGTGCCGGTCAGTTTTGGTAAATCGCAGGCAAATTTAAGCCCCCATGCAAAACACCAATTTGGTGGTCGCGGTGGAGGCTTCTAGTCTGTATGTCTGCTCTCTGAAGCAGGCCGTCAATTTTACACGACTCCCGAAAAAAAGCAATCTCTAGGTATTGACTTTTTTGGCGGCCGTGTTTTCAAAAAACCGCTTTGCTCTGCGGGGAACGCACTTTGCTTAGTTTGAACGCTCCCTAAGCCCCGTAAACACTCGGGTGTGCATGAAAGACGGTAGGTGAACGTCAATCAGGTGGCAGGGTTTAACCAGAGTTTTTGCTGGGTTATTCGAAGTTATTTGATGTGCCTCATGGCCTCAACCATAGCCTTGAGTGGCGTCCTGCTGCCGTAGACGCCGAAGGTTACGGAGCTGTCTTCATGACCCACCATCCGCTTGATCAGTGAGTCTTGAACGCCAGCATCACGCAGGTCATCGATGAAGGTGTGGCGGAAGCTGTGGAAAGTTTTGCGTGGGTCGGTGATACCCAGTTTCGCCTTATAGCGGCCAAACCATTTTGAGGCTGCATGCCCGAGCTTCCCACGTACTGCTTCCAGCTCAGGGAATACTCGATTTGCACCAGCAACCCTCATCGACTCAACATGCTGAAGTAGGCACAGATCGATCAGAGAAGGGTGCAAAGGAAGCACGCGGCGGCTGCTTGCGTTTTTCAGGTTCTGGCCTTCACGGCTGTCATCAATCCGGATGCACTGGATGCCCTGTTGCTCAATGAAGTCATCGACACGCAGTTGGCACAGCTCTTCCAATCGTGCCCCAGTGGTTCGCCCAAGGAGCGGCAGCCAGTAACGCCAAGGGTGCTTACGGGCTTCCCTTCGCAGTGCCTCACGGTTCAGCAGGGCATCTAGGTCGTGTCGTTCAAATGACAGCCGAGCTTCCTTCGCTGATCCTGTCATGACTTTCATGCCCGTCAGTGGGTTGTCTGCTACGTACCCGTTCGCTTTGCACCAGTTCAGAAACGCGGTGAGCTTGCGTAGCCGATTGTTCACAGTGACAGCGGTAATGGTCTTGTAGGTGCTACCTGACTCAATTACCTGCTTCAGCGTCTTACCCTTGAACTCAGGTCGTAAGCCGAAGTATTGCGGGCATAGGCTGAGCCGTTCCTTTAGCAGGCGTGCTTGTTGTGCATCGAAGGCTTTGGCGGGCATATCGCCTAGCAGCTCGAAAAGGTCAGCTAAAGCTCGCTCGACTTCCTCGGTGCTGCCCTGTCGCCATGTGCCGCCGCGTTTGCCTTCTTCTGTATAGAGTTTGGACAGGGTTGCGAGGGTAGGGCCATCGCTTTGTGGCTTCGCTATGGCCGCTATAGCTCTTCGTGGTGCAGCCATCGTGATTGGCTTAGGGGTAGAGTCTCGCCACTGCGTACATAGTGCACGCAGCGTCTGAGGGGCTGTCAGAGGGTGTTCAGTTAGGTGGCAAAGCACTTGCTGAGCTAACGAGCTGGCAAGGTACAAGGCTGCCTGCCGCTCTCGCACTCGCAGGGATATCCGAAGGGTATGGCGGCTGGGAAATAGATGCTTTGGAAGTCGAAGGTTGAGGTAGTAAATGGACTGACGGCGGACAATGTAGGCCATGAATAAACACCAGAGTGGACCAGTAAAGTGGACCAATTGAGTGGAACAATTCTGATCACACCCCAGATTTTGAGCGTTGCTTCAGGTACACTCTGATGCCTGAAACGATTGTCGGTATAGCCCCATCAATTTTTCACCAAACCAGATGCAGCAAGGCTTTCAGCGAGCTGCAAGGCATGCTTGCATACTGCCTCGGCATGGCCCGGAAGGGAGCAGCCATAGCGGGAACATCGAGTGCCGGGGTGTGGCTGGTGGGGCCGCCTCCATTTTGGGCGCAGGCATTTTCGCTTCGCGTACCTTTCGTACCCCGCCTGTACCCTCTCTTTACACCCACGCAAGCCTTTACCCCTGCACAATCGTGCGTGGCGCCTTATCATGCACCCAGCGTGTCAGTCCGTTCGGCCAGGAGATAGCGACCGTGGAACATGTCGACGACCTCACCCGTCACAAGATCCGGGAATGGCAACTGCGCCGCCTGGAAATCAAGGACCAGATGGCCGCCAGCCCCGAGCGGGTGCTGGAGCTGTCGCAGGTGCTCGACCAGATGGAAGAGGAGCACGAGCGCATACTCGCCGAGGCAACGCCGCCAGCGCCTGTTGCCGCGGCCCAGGCCCTGCTCGAACTGCATTTGAACCTATCGGCAGGCAGCGTGCGTGACCTGCGCAAGTTGCTGGAGCTGGCACTGCACGAACTCGATGGCGTGCTCGATGAGCCTCAGCCGGGTGCCCGCCATCCTGGCGGCATGGCCGGTTCACTGGGTGCTTACCAGTTCGAACTGCTGGTTGGCCAGGCGCCGGATGCCAACACGCCCTGAATCGGCCTTTGCCTGGACATTGAGCGCACATGCAGCCTGAACATTTCAATTTCTCCTGCCCTGTCTTCCTGCCCATCACCCTGGAGCGCTGCCAGGGGTTGCTGCAGGCCGAAGGCGCGCCTGTGCTGGACGCGCTGAGCGACCCTGAGCTGGCGGCCTTGCTGGTGATCCAGAACCTTGCCCAGGCCCAGGGCAAGCTCGATGCGCCGGCGGCGGAGAAGGTGCTGGGCAAGTTGCTGGCCTGGTCAGTCGATGGCCCCCATTCGGCGGACGTGAGCCTGTTGTCGGAGGCGCGCCGGCTGTTCGATGCGCGCAAGCTGTATTTCGGCCTCGAGGTGATCAAGGCGTCGAAGTTGCGCCTGCTCACCGACGAAGAGGTGCAGGGGGGCGATTACCTGCTGGCCGACGGCAAGTGGGATTTCGCCTTCAGGCTCCGCCGGCAGCAAGCCGACAACCCCTTCAGCCAGCAGGTGGTGACCGGTTTCGACAACGAGCGCTGGCTGACCGTCGAGCAGGACAAGCTGCTCAAGGTCATCCGCGCCAACCTGGACGAAGACATCCATGTCCAGGGCTACGCCGGCATCGGCAAGAGCTACCTGCTTGGCGCGCTGATGGATTGCCTGCCGCGCGGCCGGGTGCTGGCCCTGGCACGCACACCGGCCAAGCTCGGCACCTTGCGCCAGCGCATGGGGCTGGACCCGCAGGCCAAGGTCGGCATGACCTTCGGCCAGTTCGCCAAGGCCCTGCTCAAGGATGCGCAGCCGGCCAACGCCAGGGCCGCAGCGCGAGGCCCGGGCAAGCTCAAGCTGGCGCAGGAGCTTGGCATCGTCGGGCTGCGCCAGTACGACGCCGAGCATGCCCTGGATATCTGCCTCGAAGTGCTGCACAGCTATTGCGAGTCGCGTGACTACAGCCTGTCGAATCGCCACTTGCCCTTCTTCCGGCAGGCGCTGTCGGGCGTCGATGCCCAGGTTCTGCTCGAGTACGCCAGCCGGCTGTGGCGCTACCTGGAGTCGCACCCGGCCTGGGGGGCGCAGACCGGCTTCGAAGCGCTGCTGCTGATCAAGCGCGCGAGCCTGGGCGGCTGCAGTGTGCCCACTCGCTTCAGCCACGTGATCATCGATGAGAGCCAGGACGTGCCGGGCTCGCTGTTGCAGGTCATCGAGCGCGGGCGGCAGGTGCTGATCACCCTGGGTGACGAATACCAGAAGGCCTCCGGTGCCGTGGTGCGGCGTGAGCGTCAGGTGCGCCAGAAGGATATCGCCTTCGCCGTTCGCTCCGGGCCAAAGGTCGAGCGCCTGATCAACCCGTTGATCGACGTGCATTCACAGAAGTCGAAAGTGGCCTTCGAGGCGGCGCGCAACGTGGATGTCGGTATCGAGCTGTTCCCCCAGGGCTTCATTCCACCCGAAGGCTGCGTGGTGCTGACTGCCTCGCGCTGGGACAGCATGCGCTGGGCCATGGAACTGGCCGAGACCGGTTGCCTGCTGAAATTCCCCGACTGGCCCGATATGCGGCGCTTCATGGCCACTGCGGTCGGCCTGTTCCGGGCGGCATTGCATGGCCCGATGCAGGATGCCGAAGGGCCGCACCCGCACTTTGCGCACATGCTCGACTGGCAGCAGGTGCGCGATGCCGAGCGCTTCGATGAGTCGTTCCTGTGGGTCGAGGCGCGGTTGCAGGACGGTTACAAGCTCGCCGACCTGACCACCCTGGCGGCACGGGTCGCCGAGCAGCGTGCCAGCCTCTTGCTGATGATGGCCGAGGAGGCGGGGGGCCTTGAGTTCGACCATGTACTGCTCACGCCCGAGCTGATGACCACCAACCGCTTCAAGGATGCCTACGCTTTCGATGCGCGCATCTGCGCCGTGTACATCGCGTTGTCGCGGGCGCGGCGCCAGCTTTACCTGCCCTATGACGTGCAGGAGTGGATCACTTACCACAAGGGCCAGCCGTTCCGCGAACTGCACGGTTACTGAAGGCTCACTTGCGCGGCGCTCGGGCGGGCCTGCCCTGGCTGGCGGACACCTTCATCAAGCGCTGGAAGGTCGGGCACTGCAGGTGATGCTCCTCGGGGCACACCGCCGCATGGCGCAACCCCTTGCTCATCGCCTGCAGGCGCCTGATCCGCTGGTCGATCTCGTCGGCCTTGGCCAGCAGCAATTGCCGGTCGACCTGCTGCTCGGCCAGCATCGCCGCCACCTCATCCAGCGAAAACCCGGCTGCCTGGCCCAGGGCGATCAGCGCCAGGCGTTCGGGCGTGTCGGCCGGGAACTGACGGCGCTGACCCCGGCCGGACAATGCCGTGAGCAGGCCCTTGTTGGCGTAGTAGCGCAAGGTCGAAGCCGGCACGCCACTGCGCCTGGCGACATCGGCAATATCCATCTGGGGCCCCTTGACTTGAAGTTGACTTCAACTTGCATGCTGCTCGGCAAAGACCATTTCCGTCAATCTGCCCAGGGCATTCGCCATGACCGTCTCCTCATTGATCTACTCCATCCTGTTCATCGGTATCGGCGCCACGCTGCTGATGGACCTGTGGACGCTGCTGCTCAGGCGCCTGGGTGTTACGACCCTGAACTACGCCATGGTCGGCCGCTGGGCGGGGCATTTGCTGGAAGGGCGCTGGCGGCACGCAGCGATCGGCAAGGCCGAGCCAATTCGCGGTGAGCGGGCGTGGGGTTGGCTGCTGCACTATGCCACCGGGCTGCTGTTTGCCGGCCTGCTGATCGCGTTGGCCGGGCAGGCGTGGCTGCGTCAGCCTGCGCTGCTTCCGGCGTTGTCGTTCGGGGTCGTCTCGGTGCTGGTGCCGTTGTGCGTGATACAGCCGGCATTGGGCGCGGGGTACTTTGCCGCCAATACGCCGGCGCCGGTTAAGAGCTGCTTGCGCAGCCTGGCAACGCATTGCGTGTTCGGCTGTGGTCTGTACCTGGCCGCACTCGGGGCGCTGTGGCTCGCAGGCTAGGGGTCTTTGCTGTCGGCGAACGGTGGCGCGGCAAGCGCTTGGGTGTAACGAGCGATGATCCGTTCGACTTCCCCGGATTGCTTGAGCCTCACAAACGCCCTGAGCACCGCCTGTGTCGGTAGCGCCGGATCGTTGCGCACCATGCAGCTCAGCGCCTGTTCTTCCAGCACCGCCAGCCCACGCAGTTGTTTTGCCGCCGGCAGCCCACGGTTGAACCATTGCAGCGACAGCTGGTTGCTCACGGCATGCCGATAGCGCCCGGCCAGCAGCTTTTGCAGGGCCAGCTCCTGATTGCGGCTGTCTTCGCGCTGCAGCTGGCCGCGGGCGAACAGTGGGGCGAGGGTGGGGTAGCTGTAGCCCAGCACGGTGCCCAGCGCCTGTGGGGGGAGGGCGTCGGCGCTAGTGGCGCTGTCGCCGGGGCGGCCGACCAGCAGGTCGCGCTGCTCGATGAGCGGGATGCTCCACAGGTAATCGCCGGGGCGGCTGGTCAGCCATTGGGTGGAGACGTAACAGCGCACGTCGATGTCGCCGTTCTCCATGGCCTCCTGCAATCGCAGCCGGGCCATCACATGGTACTGCGCCCGTACCCCCGCTTCGCGGGCCGCAGCCTGCATCAGCTCGAACAGAATGCCCTCCACCGGCTGCCCCTGCTCGATGCGCATCAGCGGCATGCTCCAGCTCTCGGCCACGGAAAAGCGCAACACTGGCGGCTCGGCCAGGCTATATGCACTGCATAACCACAGGAGGGCCAAGGCTCGCCGCACGTCTCATCCTCCCTGATCAGCCCGTAGCTATGCCTGCTGCTGAGCTTAGACGAGATCCGCAGGGTGCAATTTCCCCCTCGCTCCGCTAGCATTAGCGCTCTTTCCGCCCGCTCCGGTCACGATGGTTTTTTGATGAGTTATCAGGTTCTTGCACGTAAATGGCGTCCGCGCTCGTTCCGCGAAATGGTCGGCCAGACCCATGTGCTCAAGGCTTTGATCAACGCCCTGGACAACCAGCGCCTGCACCATGCGTACCTGTTCACCGGCACCCGTGGGGTGGGCAAGACCACCATCGCGCGGATCATCGCCAAGTGCCTGAACTGCGAAACCGGTATCACCTCCACGCCCTGCGGTACCTGCTCGGTGTGCCGGGAGATCGACGAAGGCCGTTTCGTCGACCTGATCGAGATCGACGCCGCCAGCCGCACCAAGGTCGAAGATACCCGCGAGCTGCTCGACAACGTGCAGTACGCCCCCAGCCGCGGGCGCTTCAAGGTCTACCTGATCGACGAAGTGCACATGCTCTCGACCCACTCCTTCAACGCCTTGTTGAAGACGCTGGAAGAGCCGCCGCCCTACGTCAAGTTCATCCTCGCCACCACCGACCCGCAGAAGCTGCCGGCAACCATCCTGTCGCGATGCCTGCAGTTCTCGCTGAAGAACATGAGCCCGGAGCGGGTGGTCGAGCACCTCAGCCATGTGCTGGGCGCCGAGAACGTGCCGTTCGAAGACGACGCCCTGTGGTTGCTGGGCCGCGCCGCCGACGGCTCGATGCGCGACGCCATGAGCCTGACCGACCAGGCCATCGCCTTTGGCGAAGGCAAGGTGCTGGCGGCTGATGTGCGGGCCATGCTCGGCACGCTCGACCATGGCCAGGTATACGGTGTGCTGCAGGCACTGCTCGACGGCGATGCCCGGGCATTGCTGGAAGCGGTGCGCCACCTCGCCGAGCAGGGGCCGGACTGGAACGGCGTGCTCTCGGAAATGCTCAACGTGCTGCACCGTGTGGCCATCGCCCAGGCGCTGCCCGAGGCGGTCGACAACGGCCAGGGCGACCGTGATCGGGTGCTGGCGCTGGCCCAGGCACTGCCCGCCGAGGACGTACAGTTCTACTACCAGATGGGCCTGATCGGCCGTCGCGACCTGCCGTTGGCCCCCGACCCGCGTGGCGGCTTCGAAATGGTCCTGCTGCGCATGCTGGCGTTCCGCCCGGCCGACAGCGACGATGCACCGAAGCCGGTACTAAAGCCGGTGGGGATCAGCCAGGCCACAGCTGATCCGGCCCCACCGGTGGCAGCTGCGGCAGTTGCCGTCGCAGCGCCCGTTGAGCCTGTTGTCGCGCCAGTCGCCGTTCAGGCCCCGGTGGAGGCGCCTGTCGTCGCCGAGGCCGTGGCTGAAGCGCCTGTCGCGCAGCCAGAGCCAGAGCCAGCCCCGGCGCCCATGCCTGAGCCTGAACCTGTCGTCGAGGCAGTGATAGACCTGCCCTGGGAAGAGCCCTCTGCACCGCCTGTGCCAGTCGCCGCCGTGCCACAGCCCGAGCCCGTGGTGGTCGAGGCTGCCGTTGTCGAGCCCGCCAGCAGCCAGCCGGGCTACGACGAGCCGCCCTTCGATCCGTCTGCGTACAACCCGGCGGGCATGGACCGCGACGATGAGCCACCGGCGGACGAAGACTACTATGTCGCGGACAGCGACCCGGCGGGCTTCAGTTACCTCGATGAGCTGGCCGAGCATGTGCAGGAAGACCAGCCCGCCAAGGCGCCCGAACCTCTGCCGGCCGCTCGGCCCGCCACGGGCCTGGCCCTGCAATGGCTGGAATTATTCCCACAGTTGCCTGTCTCGGGTATGACAGGCAACATCGCCGCGAACTGTACCTTGATCGCCGCCGATGGCGACGACTGGCTGCTGCACCTGGACCCGGGCCAAGGCGCGTTGTTCAACAGCACGCAACAGCGCCGCCTCAACGATGCGCTCAACCAGCAGCTGGGGCGCGACATCCGGCTCAAGATCGAACTGATTCGCCCGGAGCAGGAAACCCCGGCCCAGGCCGCGTCCCGCAAGCGCGCCGAACGCCAGCATGACGCGGTGCTGTCGATCGAGCAGGATCCATTGATCCAGCAGATGATCCAGCAGTTCGGCGCAACGGTGCGCCAGGATACTATTGAGCCTGTGGATGCCCTGGCCAGCCAGGGCCAATAACGGATAACCATGCGGCCGGCCCTGTGCGCGGCCGCATTACATGAACCAATCGAGGTATACCCCCATGATGAAAGGTGGCATGGCCGGCCTGATGAAGCAGGCCCAGCAGATGCAGGAAAAGATGCAGAAGATGCAGGAAGAGCTGGCTAACGCCGAAGTCACCGGCCAGTCCGGCGGTGGCCTGGTCAGCGTGGTGATGACCGGTCGCCACGACGTCAAGCGCGTCAGCATCGATGACAGCCTGATGTCGGCTGACGCCGACGACAAGGAAGTGCTCGAAGACCTGATCGCCGCCGCGCTCAACGATGCCGTGCGCAAGATCGAGCAGAGTAGCCAGGAGAAGATGGGCGGCATGACTGCCGGCATGCAGCTGCCGCCTGGCTTCAAGATGCCGTTCTGATCGGCGTCGCGTTACCCCGGGGGAGCAACGGCCAGGCGGTCGTTGCTCCCTTGTTCATTCTGTTTCCTGAACTGGCAGGCCCGCATACATGAGCTTCAGCCCCCTGATCCGCCAACTGATCGACGCCCTGCGCATTCTGCCCGGCGTCGGCCAGAAAACCGCCCAGCGCATGGCCCTGCAACTGCTCGAACGCGACCGCAGTGGCGGCACGCGCCTGGCCCAGGCCCTGAGCCAGGCCATGGACGGCGTTGGCCATTGCCGCCAGTGCCGGACCCTGACCGAGCAGGAGCTGTGCCCGCAGTGCGCCGACCCGCGCCGTGATGACAGCCAGCTGTGCGTGGTCGAAGGGCCGATGGACATGTTTGCAGTGGAGCAGGCCGGCTATCGTGGCCGTTACTTCGTGCTCAAGGGGCACCTGTCGCCGCTCGATGGCCTGGGGCCGGATGCGATCGGTATTCCGCAGCTCATGGCGCGGATCGAAGAGCAGGGCACCTTCAGTGAAGTGATCCTGGCGACCAACCCCACGGTGGAGGGTGAGGCGACGGCCCACTACATCGCCCAGCTGCTGGCCGAGAAGGGCTTGAGCGCCACGCGCATCGCCCATGGTGTGCCGTTGGGTGGGGAGCTGGAGCTGGTGGATGGCGGGACCTTGGCCCATGCGTTTGCCGGGCGCAGGCCGATTTCGCTGTAAGTCTTTGCAAAGCATCGCGGGGCAAGCCCGCTCCCACGGGTATACGTGAGAGCCGGCTTGCCCCGCGATCGTTCTGAACCTTGACTCAGTATTCGCTTAGCGAGAACTCGGTCAGGCAGAAGGTCGGCACCCCGGCCGCCTGCAGCCGGCGCGAGCCTTCCAGCTCCGGCAGATCGATGATCGCTGCGGCCTCGAACACCTGTGCCCCGGTGCGGCGCACCAGGTTGGCTGCCGCCAGCAGGGTGCCGCCGGTGGCGATCAGGTCATCGAAGATCAGCACCGAATCCCCTTCGCACAGGCTGTCGGCATGCACTTCGAGGAAGGCTTCGCCGTACTCGGTCTGGTAGCCCTCCGACAGCACGTCGGCCGGCAGCTTGCCTTGCTTGCGGAACAGGATCAGCGGCTTGTTCAACTGGTGGGCGATGATCGAGCCGATCAGGAAGCCCCGCGCATCCATGGCACCGATATGGCTGAACTCGGCCTCGACATAGCGCTCGATGAACTGGTCAGCGACGTAGCGCAGCCCACGCGGCGATTGGAACAACGGGGTGATATCGCGGAAGATGACCCCCGGTTTGGGGAAGTCCACTACCGGGCGAATCAGGGCTTTGAGGTCGAAAGTGTCGCTGTGCATGGTGCGGGTATCCTGGAAAAACCAAGGCGCCAGTATACCCGCATCCGGCCTTTGTCAGGCCTCCATTGCACCACCGGCCAGCGCGCACAGCTGGATCGGGTCGAGGATATGCACTTCCTTGCCCTCGGCCTTGAGCAGGCCGTTCTGCTGGAAGCGGGTGAACACCCGCGAGACGGTTTCCACGGCCAGGCCCAGGTAGTTGCCGATCTCGTTGCGCGACATGCTCAGGCGGAACTGGTTGGCCGAATAACCACGGGCGCGGAAGCGCGCGGACAGGTTGACCAGGAAGGTGGCGATGCGCTCGTCGGCGGTTTTCTTCGACAGCAGCAGCATCATCTGCTGGTCGTCGCGGATCTCGCGGCTCATCACCCGCATCAGTTGGCGGCGCAATTGCGGCAGTTGTACCGAAAGCTCATCCAGGCGTTCGAAGGGGATCTCGCACACCGAGGTGGTTTCCTGAGCCTGGGCCGACACCGGATAGGCCTCGGTGTCCATGCCGGACAGGCCGACCAGCTCGCTGGGCAGGTGGAAGCCGGTGATCTGTTCCTCGCCGGCGTCGCTTAAGCTGAAGGTCTTGAGGGCGCCGGAGCGGACTGCGTAAACCGAGCCGAAATTGTCACCTTGGCGGAACAGGAATTCGCCTTTTTTCAATGGGCGGCCGCGTTTGACGATTTCATCCAGTGCATCCATGTCCTCGAGGTTGAGGGACAGGGGCAGGCACAGGGGGGCCAGGCTGCAATCCTTGCAGTGGGCCTGGTTGTGTGGGCGCAGTTTTACTGGCTCGGACATTTCTTCGATCCTTGTGGGAAAGCACACATAAGCCGTAAGGGTAACCCACGGCATAGGCTGGAGGCCAGCATGCACTTGTTTGGTGCATGCTGGCGGCGGCCCGGAGTGGATGTTTCCGGTACCTTTCGACTGTCCATAGTGTGCCCCTGAAGGCGGGCTGTCCATGCGGTGAAACGCCTCAATCGCCTCAGATCACCCGCGAGAAGCGCTGACGATTCTGTTGCGCGAGGTAAGCGTCGAAGACCATGCACACCGAGCGCGCCAGCAGGCGGCCGGCTGGCAGGATGCGGATGCCTTTGCTGTCGAGGCTGATCAGGCCGTCGCGCTGCATGGCGTGCAATTGCGGCCAGATGTCGTTGAAGTAGCCGCGAAAGTCGATGGTGAATTGCTGTTCGATCTGCTCGAAGTCCAGCTCGAAATGGCAGATCAGTTGCTGGATCACTGCCCGCCGCAGACGGTCGTCCTGGTTGCACAGCAGGCCGCGCTGGGTGGCCAGTTGCGCGGTGGACAGGGTGTCCTGGTAGGTGTTGAGGTCGCTGCTGTTCTGGCAGTACAGGTCGCCGATCTGGCTGATGGCCGAGACCCCCAGGCCGATCAGGTCGCAATGGCCATGGGTGGTGTACCCCTGGAAGTTGCGCTGCAGGGTGCCTTCTTCCTGGGCGATGGCCAGTTCGTCGTCGGGCAGGGCGAAATGGTCCATGCCGATGTAGCGATAGCCGGCGGCGGTCAGCTGGTCGATGGTGGCGTGCAGCATCTCCAGTTTGGCCGCGGGGGCCGGCAGGTCGTTGCTGTCGATGCGCCGCTGCGGCATGAAGCGTTCGGGCAGGTGGGCGTAGTTGAACACCGACAGGCGATCGGGTTGCAGGCGGATCACTTCCTCGACAGTGCGGGCGAAACCTTCCGGGGTCTGCTTGGGCAGGCCGTAGATCAGGTCGAGGTTGATCGAGCGGAACTGCAGGGTGCGCGCCGCTTCGATCAGGGTGCGGGTCTGTTCCAGGCTCTGCAGGCGGTTGACCGCGCGCTGCACCGCCGGGTCGAGGTCCTGCACGCCGAGGCTGACGCGGTTGAAGCCCAGCTCGCGCAGCAGCCCCATGGTCGACCAGTCGGCCTCGCGCGGATCGATCTCGATGCCGTAATCACCGGAGTCATCGTCCAGCAGGTTGAAGTGCTGGCGCAGGGTCGCCATCAGCTGGCGCAGTTCCACGTGGCTGAGGAAGGTCGGGGTGCCGCCGCCGAAGTGCAGCTGCTCGACGCGCTGCTTGGGGTCCAGGTGGCAGGCGACCAGCTGGATTTCCTGTTCCAGGCGCTGCAGGTAGGGCGCGGCGCGGCCGCGGTCCTTGGTGATGACCTTGTTGCAGGCGCAGTAGTAGCAGATGTTGGCGCAGAACGGTACGTGCACGTACAGCGACAGCGGGCGCGTGGCCCGACGGCTCTCGCGCAGGGCGTGGAGCAGGTCGAACGAGCCCACTTCGCCATGCAGTTGCACGGCGGTAGGGTAGGAGGTGTAGCGTGGCCCGGCCAGATCGTAACGACGGATCAGGTCGGCGTCCCAGCGTAGGTCGTCGAGCATGTGGGCAGTCCCCGGATAGAGCAGCAGTGTCCGGAGTCTAGGGACGTGAGCAAGAAGTCGTGTTGATTTGTATCAGCAGATCTTGCGGTCACCGCATGGGGCCGCTGCGCGGCCCTTTCGC
>NZ_QKVM01000019.1 GCF_003231305.1 Pseudomonas sichuanensis | reverse complement strand
TGGATGGGTTGGGAACTCAGGATTGCAATACGCTGTACCTGTAGGAGCGGCCTTGTGCCACGAAACATAAACAACAGCCAAATATGTATAGCCGTATTACTGCTCTTGCTCTTGCTCTTGCTCTTGTTCTGTTTTTGATCTTGATCTTGCTTCTAAGCGCGCAATAGTCCAGGCAACACAAATTGCGACTTCAGGAGGCCGAGCGGAGGTGACTGGAGGGCCCTGGTGCGCAGCACCCTTCGGCGTAAGCCGAAGGCGCGAGATGTAGACTTGCGCAGCAAGTCGTAGGCCGCGCGGGCCCGGAAGGCACCGGAGCGAGGGGACCCCGAAGCGAAGCGTAGGGGCCGTATGATGGGAGCAGGCGGCTTTGCCTACTTTGGCCAAGACCAAAGTAGGCCGCCGTAAGGGCGGAAAGGTGACTAAAAGTCGCCATCGCCGCTGAATGCGCATACATCTATCAAAACAAACACTCTGAAAGCCGAAGCCGAAGCCGAAGCCGAAGCCGAAGCCGAAGCCGAAGCCGAAGCACCCACCTACACCCTCAAAACGGCACAGCCACCGTCAACTGGCTATACACATTGGTCCCACTCCCCACCTGATTCCCCCCATTGCTCTCATCCTTGCGCGGCTTGAACAACCCCACCAGCGGCGTAACGATCAGGTGCTCATTCACCGCCCACTCCACATACACATCCAGCTCCTGGGCATCGAGATCGAGCGTGTCCCGCGTACGCACCGTATTGAAGTCAAAGAACAGCGCCCCGACCGTGACGTTGTCCCGCGGCGTGGCCTTGAGCCCGATATGGTGAATCCCGCTATTGGTATTGAACGGCCCGGCATAGTTGCCCGCCACTTCACCCTGTATCCAGGTGCCATAACCACTGGAAAGCCCGGTAAACAGCAAGTCCCAGCCCGCCGAATAACGCGTGTAGCGATAGGTCAGTTGCGGCGCCCAGGGCGCCTCGGCGAAGGTATAGCCCGCCTCGGCGTACCAGGCCGTTTCATGGCCGCCGCGCTTGTCCTGCCAGGCGTATTCAAAGGCAAGGCGGGTGTTCTCAAGCCCGGCACTGCCTTCGCCACGCAAGCTGTAAACGTCCATGCCTTCGCGGGCCTTCTGGAACTCGCTGGCCCACTGATCGGCAACGTCGATGCCGTGGATGTAGGTCAAACCCAGGGTGCCTAGCTCATGGGTGTAGTCCAGGGTCCCGGCAGCCAGCTCGGTCTCGGCCTGCGCTCGGTTATCGGATTTCAACCACAGCACACTGCCGTGCAAGCCCTCGTTACCTCCCAGGCGCAACATGGCCGTGCGATCGAACGCGTGACGGGCCCCCAGGTAGAAGCCACCACCGCGGTTGAGCTGGCCATCGGCCGGGCCCTTGCCGAGGTTGGGGCCGTCATCGTTGATCAGGAACCCGTTGCCTAGCCTGATCACCTGGCGGCCACCGGAAACGTCCACGCCATCCTTGCCCAGCAGCGGGAACAGGTCGCCCGAGCGCCAGCCCAGGTACGCATCCTCGATCTTGGTGGTGCGTTCGCTGCCATCCTGGTTGCCGCCGGCATCGCCATCGCCCCAGGCGCCGGAACTGACCCAGTTCAACGCGCCATACAGGCTGCCATTGCCGGCCAGGCCCTGGTCGCCGCTAAGGCCGTACTTGATGAAGCCTTCGCGCCAGGTCGAGCCGCCGGGGGTGCCGTCGTAGTTGTGGCGGCTGTTGAACATGCCCCACACCGCCAGCATATCGGCGTTCAGGTGGGTGTCGTCGTCGGCATACAGCTCGTAGGCCGAGGTGGCCTGGCCGTTGACCAGCAGCGCCAGGGCGGTGGCCAGCGCGGTGCGACGTGGAGTGAGACGCATGGATCGTTCCTCGTTTGTTGTGTGCGGTCTTGAGTGCCGCGTTGTTGTGGAGGCAGAGGTGTCTGAAGCGACGGGCCATTAGCGCGTGGATCGCCGGGGCGGGTCTTGCCCGTGGCTGCCAGCCCACTTGCACGCCGCCGCCAGGGCGGTTCAGGGGCTGGCCAGGGTTTCGGGCAGGGTGGCGCCGCCATCGACGATCAGGGTTTGGCCGGTGATGTAGGCCGCCGCGTCCGAGGCGAGGAACAGCATCGCCGCCGCGATATCGCTGGGTTCGCCCAGGCGCCCGAGCGGCACCCCGGCCGCGATCCGCGCATTGAGGGCCGGGTCGCCGAGGTTGCCCATGGCCGGGGTGCGCACCATGCCCGGCTCGACGCCGTTGACCCGCACGTTCAGGGGGGCCAGCTCCAGCGCGGCATTGCGGATGAAGCCATTGACCCCGGCCTTGGACGCGGCGTAATGGCTCAGGCCTGGGTAGGCCACCCGCGGGCCGGTCACCGATGAGGTAGCCAGCACGCAGCCGCCGCCCTGGCGACGGAACAACGGCAGCGCCGCCTGGGTCAGCCAGAACAGCGCGCCCAGGTTGACCGCCAGCGTGCGTTGCAGCAGTGCCGGGGTGATGTCGGTGAAGGGGGTGAGCGGAAAATACGCCGCGTTGTGTACCAGCACATCCAGGCGCTCCAGCCCGGCCAGCAGGGTTGCGATTGCCTGTTCGTCAGCGAGGTCCACGGCCAGCCCCTCCACCTCATGGCCCAGGGCGAGCTGCACCTTGACCACCTGGCGCAGTGCCGCCGGGTCGAGGTCCACCGCAATCACCCGCGCTCCAGCACGGGCAAAGCCCTCGACGATGGCCTGGCCGATCCCACCCGCAGCACCGGTAACCAGCACCGTGCGCCCTTGAAAATCGTAACGGGCGCTCATGGCTGTGGCGCCAGGCGGGTGTAGGGCAGGGTGGGCACATCGACCACGGTCGCGCCGCCGTCGGCGGTGAGTACCGCGCCGGTGACGATGCTTGCCGCCGGGCTGACCAGGAACTCGCACACGGCGGCGATCTCGTCGCTGCTGGCCGGGCGACGCAGCGGCACGTCGGCCGTGACCCTGCGATAGGCCGCGTCGAGGTCTTCCTGGTGATGGGCCATCAGCACCTGCATTTCCTCATCGGCCATGGGCGTGCGCACCCAGCCTGGGCATACGCAGTTCACCCGTACGCCGGCCGGGCCGTAGTCGCGGGCCAGTGAACGGCTCAGGCCGACCAGCGCGTGCTTGGCCGTGGTGTAGCCGCACACTTCGGGCCCGGCTGCCAACGACGCGATGGAGCCCAGCAGCACCAGGCTGCCGCGCCGGCGCAGCAGCAGCGGCAGGCAGGCGCGGGCGGTGTGGAAGGCGCTGTCGAGGTTGCTGCGCAGTGCCGCCTGCCAGGCTTCGTCACTGGTCTCGGTGGCCCGGCCCAGGCCATGGCCGCCGGCGCAGGCGATCACGGCGTCCAGCCCGCCGAAACGCGCATCCACCTGTTCGATGAAGCCGCGCCAGGTGGCGCCGTCGGCCGCATCTCCCGCCAGCACCAGGCCGCCAGTGGCCTTGGCGACACGCTCCAGCGCTTCGCGGCGACGGCCCACCAGCGCCACCTGCCAGCCCTGGGCTGCCAGGCGCAGGGCGCTGGCTTCACCGATGCCGCTGCCGGCCCCGGTGATCAGCACGCTGCGGCTCACTGCGGGTACTCCGTGCGGTTGACCACCCGGCAATACGACGACACCGGGAAGTTGGCCAAGGCATCGAAGCTGCCGCCCTCGTAGCCGAAGATCTTGCCGTCGCTGCGGTGCTGCTGCAGGTCGATCATCACCAGGCCCAGGGTCGGCACGATCTTTTCGCACCAGACGAACAGGTACAGCTGCTCGGCGATCTTGTAGTAATGGGCACGGTCGGTGTCGCACAGCCCCTGCTCGACGCCTTTCAGGCACTGCCAGCTGTAGTAGTCGGGGTTGAGGTAGATGTGCTCGTACTCCTCGGTCGGGCTATAGCGGTAGTGATTGCGCAGGCCTACCAGCTCGCGGGTCGGCGCGTGTGGGCAGGCACCGTCCTGCCAGGGGCGGTCGAGGGTGCCGTGCAGGAACCTGGCCTCGACGCCGGTCAGTGCCTCACCGGCCAGGGCCAGGTCGTACAGGCCACGCTGGGTGTGGGCCTGGCCCGGCAAGCGGCCAAGCACGGCCGTGAAGGATTGGCTGAGGGTGTCGAGCACCAGCGACACCGACCAGGCCTGGTCGCCTTCGTGCTTGATGAAATCCACCAGGTAGATGCCGTCGCGCACCGAGGTGGCGCGGTAGCTGGCCGTGCCCTGGCTGTGGCCGTCGGCGGCGTGCCAGTGCAGTTGATCGGTGTCGAAACGGTGCTCGATCAGCCAGCCATTGGCGAAGTGCAGGGTGAGGCTGCGCCCGCTCAGGTCGGCGCGTTGCGGCAGGATGAAGGCTTGCGGGGCGAAGCCCTCGGCAAGGGCGCCTACGGTGATCCAGTCGGCGGGTTTGGACATGTGCGTGACTCCTGGGGTTAAGGTGCCCACAGGGTGCAACGCGGCGCTGCGGCCCGGTATCAACCGGAAGGTTGAGTCACAGGAACAGCAACGCCACCAGCTCGGTGCGGTTGCTCACCCCGAGCTTGCGGAACAGGTTGATCAGGTGGGTCTTGACGGTGGGCAGGCCGACCTCCAGCGCCCTGGCGATCAGCTTGTTGCTGTGGCCTTGGCGCAGCAGTTCGGCGATCTGCCGTTCGCGGGGGGTGAGTTCGAGCGCTGCCGGCCTTGGCGCCAAGGGCTGGCTGGCCACCGCCAGTTGCATCAGCCCGTGCAAGGGCAGCAGGCGCTGCAGCTCGTCAGGGCGAAACTCGCCCAGGCTTGCACAGCGCAACAGCGACACCCCGGCCAGCGGCCGGCCGCCGACCTGGGCGATGATTTCCACCACATCCACCACCTGGTGCCGGGCCAGGAAGCCCCGGTAGGTGTTGCCCTGGGCTTCGGGCAGGTGGGCCAGGCCCTGGCGCAGCGATACCACCGGCGTGCCGATGGCCAGGCAGCGCGCTGGTTGCAGCGGGTCATAGGCGCGGTAGTGCTGCAAGTAGCGTGCATGCATGGGCGCCTGCAGGTCCTGCAACAGGAAATCGCAGGCCTGCTGCCCGGCATCGATGCGGTAGAACGCCGCCAGCGACGCCGGCACCTGCTGGCTGAACGCCTGCAGGCAGTACCGGCCCAGGTTGTCGTGCAGGTTCAATAGCGGATCATCACGGACTTGAGCTCGGTGAAGTCGTCGATGAACGCCGAGCCGAACTCACGGCCGATGCCGGAGGCCTTGATGCCGCCGAAGGGCACCGCCGGGTCGAGCAGGGTGTGCATGTTCACCCACAGCGTGCCGGCCTGGATCTCCGGGATCAGGCGCATGGCCTTGCCCAGGTCGTTGCTCCACAGGCTGGCGGAAAGGCCGTAGGGCGTGGCGTTCATCAGGTGCAGCAGCTGCTCTTCGTCGTCATACGGCAGGAAGGTCGCCACCGGGCCGAAGGTTTCCTGGTTGAGCAGGGTGTCGGCGGCACTGTTGGCGAGGATCACCGTAGGCTCGACAAAGCAGCCCGGGCCGTCGCCGATACGCCCGCCGTGGATGATCCGGCTGCCTTCGGCGCGGGCGGTGGCGAACAGCTCGGCCAGCTTCAACTGGTGTGGTTTGTTGGCGACTGGGCCGAACTGGGTCCTCTCATCCAGTGGCGAGCCGGTTTTCAGCTGCCCCAAGCGGTGCGACAGCGCTTCGAGCAGCGGCTCGATCCGCGAGCGATGGACAAAGAAGCGCTCGCCCGCCGCGCAGATCTGCCCGGAATGCAGGAAGCCCGCCTCGATGATGCCATCCACCGCCTTGTCGATACCGACATCGGGCAGGAACGCCACCGAGTTCTTGCCGCCCAGCTCCAGGGTTGCGCGGGTCAGCTTGGCGCCCATGGCCGCCTGGCCGACGGCGATGCCGGTAGGCACGGAGCCGGTGAACGACACCTTGTCGGTGCCCGGGTGCTCGACCAGCGCCTTGCCCACCAGGCCGGCGCCAGTCAGCACGTTGAGCGCGCCCGCTGGCAGGCCGGCATCGGTGGCCAGTTCAGCGATACGCAGCAAGGTCAGCGGGGTGAACTCGCTGGGCTTGAGCACGATGCTGCAGCCGGTGGTCAGGGCCGAGGCGAGCTTCCAGATGGCGATCATGGTGGCAAAGTTCCACGGCACGATCCCCACTACAACGCCGATCGGCTCGCGCAGGGTGAAGGCGCTGTAGCGCTCGCCGGCGAACGAAGGCAGCGACGGGGTGATGGTCTGGCCGGTGATCTTGGTCGCCCAGCCGGCGTAGTAGCGCAAGAAGTGCGCGGCCTGTTCCACCTCGAAGGCACGGGCGATGTTGATCAGCTTGCCCGATTGCAGGGTTTCCAGCTGGGCCAGCTCTTCGCGGTTGGCTTCGAGCAGGTCGGCCAGCTTGAACAGCACCGCGGCGCGGGCGGCGGGGCTGGTGCGCGACCAGGTATTGAAGCCTTGGCGGGCGGAGTCGACGGCCTGCTCGACATCGGCCTGGCAGGCGTCGGCCACTTCGGCGATGGCCTCGCCATTGGCCGGGTTGACCACCTTGATCCTGGCGCTCGACTGGCTGGCGATGGTCTGGCCGTGGATGTACAGGCCGTGGTGGCGGGCGAGGAACGCGGTAACGCTGGGGAGGAGAGGGATGTCGCTCATGCTTTGGGCTCCGCAAGTCAGTGTTCAATCGCGGGGCAAGTCGCAGCGGCGAACCGCCGCTCCCACGCCCCCGATTTGCGACCTGGGCGTCTGGTGTGGGAGCGGCGGTTCGCCGCTGCGACTTGCCCCGCGATGGGGACGTATTCATATCCCGAGCCTAACGCCTGCGTTCCCGGCGTTCTTGCCTGCCCCTGCCACCCTCATGACCCTGCCTGCCAGCCACAAAATCACCCCATGAAAAATACAATCCGAGGTGCGGAAGTTGCATTTTCCAGTGCGCCCCAGGCTCCCATACTGACCCGGCATTCATCAGCGAGCCGCCATTACCAGGCAGCGCTCGCCAGGGTCCAATAACAATGAGCCAGACCATGAAAAAGCCAAACTCCCTGCTCGAAGACCTCAAGCCCCTGCTGCCGGCCATCGCCGCGCGCGCCGACCAGGCCGAGCGCGAGCGTACCGTGCCCGCCGAAAACATTGCCCTGCTCAAAGGCATCGGCCTGCACCAGGCCTTCCTGCCCAAGCCTTTTGGCGGCCTGGAAATCAGCCTGCCGCAGTTCGCCGAATGCATCGCCGCCCTGGCCGGCGCCTGCGCCAGCACCGCCTGGGCCATGAGCCTGCTGTGCACCCACAGCCACCAACTGGCGATGTTCCCCAAGCAACTGCAGGACGAAGTCTGGGGTGACAACCCGCACGCCACCGCCAGCAGCAGCATCGCCCCGTTCGGCCGCACCGAAGAGGTCGAGGGCGGCGTGCTGTTCAGCGGCGAGATGGGCTGGAGCAGCGGCTGCGATCATGCCGAGTGGGCGATCATGGGCTTTCGTCGCGCCAACCCGCAGGGCGGCCAGGATTACTGCTTCGCCGTGCTGCCGCGCAGCGACTACCAGATCCGCGACGACTGGTTCGCCGCCGGCATGCGTGCCAGCGGCAGCCGCACGCTGGTGGTCGACCGCGCCTTCGTGCCCGAGCACCGCATCCAGAGGGCCAAGGACATGATGGAGGGCACCTCGGCGGGCTTCGGCCTGTACCCGGACAGCGCGATCTACTTCAACCCGTACCGCCCGTACTTCGCCAGTGGCTTCTCCACCGTCAGCCTGGGCATCGCCGAGCGCATGCTCGAAGCGTTCAAGGACAAGACCCGCAACCGCGTGCGGGCCTACACCGGCGCCGCGGTCGGCGCGGCGACCCCGGCGCTGATGCGCCTGGCCGAGTCCACCCACCAGGTCGCCGCGGCCCGCGCGCTGCTGGAGAAAAGCTGGGAGCAGATCGCCGACTTCAGCGCACGCCACCAATACCCGACCCGTACCGAGCTGGCCTACTGGCGCACCAACCAGGGTTATGCGGTCAAGCTGTGCATCCAGGCCGTGGACCGGCTGATGGAAGCCGCCGGTGGCGGCGCCTGGTTCGACAGCAGCGAGATGCAGCGGCTGTTCCGCGATGCGCACATGACCGGTGCCCATGCCTACACCGACTACGACGTCTGCGTGCAGATCCTCGGCCGCGAGCTGATGGGGCTGGAGCCGGATCCGGCGATGACCTGAGCCAATCATCGCGGGTCAAGCCCGCTCCCACGCCTGTTACCCAGGTCGCGTGGGAGCGGGCTTGACCCGCGATGAGGTCGCAACTGCCCTACACAAGAACAATCCTGGAGCCTTGCATGTCCACCCCTTTCGATACCCGTGCCTTTCGCCGCGCCCTGGGCAACTTCGCCACCGGCGTCACCGTGATCACCGCCGCCGACGCCACCGGCAACAAGGTCGGCGTGACTGCCAACAGCTTCAACTCGGTGTCCCTCGACCCGCCGCTGATCCTCTGGAGCATCGACAAACGCTCCAGCAGCCACGCCGTGTTCGACGCCGCCGAGCACTTCGCCGTCAACGTGCTGGCCGCCGACCAGATCGACCTGTCCAATACCTTCGCCCGCCCCAGTGACGACCGTTTTGCCGGTATCGATTACGAGGCAGGCGAGGGCGGCGCCCCCTTGCTGGCCGACTGCGCGGCGCGTTTTCGCTGCCAGAAGTTCCAGCAGCTGGACGGCGGCGACCACTGGATCCTGGTCGGCAAGGTCCTGGCCTTCGACGACCTCGGTCGCTCGCCGCTGCTGTACCACCAGGGCGCCTATTCCATGGTCCTGCCGCACACGCGGATGACCCGCCGCGCCGAAGGCGCGCCGGCCAGCAGCCACTTCCAGGGCCGTTTGCAGCACAACCTGTACTACCTGATGACCCAGGCCCTGCGCGCCTACCAGGCCAGCTACCAGCCGCGCCAGCTGGCCACCGGCCTGCGCACCAGCGAGGCACGCATGCTGATGGTGCTGGAACACGACGCCGGGCTGGCCCAGGCCGAACTGCTGGGCGAAGTGGCGATGCCCGAGCGCGAGGTGAGCGAGGCCATCGCCAACCTGACCCGCAAGGGGCTGGTCACCGACGACAACGGCCGGGTGTGCCTGACCGAGGTCGGGCGCATCGAGACCGAAGGGCTGTGGAGCATTGCCAAGGCCCAGCAGGATGAGGTGTTCGGCCAGTTCAGCGAAGAACAGCTTCAGACCTTCAAGACCGTGCTCAAGGCGATCATCAGCCGCTGAACCCTGGCAGCCAAGGTCAAGCCAACGGCAGGCCGGCGCAAGACGGCGGCCGCCGACTTGGGTTGAACTCGCGCTTTTGTTCGATGGTTCAAGGGGGCGTGAATGCTGTTTCGCAATGAACGTTGGGTGGCCACGCTGGCCGAGGCGCTGACCCGCTTTGGCCGGGGCGAGATTGCCGAAAGCCTGGTGGAGGTGCGCCGCCACCCGCCCTTGTTGCAGGCCCTGCAAACAGTGGAGCAGCAGCGCCAGGGCCAGGCGCGGGAGCTGCAAGCGCAAGCACAAGAGTTGCGCTTGCTGGGCGAAACGCTGGCCAGCCAGCAACGGATGCACGCGCAGCAGCAAGCGGTGCATCAGCAGTTGCAGGGCGAATGCGCGCTGCTGCGTGAACAACTGGATCAACAGCTGCGGGCCAGCGAAGGGCACCAGCGCCAGGCGCATTTCTGGAGCCTGCTGCAAACCACCCTGACCGAAGGTACCTGGGACATCGAGGTCGCCCAGGGCGATGTGCACCACCCGCACAGTCGCATGCGCCTGTCCGATGCCTTCCGCGCGGTGATGGGCTATGGCCCGAAGGAGCTGGCCGATGGCTGGGATGCCCAGGTCGGCATTACCCACCCTGACGACCTGGCGCAGATCATGGCCATTTTCGAGCGCGAGATCCTGGGCGTGCATGCCAGCGGGGAATACGTGTTCGAGTACCGCATGCGCCACAAGCAGCGCGGCTACATCTGGTGCCGCGAGCGCGGCCGCGCGGTGCGGGACCCGCAGGGCGTGCTGGTACGCGTGTTGGGTGCTGTGCGCGACATCAGCGACGAGCGCAATGCCCAGGCCAGCCACCAGCAATTGCAGGCGCACAACGAGGCCACCTATGCCCGGATCGCCACCGCCGTGGGGGTGATCCGCAGTATTGCCGAGCAGACCAACCTGCTGGCCCTGAACGCTGCCATCGAGGCCGCCAGGGCCGGGGAGGTGGGCCGTGGCTTCTCGGTGGTGGCCGACGAAGTGAAGAAGCTCGCCGAAAGCACCCGCCAGGCCACCCAGCAGATCCAGGCGATGTTGCAGGGCTGAACTGGCAGCCAGCAACAAGCAAGGCGGCAGGCAGTGGCAAGACCGCTGTGGCGGGGAAAGTCAAAGTGATCGGGTAGTGGTGTCGAGCCCAGCGCGGGGCAAGCCCGCTCCCACGAGGTCAAAGCGTGGGAGCGGGCTTGCCCCGCGATGGATGCCAAACATCCTTACCGAACTCGCGGCGATCGCCAGCACTTGCGGCGCGCCCGGCAAGCCGTCATCTTTCCCTCGTCCAGCCAGGGCCCACCCCATGACAATCAACAATAAGCTCACCGAGCACCTCAACCGCGGCAGCGTCGGCTTTCCCACCGCGCTGGCCAGCACCGTCGGCCTGATCATGGCCAGCCCCGTGATCCTCACCGCCACCATGGGCTTCGGCATCGGCGGCAGCGCCTTCGCCGTGGCCATGGTAATCGCGGCAGTGATGATGCTCGCGCAGTCGACCACCTTCGCCGAAGCGGCGGCGATCCTGCCGACCACCGGCTCGGTGTACGACTACATCAACTGCGGCCTGGGCCGCTTTTTCGCCATCACCGGCACCTTGTCGGCCTACCTGATCGTGCATGTGTTCGCCGGCACCGCCGAGACCATCCTTTCGGGGGTGATGGCGCTGGTGAACTTCGAGCACCTCAACACCCTTGCCGAATCCGCCGGTGGCTCCTGGCTGCTGGGGGTGGGCTTCGTCCTGGCGTTCGGCGTGCTCAACGCCTTTGGCGTGAGTGCCTTCGGCCGTGCCGAGGTGGTGCTGACCTTCGGCATGTGGACCACGCTGATGGTGTTCGGTGTGCTCGGCCTGCTGGCGGCGCCGGCGGTGCAGCTGGAAGGGCCGTTCGGGGTATCGATGGTCGGCACCGACCTGATGACCATTCTCTCGCTGGTGGGCATGGCCATGTTCATGTTCGTCGGCTGCGAGTTCGTCACCCCGCTGGCCCCGGAGCTGCGCCGCTCGGCCTGGGTGATGCCCAAGGCCATGGCCCTGGGCCTGTTCGGCGTGGCCAGTTGCATGTTCATCTACGGCGCGGCGATGAAGCGCCAGGTGGAGAACGTGCTGCTCGACGCCGCCAGCGGCGTGCACTTGCTGGACACCCCCATGGCCATCCCGCGCTTCGCCGAGCAGGTGATGGGCGATATCGGCCCGGTGTGGCTGGGCATCGGCTTCCTGTTCGCCGGTGCGGCCACCATCAACACGCTGATGGCCGGGGTGCCGCGGATCCTCTACGGCATGGCCGTGGATGGGGCGCTGCCCAAGGTGTTCACCTACCTGCACCCGCGCTTCAAGACGCCGTTGCTGTGCATTCTGGTGGTGGCGCTGATCCCGTGCCTGCACGCCTGGTACCTGGGCGGCAACACCGACAACATCCTGCACCTGGTGCTGGCGGCGGTGTGCGCCTGGAGCACGGCCTACCTGCTGGTGACGCTGTCGGTGGTGATCCTGCGCATTCGCCGGCCGGACCTGCCGCGTGCCTATCGCTCGCCGCTGTTCCCGCTGCCGCAGATCGTCTCCAGCATCGGCATCCTGCTGGGCATGTGGTTCATCACCCCGCCGGGCATGAACCCCGCCGATGTGTATGTGCCGTTTGCGGTGATGCTGGGCGCTACGGCGGCTTACGCGCTGTTCTGGACGCTTTGCGTGCAGAAGGTCAACCCGTTCCAGCCGGCGCGGGTCGAGGATGTGCTGGAGAAAGAGTTCGGCGCCGAACCCGGCCACTTCCACAGCGAGCAGGTGCAGCATGTCGGCAAGCTGGCTTGAGCGCCTGACCGGCCCCCGCGCCCCGACCGGCTACCGGCCCGGGGCGACCCTGGCGCGGCTGCAGCGCAACCTCGGTTTGACGGATTTGCAATCCGCAGCATCCGTAGTCCGTTTTACCTACCGCAAGGATGGGCCGCACATCGAGGTGCGCGAACGCACCGTAAGCCACCTGCTGATGCACCTGGTGATGTGCGAGTTCAGCCTGCGGATGCCTGCCTCGGCGCAGGGCACGGTGCAGTTGGACGTGCATCACCGCGGGGCATTGCGCCGTACCGGCCTGGGCTGTCGCCAGCGCGGTGGTGACAAGGCGCTGTTCGACCTGCTGCAGGCGCGTATCGGCGGCGACAGCGCCTTGCAGGCTGCTCTGATGCCGCTGGACTTCAAGCGCCTGAGCATTGGCTGCGAAGGTGGCCAGTGGCAGGTCACCCTGGAGCATATGGGGGCCAGTGAAGTGGTCAACCGGGTGCCCGCGTTCCGCCGCTATATCCCGCTCAGCGCTGATCAGCGCGGGCATCTCTGGCAGACCTTCGAGGCGCTGCAGCGAATCTTGCGCGAGCTCTGAAATCGGGGGCCGCTTTGCGGCCCTATCGCGGCACAAGGCCGCTCCTACAGGCGATCGCGTTCCCCTGTAGGAGCGGCCTTGCCGGGGCGCCGGACCGGCCGGAAAGGGCTGCAAAGCAGCCCCAGCATTCTCAACCCCTGCGCAAACCCAGACCCCCTGGCATGGAACCTGCTCTGTACACCGGCCAACAGATGACAGTTGTGCGCCAATGGATAACATGTTAACAATTGACTCATAACAACAATGCCCGCGTGTGGAGGTTGCCATGCCCCAGCCCGTTTCCCACTGCAGCACCCAGCCCGAAATCGACGGCCTGGACCGTTGGACCGCCGCCATGCAACAGGTGTGTGGCCGTTTCCAGACCGAGCTGGCGTTCAACCGAGCGCTGTTCATCGGCGAAATCGCCACCTTCAATCGCGCAGGCCTGGCCCTGGCCAACCTGCGCACCAATGCCGGCAACATTCGCCGCTTTGGCGACAACCCCGACCGCGACGACGACCAGCACTGTTTCCTGGTCAGCCAGCGCATGGGCTATTCGCGGATCACCCAGGGCGGAGTGAGCCTGCAATTGTCGCCCGGTGATCTGCTGTTGATGGACTCTGTCGGCCCGTGCGAGATCACGCCGTTCGGGCTGATCGAGCACGTCTCGCTGTCGCTGTCCCGCGAGCAGGTGCGCAAGCACGTGACCGGGCAAGGCGCCGCCTTCGGCAAGATTTCCTCGACCAACGCCTGTGGGCGCATGCTGCATGTGCTGATGGACCAGTTGTGCCGCGAAGAGGAAGACGCAGGCGGTGCGCAAGGCGATGCCCTGCAGTCGGCGTTCATTTCCTTGCTGGAGCCCGGTTTCGAGCGTGGCGAGCACAATGCCGCCGCGCTGGGCGGTGTGAGTGGCAGCAACCTGCGCGGTTATGTGCAGAAGGTCATCGACGAATCGCTGGGCCAGCCCGGCCTGACTCCGGCCAACCTGGCCGAGCGCCTGAGCATTTCGGTGCGGCATCTGTACCGGGTGTTCGAGGAGGAGGGCGACAGCGTCTGCCGCTACATCCAGCGTTCACGGCTCAAGCGTAGTGCCGATGATCTGTCCAACCCGTTCCTCAAGCGCGAGTCGATCACCTCGATCGCGTTCAAGTGGGGGTTCACCGATTCGGCGCATTTCAGCCGGGCGTTCAAGAAGCAGTTCGAGCAGTCGCCGAAGGACTTCCGGGCGATGGCCCTGATGGCGGGGCGTTAGGGTAAAAAGATCGCGGGGCAAGCCCGCTCCCACGCCAAAAGCAACGTTCGGCGTGGGAGCGGGCTTGCCCCGCGATGGTGTCGATCAGGCTACCGCAAGGTAATGCTTGACGAAGGTCTCGCTCAACACTTCCCACAACACCGGCGTGCCCTTGGTCACGAACCAGGCATCACCTGCCTTGTAACGGGTCACCTGCCCGGTGGACTCATCAGTCAGCTGAATCTCTCCAGTCACAATCATGGCCTGTTCACTGAACGGGTAGACCATGCGGAACTTGCCCTGGGTGGTACCGAAGTAAGCGCTGCTGACCGGGTCGGTCGGCGCGCCGTGGGTCATCTTGCCGTAGCACTTGACCTCGCCTTCGAGGATGGTCGAACCCAGGTCGGCAACGGTGCCCCAGGCATCGAGTTCGGACAGTTGCACACCCTGGCGGACGGCGGTAAGGGTCATGGTGGTTCTCCTGGTCAGTTCAAAAGGATCAACGGCGGCCGTTGAAGAAGCCCGACAGCTGATGCACGGTCTTGCCGGCGGTCAGCAGCAGTGGGCGAATGTGGTCCTTGCCGAGGATGCGCGCGTGCTTGACCGAGCTGATCAGGTCGTAGCGGCTGGAGCCTTCGCTCATGCCTTCGGCGAGGATCTTGCAAATGATGTGGCTGGGGGTGACGCCAAAGCCCGAATAGCCCTGCACGTAGAAGGCGTTGGGGCGGTTGCTCAGGGTGCCGAGCTGCGGGAACAGGTTGGCGCTGGTGGCCATCGGGCCGCCCCAGGCGAGGTCGATGCGCACGTCCTTGAGGTACGGGAAGATCTTCAGCATCAGGTTGCGGTTCCACGCCTTGAGGTCTTTCGGGATGTGCTCCACGAAAGGCGTGGCGGCGCCGAACAGCAGGCGGTTCTCGCGGGTGACGCGGTAGTAGTCGATCACCGGGCGGATATCGCTGTAGGCGCCGCGGATCGGGCTGATGCGCTGGATCAGTTCATCCGACAGCGGCTCGGTCATCAACTGGAAGGCATAGGTGTTGACGGTGCGGGCGTGCAGCTCGGGTTCGAGCTTGTTGAGGAAGCTGTCGCAGGCCCACAGCAGTTTGCTGGCCTTGACCGAGCCACGGCCGGTGCGCACGGTGATGCGCTCACCGTAGTGCACCTCCAGCGCCGGGCTGTGCTCGAAGATCCGTGCGCCATGGCCCACCAGGGCCTGGGCTTCGCCGAGCAGCAGGTTGAGCGAGTGCACGTGGCCGCCGCCCATGTGCAGCAGGGCGCTGCTGTAGGCGTCGGAGCCGATGATCTGCTTGACCTCGGAGCCGCCCAGGAAACGGATTTCGTCCTTGCCGTTGATCGCCTTGAAGTCTTTCTCCCAGGCGCGCAGGGTCTTCTCCTGGCGGGCGTTGAAGCCCATGTAGCCGTAGCCGTGGCAGAAGTCGGCGTCGATGGCGTAGCGGGCGATGCGGTCCTTGATGATGCCGGCGCCCAGTTCGCTGATCTCGAAGATCTCGCGCAGGCCCTGTTCGCCGACGCTGCTCTTGATCTTTTCCAGGTCGTGGCCGATGCCGGCCATGATCTGCCCGCCGTTGCGCCCGGTGCCGCCGAAGCCCAGGTAACGGGCTTCGAGCACGACGACATTGGTGATGCCTTTTTCGGCCAGTTCCAGGGCCGTGTTGATGCCCGAGAAACCGCCGCCGATCACTACCACATCGGCTTCGATGTCGGCTTCGAGGGTGGGGAAGCTGAGGTTGTATTTTTTGGTCGCGGTGTAATAGGTGGGCGTTTCGATGTTGATCATGGCGCAGCCTGGACAGTTGGAATTGTTAGGAAGCAGGGCTTGCACAAGCGCTGGCTGTGGCAGCTATTGGGCACCTAACGTGCGGTAGGTGTCTTGCCTGAGTGTGCCAGGGATTTGATTCTGTGTGACGGGGGGTATGGCGAAAGGGGCAGCGCTCGATCTGCTGGTTGGGCCCTGTCGCGGGGCAAGCCCGCTCCCACGGGGTCGCGTGGGAGCGGGCTTGCCCCGCGATTGTGAGCGTCAGTAAACCCCGCCCTGGGCAGTCGTATTCACCACACCTTCCTTGAATGCCCCCGCCAACCGCTGCAACCCGCGCATCAACACGGTGGTGTCCACCCCTACAGCGACAAACGCGGCCCCCAGCTCGACATAGCGCCGCGCCAGTGTCTCGTCGGCACTGAGAATCCCCGCCGCCTTGCCGGCCCGGGCAATCCGCACGATGGCGTCTTCGATGGCCGCCTGCACTTCGGGATGCCCCGGATTGCCCCGGTGCCCCATGGCCGCGCTCAGGTCCGCCGGCCCGATGAACACCCCATCCACACCGTCAACGGCGCAGATTTCGTCCAGGTTTGCCAACCCCTCGCGGTTCTCGACCTGCACCAGCAGGCACACCTGCTCGTCGGCCAGGTCCAGGTAACCGGGGATGCTGTTCCAGCGCGAAGCCCGGGCCAGCGCACTCCCCACACCCCGCACACCGTACGGCGGGTAGCGCACCGCACGCACCAGCTGGCGAGCCTGCTCGGCGCTTTCGACCATGGGTACCAGCAAGGTCTGGGCACCGATATCGAGCAACTGCTTGATCAGCGCGGTATCGCCGACCACCGGCCGCACCACCGGCTGGCCGGGGTAAGGCGCCACGGCCTGCAACTGGCCGAGCAGGCTGCGCAGGTCGTTGGGCGCGTGCTCGCCATCGAGCAGCAGCCAGTCGAAACCGGAGTTGGCCGCCAGTTCCGCGCAATACGGGTCGGCCAGGCCTAGCCACAGGCCGATCTGCGCCTGGCCGCTGCGCAGGCGTTGCTTGAAGGTGTTGATGGGCATGTCCATGGGCAGTCCTCAGACGAAACGGCAGGCAATCGAGCCGAGCTGGTCGTAGTCGACATGGAAGGTGTCGCCGGGGCGGGCAGCCACCGGGCGGGTGAAGGAGCCGCCGAGGATGATCTGCCCAGCCTCAAGCCCCACGTCATAGGCGGCCAGTTTGTTGGCCAGCCAGGCAACGCCCTTGGCCGGGTGGTTGAGCACCGCGGCGGACACCCCGGATTCCTCGATCACACCGTTGCGATAGAGCACCGCCGGCACCTTTCGCAGGTCGATGTCGCCGGGCCGCACGGCGCGCCCGCCCATGACTACGCCGGCATTGGCGGCGTTGTCGGAGATGGTGTCGAACACCTTGCGGGTGGCGCCGCTGTGCGGGTCGACCTGCTGGATGCGGGCGTCGATGATTTCCAGTGCCGGGATCACCCACTCGGTGGCATCGAGCACATCGAACAGGCTGACGTTGGGGCCCTTGAGCGGCTTGCCGAGGATGAATGCCAGCTCTACCTCGACCCGCGGCACAATGAAGCGTTCGAAGGGGATGTCGCTGCCTTCGTCGAACAGCATGTCGTCGAGCAGCGCGCCGAAATCCGGTTCGGTGATGTTCGAGGAGACCTGCATGGCCCGAGAAGTCAGGCCGATCTTGTGGCCGACCAGTTTGCGACCGTTGGCGATCTTTTGCGCGACCCAGGCGCGCTGGATGGCATAGGCGTCCTCGATGCTGATCGAGGGGTGCTCCAGGGAGAACTGACCGACCTGTTCGCGGCTGCGCTCAGCCTGGTCGAGGCGGCCGGCGGCTTGCTGGATGATGTGGGCGTCGAGCATTGAAGACCTCAGGAATTCCGGTTGAACAGAGGGTGCAGGCTGCTGTGCTTGGCGTCGTACACCTGGGCTTGGCTTTCGTCGATCTGCAGGGTCACGCCGACCGGGCGTTGCCCCAGCAGTGGGTCGAGGTGGCGGCGCAGCACGGCCAGCAGGTTGTCGCCGACCTGCTGGTGCACCGTGGCGCTGCGCCCGCTGCCCATGCGCAGGTTGGCGTAGACGAAGCCGTAGTCGCCCTGGCCATCGGCGATCGCCGCGTGGGCTGCGGGGTAGGCCAGCACCCGGGTGCCGCCGGTGGGGAACACTTGGCGGGCGTTTTCATCGCGTTGTTCGAGCATGCAGTCGGCCAGGGCGCGGCACAGCCCAGGCATGTCGGCGTCGGCTTCGATATCCGGGCTGTAGAGCAGGACCAGATGTGGCATGGCGCGCTCCTTACAGACGGCTGGTCGAGGTGACGCCGGCCGGGTTGGAGGCCTGGGCGGCGGGGATGGTGCTGCCATCCTGCGGGGTGACCGGGAAGATCGCGTTGATTTGGCCGGTGCCGGACGAGCCGAAGTAGGGCGTGACCACCTCGGCTTTACCGTCGTACTTCGACCAGCCCAGGGCGCCGAGCAGCATGGCGGTGTCGTGCATGAAGCCTTCGCCGTGGCCCTTGACCGCGTACTCCGGCAGCATCGCGCAGAAGTCGGCCCAGTCGCCGTCCTGCCACATCTGCACCACGCGATGGTCGAGGGTTTCCAGGAACGGGCTCCACACCTTGGTGGCAAAGTCCGGGGCCTGGCCGTTCTGGGCGAAACGGTGGGACAGCGAGCCGCTGGCGAGGAAGGCCACGGTGCCGTCGTAGTGGTCCTCGACCGCCTTGCGCATGGCCCAGCCCAGGCGGGCGCTGTCGTTGAGGTAATGCGAAGTGCACAGCGCCGAGACCGAGACCACCTTGAAGTGCTGGTCGGTGTTCATGTAGCGCATCGGCACCAGGGTGCCGTACTCAGGGGCGAGCGTGGTGGCGTCGTGGGCCATGGTTTCCACGCCCAGGCGGTTGCATTCATCGGCCAGGATGCGCCCGAGTTCCGGGTTGCCGGGGAAGCCGTAGTTCATGTTGGCGATGAAGTGCGGCAGTTCGTTGCTGGTGTACAGGCCTTCGAAATGCGCGGCGCAGTTGATGTGGTAGTTGGCGTTGACCAGCCAGTGGGTGTCGAACACCACCAGGGTGTCGACGCCCAGTGCGCGGCAGCGCCGGCCGATTTCCAGATGGCCGTCGATGGCCGCCTGGCGAAAGCCCTGGCGCGGGCCGGGCAGTTCCGACAGGTACATCGAGGGTACGTGGGTGATCTTGGCGGCGAGAGCGAGTTTGCCCATGGGTATCTCCTGTGATTGTTGTTGTGGCCGCATCGCGGGGCAAGCCCGCTCCCACGCTGGAACATGTGTAGCGTGGGAGCGGGCTTGCCCCGCGATGGCGTCAGATGCCCCAGCGCGGAATGTGGTGGCTGCCCATGGAAATACACACGTTCTTGATCTCGGCAAACACCTCGAAGCTGTACTGTCCCCCTTCGCGGCCAGTGCCGGAACCCTTCACCCCACCAAACGGCTGACGCAGGTCGCGCACGTTCTGGCTGTTGATGAACACCATCCCGGCCTCGATGCCCCGGGCCAGACGATGTGCCTTGCCGATGTCCTGGGTCCAGATGTACGAGGCCAGGCCGTATTCGGTGTCGTTGGCCAATTGCAGCGCCTCGGCCTCGTCCTTGAACGGGATCAGGCACGCCACCGGGCCGAAGATCTCTTCCTGGGCGATGCGCATGCGGTTGTTCACATCGGCGAACACCGTGGGCTGGATGAACTGCCCCTTGGCCAGGTGCGTCGGCAGGCCCGCCGGGCGCTCCAGGCCACCGGCCACCAGGCGCGCACCTTCCTCGATGCCGATGCGAATGTAGCCGCTGACCTTGTCGTAGTGCTGCTGGGTGATCATCGAGCCGACCTGGGTTTTCGGGTCGGTCGGGTCGCCGACGATCAGGCGCCGGGCACGGGCGGCGAACTCGCTGACGAAGCGCGGGTACACGCTTTCCTGGATGAAGATGCGGCTACCGGCGGTGCAGCGCTCGCCGTTGAGCGAAAAGATGGTGAACAGCGCGGCGTCCAGGGCACGGTCCAGGTCGGCGTCTTCGAAGATCAGCACCGGCGACTTGCCGCCCAGTTCCATCGAGTACTTTTTAAGCCCCGCGGTCTGCATGATCTTCTTGCCGGTGGCGGTGCCGCCGGTGAAGGAGATGGCGCGCACGTCCGGGTGGCGCACCAGGGCATCGCCGGCGGTAGCGCCGTAGCCCTGGATCACGTTGAGCACACCATTGGGGATGCCGGCCTCGACGGCCAGGCGGCCCAGCTCGTTGGCGGTCAGCGGCGACAGCTCGCTCATCTTCAACACCGCCGTGTTGCCCAGCGCCAGGCACGGCGCGGTCTTCCAGGTGGCGGTCATGAACGGCACATTCCACGGCGACACCAGCCCGCACACGCCCACCGGCTGGTACAGGGTGTAGTTGAGCATCTGGTCGTCGACCGGGTAGCTGTGGCCGTCCATGCGCGTGCACACTTCGGCGAAGAAGTCGAAGTTGTGCGAGGCGCGGGGGATCAGCACGTTGCGGGTCTGGTGGATCGGCAGGCCGGTATCGAGGGTTTCCAGCTCGGCCAGTTGCGGCACGTTCTGGTCGATCAGCTCGCCGAGGCGGCGCATCAGCCGGGCGCGTTCCTTGGCCGGGGTGTTGGCCCATTTCGGGAAGGCCTCTTTCGCCGCGGCCACGGCCTGGGCGACTTCCTCGGCGCCGCCGCTGGCAACTTCGCCGATGGCTTCACCGGTGGCCGGGTTGTAGTTGATGAAGGTGTCACGGCTCTCGACTTCGCGGCCGTTGATCCAGTGCTTGATCATGTTCATGCCTCTTGGGTTTTACGGGCGAAGAACTCGGCTTCGCTGACGATACGGTTGACCAGGCGGCCGACGCCTTCCACTTCCACCACCACCTCATCGCCCGGCACCACGTCGGCCAGGCCTTCCGGCGTGCCGGTGGCGATCATGTCGCCGGGCTGCAGGGTCATGAAGCTGGAGAAATATTCGATCAGGTAGGGGATGTCGAAGATCATGTCGGCGGTGGTGCCCTCCTGCTTCAGCTCGCCGTTGATCCAGGTGCGCAGCTTCAGGTTCGACGGGTCTGGCACATCGCTGGCATCGACGATCCACGGGCCGACCGGGGTGGTGGCGTCGCGGTTCTTCACCCGCAGGTTGGGCCGGTAGTAGTTCTCCAGGTAGTCGCGGATGGCGTAGTCGTTGCACACCGTGTAGCCGGCCAGGTAGGCGAGGGCGTCCTCGCGCTTGACGTTGCGCGCCGGCTTGCCGATCACCGCCACCAGCTCGCACTCGTAGTGCATGTACTTGACGTTGTCCGGGCGCCAGGTGACCTGGTCGTGGCCGGTGTAGGTGCCGGGCGACTTGATGAAGGCCAGCGGCTCGGTGGGCGGGGTGAAGGCCAGCTCGGCGGCGTGGTCGGCGTAGTTCAGGCCCAGGGCGAACATGCTGCCGGTGGCCGGTGGCAGCCAGGTCACCTGGTCTTGATGCACCAGACGGCCATCGGCCAGGCGCAGGTGGTCGTCTTCGACCGTGACGGCGTGGACCTGGCCGTCGAACTGGATACGGGCATGCTTCATGGGGCGAGTCCTTGTTCGGCGACGATGGGGTTGGTCAGTTGGCCGAGGCCGTCGATCTCGACGGTCACGCGGTCACCGGGCAGCACATCGACGCGGCCTTCCGGGGTGCCGGTAATCAGTACGTCGCCGGCATGCAGGGTCATGAACTCGCTGATTTCGGCGATCAGCCGGGCCACGCTGCGCACGCAGTTGGCGGTGTTGTTGTGCTGACGCAGTTCGCCGTTGACCCACAGGCGGATGCCCAGCGCGTCGGGGTTGCCCACCTGCGCCGCCGGTACCAGCTGCGGCCCAAGCGGGCAGAAGCCGTCGCGGCACTTGGCCTTGACGGCCGGGCGGTAATAGCTGTCTTCGGGCAGGCTGAACTCGTTGACGATGGTGTAGCCGGCCACGTGCTCGAGGGCGTTTTCGACGGTTACCCGACTGGCGTCCTTGCCGATTACCACGCCTAGCGCCGGGCCAGGTTGCAGGCGCTCGACTCCCGCAGGGTAGGTAACTGCCTGGGCATGGCCATTGCGGGTGTTTGGGGTCTTGATGAACAGCACCGGCTTGACCGGCGGCTGCTGGTACGGGGCTTCATGGAAGGACGCCAGGTGCTGCTGCAGCAAGCCCTGGTAGTTCAGGGCAACGCCGAACAGGCTGCCGGTGGCGACCTCGTGCAAGGCACGGCTCATGCTTTTCTCCTGCGGAAGGCGAAGCGCCCGGGGACGCTTCATTGCGTTTTTGTTAATGTGTTAACGTTATAATTAAGATGTTAACGATCGTCAAGGCATTCCCCGCTCGCCGGGCAGTGCTACGATGCATCGCCCGGCCTGTTCCACCGGTACGAGAACAACAATGAAAGAACGACAGCCGATCCCCAACATCAACATCGGTCAGGTCTACGACCAGCGCTACAGCGACAGCGAGGTGCACTACGACCGGCTCGGCAACCTGGCCGGCTTTTTCGGTCGCAACATGCCGGTGCACCGCCATGACCGCTTCTTCCAGGTGCACTACGTGAAGACCGGCAGCGTGCGGGTGTACCTCGACGAACAGCGCTACCACGAGGCAGGGCCGATGTTCTTCCTGACCCCGCCGACCATCCCCCATGCCTTTGTCACCGAGGCCGACGCCGATGGCCATGTGCTGACCGTGCGCCAACAACTGGTGTGGCAACTGCTGGAGGCCGAGCCCGGGCTGATCAGCGCGCCGCGACTGCAACCTGCGTGTGTTGCCCTTGGGCATTTGCAAGGGCAGGCGCGCGAAGAGGCGCATCGGCTGGCGCAATTGTTCGACCTGCTCGGCAGTGAGGTCGGCCATGGCCTGGCGGGGCAGGGCACCGCCCTGCAGGACCTGGCGCGGCTGGTGATGATCAGCCTGCTGCGGCTGTGTGCCAACTCGCTGGAGGCGATGCCGGCGCGGCACGAGGACTTGCAGCTGTTTCACCGCTTCAACGAGTTGATCGAGCGCCATTACCTGGAGCACTGGGCGTTGCCGGCTTACGCCACGGCGCTGGGCGTGACCGAAGCGCGGCTGAATGACGTGTGCCGGCGCATCGCCGACCTGCCGTCCAAGCGCCTGGTGTTCGAGCGCTTGATGCAGGAGGCGCGGCGCCTGTTGCTGTATACGGGCGGTTCGGCCAACGAGATCTGCTACCAGCTGGGCTTCAAGGACCCGGCGTATTTCAGTCGGTTCTTCCAGCGCCATGCGCAGATGACGCCGGGGGAGTACCGCCAGCGGCAAGCGGCGTTGCGGTGATGGGTGCATCGAATGACCTGCTCCAAGCCTTGAGCTTCAAGCCAATCGTGCAATGGCCCGGTTGCAGCGAGAATGGGCGTTAGCCAGGAGCGCTGGTACTTTTCACAGGGGCTGGACAGGCCGGGTGCAAATGTATTTCACTTCATTAATATCTTAATAAAACCAGCTGAGCCCGATGACCATCCCAAGACCCTCCCTGACATTGACCCTGCTGCAGGCCCGTGAAGCGACCATGGCGTTCTTCCGCCCGGCCCTCAATGCCCATGACCTTACCGAACAGCAATGGCGGGTGATCCGCATCCTGCGCCAGCAGGGCGAGCTGGAGAGCCACCAATTGGCGGATCTGGCGTGCATTCTCAAGCCAAGCATGAGCGGCGTGCTCAAGCGCCTGGAGCGTGATGGGCTGGTGGGGCGGCGCAAGTCGCCTGAGGATCAGCGGCGGATCTTCATCAGCCTGACCGTGCGCGGGCAGCAGGCGTTTTTGGCGATGAGCGAGGAAATGGAGCGCAATTACCAGGAGATCCAGCGCCAGTTCGGGGCGGACAAGCTGGAGCAGTTGATGGGGTTGCTCAATGAGTTGAAGAAGATCCAGCCGTGAGGGGGCGGGGGCGTTGGTGGGCATGGTTTGAGTTGGTATGTGGGCCACCAGGTGCATGTCGAAAGATTGGGTGAGGGCCACCAGGTGCCCGCCACAATCCTTGCAGCGCCCTCAAGATCGAGCGCCGCCCGCGCGGCGCTTCGCGGGTAAACCCGCTCCCACAGTCTGTTTCGGGCCAGTCTCTCCTGTGCCATCACCAGGTCCGCCTTGTTGGCACGACGCGGTTTCAGCGTGTGCGTTGCCGCCGCCCCACATGACTCAAGACATGCACCAAGGCAGGCGCCGGTACTTTCACAGGAATAATTGGCCCGAAACAAACGGTGGGAGCGGGTTTACCCGCGAAGCGCCGCGCGGGCGGCGCTCGATCTCATAGGCGCTGCAAGGATTGTGGCAGGCGCCTGGCAGCCCTCACCCTGTCTCCCGCCCTGTACCCACCGGCCCCGTCACCCCGCCAACCCCAACGAATCATCCAGAATCTTCAACAACGACGCCGCCCGCCGCGCATACACCGCCGGGTTCGCATACAGCAGCTCCACATGCAGGCTGTCGATAATCCCCAGATAAGCATCCCCATACAGCTCCAGCTTGTTGCCATCGCTGCGCGCCCAGGCATGCCGCTCGCGCAGGGCCTGGCAGAAGCCCAGGCGAATCTGCTCCAGATAGGCCTCGAACCCGCTGGTCACGATCGACCGTATCGGCGCCGGCGGCAGGAACGCACTGCGCAGCACGAAGCGCAAATTGGCCGAGCCCGCGTAACGTTCTGCCAGGTGCAGCGGATGCCAGTGCCCCGGTGCCTCGCGGCCAGCGGCCTCATGGCCGAACCCGGCTTCGACATAGGCGGTCTCCTCGGCCAGGGCACGCTCGAACGCACACACGAACAACGCATCCTTGTTGGCGAAGTGCGCATACAGCGAGGCCTTGCGCATGCCCGCCTGGGCCGCGATTTCGTTCAGCGACGAACCGTCGTAGCCATGTTCGGCAAAATGCTCGGCGGCGTGGTCGCAAATGCGTGCGGCGGAAGGGGTCAGGGCTTTCAAGGCGGTCACTCCGGGTTGACGCTGCAGTTCGAGGCGCTGATTGTCTTTGCCAGGGCGGCGCGGGTCAAACCCAGGATGACCACGGCGGCTGCGGCCAACAGCCAGGCCCAGGCCTGCGGGCCGAGGGTCGCCAGGTGCCCGGCCAAGGGCGTGGCGCTGGACGAGATCACCAGTTGCAGGGCACCGAGCAGCGCGGCGGTGGAGCCGACATCGCGGTGTTGCGAGGACATCGCCAGGGCCATCAGCGTGGCCTCGCAGATGCCCAGACCGAACAGTGCAAGCACCACGCCGCCCAGCAGCACCGGCAAACCGCCGCCCACCACCGTCAGCAGTGCACCCGCACCCATGCACAGCGCGCCCCACCAGGCCATCCGGGCCACGCCGTGGCGCTTCACCCAAAGGCCCGAGCCTGCAGCGCCCAGCAGAATGGCCACGCCACAGGCGCCGAACAGCATGCCGAACTGGGTGCTGGTAAGCCCGAAATGCTGCTGGTACACGTAGGCGGAACCGGCGATGTAGGCGAACAGGAAGAAGAACACCGCCGACAGCGCCAGCGCCGGGCGCAGGAAAGCACCGTCACGGGCGATGCGCGCATAAGTGCGCAACACGCTGCGCGGCGCCAGGCGCACACGCTGCGCGATGGGCAAGGTTTCACCCAGCGCCAGGGCCGAGTTGAGCAGGGTCAACAGGCCGAGCCCAGCGAGCACCAGCATGATCGCCCGCCAGCCCCAGGCGGCATCCACCACGCCGCCCAGCGCCGGGGCGAGGATCGGTGCCAGGCCTTCGATGGTCATCAGCAGGGCGAAGATCTGTGCCGCCCGTGCGCCGTCGGCGACGTCGCGCACCATGCTCATGATCACCACCAGGGTCAGCGCGCTGGCCAGGCCCTGGATCAGCCGTGCCAGCAGCAGCGCCTCCAGTGAGTTGGCCGCCGCCGCAGCCAGCGAGGTGACCGTGAACACCAGCAACCCCACCAGCAACGGCCGGCGCCGTCCCAGCGCATCCACCAGCGGGCCGAACAGCAGCTGCCCGGCGCCCATGGCCAGGAGGAACACGGTCAGGGTCAGTTGCACCTGGGGATAGCCGGTGCCGAAGTCGCGAGCCATCTCCGGGAGGCTGGCCAGGTACATGTCGATGGCCGAAGGGCCGAGGGCGCCGATCAAGGCGAGGGAGGCGGCGAAGCGCAGGTTTGAGTGGGTGGGCATGACAGCGAAATCCATTGGGCAAAAAGAAACCTACCGACCGGTAGGTTGCGCAAAGGTTAAGCACATTCATGGAAGGGGTCAACAGATGTGTCGCGAAGCAGGCGTCCCCTCGTTCTGTGGGAGCGGGTTCACCCGCGAACAGGGGCATAGCCCGTGCCAGGCACCGAGGTAAATCGCAGCGGCAGTGCGCCGATGCAATTTCTGCTTGCGCACCAAATACACCGTCGTCGCTTGTTTAGCGCCACCGGTCCGATGAATCCGCAATAAACCGAATCCACCGTTATCGCCGTACTCCCACACCATGTACGGCACGTAACCGTGCATCCCCAAGCCAAACGAGGTTGATGATCATGGCTAACAAAGACAATGACCGGATGGGCAAGGACAGCGACAAGATGGGCCACCAGGGAGGCAGCAAGAACCCTGGGAATTTCGCCAATGACCGCGACAAAGCCGCCGAAGCCGGGCGTAAAGGTGGGCAAAGCACCGGTGGAGATAACCGCCAGAGTAGCGAGTCGGGCCGCAAGGGCGGCCGCTCGTAAGTGAGGCCCAGCAGTGCCAGGGGACCTGGCACTGCGTTTTGAACACTACCCAAAGCGCTACGCCCTGACGCCTCTCAACATCAAGGCATAGCGCGGTGGGTTAGCGGAACTGCCGGCTAACCGGTGGATTGTCTCCAGCGCCAGCATTTCGGCGTTTCTCGAACAGGGACGGGGCCCCAGATCGACTGATGATTTCGGTTATTCGTTGCGACGGCCCGGTCTCGGCTCGCTGCGAGGCTGGCAGTGAAGCCCGATTGGCTTGGGCCACTTGTTCCTCACGAGGACCGATCTGCCTGGACTGGCTATTGGTAGCAGCCACAGGGCCTTGTTGTGCTGTCTGGACAGGATCTTCCTGGGCTGGTGCCTTGGCAGGTGGCGCGGTGAACTTTTCCACAGTAGTTAATGTCGATGCCACAGCTGCAGCGGGGGCACCCAAGGGTTTAAGCCAGGTCTCGGCGTTGTGAAGGGTTTGATATACGCCTTTGGACGATTTGAAAGCCTCGTAAGCCTTAGGCGCCGCACTACCAAAGGAGGCGGCAGTTCCAACAAGACCTGCACCAAATTCCACATATCCAAGAATTTTTGCGGCCTTTGAGTCGGGGTTATTCGCCGTGATTGCTAGGCCGGCTACCATGGTGCCTAATTTTACGACACTGGCTGCTGCCGCAATCGTTCCCAGTACGCCTGCAGTCGTATACGCGGTGACGCCGAAGGCCAAACCAGCAGCGGCAACTGTCCCGACTACGCCACTACCCAACGCACTGGCCGCTGCTCCAGCGGCGAAAGCGGCAGTGAGCGCTGGCGCAAGGGGAGCAAGTGCTATGGCCATGGCGGCCACGGCAAACCCAAGGGCAACCCATTTGAACCAACTGTGCCCATCCGGGTCGTAGCGGTTGACCGGGTCCCCGCCGCAATAACCGTAGGGGTTGAGCCCACCCCGCCCGAAGGGGCTGGCGCTATCAGGCGCAAGGAAAGTCATCAGCACCGGGTCATAGGGCCGGTAACCTGCCGCGATGTACCAGCCAGTGAGTGGCTCACGGCGCTCGCCTGCAAAGCCGAACGGGTTGGCGGCGCTTTGCGATGGGCCTGCATCGGCCCCGTGGGCTGTGTAGTGGTACTGGCGCAACGCCTCATCGGCCTCCAGCCGCACACTGCCCTGGGCATCGCAGCCGAGCAGGGTAGCCCGATGAACACCGGCGGCCAGCCGGTCGACTGCGAACAGCTGGCCAGCATCGCCGATCAGCCGCAACTGTTCCTCACCGCGCAGTTCGTGGGTGAGGCTGTTGGCGGCGTGGAAGCTGCGGGTAAGCTGGCCATCGACCCTGCGGTCGCACAAATTGCCAGCCGGGTCATACCCGTAGGTGCAGGTCTGGCCCCGGTAGCTGACGCTGAGCAGGCGGTCCTGGCCATCCCAGGTCAGCACGCGGCCCAGGCTGTCACGCTCGAGGCGCCCGCGTGCGTCATAGGTCAGGTCGATCTGCCTGGGCCAGCTGGCATGGGTGTGAGCTATGCGGGTGACCTGGGTTGGGTCGCTGCCGTTTTGGTACTCGAAGGTCGCGGTATCGCTGCTGTTGTCGGCGAACGTAGAGACCACGTCTATATAGCAATCCAGTGCATCCAGGCGGAACACCTGCTTGACCACCAGGTTACCGAAGGGATCCTTCGGCGCCACCGCGGGGTCGGCCTCGTAGGTGTTCAAACGGCCGTGGCGATCATAGGTGAAGCGCTCCTCACCCTGCACCGAGCTGTCGTCCCAGCGGCGGCTCTTGAGCTGGTCGAGGTCGGTGTAGGTCAGCGTCTGCACCTTGCGGCTGGATTGGCCTTCGACCACGGCGTCATAAGTCCGGGTATGTTCCCGGCCAAGGCCGTCATAGGTCAGGGTCTGGGTCAGGCGGGTACCGCTGACCGTGTCACGGGTGGTGTAAGTGTGCGGGCGGGAGAAGGCATCGTAACCGATCTCACTGGTGACGCTGCCGACGGTGATCCGTTGCAGGCGGCCGGCGCTGTCGAACGCGCGCTGATGGTCCACACCGGCGGCGTCTTCGAAGCCAAGCTGCAGGCCACCGAGGCTGTGGCGCCAAGTGGTGACATGGTCCTGGCCATCAACCGTCCAGGTGTCGGTCCGCGGCTTGCCGGCAGCGGTGAAAGTCATCTGCTGTACGCCCAGCGGGCCGCTGGCCGAGGTGGTAGTACCCAGGGTGCGGTCATAGCTGAAGCCATGGGCGGCTTCACCGGCGGGGAGAATCTGTTCGACCAGGTTCTCCAGGGCCTTGAGATAACGGAAATCCACACGTTTGCCATCAGCCAGGATGTTATGGGTGGGCGGCAGCTGGCCGGCGGCATAGTGATACTCAGTGGTGCGGCCACCGCATTCGATGTTCAGAGGGCGGCCGAGGCCGTCGAACTGCTGGCGACCTACGGTCACGGGTTGTGCATAGTTGTTCATCATGGGTTCTCCACGGTTTGCATGGCCACCGACTCAGGGTGCTCGCTGTTGCTGTGCGGGGCGTAGGTCCAGAGGGTCTTGCGGGCTTGTGAATCGCCGACTTCGAGGCGCTCGACCACACGAGAGAAGGCGTCGTAAGTGGTGTGGGTGCTGCTCCCCGCGCCAACGGCGGGTACGACGCTCTGCTCGATGACACGGTCCAACCCATCGCGGTATTGATAGGTTGTCCGCACCAATCGTCGCTTGCCAGGGTCGCCGCCCCCGTCGTCATAGAGCTCGGTCTTCACCGGGCTGCCATTGAGGTTCTTGTGCACGACCTCCAGGCTGCCTGCCTTGCCCTGGGCGGATTGCCAACGTTGCTCGGTCTGGGCAATCGGGTCGTGCACGGTATGCGTGGTCACACCATTGCCCGCAGTTACCTGCGCGACATTGCCCCAATGGTCGTAGGTGGTGGTGCTGGTCGGGCTGAACAGCGGCTGACCGTCGGTTGCCCAATCTGCATCGCTGCGTGAGACTTCCCGCCCCAGGGCGTCATACTCGATGCTGCTCATGCAGCGAAAAGGTGCAGCCTCGTGATCGAGGTCTTCGAGCTCTACCCGTACCGTACGGCCGGCGCCGTCGAGCCAGGTACGCTTGCGCTGGCCAGTGGCGTCGCGTTCTTCGAGGCCGACGCTGGCAATGAGCGGGGCGCGACCGTTGCCGCCCGGTATTCGCGGGGCATGTTGCATGACGAATGCGTCGCTGAGGTGGTAGCTGGCGGTGCGGGTCACTTCATACGCGGTGCCGCTGGCGATGACACTGCTTACCACGCGTCCGAGCCCGTCGTAGGCGTGGTCGGTGTGCACGCCGGCGGCACTGGTCTCGCGCAGGGTCTGGCCGCTGGTCAGGGAGCGGGCGGTGCTGGTGCGCAGGTGCTGCTTTTCATCCAGCGCATCACCTTCGATGACGGTGCTGACCAGCAGCGCCGCCACGCCGTTCACGGGCTCGATACTGTAGCTATGGCGGGTGGTGATCGGCTGCCCCGCCACGGTCTTGGTGGCGCTGGCCAAGCGGGCGTAGTGCTGGCCAACCGCATCGATGTACGTGTTGCAGGTGGTTTCGATCACGGCCCCGGCCGTTTCGTCTTCCAGTTGCTCGCGCTCGACCAGTTGCAAAGCAGGGTCGCCTGCTATCAACGAAGGCAACGCGGCATAGGTGTAGCGGGTGACCATGACCGGCGCAGCGCCTCGCGCCGGTTTGGCCGGGGTGACCCTGCGCAGTTTCAAGCGGCGCACCATGCCCAGGGCATCTTCAGGCGCGCTGCCGGGCTCGCCTTCGAGCGGGTAGTACTCGTTGAACTCGATCACGCCATTGGCCTGGACCGACTCGAGCGGGTTGCCATAGCGGTCGAAGGTGGAGGTGGCAACCTCGCTGCGTTCACGTTTGACGGTATCGCCCTGCCACTCGATGTAGGTAGTGGTCACCTGGCGCGGCATCTGGCAGAACGCCACCTGCTCTTCCCAGGATTTGTCGTAGTCGACGTGGTAGCGGGTGTCGACACGGGTTTCATGGTCGCCGGAGCGGCGTCGCTCGAGGGTTTGCAGGTGGTAGCGGTCCCAGTGACGCTGTACGGTCTGCTCGACCGAGCCGCTCGAGTTGGTCAGGGTTTCAGTGACGGAATACTCGTAGCGCTCTCGCAGTTTGTAGAGGTTGTCGCGGCCCGACTCCCACTGGAAGCCCAACTGGCTGCCAAAGCCGAGGTAGTTGTAGACGCCCGTCCAGGCGTAGCTATACGACAGCGTGCCCGCCGCCTCACTGTCGCTGTGCTCCCAGCGCAGCACACGTGGCAGGAAACTGATCGGCGCGCCGCTGGGCAGGCGGTGCGAGGTCGCAGCGGTTTTGCTCCAGAACAGCGTGTCGGTGGCTCCGAGCGGGCCGCCGACTGCCTTGGGAAATAGCAGCGACTGGCCGTTGCCGACATCGATAGCCTCATAGCTGAAGGCATACGGCGCTTCGATTTCAGGCAGGCGCAACTTCGCCAGGCGGTTGTTCGCTTGTTCGAAGACGTAAACCGCTTCATCGGCAGTCCCTGGTGCAAGCAGCAACTTAGGTGAAGTGCCGCTGCGGTCGATCCGGGCCAGTACGTATTGGTTGTCGTCGGTAATCTCCCTGAGCAAGTTGACACCGTTGGCCGAGCTCCATTGCAGGTGCAGGCGGCGGCCTGCATCGCTGCGCAGTTCATGCAGCACATAGGGGCCGCTGCCATTGACCCGCTTGAGGACCTCGGTACGGCCGTCTTTGTGGGTGATCCGATAATTGCCATCATCGGTACGCACTACCCGCAGCGACTGCAGTTTGTAGTCGTGGAACGTCACCTGGCCGTCCACGACGGCTTGCACGGCGTACTGTTCGCCCGTGCCAAGGCGCAGAGACTGGGCGCCTTGTGCCAGTGACAGTTCGCTGAACAGCAGCGACCAGCCCAGGCCAAAGCCCTGGTTGCGATGCGAGCCCAGGCTGCTGAACGCCAGGGTGAAGGGCAGGGAAGGACCGCCAAGGTCATTGGCGATACCCAGCTCGATGTTGAAGACCAGGTTGAACTGGCCCGTTCGTGGGTCGACCGCTGATTGCATGGCCGAAAGGAAGTTGCCGGCCTGTGTGTGGATGCCGCCCGTGTTGAGGGACAGTTCAGGTGCTTGGGAAGTTTCATTGATGGGGTCAGACATTTTTTCTCTTCTGTAAAACAAAGGGTGTGAGCAGTCGTTGCCGCTGGTGCGGCACGCAATAAGTCACGCCTTTTTAAGGGGTTGTAGGATTAAAGCTCTGACAACGCCGAGGCCTCTACAGCCCGTTGCCGGAGGTCAGGATTTTTATTGCTAATTGATGTCCAATGTGTCTGCCTGGTTAAACTTTTCTGGTGCGTGCAGTGCACGCTGCTTGCACGATTAATTTAATGTTGTGAGCACTAACGCGTCGTTGCCATTAAACGATATTGGGTTTCTAGGCTTCGGTGCTGTGAGAACTTTCTGGTGCAGCGAGGGGAATAGTCGTAGGTATTAAGTGCGCCCTGAGCATCAAACTAAGCAGGCACGACAAAGTGCAAGCCGCTCAGAGATTGAGGCTTGCATATTGAGGAAGCAAAAAACGACTGACAATATTTACGGAACTGCTAGCGGGAGGGAGTCGCATTTCCTTGGCTCTCACTGTCGGCGACAGCACGGTACTGCGACTTTTTTATATTTGGCTATATAACATGTGTCCAGTCACCTGATGCTTATGTGCGAGAGGGCCCGTAATCCTTATGGTTGGCGTAGGTGGGTGCCCATGCCTTTCAGAATTCGGTATTCCAGCCGCACGGCCTGATCTTGTCGAATCTGCCGAATATTTTGATTGCTCCAACGGGTTGTCGTACTGTCGGCAGCAGGCTGGCGAACTCTTCGGGTGTGACTGTCTCCTCCGTTTGGGACTCGACTGTCAGGGTGGTCATGACTTGCTAATTGCCATTGCTGTAGGTGCCTTCGATTACGAATAGGCTTAGCCAATCTGCAATGCTTTCAAGTTGCTCGCCCATAGTCTGTCTCCATTAGTTGATAAGGCATGGACAGGGTAAAAGGTCCTACAGGAGAAAACAGATGGTAAGATTTCCTGGTGGCCTGGCCTGACCTTTCGCTTTCGCGCTTAAACAAGTAAGTCGGCTCACTTTACTGTTGCCAATGTGGCCATGAACAAGTGCAGTGTCGTTGAGCGCGCTGTAGACAATGAAGTAAGGAAGGGCGGCATCGCTGAGTGAGGGGGTAGGGTATTGTTCAGGCCGTTTCCCATTGCAGTCATGTGCCTTCAATAGCGGCCGGCAGCTAATGTGAAGGGTTCAGCACGATTGACCAGCGAGGCCATGGAACTTTGCCCCTGCCTTGAGCCTCCACCGCTAGCAGGACATCGCGCAGGATCAGCCACCCAGCAACCCGAATGACCGGGAGCCCCCTATGGCCAGGCACATCATCCACTACACCGGCCCCATCAACTCGTCTACCTGCGGCAACCTGATCAACACTTGCTCGCGCGCCTTGCAGCAAGGCGCCGAGCTGCTGCAACTGAACATCGCCACCATGGGCGGGGAGTGCAGTTATGGCTTCACCCTGTACAACTTCCTACGCAGCCTGCCGGTGCCGGTGCACACCCACAACCTCGGCACGGTGGAGTCGATGGGCAACATCATCTTCCTGGCCGGCAGCCACCGTACCGCCTGTGCGCTGAGCAAGTTCCTGTTCCATCCGTTCCACTGGACCTTGCACGGTGCGGTGGACCATGCGCGCATGGCCGAGTACGCCATGAGCCTGGACTACGACCTGCGGCTATATGAGCAGATTGTTGTCGAGCGCACTGAGGGCGCCAGCGAGGCACTGGATGTGCCGCGCTACCTGATGGCCTATCCACGCATCCTGGGGCCGGAAGAAGCATTGCGCTGCGGGCTGATCCAAGCCATCGACGACTTGCCGATTGCAGCGGACAGCACGCAGTGGAGTGTGCATGCGTGAGGCGGCGACTGTCTGGATAAGGTGCATGCGAGATCGAGCGCCGCCCGCGCGGCGCTCGATCTCATAGGCGCTGCAAAATCACCGGCGAACACCCGGTGGCCTTCACCCAACCTCAAACCAATCAACCCCCCCGCTTCACCACCAAGGTCAAAATGTCATAGCTCGCCACCAGTTCCCCATCCTGATTGGTCACCTCCACATCCCAAGCCACCACCCCTTGCGGTTGCCCCTGGGGGCTGGTCTTGCCCTGGTCGATCTTGCGCTTGCAGGTCAACCGCGCCTGGATGGTGTCGCCAATTCCCACCGGGGTAATGAAGCGCAGGGTATCCAGGCCATAGTTGGCCAGCACCGGCCCTTCACCCGGCGAAACGAACAGCCCGGCCGCCGCCGACAGCACGAAATAGCCGTGGGCGATGCGCTTGCCGAACTGCGACTGCTTCGCCGCGATCTCGTCGAAGTGCATGTAGAAGTGATCGCCAGACAGACAGCCGAAGTTGACCAGATCGGCCTCGGTCACCGTACGGCGGTGGGTAAGCAACGACTCACCGATGCGCAGGTCATCGAAGTGGCGGCGGAACGGGTGCACCTCGGTTTCGATCACCTCGGCGCCGCGCACGTATTCGCCGGTCACCGCCATCAGCATGCTCGGCGAACCTTGCACCGCGGCGCGTTGCAGGTAGTGCTTGACCGCGCGTAGGCCGCCCAGCTCTTCACCGCCGCCAGCGCGGCCCGGGCCGCCGTGCTTGAGCTGCGGCAGCGGCGAGCCGTGGCCGGTGGATTCCTTGGCCGCTTCGCTGTCGAGCACCAGCAGGCGCCCATGCCAGGCAGCAGCGGCCGGGATGGCCTTGGCTGCCACCGTGCGATCGGCAGTGACCAGGGTCGCCACCAGGCTGCCCTTGCCACGGGCCGCCAGGGCAAGGGCTTCGTCGAGGTCGTCGTAGGCCATCAGCGTACTGACCGGGCCGAATGCTTCGATATCGTGGGCGCCGCCCTCGGCGTGCGGGTCGCGCGCCAGCAGCAGGGTCGGGGCAAAGAACGCGCCTTCGGCCACGCCGTCACCCACCGGGGTGAAGCCATCGCTGGCGCCCAGCAGCTGGTCGCAGCTGTCCAGCAGCATGCGCACGCGTTCACCGACATCGCGCTGCTGCTCGTGGGAAGCCAGGGCACCCATGCGCACGCCCTCGACCGACGGATCGCCGACCACCACTTTGCGCAGCCGATCGCGCAGGCGAGTCGCCACGGCATCAATGTACTTGGCGGGGACGATGGCGCGGCGGATCGCCGTGCATTTCTGCCCGGCCTTGGTGGTCATCTCCCGCGCCACTTCCTTGATGAACAGCTCGAATTCTTCGCTGTCGGGGCTCACGTCCGGGCCGAGGATGGCGCAGTTGAGCGAGTCGGCTTCGGCGTTGAACGGCACCGAATTGCGCACCAGGTTCGGCGTGACGCGCAGCTTGGCGGCGGTGTCGGCGGAGCCGGTGAAGGTCACCAGGTCCTGGCCCTGCAGGCGCTCGAGCAGATCGCCCGTGCTGCCGATCACCAGTTGCAGGCTGCCGGCCGGCAGCAGCCCGGATTCGTTCATCAGCCGCACCACGGCTTCGGTCAGATAGCTGGTGGAGGTGGCCGGCTTGACGATGCATGGCATGCCGGCGAGGAAGGTCGGGGCGAACTTCTCCAGCATCCCCCAGATCGGGAAGTTGAAGGCGTTGATGTGCACGGCCACGCCGCTGCGTGGCACCAGGATATGGCTGCCGGCGAAGTGGCCTTGCTTGCCCAGGGGGATCGCCGGGCCCTCGTGCACCAGGTTGCCCGACGGCAGCTCGCGGCGGCCCATGCTCGAATAGGCGAACAGCGTAGCGTTGCCGCCTTCGATATCGATCCAGCTGTCGGCGCGGGTGGCGCCTGAGTGGTGAGACAGGGCGTAGAGCTGTTCCTTGCGTTCGGCCAGGTACAGCGCCAGGGCTTTGAGGCGCGCGGCGCGTTGCTGGAAGTCCATGGCCAACAGGGTTTGCAGGCCCTGGGCCCGGGCGAAGTCGAGCGCTTCGGCGAAGTCCGGGCGTTCTTCGTGGCTGTAGGCCAGGACGTGGCCGTCGAGGGCGCTGCGCAGGGCCTGGGCGCCGTGCTGGCCGATCCAGCGGCCGGCGATGAAGCTTTGCAGGGTAGGGGCGGCGGACATGCTGTTCTCCATGCTGTTCTGATAGACAGGGGGCGCGCTTACCAGAGCGCCAGGGTGTAGCCGATGATCAGGCGGTTCTCGTCCACGGCATTGGTCAGGCCATTGCCGGAGCGGAAGGTAACGTTGCGCCAGCGCAGGCTGACGTCCTTGAACGGGCCGCTCTGGATGACGTAGGTGATGTCGGTGTCGCGTTCACGCTCGCGGCCATTGCTGACGGTGGCGGTCTCGGCATGGCGGCCGTCGGTGTAGCGGGTCATGAAACTCAGCCCGGGGATGCCCATGGCCACGAAGTCGTAGTCGTAGCGCAGTTGCCAGGAGTCGAGCCCGGCACGGGTGAAGGTGTTGTAGGTGACCAGGTTGACGGTGTACGGGTCGCCGCCGTTGAGGAACGGGAACGCGCTGTCGCCGGACATCTGCTGCCAGGTGGCGGTGAATTTGTGGGCCTTCACGCCGAGGGTGAACATGGCGTTGAAGTTGCGGTTGTCGATGCGCCCGGCCCGCTCGGCGCCATCGCCGCGGCTGTCGAAGTAGCGCAGGTCGCTGCGCAGGCTCAAGCCCTCGGCCAGCGGTTGGGTGTGCAGCAGGCCGACATACTGCTGGCGGTAGATCTCTTCGAGCTTGGCGTAGTAGTAGCTGACGCTGGTCTGCGGGGTGAAGGCGTAGCTGCCGCCACCGAAGTCGAAGTGATCGCTGGTGGCGGCGCCATAGCCGATATCGTCGCGCCCGGACGAATCACGCAGGTTGGCCTTGGTCAGGCGCCCGCCGTTGAAGGTCAGGCCGTCGAGCTCCTGGCTGGTCAGCAGCCCGCCCTGGAAGGTCGAGGCCAGCAAACGGGTGTCGTTGTACACCACCACCGGCAGGATCGGCTGCAGGGTGCCCAGGCGCAGGGTGCTCTTGGACACCCGCAGTTTGCCGGTCAGGCCCAGCTCGCTGTAGTCGTCCACCGGCTCCTTGCTGTCGGGGCCGAACGGCAGCAGGCCAGTACCGCGCCGGTCGCGGCTGGAGTCGAGCTTGATGCCCAGCTGGCCCATGGCATCCATCCCGACGCCGACCGGGCCGTCGGTAAAGCCCGACTCCAAGCGTGCGGTAAAGCCCTGGCCCCATTCCTCGGCCTTGTTCTGCGGCGCGTTGTCCTGGCGAAAATCGCGGTTGATGTAGTGGTTGCGCAGCTCGACGCGCGCGTGGCTGTCGCCGATGAAGTCCGCCAGGGCCGGCAAGGGCAGGGCGAGGGTGGCCAGCCAGGCGGCCGAGGTGAGGCGTGTGCGGCTCATTGTTGTTGTCCCCGTCGTTCTTATTGTTCTTGTGTTCAATGCTTGCTGGCGCCGGCGGCGCCGATACCGGTCATGGAGCGGATGAACTGCGCCAGGTAGCGGCCACGTTCGTCCTCGGCGCGTTGCGAGCTGTCGGTGACCGAGAAGGCCCAGGCGCCGAGGAACGCCAGCGACATGGAGAACAGTGCCGGGTTGCTGTAGGGGAACAGTGCGTGCTCGTTGTGCAGTACGTTGACCCACACCGCCGGGCCCAGCACCACCAGCACGATCGCCGAGACCAGCCCGGCCAGGCTGCCGCCCACCGCACCGCGTGTGGTCAGGCCTTTCCAGAACATCGACAGCAGCAGCACCGGGAAATTGACCGAGGCGGCCACGGCCAGTACCAGGCCGGAAAGGAACGCGATGTTCTGCGATTCGAACATCAGGCCCAGCAGCACCGCGAACAGGCCGATCACCAGGGTGGCGATGCGCGACACGCGCATTTCCTGCTGCTCGCTGGCCTGGCCTTTGCGCATGACGCAGGCATACAGGTCGTGGGACACCGCCGAGGCGCCGGACAACGCCAGGCCGGCAACCACGGCCAGGATGGTGGCGAAGGCCACCGCCGAGATGAAGCCGAGGAACAGGTTGCCGCCCACCGCCTGCGCCAGGTGCACCGCGACCATGTTGCCGCCGCCGATGATCGCGCCTGCGGCATCGCGGTAGGACGGTTCGGTGCCGACCATGACGATGGCGCCGAAGCCGATGACGATCAGCAGCAGGTAGAAGTAGCCAATGAAGCCGGTGGCGTAGAACACGCTCTTGCGTGCTTCCTTGGCGTCGCTGACGGTGAAGAAGCGCATCAGGATATGCGGCAGCCCGGCAGTGCCGAACATCATCCCCAACCCCAGTGAAATCGCATCCACCGGATTGGACAGCAGCGCCCCCGGCGCCATGATCGCCTGGCCCTTGGCATGCACGGCCACGGCGCTGGCGAACATCGCCTCGGTGCTGAAACCGAAGTGCTTGAGCACCATGAAGGCCATGAAGCTGGTGCCCGACAGCAGCATCACCGCCTTGATGATCTGCACCCAGGTGGTGGCGAGCATGCCGCCGAAGGTCACGTACAGCACCATCAGCACGCCCACCAGCATCACCGCGTACAGGTAGCTGATGCCGAACAGCAGTTCGATCAGCTTGCCGGCGCCGACCATCTGCGCCACCAGGTACAACAACGCCACGGTCAGGGTGCCGAACGCCGAGGTGATGCGCACCGGGCCCTGGGCCAGGCGGTAGGAGACCACGTCGGCGAAGGTGTACTTGCCCAGGTTGCGCAGGCGCTCGGCGATCAGGAACAGGATGATCGGCCAGCCGGCCAGTACGCCCAGGGCGTAGAGCAGGCCGTCGTAGCCGTTCATGAACATCATCGCCGAGATGCCCAGAAAGGACGCGGCGCTGATCATGTCGCCGGCGATCGCCAGGCCGTTCTGCATGCCGGTGAGGCCACCGCCGGCGGTGTAGAAGTCGCTGGCCGAGCGGGTGCGCAGCGCCGCCCAGCGGGTGACCAGCAGGGTGAAGCAGACGAACACCAGGAACATCGAGATGGCGGTCCAGTTCATCGTGCGCACTCCTGCTTGACCTTGTCGTTGAGCGGGTCGAGCACGGTGTTGGCGCGATGGGTGTAGATCCCGGTGAGGGCGAAGGACAGCAGCACCATCAGCACCCCGACCAGCATGCCGACACTGGTCACCCCGCCGCTGAGGGACTGGCCGAGCACGCCGGGGGCGAAGGCCACCAGCAGGACGAAGCCGTAGTAGGCGGCGAGCATGGTCAAGGTGAGCGTGCCGTTGAGGCGGCGCTTGCGCTTGATCAACTGCTGGAAGTCAGGGTGGTTGTTGATGCTCTCGAGGTGTTCGGGTGTCATGGCTGGCGTTCTCTCTGGCTGTTGTAATTGTTTTTCAGGTCACGCGGGTGTTGCGGGTATCGGTGTTGGTTTCTTCGCGGGTAAACCCGCTCCCACAGGTTTGTCGGTGCCTTCAGGATCAGCACTTATCTTTCGGTGCCTCCGGGGTCAGCACAAATCCTGTGGGAGCGGGTTTACCCGCGAAGCAGGCGACGCGGTGTCAGAGCTGATCGAAGTCGAGCACCACCTTGTCGCTCAGGGGGTAGGTCTGGCACGACAGCACGTAGCCGGCGGCCACTTCGTAGTCTTCCAGGGCATGGTTGCTGTCCATCTCCACCTCGCCCTCGATCACCTTGCACTTGCAGGTCGAGCACACCCCGGCCTTGCACGAGTAGGGCAGCTCGGCACCGATGGCGTTGCCGGCATCGAGCACGCTGCGGGTGTTGCGCGGCAGGTCGAAGGCCAGGGCGCGACCATCGCTGATCACCGTCACATGGCTGACCGCCGAATCCAGCTCACGCGCCGCCTCGCGGGCTTCGCGACGGGCTTCGCTGCCGGCGGCGGCGAACAGCTCGTAGTGGATGCGCGCGTTGTCCATGCCGTTGGCGCGCAGGCTGTCGCGCACGGTCTCGGTCATGGCCTGGGGGCCACAGATGAAGGCGGCGTCGAGCTGCTTCACATCCAGCCAGCGGGAGAACAGCTGGCCGCACTTGTCGGCGTCGATGCGGCCGTTGTACAGGTCGACGTCCTGTTGCTCGCGGCTGAACACGAAGATCAGGTTCAGGCGGTCCAGGTATTGGTTTTTCAGGTCTTCCAGGCGGTCGCGGAACAGTGCGCTGTTGCTGGCGCGGTTGCCGTACAGCAGGGTGAAACGGCTGTGCGGCTCGCTGGCCAGGGTGGTGGCGACGAGCGAAAGGATCGGGGTGATGCCACTGCCGGCGGCGACACCCAGGTAATGACCGTGGCGCAGGGGATCCAACGGCACGAAGAAGTTGCCCGATGGCGGCATCACCTCCAGTTGCTGGCCCGCCTTGAGCGCTTCGTTGGCGAAGGCCGAGAAGCGTCCGCCGGGCACGCGCTTGACCGCCACGCGCAGCTCGCCATCCTGCACGGCGCTGCAGATCGAATAGGAGCGGCGCACTTCCTCGTCATCGAGGTGGGTGCGCATGACCAGGTACTGGCCCTGGGTGAAGCGGAACGCTTCCTGCAGATGTGCAGGCACGTCGAAGGCGATGGACACCGCGTCGCGGGTTTCCTGGCGCACTTGCTTGATGGTCAGGCTGTGAAACGGGCTCATGGCGTTCTCCACGGCTCAAAGGCATTTGAAATAGTCGAACGGCTCCAGGCACGCGCGGCAGCGGTACAGCGCCTTGCAGGCGGTGGAGCCGAACTGGCTGAGCAGTTCGGTATGGGCGCTGCCGCACTGTGGGCAGCACAGGCTCGGTGCCGCGCCGCGCAGGCTGGCGCTGCCCGCGGGTGGGGCGATGCCATAGGCGCGCAGGCGCTCACGGCCTTGCGCGCTGATCCAGTCGGTGCTCCAGGCCGGCATCAGCCGGCGCTCAAGCGCGGGTTCGGCGAAGCCGGCCTGCTCCAGGGCCTGGCGGATGTCGCCCTCGATCACCTCGGTGGCCGGGCAGCCGGAGTAGGTCGGGGTGACCACCAGGTGCAGGTGGCCGGCGCGCCAGTCGAGGTCGCGCACGATCCCCAGGTCCACAACGCTGACCACCGGCACTTCCGGGTCCATCACCTCGGCGAGCACCGCCCAGGCATGGGCCAGGTCGTCGTGCTGCTGGGCCCGGGCGCCGCGGTCGCCGGCAATCAGCTCACCAGGTTGCATCGGGGTAGGCTCGCGGCAGGAACTGCATTTCGGCCAGCAGCAGGCCGAGGTGTTCGGTGTGCAGGCCCTTGCGCCCGTCCAGGTAAAAATGGCTGGCGGCCTTGGGCAGGGGCAGGTCGACCGAGGCGAAGATAGCCGTGACGGTGTTCAGCCAGTGATGGGCAATCTGCGCCGGGTCGGCGGCGATACCGGCCTGGGCCAGCTGGACTTCGCCGTCGTTGGCGACGCTCAGCTCGACCGTGAAGCGCCACAGTGCCGGGATGGCCTCGAGCGTGCGCGCACGGCTGTGTTCAGTGCCACCACCCAGGCGTTGCACCCATTCGCCGGAGCGGCGCAGGTGGTAGGTGACTTCTTTCAGGGCCTTGGCGGCGATGCCGGCGATGCGTTCGTCGCTGGAGGCCGTGAGCCCTTCAAGCGTGGCGTGGTGCCAGGCGTCGTAAAGGAACTGCTTGAGCATGGTGACGGCGTAGTCGCCGTTGGGTTGCTCGACCAGCAGCAGGTTGCGGTAGGCGCGTTCGTCGCGACGGAACGCCAGGGCATCGGCATCGCGGCCGTCACCCAGCAGTTCGGCGGCGTAGTCCAGCCAGTTGCGCGCCTGGCCCACCAGGTCGAGGCCGACGTTCATCAGCGCCAGTTCTTCTTCCAGCGCCGGGGCCTTGCCGCACCACTCGCACAGGCGCTGGCCCTGGATCAGGGCGCTGTCGCCGAGCAGCAGCAGGTATTGGATGAGTGCTTGCTTGTGCATGGCGGGCCTCACATGTGTCCGACTTCGGCGGGCAGCTCGTAGAAGCTGGCGTGGCGGTAGACCTTGTCGTCCGCCGGGGCGAACAACGGGTCTTTCTCGTCAGGCGAGGAGGCGGTGATCAGCGCCGAGGGCACCACCCACAGGCTCACGCCCTCGCTGCGGCGGGTGTACAGCTCGCGGGCGTTCTCGATGGCCATGGCGGCATCGGCGGCATGCACGCTGCCGACGTGCTTGTGGTTCAGGCCGTGCTTGCTGCGCACGAATACTTCGTAGAGGGTCCAGTCAGACATGCTCGATCTCCGCATCGATGGCCGCTTCAGGCGGCGTTCTTGTTCTGTTGTTTGCGTGCGTAGGCCACGGCGGCCTCGCGTACCCAGGCGCCGTCTTCGATGGCCTTGCGGCGGGTGGCGACGCGTTCCTGGTTGCAGGGGCCGTTGCCCTTGATCACTTCGTAGAACTCGTCCCACTGGATATCACCGAAGTCGTAGTGGCCGCGTTCGGCGTTCCACTTGAGTTCAGGGTCGGGGGCGGTGCAGCCGAGCAGTTCCAGCTGCGGCACGGTCTGGTCGATGAAGCGCTGACGCAGCTCGTCGTTGGTCTGGCGCTTGATTTTCCAGGCCATCGACTGGGCGCTGTTGGGCGAGTGTTCGTCGCTGGGGCCGAACATCATCAGTGCCGGCCACCACAAACGATTGATGGCGTCCTGGACCATGTCGCGCTGGGCCTGGGTGCCGTTGCGCATCATGGTCAGCAGCAGTTCGTAGCCCTGGCGCTGGTGGAAGCTCTCTTCCTTGCAGATGCGCACCATGGCGCGGGAGTAGGGGCCGTAGGAGGTGCGCTGCAGCACCACCTGGTTGACGATCGCGGCGCCGTCCACCAGCCAGCCCACGGCGCCCATGTCGGCCCAGCTGAGGGTGGGGTAGTTGAAGATGCTCGAGTACTTGGCCTTGCCGCTGTGCAGCTTGGCGATTTCTTCGTCGCGGTCGGCACCGAGGGTTTCCATGGCGCTGTACAGGTACAGGCCATGGCCGGCTTCGTCCTGGATCTTGGCCATCAGCTGCAGCTTGCGTTTGAGCGATGGGGCGCGGGTGACCCAATTGCCTTCGGGGAGCATGCCGACGATCTCGGAGTGGGCATGCTGGGAGATCTGGCGGATGAGGGTCTGGCGGTAGGCGTCGGGCATCCAGTTCTTGGCTTCGATCTTGATCTCGGCGTCGATCTTTTCCTGGAAGGCGCGCTCTTCGGGCGACATCTCTTCCAGCGACTTGAGGCGTTTGACGCCGGTTTCTACGAGCTGTGCGTACATGTTCGGGCTCCCGGTGGTGGGCGGCTTGGGGCGTGGGGTATTTATAAGCGATACAAAACACAACATCAAACAGTATTTGATGTATCAAATAAGATTTGTGTATCACGTTGGGGTCAGATCGCGGGGCAAGCCCGCTCCCACAGCATCGGCGTCCAACTTCTTGGGGCAATCCATAGCGTGGGAGCGGGCTTGCCCCGCGATGGCGTTGTCACGGGTGAAAAAAAGCCCCGGACCATGCCGGGGCTCGATGGACAGCTGCCGAATCAGCTGGCCAAACGCTTGTCGTACACGTGACAGGCTTTGCCCTCCGAGCGCTTCAGTGCCCCGCACGGCTGCAGGTGCACCTGCGTGCTGATGCCGATATAGGTCTTGATCTGCTTGGCCAGCTCACCCACCACCTGCTTGCGCTGGCCTTCATCCAGGTACTGACTGTCAGCGCGCAACTCCACGTGCACCTCGACGCTGTCGAGATTTCCATTGCGATACAGATGTATCTCATATAGCTCTGAAAGCTGTTTTATTTTCAGAACCTGCTCTTCGATCTGCGTGGGGAACACGTTGACCCCGCGGATGATCAACATGTCGTCGCTGCGCCCGGTGATCTTGCCGATGCGCCGCATCGGCCGGGCAGTGCCAGGCAGCAGGCGGGTGAGGTCGCGGGTGCGGTAGCGCACCATCGGCAGCGCCTCCTTGCTCAGCGAGGTGAACACCAGCTCGCCGAGCTGGCCGTCCGGCAGCACGGCGCCGGTCACCGGGTCGATGATCTCGGGGTAGAAGTGGTCCTCCCAGATGGTCGGGCCGTCCTTGGTCTCGATGCACTCCATGGCCACGCCCGGGCCCATGATTTCCGAGAGGCCATAGATGTCCAGGGCGTCGATGCCCAGGCGCTGCTCGATGGAGCGGCGCAGTTCATCGGTCCAGGGCTCGGCACCGAAGATGCCCAGGCGCAGTTTGAGGTCGTCGGGGGCAATGCCCTGGCGCTCGATCTCGTCGGCCAGGTTGAGCATGTACGACGGCGTGACCATGATGATGTCGGGCTGGAAGTCGCGGATCAGCTGCACCTGCTTTTCGGTCTGGCCGCCAGACATGGGGATCACCGTGCAGCCCAGGCGCTCGGCGCCGTAGTGGGCGCCGAGGCCGCCGGTGAACAGGCCGTAGCCGTAGGAGACATGCACCTTGTCGCCCTTGCGCCCGCCGGCGGCGCGGATCGAGCGCGCCACCACGTTGGCCCAGGTGTCGATGTCGTTCTGGGTGTAGCCGACCACGGTCGGCTTGCCGGTGGTGCCGCTGGACGCATGCAGGCGCACCACCTGGTCCTGGGGCACGGCGAACATGCCGTAGGGGTAGTTGTCGCGCAGGTCGTTCTTGCCGGTGAAGGGGAACTTGGCCAGGTCGTCCAGTGTGTGCAGGTCGTCCGGGTGGGCGCCGCAGGCGTCGAAACGCTGGCGGTACAAAGGCACGTTCTGGTAGGCGTGCAGCAGGCTCCAGCGCAGGCGCTCCAGCTGGTGCTGGCGCAGCGCGTCGAGGCTGGCGGTTTCCATCGGGTCGAGCAAGGCGCGTTCGGCTTTGGCGTAGTGGTTCATGGTTTCACTCGAATTGTTCTTGTCGTGGGCCAGGGCCCTGAGTGTCATGGGGGCAGCATACTGCCCGCGTTGCATTGCGTCTCTGGGCGACTGATCAGAGGCGCTCGATCACCAGGGCGATGCCTTGGCCCACGCCGATGCACATGGTGCACAGGGCGTAGCGGCCACCGGTCTGTTCAAGCTGGTGCAAGGCGGTGGTGACCAGCCGTGCGCCGCTCATGCCCAGTGGATGGCCCAGGGCGATGGCACCGCCATTGGGGTTGACCCGTGGGTCGTCGTCAGCCAGGCCCAGTTCGCGCAACACGGCCAGGCCCTGGGCGGCGAAGGCTTCGTTGAGTTCGATGACGTCCATGTCGGCCAGCGCCAGGCCGGTCAGCTCCAGTACCTTGCAGGTCGCCGGCACCGGGCCGATGCCCATGATGCGGGGTTCGACCCCGGCCACCGCCAGCCCCAGCACCCGGCCGCGGGCTTTGAGGTTATGCCGGCGCGCGGCCTCGGGGCTGGCCAGCAGCAGCGCGCAGGCGCCGTCGTTGACCCCGGAGGCATTGCCGGCGGTGACGCTGCCACCCTCACGGAACGGCGTGCCCAGGCGCGCCAGTTGCTCAAGGGTGGTGTCGCCTCGGGGGTGTTCGTCGTGCTCAATAGATTTGGTCGGGCCTTTGCGCTGGGGGATCTCGACCGGCACGATCTCCTGGGCCAGGCGCCCGCTGGCCTGGGCCGCGGCGGCTTTGTGCTGGCTGCGCAGGGCAAAGGCGTCCTGGTCCGCACGGCTGATGCCGAATTGCTCGGCAACGTTCTCGGCGGTCTCGGGCATCGAGTCGATGCCGTATTGCGCTTGCATCAGCTTGTTGACGAAGCGCCAGCCGATTGTGGTGTCGTACAGCTCGGCGCTGCGGCCAAAGGCCTGTTCGGACTTGCCCATCACGAACGGCGCACGCGACATCGACTCGACCCCGCCGGCCAGCATCAGCCCGGCTTCGCCGCAACGCAGGGCGCGGGCGGCATTGCCGATGGCGTCCAGGCCCGAGCCGCACAGGCGGTTGAGGGTGGTGCCGGGCACGCTGATCGGCAACCCGGCCAGCAGGCTGGCCATGCGCGCGACGTTGCGGTTGTCCTCGCCGGCCTGGTTGGCGCAGCCAAGGATCACATCGTCGACCTGGCTCCAGTCCAGTTCGGGGTGGCGCGCCATCAGTGCCTTGATCGGTACCGCGGCCAGGTCGTCGGGGCGCACGCTGGACAGGGCGCCGCCGTAGCGGCCAATGGGGGTGCGCACCGCATCGATGATCAGTGCATAGGGCTGGCGGGTATCAGTCATGGGTGTTCTCCGGTGCCAGCACGCTGCCGCGCACCTTGTAGGATTTGCCGTGGAACAGGGCGATCAGCTCGCCATGCTGGTTTTCGATGCGCACGTCGTAGTTGCCGGTGCGGCCTTTGCGGCTCTGTTCAGTCGCGCTGGCGACGAGCTGGTCGCCACGTTTGGCCGCAGCGACGTAGTCGATGCTGCAACCCAGGGCCACGGTGGCTTCGTCATGGCTGTTGCAGGCGAAGGCAAAGGCCGAGTCGGCCAGGGCAAACAGATAGCCGCCATGGCAGGTACCATGGCCCTGGATCATGTCGGCGCGCACGGTCATGGCCAGGCGCGCGCTGCCGGGGCCGGCGTCGAGCAGTTCGATGCCCAGGCCCTGGCTGGCCGCATCGCGGGCGAACATGGCCTGGGCGCAGGCACGCGCCAGGGCTTGGGGGGACAGATCAGGCATGCAGGCGGCCTCCTTCGGCGTGGGTGCGGCGCAGCAGCAGGGAAGGGCGGTAGCGTTCCTCACCGTAGCTGCGTTGCAGGTTGTCGAGCACGCGCAGGGTGTAGCCGACACCGAGGCTGTCGGCCCAGGCCAGCGGGCCACGGGGGTAATTGACCCCGGCGCGCATGGCCAGGTCGATGTCTTGCGGCGTGCCAACCCCTTGCAGCACGGCGTCGGCCGCTTCGTTGGCGAGCATGGCGACGGTGCGTAGCACCACCAGGCCGGGCAGGTCGGCAACGGCGCTGACCTCGAGCCCGGCGCTGCGCAGCAAGGCGATCGCCTGGTCGCGAGCTTCGGCTGTGCAGTTGGCGGCGTGGCTGATGGCAAGGCGGGTAGCGCTTGCATAGTCCTGGGCCAGATCGAGCAGGACCAGGTTGCTCAGACCGTCCTCGCGGGCACGCTGGCTGGCCAGGCGACCGTCGGAAAGCGCCAAGGTGGCGTCGCCAACCCGCAGCAAGCCTGCGCCTGCGCGTTCGGTCACGCTGATACCTGCGCCGCGCAAGCGCTCCACCAGGGGGCGTAGTACGCCAAGGTCGCCTTCTGCCACGCAGCAATCCACATTCGCCTGGCTGGCCAGGGTGAGCGGTTGCGGCCTTTGTGCGCCCTCGGCATAGCTATAGAAGCCCTGGCCGGACTTGCGCCCCAGGCGCCCGGCATCCACCAGCGCCTTCTGCACCAGCGACGGCTGGAAGCGCAAGTCGCCATAGAAGGCCTCGAACACTGAACAGGTCACGGCGTAGTTGACGTCATGCCCGATCAGGTCGGTGAGCTCGAAAGCGCCCATGCGAAAACCACCGGCCTCACGCAGCAGGGCGTCGAGGGTGGCGCAGTCGGCGGCGCCTTCCTGCAGCAGGCGCAGGCTTTCGGCATAGAACGGGCGCGCCACGCGGTTGACGATGAAGCCCGGCGTAGACTGCGTGTGCACCGGCTCTTTGCCCCAGGCCCTGGCCGTTTCATGCAAGGTGGCGGCTACGGCTGGATCGCTGGCCAGGCCCGAGACAATTTCCACCAGGGCCATCAACGGCGCCGGGTTGAAGAAGTGCATGCCGATCACTTGCTGGGGGCGCTTCAGGCCGGCGGCCAGGCTGGTGATCGACAGCGACGAGGTGTTGCTGGCAAGGATGCAGTCCTCGCCACACAGGGCTTCGAGCTGATGCAGCAGGCCTTGTTTGATCGACAGGTTCTCGACGATGGCTTCGATGACCAGGCGCGCGGGTGCGAGCGCATCGAGGGTTTCCACAGGCTGCAGGCGGGCGCTGATGGCTGCACGCTCGGTGGCTGGCAGCCTGCCTTTTTCCACCAGGCGGCCGAGCTGCCGGTCGATGCCTGCAACGGCTTGCGCGGCGGCGCCTGGGCGGTTGTCGTAGAGGCGAACCGGATGGCCGGCCTGGGCCGCTACCTGGGCGATCCCGGCCCCCATGGCACCGGCACCAATGACTGCCACCAACGTGTTGCGGTCGAGTGCAGCCATGATCAACGCCCCTTGAACGCGGGTGCGCGCTTGTTCATGAAGGCGCTGACGCCTTCGCGGTAGTCCTCGCTGCGCCCGGCCAACCGTTGCAGGTCGCGCTCCAGCTCCAGCTGTTGGTCGAAACGGTTGTCGTAGCTCTGGTTCAGTGCGCGCTTGATCAGGGCCAGGCCGTAGGTGGGCTGGGTCGCCAGCTGGCGGGCCAGGGTCAGGGCCTCGTCGCGCAGGGCTGCATCGTCGACCACCCGATAGATCAGCCCCCACTGTTCCGCCTGTTCGGCGCTCAGGCGCTCACCGAGCAATGCCAGCGCCTTGGCCCGGGCCATGCCGACCAGGCGCGGCAGCAGCCAGGTGCCGCCGGAGTCGGGTACCAGGCCGATCTTGCAGAACGCCTGGATGAAGCTGGCCGAACGCGCTGCCAGCACCAGGTCGCAGGCCAGCGGCAGGTTGGCGCCGGCACCGGCGGCCACGCCATTGACGGCACAGATCACCGGTAGCGGCAGGTCGCGCAGGCTGCGTACCAGGGGGTTGTAGAACTTTTCGATGGACTCGCCCAGGTCGGGCATCTCGGCGCCGGGGGCGACATTGCGATCGGACAGGTCCTGGCCCGCGCAGAAGCCGCGGCCTTCGCCGGTCAGCAGCAATACCCGGGCGTGTTCGCTCTGGCGCACTTGCTTGAGGGCTTCGCGCACTTCCAGGTGCATGGCGCTGTTGAAGCTGTTCAGTTGCTCGGGCCGATTGAGACTGAGCAGGGCGACGCCGTCGTCGTCGATGGAAAACAGGATGTGCTGGAAAGGCATGCTGGAAGCGCTCCGTCGGTGGAGGGAAGGGGTCACTGGCCGAGGAAGCGGGCCGGGCGTTTTTCCTGGAAGGCGCGAATGCCTTCGTTGCGGTCGGCAGTACCGGCCAGCAGGGTGAATGCGTGGCGCTCGAAACGCAGGCCGCTGGCCAGGTCGGTGTCCTGGGCCTTGAGCAGCGCCTCCTTGGCCAGGCGCACGGCCAACGGGGCCTTGGCGGCGATAGCGCGGGCCACCTGCAGGGCGCGCTCGACCGTCAGTTCTGGCTCGGTGACTTCGCTGACCAGGCCGGCCTGCAAGGCACGGCGGGCGTCGATGGCCTCGCCACTGAGGACCATCTGCATGGCCAGCGGCTTGCCCACTGCTCGCAGCAGGCGCTGGGTGCCGCCGGCGCCGGGGATGATGCCGAGGTTGATTTCGGGTTGACCGAACCGTGCATCGCTGCCGGCAATGACGATATCCGCGCACATCACCAGTTCGCAGCCACCGCCCAGGGCGTAGCCGTTCACGGCCGCGACCAGTGGCTTGGTGAAGGCAGCGATGCGTTGCCAGTGGGATACGCGGGGGTCGTTGAGGATACCGACCAGGTCGCGCTCGGCCATTTCGTTGATATCGGCGCCGGCGGCGAAGGCCTTGCGGCTGCCGGTGATGACCACGGCACGGGTGTGTTCGTCGCGCTCTGCGGCGTCGAGCTGGGCGGCCAGCTCGGCCAGCAGCTCGGTGTTCAAGGCGTTGAGGGCTTGCGGGCGGTGCAGGGCAATCAGACGGACGCCGTCCGCTGGGGGCTGCACAACGAGGTTGCTTGGCATGGTGGTACCTCAGGCTGCACGTTCGGCGTCAGCCGCAGCTGGCTTTTCTTGGAATTGTTGGCGGTGCTGGGGCAAGTATAAATTCAAAGCGATACCGCAATGCAATAGATAAATTGATTATATGTATCTGATTGTGCTCCTGGCCTCGCTAGCGCGATCCATCGCCGGCAAGCCGGACCCCACAGAATAATGCGCCATAGCGTTAGCGATCAGGTCCTTTTGAAGCCGTATTACAGGCAATGAATCGTCGCCCTCAAAGCGATACACGCTTGAATGAATTGACTGAATCATTTGAAGTGATACAAGATCGGCTTGTCATTCGAATCACATTGAGTAACAACCTATGCCCAGCTACCGCCTCGACGGCCTGACCCCGGTGGTTCACCCCAGTGCCTATGTCCACCCCAGCGCAGTCCTGATCGGTGACGTGATCATCGGCCCCGATTGTTATGTTGGCCCGCTGGCCTCATTGCGCGGCGACTTCGGGCGTATCGTCCTGGAGCAAGGCGCCAACCTGCAGGACACCTGCGTGATGCATGGTTTCCCTGGGGGCGACACGGTGGTGGAGCGCAATGGGCACGTCGGCCACGGTGCGGTGTTGCACGGTTGCCGGGTGGGCGAGGATGCCTTGGTGGGGATGAATGCGGTGGTGATGGATGGGGCGCATATCGCGCCGCGCTGCATCGTCGCCGCCACGGCCTTCGTCAAGGCCGGCTTCCAGTGCCCGGAGCAGACTCTGGTGGTGGGCGCGCCGGCCGAGGTCAAGCGCCCGCTCAGCGACCAGGAGCTGGCCTGGAAGCAACGCGGCACTGCCCAGTACCACGCCCTGACCCGACGTTGTATGGCCTCGATGGTGGAGTGCCCTCCATTGAGCGAAGCAGAGGCGCAGCGCCCGCGCATGGGTGATTCAGGTTTCCGACCCAAGGCCGAGGGCGGCGCATGAACCTTGCACGGCCACGGCAGGCAGGTATAGTCGAGGCTTTAGCCGCGCCGCGCCCCCTCATGAGCAGCCTTGCCCCCCTGAATCACCTGATCACCCGCTTCCAGGAGCAGACGCCGATCCGCGCCAGCTCGCTGATCATCACACTCTATGGCGATGCCATCGAACCCCATGGCGGCACGGTCTGGCTGGGTAGCCTGATCAACCTGCTGGAACCGATGGGCATCAATGAGCGGCTGATCCGTACCTCGATCTTTCGTCTGACCAAGGAAGGCTGGCTGACCGCCGAGAAGGTGGGGCGACGCAGCTACTACAGCCTGACCGGCACCGGCCGGCGGCGTTTCGAGAAAGCCTTCAAGCGTGTCTACAGCGCCAACCTGCCGGCCTGGAACGGCGCGTGGACGCTGGTGCTGCTGTCGCAGCTCGATGCCGCCAAGCGCAAAGCCGTGCGTGAAGAGCTGGAGTGGCAAGGTTTCGGCGCCATGGGCCCGAACCTGCTGGGCTGCCCACGCAGCGACCGTGCCGACCTTGCGGCGACGCTGCGCGAGTTGGACGCCGAGGATGACAGCATCGTGTTCGAGACCCACGCCCAGGAAGTGCTGGCCTCCAAGGCCTTGCGCGCCCAGGTGCGCGAGAGCTGGAACATCGATGAACTTGGGCAGCATTACAGCGAGTTCATTCGCTTGTTCCGCCCATTGTGGCAGGCGATGAAAGAGCTGGAGGCGCCCGATGCCGCCGACTGCTTCCTGGCCCGCACCTTGCTCATCCACGAGTACCGCCGCCTGCTGCTGCGCGATCCGCAATTGCCGGATGAGTTGTTGCCGGGCGACTGGGAAGGCCGAGCGGCTCGGCAACTGTGCCGTAACCTGTATCGGCTGGTGCAGGGCAGGGCAGAGGAGTACCTTGCCACTGCGCTGGAGACCGCGGACGGGCCGCTGCCGGATGCCAACAGCAGCTACTACCAACGGTTCGGTGGATTGAGCTGACTAAAACAGCCGAATCCCTGCGGAAACCTCGACGGCTTTGCTGATGTTGTAGCCGACAACGCGCCATTGCTCAGCTTCCTCGCTGAGCAGCACGGCCTCGGTGACGGTCATGTTTGCAAAGGTTGATTGGGTCTGGACGGCCGCGTAATGACCAGGCGGCGCATCCGGCAGTTGTTTGGTGAACGCCACCTGGTATTGATTGCGCTGCTGCAGCTCGCCAAGCCCCATGCGTAGTCCGCTGATGCCTTTGACCCAGTTTGGCTCGGTCGTAGCTGCTTTGAGTACTGCACCTGCCGACGCCCAGGTCATATCGGCTCTTCCCGCGTCCAGCAATAGCAGGAACTCGTTCGCGGTATCCGCTATCTGTCTCTGCTGTTGCGCAGAGCCAGGCTGGGAGAGCACTACCGCCGACGTATTCGTCGCGGGCGCGTTGGTATTGATGGAGACATCACAGCCTGCGAGCAACAGCAAACCGACCAGTAAAACACCTTGCTTCATGCAAAAGCCTCGAGAGTAGAGGGGGTCAGCGAGCTATTAAACCTAAAACCGGACGCGTTGGACACCCGCAAGGCCGTACACAGCACATTGCTCAAAAGGTCTCAAGTCTGTCGAATTATGACTTGGACGATCTTGGTAGGGGCGCAATAGGATTGCCGCCATCGGAGTTCATGACCAACTCCCCTAATCAGGAAAATCCAGATGAACCTCAAATCCCTTATCGCCAACCCACTGGGCTTCGGCACAGCGCCCCTGGGCAACATGTTCCGCAATGTCCCAGAGGCCGAGGTGCAAGCCACTGTCGACGCCGCCTGGAACAACGGCGTGCGTTACTTCGACAGCGCGCCGTTCTACGGTGCCGGCCTCTCCGAATCGCGTCTGGGCAACGCCCTGGTCGGTCGTCCGCGTGACGAATACGTGCTCAGCACCAAGGTCGGCCGGATCATCCTCGACGAACTGGAAGACCCTGCCAGCCGTGAGCTGGGCGAGAAGAGCGGCTTGTTCGAACACGGCAACCGCAACCGCATCGTCAACGACTACAGCGCCGACGCCACCTTGCGTTCCATCGAGGACAGCCTGCGTCGCCTGAAGACCGACCGCCTGGACATCGTCTGGATCCACGACATCGCCCAGGACTTCTATGGTGACGAGTGGCTGGAGCGTTTCGAAACCGCGCGTAAAGGGGCCTTCCGGGTCCTCACCCGCCTGCGTGAAGAAGGCGTGATCAAGGCGTGGGGCCTGGGTGTGAACCGGGTCGAGCCGATCGAGCTGACCCTCGACCTGGACGAGCCGCGTCCAGACGGCTTCCTGCTCGCGGGTCGTTACTCACTGCTGGATCACGATCGCGCCCTGCAACGGGTCATGCCGCAAGCCGTGGAGCAGGGCGTTGGCATCGTCGTCGGCGGCCCCTACAGCTCTGGCGTCACTGCCGGTGGCGAGCACTTCGAATACCAGAAGGCCTCCCAGACGGTGCTGGAGAAGCTCGAACGCATTCGTGCGGTCGCCCGTGCCCATGGTGTCGACGTCAAGGCCGCCGCCCTGCAATTCGCCCTGGCCCACCCGGCGGTGGTCGCAGCGATCCCGGGTTCGACCCGTGCGCTGCACGCCAACGAAGACCATGCAGCCCTGAGTGCCGTCATCCCCAGCGCGTTCTGGAACGACCTGCGTCAACAAGGCCTGGTCAACGCCCTGGCGCCCGTTCCAACCGTTTGAACTGACTTTGCGGGGCCGCGTGGCGGCCCTGTCCTTAACGCATCATCGGGGTTGAACCCCAGGAGAAACATCATGGCTACTGCACAATCGTCCATCGAACTTGCCGTCAATGCCGACCGTGTCTGGCAACTGATTGGCGGCTTCGACGCACTGCCCGACTGGCTGGCGTTCATTCCACACAGCACCCTGAGCGAAGGCGGCCGCGTGCGCACGCTCAAGAGCATCGACGGCGACACCATCATCGAGCGCCTGCTGGACTTCAACGAAGCCGGGCGCAGCTACAGCTACACCATCCTTCAAGGCCCGGCACCGGTTCGCGACTACCAGTCGACCCTGCGCGTGGTGCCGGAAGGCCAAGGGGCCCGCGTGGAATGGTCCGGCTCGTTCGTGCCGGTCGGTATCAGCGATGCCGAAGCGAGCGCGATGTTCACCACCATCTACCAGGATGGCCTGGCGGCGCTGAAGCAAGCACTGAAAGGTTGATGGATGGCTTGGGGCCGCAAAGCGGCCCCAAGCCCAAGCAGCCCGCCCCGAACCGTGTTTCCACGGCCTTACTCATTTTCGAAGACTCATATGCTGGACTTCAGACAACTGCGTTATTTCGTCGCCGTGGCTGAGTTGGAACACGTGGGCAAGGCGGCGGAGCAACTGCACATCTCCCAGTCGCCGCTCAGCCGGCAAATTGCCCAGCTTGAGGAGCGCCTGGGGCTGCAGCTGTTCGAACGCAGTCAGCAACGGCTGCGCCTTACCTCCGACGGTCGCACCTTCCTGTACGAAACCAAGGCCCTGCTCAAACACGCCGAACGCCTGGAGTCACTCGGCCGCCGACTGGGCCGGGGCGAGACGGGCGGGCTGTGCATTGGCTACGTCAGCCACGCCATCCATGCTGGGGTGTTGCCCAAGGCGTTGCGCCAGGTCCGTGAGCAACGGCCGGGCATCCATATCGCCCTGTACAACCTGACGGCTCAAGAGCAATTCGAGGGGCTGCGCCAGCGCAGCCTCGATATCGCACTGGTGTGCGAGCCGATACCGGCGGGGGATCTGGACCTGCTGGCAACACCGGTATTCAAAGATCCGCTCTATCTCGCGCTACCCTTGGGGCATCCACTGGCAGCCAAGGCGCAGATCGACCCTGGCGATCTTCACGAGCAGGATTGGATCATGGTCGACGGGCACGCCACCCCCAACCGTCGCGAGCGTTTCATGGCCCGTTGCGTGGAAGCAGGCTTTACCCCGCAGATCCGGCTGGAGGCCGCCGAACCGCTGAGTGCGCTGGGGCTGGTGTCCGCAGGATTAGGCCTGGCGCTGATACAGCAGAGCATTGGCGGTGGCAGTAACCCTGAGGTGGTCCTGCGCGAGTTGCCGTGGTTACAGCAAAGCATCGGCCTCTGGGCAGCCTGGCACCGTGTTGACCTGCGCCCGATAGTAGGCGAGTTTCGTCAGATCGTATTGGCTGGCGCAGAGTACTGAGGACCCGTAGCATCATCGAGGCAATCGCACGGTCCTGTCCTGATGACAGGGCCGCTGACATCTGCGCGCTCGCACCCTGATTATTCATTCACCAAGGAGCCGATCATGGATCTAGGTATCAAAGGCCGCTGGGCGATCGTCTGCGCCGCCAGCCAAGGGCTGGGCAAAGGCTGCGCCGAGGCGCTGGCGGGCGAAGGCGTCAACCTGGTGATCAATGCGCGCACCGCCACTACCCTGGAGCAGACTGCTGCCGAGCTGCGTAGCCGGTTCCCGGCAATCGAAGTGGCCACGGTCGCCGGTGACGTGGCCGAGCCTGCGGTCCGCCAGGCCCTGCTCAGTGCCTGCCCGCACGTCGATATCCTGGTCAACAATGCAGGCGGCCCGCCGCCGGGGGATTTCCGTGACTGGGGCCGGGATGACTGGCTCAAGGCGCTGGACGCCAACATGCTCACGCCCATCGAACTGATCAAGGCCGTGGTGGACGGCATGGCAGAACGTGGCTTTGGCCGGGTGGTGAACATCACCTCCGGTGCGGTCAAGGCGCCGATCGACCTCCTGGGACTTTCCAATGGCGCACGTAGCGGCCTGACCGGTTTCATCGCCGGGCTTGCCCGCCAGCAGCGCCTGGCCGGGCGCAATGTGACCTTGAACAACTTGCTGCCAGGCGCGTTCGACACGGCACGCCTGCACAAGACCCTGCAGGCGGCGAGCCAGGCCAGCGGTGATCTGCAGGCGACGACCCGGGCACGCCGCCAGGCGATCCCGGCGGCGCGGTTCGGCAATGCCGAGGAGTTCGGTGCGTACTGTGCGTTCCTCTGCAGTGCCCATGGGGGCTATATCACCGGGCAGAACCTGCTGATCGACGGCGGGGCCTATCCAGGGACCTTCTGAGCAACGGCATCCGGGTGCGCGGCAAGCGATCAATCCAGCCGCGTCACCCACTTGCCGGACGCGCTGCCGTCCTTGAGCTGGCGTAACGCCTGCGGCAGCGCTTCGAAGGCAAAGTCCCGGCGCTCCGGCGCCAGTAGCCGACCATCGGCGACCATTTGCAGCAAACCTTCGCCTGCGACCTTCAACGCCTGGCGATCTAGCAATCGGCCATGGGCATGGATGCTGTTGAGGGCTACTTCATGCAGTGAGATTGCTGTACTGAAAGCGGCCAGCGGCGCGGTTTCCTGGCGGTCCTGGATGCACACCAGGTGGCCGTTGTAACCCAACAGGTGGGCCAGGCTTGCGGCATGCACGCCGCTTACGGTGTCGAACAGGGCGTGCAACGGGCGCTCGCCGAGGGCGGTTTGCAAACGTGCCAGCCAGTCGTTGGAACGGTAGTCGAATACCCCAATCACACCCATTTGCTTGAGGCTGGCATGATGTTTTTCGCCCGCCGTGGCCCATACCCGCAGACCGCGCTGCACGGCGAGCTGGACGAGGTAGAAGCCGACCGCGCCACCCGCACCGATCACCAGCACGTCGCTAGATGCACCGTTGCCGACCTTGGCCAGCGCTTGCCAGGCGGTAAGCGCAGGGCAAGGCACCGCGGCGGCTGCGGTGGCTTCGAGGTTGCCCGGAACCTGCATCACCAGGTCGGCGTCGAGCAGGCAGTACTCGGCGAAGCTGCCATCGCGGGACAGCGATTGGTGATAGGCGATGCGCGTCCCCAGTAGCAGGTCGACGCCTTCACCGACCGCGGCGACGACGCCGACGCCATCCACGCCCGGTACGGTGCCCTGGCGCCAGTCGGCATGGCCCCATTCACAGATTTTCCAGTCCACCGGGTTGAGGGCGATGGCGCGGTTGGCCACCAGCACTTGGCCAGGGCCGGGTTGCGGCAGGGGTTTGTCGATGAGCTGCAGACCGTCCAGGCCGGCGTTCGGGGTCCAGCCCCAGGCTCTATGGGTGTTGTGCATAGGGATCCTCGTGAAAGTAGGAGGGCAGGGTAGCCATCAATGACAAAGGGCCGCTGGGCGGCCCTTGTGTTCAAGCAAACTGGATTCAGATTGCGAGGCTGTCGACCACACCGCCGTCGACCCGCAGGGCTGCGCCGGTGGTGGCGGAGGAGTAAGGGGACGCGAGGTAGACCACCAGATGGGCGACTTCGTCGACCTCGGCGGCGCGCTGGATGATCGAACTCGGACGGGCGCTGCGCACGAAATGGTCAGCCTCTTCGCGGATGCTGCGGCCGGAGGCCTTGGCAGCGTCGGCCACCAGGTTGGCGACGCCGTCGGTCAGGGTTGGCCCTGGCAGCACTGCGTTGACGGTGACGCCGGTACCTGCCAGGCGCTTGGCCAGGCCGTGAGAGACGGCGAGGTTGGCGGCCTTTGTTACGCCGTAGTTGATCATGTCGGCGGGGATGGCGATGCCGGACTCGGACGAGATGAACAGGACCCGCCCCCAGCCTTTTTCGACCATGGCCGGTGCGTAGTGACGAGCCAGGCGCACGCCGGACAGCACGTTGGTTTCGTAGAAGCGGGCCCACTCGCTGTCGGCTACCTCGAAGAAGTCGACGTCATCGTAGATGCCCAGGTTGTTGACCAGAATGTCGGCACTGGGATGGGCCTCGAACAGGGTCTGGGCGCCTTCGGCGGTGCCCAGGTCAGCAACGACACCGTGGACCTGACCACGCCCGCCTTGGGCGCGCAGTTCGGTGAGGGCGGCATCCACCGATTTCTGGCTACGGCCGGCGATGACGACGTCGGCATGGGCCCGGGCCAGCCCGCGGGCGATGGCCAGGCCAATACCGCCGGTCGAGCCGCTGATGATGGCGGTGCGTCCGCCGAGGTCGATGTTCATGGAATGGCTCCTGTGGGTGAGTTGTATCGATGAGGCCATGCTATTGAGGCGCTAAAAGACTGTAAAAGACATGATTCGACTGGGTTCAGACCTTTTAGGTCTGTTCGGCCAGCGCCAACACCTGTTCGCGGAAACCCCCCACGATCGGCCGCAGGTCCACCTGATGCCAGGCCGCCCATAGCCGCACGCAAGGCCTGAACCAGTCCAGCTGGCGCAACACCACGTTAGGGCCCGCGCTGGCCGCCAGGCTGCTCTGCACCATGGCCAGGCCCAGCCCTGCGGACACCAATCCGAGCACGCTCAGCGAGTCGGTGGCCTCCAGCGACAGGCGTGGGGTGAAGCCGGCATCGGCGCAGCGGGCGATGAAGTCATCGCGCTTGTTGACCTGGTCGGGCTGGCCGCCGGTGATGATCCACTCCTGTTCGTGCAGGTCGGCGGGGGTGAGTTCGGCCTGGGTCGCCAGCGGGTGCTCGGCGGGAATCGCCAGCAGCATGGGGTCGTCCAGCACGGGCAGGGCAAGCAGATCAGGATCGTTGTCGGGTGCGGGCTCGCAGACCAGGGCGATGTCGAGGCTGCGTTGACGCAGGCCTTCGAACTGCTCGCCCGGTGTCATGTTGTAGAGGGCGATATGGATCTGCGGACGACTGCCACGGATGGCCCGCACGGCGCCGGGCAGCACGCCGGCATGGATGGCGTGGTTGACATAGCCGATACACAGGCCGCCTTCCTCACCGCGGCCCAAGCGCTTGCCCAGCGACTCCAGGCGCTCGGCGTGCTTGAGCAAGCCACGGGCTTCGGCCAGGAAGGTGCGCCCGTCAGTGGTGAGGAACAGCCGTTGGTTGCGTCGCTCGAACAGGGCCAGGCCGAGATGATCCTCGAGCTGCGCGATCTGCCGGCTCAGCGGGGATTGGGAAATGTGCAGCTGCTCCGCCGCGCGGCCGACGTTTTCACATTCGGCGACGGCGACGAAGTAGCGCAACTGACGTAGATCTTGCATGGGACCTCCGGGGGACCGCTCCACGTTTACGAGGGCGGTCCCGATTTGGCCAGCCTCAGTGCACGTCAGGTAATGTTACGCAGCCTCGCCGATGGTGTTGGCAGTGGCCTCGCCGCGCCCGCCAAGCCATACCAGCAACAGCCCGCCCGCTGCCAGCAGGCCGCCGGCCACCGGTATTGCAGCATAGCCAAGGCCCAGGCTGATGACGCCACCACCCAGCGCCGCGCCCACCGCGTTGCCGAGGTTGAACGCGCCGACGTTGATCGAAGAAGCAAGGCCTGGCGCCTCGGCAGCGGCGATCATCACGCGCATCTGCAGTGGCGGCACCACGGCGAAGGTGAACACGCCCCATACCAGCAAGGCCAGGGCCGCACCGAGGTGGTTGCCCAGTACCAGCGGCATCAGCACCATGACCACGGCCAGAACGCCGAGGAAGATCCGTGCCGAGCCGTCCAGCGACCAGTCGGCCAGGCGACCGCCCAGGCTGTTGCCGAGCGTGAAACCTACGCCGATCAGCACCAGGCCGAGGGTGACGAAGCTGTCCGAGGCGCCGGTCAGTTCGGCCAGCACGGGGGCTACGTAGGTGTAGAGGGTAAACATCGCACCGGCGCCGAGCACGGTGGTGGCCATGGCCAACAGCACCTTTGGCCGGGCGATCACGGCCAGTTCGCGGCGTACATCGGGCACGCTGCCACGCTCGCCCTTGGGCAGGGCATACCACAAGGCGGCCATGGCGAGGATGCCGAGCAGCGCGGTGCCGGCGAAGGCCAGGCGCCAGCCGACCTGCTGGCCGATCCAGGTGGCGGCGGGCACGCCACCGATGTTGGCGATGGTCAGGCCCATGAACATGGTGGCGATGGCACTGGCCTGCTTCTCACGTGGCACTACGCTGGCAGCCACCACCGCACCCAGGCCGAAAAAGGCACCGTGGTTGAGGCTGGTGATCAGGCGCGAGGCGAGCAGGGTGCCGTAGCTCGGCGCCAGGGCCGAGAGCAGGTTGCCGAGGGTGAAGATGGCCATCAGCGCGATCAGTGCTCCGCGCTTGCCGAAGCGGCTGAACAGCAGGGTCATGATCGGGGCGCCGAGCATCACGCCAATGGCATAGGCCGTCACCAGCATACCGGCGCTGGGGATGCTGACGTCCATGCCTTCGGCAATCACCGGCAGCAGGCCCATGGGGGTGAACTCGGTGGTGCCGATGCCGAAGGCGCCGATGGCCAGGGCGGTCAAGACGTGCCCGGGTTTCATTGCGCGGACTCCTGTGCGGCGAAGCTGGATAATGGGGTCTGATCATGCAGGCTCATCGGATGGCTCCGGTTGATGTTATGAGCGATGCTGGAACGTATCGCTTGGTGGGCGCAGTATCTCCATCTTGCGCGGATGGATTAAGTCATGACTGCGCCAATGACTTTTGACTTGAAATCACGGATCAAGAGAGGGAAGCCCGCAGCGAGAGCGTTCGAAGCGGGCAGGGGACTTGGTGGTAGAGCGATCAGTGAATGGCAACCGGATTGATGTTGACTTGAGTGGAGCCAACATAAAGCGGTTGGCCGAGCACAAACAGGAACTCCCAAACCTTGTCGTGCACCAATGCACGGCTGTCGATCAGTTCCAGGTTGTAGATGCCGCGCTTGGCGAGCATGTACTGGTTGACCGGAAACTCGTCCTTGCCATGCGGGTTCGGATAAACCTCCGAGGCCCAGGTGTCGCCGCCGAAAGCGACGATTCCCTGGTCTGCCAGCCACTGCGCCGCTTCCATGCCGATGCCGGGTTCCACTTCCAGGAACTGCTTGTTGTCCTTGCCGATCAATTCCAGCCAACCGGTGTTGAACAGCACCACATCGCCCTTGCGCAGGGTCAGGCCTTGCTTCTTCAACACAGCCTGGATGTCGGCCACGCTGAACTCGGTGCCACCTGGCACGACGGCTTTGTTGTAGTAAGCGGTCATGTCCAGCACCACGCCACGGGTCACTATCGGCGGCACTTTCTCGACCCCGAGCTTGGTGACGCCATCGACAGTCACGAAGTCGGCCGCTTTGTTGCCGTTGTAATAAAGATTATCGATGCCGATGTGGCCAATCCCGTTGAGCTGGGTGCCAACGCCGGTCCAGGCATTTACCAGTTCATCGTTGAAAGTGAACTTGTTCGGCCCCAGCGACTTACCGGCTTGCTGCCCGACCTGCACGTTGTAAAGGCGGAAGCTACGATGGCGGAATGCAGGAAGGTTCTTGTCTACGGGTACGGCCAACGGATAGGTCTTGCCGGTCTTGACCAGGCCGACCGCCTGCTTGACCACGTCTGGGGTCAACAAGTTGGCAGCGCCGATTTCATCGTTTGGACCGTAGGCCGATGGATACCAATCGGCGGCAGAGGCGGCCTGCATGGCAAGGGGCAGCAAGGCCGCCAGGGCGAATTTTGTAAAGGTTTTCATCGTGGTTCTCCAGAATTTTTCAGGCGGTGGCCTGGGGCATCTTCGGGTAGGCGGTTAGAACAAGTGCATCGCCGTCAAAACCGGCCGCTAAGGTAAGAGCAAACAGTGCAAGGGGTATGATGCGGTCCAGTGGGTTAAACAATGGTTCGCAGTTTGCGGCCTTTACAATTGCGGATTAAGCCCCGTATAAGCCAAATTTATTTGCCTTGAAGTCAAGAATGAAGATTGCGCTAGAGGAGGGCAGGAGAGGTAGACCTAGATGCCCTCGGTATTAACTGGCGAGAGTTTGGGCAATGCTTCTCTGGGCCATATCCAGATGGTCGAATATGGCGGGGCGCCCTATGAAACTAAGTTTATTGAAGCGCTGAAACGTGTCGAAATCGGATGTTGAGGGAGTTGAAAATGCTGCTTCCTTGATAATTCATACCTATAACTCAACTAAATACTCATTTAGTTGAGTTATATTTAGCGCCTATAAATTCGCGGCAAAGGGGCAGGCCGCAATCAGATCTGTGAAGCGGAGCGTTGTGCTTGAGCGGGCGCAGCCGCAACAGGCTGTATCATCCGGCTGGCCATCAACGCCTCTTGCAACTGGGCGATATCAACGTTGCCAAGCATGGACACTGGCAGTTTGAAGCTGCCATTGCGGTGAGCGATGAGCAGTACGTCTTCCTCGTTCACCAAGGCACGCTCGACATGCATCAAGTCCGCGAACGGCAGTTCGAACACATTGCTTGAAAACTGGCTTTCAGGGATCTGGACGCTGTGGGCAGTAAACACAATCTGCCGACGCACACGACTGAAATACACCAGGGCGCCTGAACCGGCCAACACGAATACCAAACTGCCGAAAGTCACCAGGCCGCCCATGGGCTCGCCGTCTCTAGACATGAACCAACCAAGCACAGCCAGGGCTGCGAAGAACGCCACTGCCAGATAGAGCTTCAGGACGTTGGGGCCGTAGCGGTAGGTTTTGAGGTTCGAGGTTGGTACATGCATGGGGCGATCTCCTTGATCAGGGCAACTGATGGTGTGCGATTGTAAGACCTTCGCGAGGCTCTGCACGAAAAGAGATGCATCGGAATGACGGCTGCATTCGATATTGGTCGCAGTAGCGGCCACTTGCAGCGTTATTCCTTTCCGTAGATGGTCGGGAACCCTACAGAATCTCAGCTTCCGAAGGGCGCCGATTGGGTTTCTCGGGATTTCGTACAGAACCTAGCATTCGTGGATGTCTACCGCTCGCTAGATTCCAGTGATTACGGGGGGTTGAGCTACAGCTGTTTTGTGAAAGCTGGCTGCTTCGATGCGTTGTCTGGCAAAAAAGATTCGATGGCCAATTACTACGTCATTTCCTTCCATAAACCACGGTGATTGTCGGGCTATCCGTTGGTGTCATTCGTTTTTATCAACGGGTGGCACCGAGTCGTCTCAGAAACGCTTGTAGGTTCGAGCCAAGCTGCTCGAATTACGCGTTGCTGGCTATCGAGAAGCACGGTGCAGTACGTGGTTGGAAGATGGCACTGAACCGAATCCATCGATGCCGGTTTCCCAACGGCGGTGAATACTATCCGTGATGGCTAGTCAGACTGGCCACTGACGTACCAGGTCGAAGCAAGCGCTTTGGCCTGGCTTGCAATCTGGCCAACCCAGTGCCCGGCAGCCTCATACGAAGCTGCGCATAATGTATATTATGTTAAATTGTGTATTCCTAATGCTGCCGCCCATCTGTCATCAGCTCCCTGCTCCATGATTTTCATGTAACCCGAAGTCAGGTTTCACTGCGCGAACCGCGCGACCACCTCATCCGACGACATGACTTCGGCATATTCATCACCGAGTATCGCCAAGGTCAGTTCATGAACGGTCCTAGCGTCCCAGCACTTTCCATTTGCCCCGACGACGGGCACGGCTGTCGTGGCGTCTGACGGAAGAATAATGCTGTACCCCAGTGCTTTTCCCGCACGGACTGTGGCGTCCATGCTGTTATGAATGACAACCCCCGTCAGCACCAAACGCTTTACCCGCATCTTCCCAAGTGTGGCGTCCAGCTCGGTACCGATGAATGCGCAGTTTTCCTGTTTGACAATGACGGCCTCACCCTCGATCGGAGCAACCTCTTGCTTGATGCCATTCCACGGGCCATTGACGTAATAGCTGGATGTGGGCATCCGTTCATCGTGCTTGACGTGCACAACAGGCCAGCCGTTTGACCGCCAGAGCGCCAGCAGTCGCTGGATCACTGCCAGATACCCAGGATTGCTTTTGCCATCCCAGTTCGGGCGATCAATGGCATTTTGTACGTCAAGGATCACAAGGGGCACAGGGCTGGATTGGTCCTTCATCCGTTTTCAATTCCTTTGGCTGACGATCAGGCCGAGTGTGCTGCAACAGGGTTCCACCAGCAATGCCCTGCGCCCACGGTGCATGCTCACATCAGGCAATAGAACTCACTGACCTCAGCAACGACTTTCCCTGCGCCGTCATACAGTCGTGCCTCCGGGTTCAAGGCAATCGAGCGAGCTTCGAGCACATAGCGTTGCCCCGCTGTGAAATGGCCGTAATTGACGGTCAGGTAGCATTCGCGTACTGAAGGCCCGCCCATCATGCTCATGCCGCCACCGCCGCTGGTTTCATAGTCGAACTTCACGACCAGCTCGTGACTGCCGGGCGTAACCTGGAAAAACGCCCGTCTTCGAGGCGTTGCTTGTCCAGGCGTTCGGCCAGCAACACTCTGTCGTTGGGGAACGGTATCGACAAGTCGACCCAGGCCATCTCTGGGTTGGCGGTTGGCATCGGCGTCTGGCAGCCCGCAATAACACTGGCTGCGACGAGCAAGATCATCCTGCGCATGATCAGCACCTCAAGGAGGCATATGATCAGCATAGCCTTATACAGCCATTTCTATCCCGCGCTCATTTCCACGTCAGGGCTCAAAGTGCCCAGCCAGGCAACCAGGGCGATAATGACGATGGCCATTGAAAGCTCGAATGCCAGGCTTCGACGCAAGGCACTCACCGCAACTGAATGCTCGCCATTTCGAACCGAACGCTCCAGCAGCGGGCTCAAATGAAAACGATTGAGGGTAGCCAGCGCGATCATTGCGCCGAACAACAGGGTCTTCAAAAACAGCAAAGCACCATAGGTACTGAGCATGACGCCATCGATGCGTGGGCCAACAATAAAGAGGTAATTGATTGCGCCGGTGAAACCGATGACGACCACGATCACGGCGCCGACCGATTCAAAACCAGTCAATACCCGGGCAAGAGTCTGCACCTCATGTTCGCCTTTCAGTGATTTGCAGCGAAGCAACAGCGCGAACGCCGCCAGCGCCCCCAGCCAGGCGCCCGCAGCCAACAGATGGAAAACATCACCGATGAGCTGCCAATAGCCACGACTCCCCTCGCCCATCGCCCCATGGCCGGTCCACGCCAGGCTTGCCAGTGCAACGGCTCCGCTTGCAGTGACGAGCCACAGGCTGGCGGTCGCACAGCGCTTGTATTGCCAGATGCCGACAATGGCGACAAGCAGTGCGGCAATGCGGACCAGCCAACTCAGGCCGACATCAGTGCCCGTCAGAATCATCTGGAAAAAATGGTGATGCAGCTCCATGAAGCCCGACACACCACTCATGGATTTCGCAAGAACACCCAGCGCGACCAAGGATAACGCTATACCCAAGAGCGACGTGCCATACAGGAGCGACTCGAAACGCAAGACCGTGCCCGGCGTCCTCTCCTTCCCCTTCAGGCCATACAAGCCAAAAAGCGCCAAGCCAAATAGCATCATCAAGTCGAGATATAGCGCGAAACGAACCGCGATAGTCAGCGAGTCGCCCATGGATCATTTCACTTTGAAGGAAAAACTGCCGGTAATCGGGTGAGTGTCCGAAGAAACAGCGCGCCATTCGACCTTGTAAGTGCCCGTGGTCAAGGGCGCTGCAGGCGTGATGATCATGGCCTTCGGATCACTGCCCGCGGCGACGGCTGCCTGTACTCCCATGGGGGAATTTGGCATACCCGGCATGTCGGTCATGATCAGTTTTGCCCCCGAGAACTGAGTCGTAAGTTGCTCGGAAAAATGCAGTTCGATGGAAGAAGGCGCCATGCCATCCGCACCTGCCGCCGGCGTGGATGAAAGGAGCTTAGGGTGTGCCTGGGCGACGGCGCTAAGGAACAACCCAGCGGTCAGCGCAAGTGTTACAGCAGTGGCTTTATGGAAAGGCATGCAAGGCTCCTCACAGCGAGCGCTGTCAGTTCGAGGTTTTTTAGGGAGTGGGTATCACGTCCGTGAATGCACTGAATCAGCGTTACGGTGCAGGTGCACGATGTCACAGGCGCAAGGATCGTGCGATTACATTTCAGTCAGCTTGAAAGGGGCCTGGCGCCGCTGGTTACGGGTATGAGCGCTTCGGGCAGATTGCTTGTCGTCACTCATATAAATTACGTAATGAATTGATAACGATCATCAAAAACCACCGCGAATTGCTGTGGTGGTTTGGCTGATTAATCAAATTGGGTAATGGCCACCAGGAGCATGCCGATGGTTTTGCAGCGCCGGGCATCTGGTCGCCCACATGCGATACCAAGACAGGCACTTGGCCGTCATGGCGCTTCGCGTGCAATATACAAAAAAGTAAGAAAACATACGTAATAAACTAGCATTCCAGTACGTTACGAATCTCGGCAACCACCTGCCTCGTCGCCGCTTCAATCGTGCCTTCGTTACGACACAACACCCAGCCATGATCCGCGACCGCCCGCTCGAACGCCTGGGTACAGGCAACTTGCTCTTCCAGTTTATGCATCACCGTACTGCCCAGCCCACGGGTGCGTGCCGCCGCCCTCGCCCATGAAACTTCGGGGTCGGTAACAACCCCGACATGCAGGTCCGGCACACGCACGTTGCGCTCCCTGTTCAACCGTAGAATCTCGGCGAACGGGACTGTCCGGCGAAACGCGGCATCGGAGGGATACCAGCGATCGATCAGGATGATGCTGCCCGACGGCTGCTTGGGCAGCACGTGCTGCGAAATCCAGGCCCGGCTATCCGCCAGGCGCGCGCAAACCTCCCACTCCAGCTCACTGCTGGGGTGCCTGACGAGTCGATTGACCAAGCCCATTGTTTCACCGCGAAAGGGATCGCTCTTTTTCTCGCAAAGGCGGATCACCTTGTAGTTGCCGGCCCTTAGCGCTTGTGTAATGGTCTCCAGCAGCGTGGTTTTGCCGGTGCCCTTGGGCCCATCCAGAGAAACAAATAGCGAACGATTCATACTTCACATAACGATTGATTGAGGGGCGCGCAACTGCGCCGATACTAAAGCGAATCGCCAGTGGCGGCTAAACAATCTGGGCGTAAGCGCCATACCTGCGATGAGTGCCGTTTTGCAGACGCTGTTTGCAGATATGCCCGCTGCATCAAAGCCTCATGCGCGCTATGTTGGTGGCCCTGTTCGAACCCAACTGCCATAGAGGCCTGTCATGGTGATGTTCTGCCGCCTCAGTTTGCTGATCCTGGTCGCCGGCACGCTGCTGGGCGATATCCTGGTCGCCAGCGTCGGGCTGGTAGCCCTCTGCGCTGCTGCCGTCTATCACAACGTCCAGCAGGACACCGCACAAGAAGAGCCTCAGGAGCCCGGCTTCACGGCGTAACACCGTAACCGCCGAACGCATGAAATCGGCGGATTGCACCAACGCCGTCGTCGATCATCGCTGCGTGTCCCTGGGCGCAACCGCGGGCGCGCTGTACCACTGCTCCTTAGGCACCACCTTGTCCTGCGCGGGGTCCCCCAGGTAGTGCGGCGACATGATCTGCACGCCGTACTCGTTGAACACATCCTGGATGTTGGCGTGCAACAGGGTCAGCAGCTCGGCCCGCGGCCGTGGCTCGCTGGGCACGGCCTGGGCCACCAGGCGGTATTCCGGGTAGAAGTCCGACAAGGCGGTCTGGAACACTTGCGGGCGGGGTGTGTCGAGCACCCCATCGGTGCGCCGCGCGGCCTCCAGCAGCATCGCCTCGACCTGGCGCCAGGGCGTGTCGTAGCCAATCGTGACCGTGGTGTCGACCACATAGCCCTGCCCTTGCACCACACGCGAGTAGTTCTTGGTCACCGCCCCGGTAATCATCGAGTTGGGCAGCGTCAGCACCTCGCCCAGCCCCGTGCGGATGGTGGTGGTGAACATGCCCAGCTCGGTCACCGTGCCCTCGTGCTCGCCAATGCGCACGTACTCGCCGGGCCGCAGGGTGCGGGTATACGTGAGGATGAGCCCGGCGGCGGCCTGGCCGACCACACTGGTGGCGCCCAGCGAGATCATCAGGCCGATCAGCACCGACAACCCCTTGAAGGCTTCGGTGTCGGCGCCCGGCAGGTACGGGTAGGCCATGGCCAGGGCGAACAGCCAGATCGCCAGCGAGGTCAGCCGAGTGGTGGGTTGCAGGGTTTCCTGGGTCAGCCAGCTGATCGAGCCCGGCCGCGCCAGGCGCTCGAGCAGGCGCTTGCTGAAGGCGCTGATGCCACGGGCGATGAAGAAGATCAGCAAGGCGATCAGCAACCCCGGGATCGCGTCGACCATGCCCGTCAGCACATGGCGCAGCAGCCCCAGCAGGTACAGATTCAGGCTTTCGCCCCAGGGGCGGGTGTAGGGGAAGCGCTGCAGGACGAAGCTCAGCCATTCGTAGGTCAACAACAGCACCAGGGTCCAGCGCACCAGCGCCAGCAGGCGCCGCAACAGCGGATACAGGTTGCTGGAATCGACCAGCTGCGTGTGGCCGATGCGCAAGGCACTGGCGTGTTTGCGCACCCGCTGGGGCAACCACGACAAGGCCTTGCGGTGCAGCCACGCACAGAGTTTGACCAGCACTATGTACACCAGCGTGGCGGCGGCGCTCAGCCCGGCGGCAGTGAGCAGGAAGCGCGGGCTGCGCGCCTGTTGCGCCTCGTCGACCACCTGGCGCAGGCGTTGCGCCGCCGCCTCGGCACCTTGCCGTACGTTGAGGTCGCTGCCGAGCATGTCCTTGGGCGAGACGATGAATGCGCGGCGATCACCGAGCAGTACCAGGTAGCTGTCCTGAATGGCGTCCACGCTGACCGTGCCGGCCTCGCCTTCATCCAGCCGCTCGTTGATGACCGCCTCGGCGCGCCGGGCCCTGGCAGCAGGTGCTTCGCCCAGCAAGGTGGCGTGGAACACCATGATGCTGCGGTTGGCAACCTTGAGCTCGGCAGGCTCGGCCGTCGCGACGGCGCCTTGCTCGATGGCCTGGCTGCCCAGGCTGACCAACATGACCGCCAGCGCAAACACGCCTGCGACGATTCGCTTGAGCATGGGCCCCTCCGCTTGATCATCCATTACCTGACGCCGGCCCCTGCTCCACCCACTGCCAGAACAGCATGTAGCCGATGGCCAGGATCACCGGGCCGATGAACAACCCGATGATGCCTTCGGCAACCATGCCCCCCAGTGCACCGATCAGCACCACCGGCATCGGCACATTCACCCCGCGCCCCAGCAGCAGGGGCTTGAGCACGTTGTCGACCATACCGGCCAGCACGCTGTACACGGCAAACACCACGGCGCCGACACTGGCGCCTTCGGTAAAGAACACAAAGGCCACCACCGGCAGCGTGATCAGCAACACCGGTAACTGCATGATGCCCAGCAGCAGCACCAGAATGGCCAGCAGGCCGGCGCCGGGGATGCCCATGAGCACGAAACCGAGCCCCACCAGCAGCATCTGGATGAAGGCAATGCCGACCACGCCCTGGGCCACCGCACGAATGGTCGCGGTGCACAGCTCGGCGATCAGCGGGCCGCGTTCGGCGCCGGAGATACGCGTGCCGATCTGCACCGCGCTGCGCTCACCGTTGTCGCCATAGGCCATCACCACGCCCGACAGGATCAACGCACCGATAAACAATAAGAAGCCGGTGCCGACCCCGGCCAGCTTGCCCAGCACCACCATGCCGATGCCCTTGAGGTGCGGGGTGACGCTCTGGATCAGGCTGGTGGCATCGGTGGCCGCCTGTTGCCAGAAGCCGTACAGCGGCGGCCCCACCAGCGGCCAGGTGGCCACCACCGGGTTGGCCTGGGGCACATGCCAGGCCCCGCTCTTGAACAGCTCCATCGCCGCGGACACCGACGCTGCGATGGAATCGCCCAGCAGGTAGATCGGCACCATCAGGATCAGCAGCGTGACCAGGATGATCAGGCTGGCCGCATGCCCGCTTTTCAAGCCAAGCCTGGCGCGCAAACGTCCATGCAACGGGTAGAAGGTGATGGCCAGGATCACCGCCCAGAGCATCAGGCTCAGAAACGGGCGGAACACCGCAAAACAGGTGACCACCAGCGCGGCCACCAGGCCTGCGCGTATCAGCACGTCCAGCAAAGCCCGGGACTGCTTGAGCTCGTTAGGCAAAGGCAACATGGGCCACCTCCTGGTCAGTGGCGGGGCAACGCCCGCCACGGGTATCCAGCAGCCTAGTACGGCACCGGCAAGTCGCAAACGGCGACAGGGCGCAGGATAAATTGCGTCTTCCGGCATCAGATCAATGCACTGCAATATCAATCCGGTATTATCCGCGCCATTCAACTGTTCGTTTACGAGTGGAGTCGTGCGTGATGAAAGTTCTGACGTTGTTCGGCACCCGCCCAGAAGCCATAAAGATGGCGCCATTGGTCAAGGTCCTGGCCCGCACCGAGGGTGTCGAAAGCATCGTCTGCAGCACCGGCCAGCACCGGCAGATGCTTGACCAGGTCTTGCAGCTGTTTGCCGTGCCGGTGGACCACGACCTCGACGTGATGATCCCGGGGCAAACCCTCAATGGCCTGTTCGCCCGCCTGATGACCCGTATCGACGCCCTGCTCGACGAACTCAAGCCTGATTGCGTGCTGGTGCACGGCGACACCACCACCGCCGCCGCCTGCAGCATGGCGGCCTTCCACCGCGGCATCGCCATCGGCCATGTCGAGGCCGGCCTGCGCACCGGCGATTTGGCCCAGCCCTTCCCCGAGGAAATGAACCGCCGCGTGGTGGACGTGATGGCCCGCTGGCTGTTCGCCCCCACCGTCACCTCGCGCGGCAACCTGTTGCACGAGAACCTGCAGGGGCAGATCCACGTTACCGGCAACACCGTGATCGATGCCCTGGACCTGATCCTGCAGAAACTCGACCGCGAGCCCGAGATCGGCGAAGGCTTCGCCAGCCGCTACCCGTGGCTCGACGCCAGCCGCCGACTGATACTGGTCACCGGCCACCGCCGGGAGAACTTCGGTGAAGGTTTCCGGCAGATCTGCCAGGCCCTGGGCGAACTGGCCAAGCGCGACGATGTGCAGATCGTCTACCCGGTGCACCTCAACCCGCAGGTGCGCGATGTGGTCATGACGGTGCTCGGCGACAACCCCAACGTGCAGCTGATCGACCCGCTGGACTACCTGGAGTTCGTCTGGTTCATGCAGCGCGCCCACCTGGTGCTGACCGACTCCGGCGGCGTGCAGGAAGAAGCGCCGCACCTGGGCAAGCCGGTGCTGGTCATGCGCAACACCACCGAGCGCCCGGAAGCCGTGGCCGCCGGCACGGTCAAGCTGGTGGGCACCGACAGCGCGCGGATCGTCCAGGCGGTGCAGGCCATGCTTGATGATCACGCGCTCTACGCTCAGGTGGCGCGCAGCGTCAACCCTTATGGCGACGGCAACGCCAGCGAGCGCATCGTCAATGCCCTGCTCGGGCGACCATTCACCCCCTTCGGAACGCACTGAATGCCGACCTAGCGTCAATAAATCGGCGACGTCATTTGGTCCGACGTCGCCGGTCGAATTTTCTTACAAAAAAGCATCAAAATATTGACATGGGCACTTTGATATTAGAGAGTACGCCTCCGATGTCTTGACGAAGTGGCATCGCGTTCGAACGACCGTTTGACAGCGTTCGCTCCCCCCATCGTCACTGATTACCCGAGTACCCACGCGAAGACCTGCGCCTTAAAACGCCTGTCGGCGCACACGTTTGCACGCCCGCTGAGCGCTGCCAACGCCACTGAACCTTCAAGGACTAGATCGTTGAGCCACACGACTCGCCGCTTGCAGTTCGCCGTTCTGGGCACTGCCCTTACCTCCCCGCTCCTCGCCCACGCCACCCCTGCCAGCGATGCCTTGCAAGCGCTGATGGCCCAGGATTGGGTGTCACGCAGCGTTTCGCTCAAGGACCTGGGCATCACCAACCCGGTGGTGCTCGACCAGGCCGACAACCGCCAGGCGTTCTTCCTGCCGGTGCCCAAGGGCGTGGCGATCAGCGATGCGCAGATCGAACTCAAGGGCCAGTTCATCAAAGGTGAAGAGCAGCCTGCCACCCTGCGCCTGGCCGTCGATGGCCAGCCCCGCGTGGCCGAACGCGTCAACCGCGCCGAAGGCGACCTCAGCCGAACCCTGGCAGTGGACAGCGGCAAGCACGTCAGTGGCTTCGTCAATTTCACCCTGGACTGGAGTTCGCCGGTTTCGGAGGACTTCTGCGCCCCGCCACGGGCCACCGCCAACGTGCTGACCCTGTCGCCACAGACGCGCCTGAGCTACCGCTACTCGATGTCGGCCCTGGGCAGCCTGGCTGAAGCCTGGAGCAGCCTGCCGGGTGAGCCGGTGATTCTGGTAGCGGCCGGTGCGCTCGAACGCAACAGCTTCGACAGCGCCTGGCGCCTGGGCGTGGCCCTGGAGCGCAGCGCCCGCCGCGCCCAGGTACGTGCATTGCCGCAAGTCGGCGACAGCGTGTCGCTGGCTGGCATCGAGGTGCCGGCGGCCCTGGTCAAAGTCCCAGCCTTCGCCGCCCTGAGCAGCCAGGCCAGCCACACCCTGGCCAGCCCGGCCGAGCTGGGTGCCCTGCTGCTGCTCGATGCCCCGGCGATCCGCGCCGACCTGGCCGTCGCCGACAACGCGCTGGCAGCACAGCTCAACGCGGCCCTGGACGCCCTGGCGCAACAGCTGCAGGACGACCAGGCCGCCCTCGCCGCCCTGGCGCAATGGCGCAATGGCGCAATGGCGCAATGGCGCAAGCAGAAGGCCAGCCTGGCTACGGGCGCCCTGCCCAGCCAGCAACTGCAACTGCTCAGCCTGGGCCGCCAAGCCTTGGTGGCCGTGGCTGCCGATGCCGGCGCCAAGGCCGCCGGCGTGTTCGACGCGAACTGGCGCAATGTGCTGGTGTCGCGCGAAGCGCAGGTCAAGGAAGTGGGCGACGCGCTGCGCAACGATCACGGCCATCTGCGCCTGAGCGCCCTGGGCGGCAACTTCGGCACCTTCGACGTGGTCAGCCGCGGCGAGTGGACCGCCACCTTCCCGCTCAGCGCCGTGTCGAGCAACGGCCGCATGCCGGGGGAACTCAACCTCGACCTCGCCGCCGCGCCGGGCGCCTCGCCGACCCCGCCGGTTGCCTCGGTGATCTGGAACAACGTGCTGCTCAACGCCGCGCAACTGGATGCCGATGGCAGCCCCGAGCGGCTGAAGGCGCGCATCCCAGGCTACGCCCTGGGCGTCACCAATACCGTGCAGGTGCGCTTCCAGCGCCAGCCGAGCTCGCCAAACTGCGCCGAGATCCCTCAGGCCTACCCGGTCAACGTGCTGCCCAGCAGCTACCTGAGCTCGGCCGACGCCGAACCCGACGGGACCTTCATCGGCCTGCTGCCACTGCTGGCCGGCAAACCCCAGGTGATCGTCGACCAGGCCGCCCTGCAAACCCCGGTGGCCAACCTGGGCAAACTGATCCGCCTGGCCAGCGCCGCCTCGCTGTCGCCGGTCAATGCCGAGCTGGTGCTGGCCGACGGCAAGGCAGAGGTCGCGCCGTCGCGGCCGTTCCTGGCCGTGGATGTGCAACTGCCCGGCGCCAAGCCGGTGCTGGGCGTCGCCGAGCTGCAACGCCTGCAGGCCCAGGGCAACCAGCAACTGGCCCTCGACCTGCAGGGGCCACAAGGTCTGGGCACCTTGTCGGTGGTCGACTCCAGCGGCCAGCACGGCGTGCTCTGGAACAGCCTGGGCAACCCGGCCATGGTGCCGCAGGTACCCTTCCTGCTGACCCAGGGCAATGCCGTGGTGGTTGGCGAGCAAGGCCCGTTGACCTGGGTCGACACCACCGACCCGGAACTCAACCTGGCCGGCACGCCGTTCCACCAGTGGCGCAAGCAGCTGGTGTGGGCGTTGCCCACCTTGTCCGGCATCGTCCTGCTGCTGGTGCTGCTGGGTGTGGTCGCTCGCCGGCTGCGTCTGAAGCACAAAGGCAAGTAGGCCGGGGTAAGCGCGCATGTTCTCACTCTATTGGCCGTACCTGCTGGCGGAGTATTACCGGGGGCTGGAGATCGTCACCGCCGTCGTCGGTGTGCTGATCCTGCTGTCCAGCCTCGATGACCTGTTCATCGATACCTGGTACTGGGTGCGCCAGACGTACCGCAAGCTGCTGATCCGCCGCAAGCGCTACCAGGCGTTGACGGTGGAGCAGCTGCGCGCCAAGCCCGAGCAGCCGCTGGCGATCATGATCCCGGCGTGGCTGGAGTACGACGTGATCGCGCCGATGCTGGAGAACATGGTCGGCTCGCTGGACTACAAGAACTACTACATCTTCGTCGGCACCTACTGCAACGACCAGCGCACCATCGACGAGGTGGAGCGCATGCGTCGGCGTTACAAGCAGTTGATCCGGGTCGAAGTGCCCCATGACGGCCCGACCTGCAAGGCCGACTGCCTGAACTGGATCATCCAGGCGATCTTCGCCCAGGACGCGCGCATGCCCGAGCCCTTCGCCGGGATGATCCTGCACGACAGCGAAGACGTGCTGCACCGCCTGGAGCTGCATTACTTCAACTACCTGCTGCCGCGCATCGACTTCATCCAGCTGCCGGTCACCTCCCTGGAGCGTGACTGGTACGAACTGGTGGCCGGCACCTACATGGACGAGTTCGCCGAATGGCACACCAAGGACCTGGTGGTGCGCGAGAGCATGTCGCGCATGGTGCCGTCGGCCGGTGTCGGCACCTGCTTCTCGCGCAAGGCGTTGCTGGAGCTGTCGGCCGAGACCAACAACCAGCCGTTCAACACCGACACCCTCACCGAGGACTACGACATCGGCGCGCGCCTGGCGCGGCGCGGCATGAAGCAGATCTTCGGCAAGTTCCCGGTGGACTACGTGGCCAAGCGCACCACCTGGTTCGGCAACGGCAAGGAAAAGATGGTGGCCGTACACATGCCCCTGGGCGTGCGTGAGTATTTCCCCGACACCTTCCGCACCGCCTACCGGCAAAAGGCCCGCTGGACCCTGGGCATCGGCCTGCAAGGCTGGAGCCAGGTGGGCTGGGAAGGCTCGCTGGCGACCAAGTACCTGCTGTTCCGCGACCGCAAGGGCCTGATCACCTCGTTCGTGGCCATCCTTGCGTACGTGTTGCTGTTCCAGCACCTGATCTTCCTGGGGATCAGCGCCACCGGCCACTGGAAGGTGTTCTTCCCGTCGGTGTTCTCGCCCAACAGCCTGCTGCTCGACCTGATGTGGGCCAACACCCTGGCCCTGAGCCTGCGTATCCTGCAGCGCGCGTACTTCGTCGGCCGCCTGTATGGCTGGGAACACGCCCTGCTGTCGGGGCCGCGGATGATCATCGGCAACTTCATCAATGCCATGGCCGCGGCACGGGCCTGGCGCCTGTACCTGGGCTACCTGTTCCTGGGCAAGAAGCTGGTCTGGGACAAGACCATGCACGACTTCCCCTCGGCCGACCAGTTGCACCAGCAGCGCCTGCGCCTTGGCGAACTGCTGCTGTCGTGGCGCGCCATCGACGACGATATCCTGGCCCAGGCCCTCAAGGCCCAGGCCGAAGAACACAAGCCGCTGGGGCAGATCCTGCTCGAGCACGGCTACCTGGATGCGGACACGCTCAACGAGGCCATCCTGTTCCAGCAGGAAAACGGCGAGCCCGCAGCGTCCATCCCCGAAACCACACCCGCTTCGGCGGCGAAGAAGACCCAGGCTGCCGCACTGACATGACCCCTGCTCGCCCCGCCATCCTGTTGTTCGGTGCCTGGCTTGCCTGCGCCAACCTGCCCACCGCCCTGGCCGCCGAGGTGCCGCTTGAAGGCGTGGCCTGGGAACAGGCCGACCAGGCCTTTCGCAGCTACCAGTCGGGGCGCTACCGCGATGCCCTGCAACAGGTGGACGCCGCCCTCAAGCTGCGCCCTGACGTGGCCCGGCTGAACCTGCTCAAGGTCTACACCCTGCAGAAGCTCGGCCGGCGCAACGAAGCCCGCCAGGCGGCGCAAAGCGCGCTCAAGCGCGGCGTGCGCGACCCCGGCCTGCAGGCGGCGGTGACCAACCTGCAACAAAATGCCCCGGCTGCCACCGGCCCGGCACCTTCGGCGGCTTACCAGCGTGGCTTCCCGCTGGCGACCAAGGCCTACGCGGCCTACAACGCCGGCGACATGGCCGCCGCCGAGCGCGATGGCGAGCGGGCGTTTCGTACCGACCCAAGCCAAGGCGCCTGGGCCCTGCTCTGGCTCGACAGCCTGGAGGCGCAGCAACGCTGGGCCGACGCCGCCACCGCCGCCGGCACGGCGATCAGCCTGGGCGCCCCCAACACCAGCGACCTGGAAGCCCGCCGCCAGACCCTGAACCGGCGCATGGCCGTGCGCCCGGCCGAACAGGCCTATCAGGCGCTGATCGCCAACCGCCCCGGCGATGCCGTGCCGCTGGCCCGCGAAGCCGTGCGCCTGGCGCCGGACATCGCCAGCCACCGCCTGCTGCTGGTGACCGTGCTGCTGCTGGACAACCAGCCCGCCGCCGCCGAGCAAGCCGCCAACCAAGCACTCGAAGCCGATGACGAAAGCACCGTGATGCTGGTGATGCGCGGCTACCTGCGCCAGTACCAGGGCAACGCCCAGGCCGCCGACAGCGACTTCGACAGCGCCCTGGCCCAGGACTGGCTCGACGAGGAACAACTGCGCAACGTGCGCCTGATCGCCATCGACGCGGCCCTGGCCGGCGGCGACAAAGGCCGCGCCACGGCCCTGCTGGCGCCCATGGACGCCAGTGACGAGGCCGTGGGCAAACGCCAGCAGGCCCTGGCCGATGCGCGCCCCGCGGCCGCTGCGCTGAACCTGAGCACCTACCCGGCGCCGCGCCAGTCGTGCCAGGACACCCCCTACGGCACCCAGTGCGAACTGTTGCCCGCCGATGCCGGCGGCGCCGCCGGCCCGGCCAGCGAGGCCTACGCCGCCTATGCCCGCCAGGACTACCAGATAGCGATCGAGCAGGCGCGCAAGGCCGTCGAACAGGACCCGGACAACTTAGAGTTCCAGCGCCTGCTCACCACCGCCCTGGCCGCCGGCACCCCGCAGCAGGCCGCCGAAGCCGAGCAGCGCCTGAGCGACGCCATCGCCCGTACACCCAGCGATGCCGAGCTGCTGATGCAGCGCGGCTACCTGCGCATGCGCACGGCCCAACCCGCCCGCGCCCGTGAGGACTTCCGCGCCGCCCGCGACACCGGCAAGGCGCCGAAGACCGTGGTGCTCGACGAGGCCTATGCGCTGTCGGCCATGGGTGAAAAGCCGGCCGCCGTTCGCCAGCTCAAGCACGCCATCGACATGGACGATGCCGGCACCCTGCAGTTGGATGAACAGCAGCGCCACAACACCCGCAGCGCCATCACCGCCTATGACCGCGAATGGGGTGCCACCGTGACCGCCAGCTACCGCGGCGCGCGCCCGAGCACCACCATCGCCAACGCCGGGCAAAGCTCGGCCGGCGACTCGATCTTCAGCACCGCCGAACTGTACTGGCGGCCCAGCCAGTTCAATGACCAGAACGGCGTGCTGGAGGTCTATGGGCGGATGAGCAATACCCTGTGGGATGAAGGTGGCCGCTTCAAATCAGCAGGTGCAATCGACCCTTGCAGCCACCAGGCGCTGGACGACAACGGCTCGACCGATTCGAAATCGGTCAGTGGCTTCCCCAGCACCATTGCTTCCCTGGGCGTGCGTTATTCGCTTTCCGATACCGGCTTCACGTTCGGCCTCGAACGGCGCTTCCTGGTCGGCTCGGCGACCCGCGAAGGCACCGCGAACCCAGGCAAAAACAGCGTGCGCTGCGAAGTTCAACGAACCGTTGAAAATGTCAACCGAGATGTTCAGGACCCTGCTGAGCGTATCAACGGTGCCTTGATGACTTACAAACTCAAGGACGACAGCGCCGGCGGTTGGCTCGCCTATGCAACCTACGGTTTCTACCGTGGCACCGAACTGCGCATGGAGCGCAGTTGGTGGACCGTGGATGCTTATTCGCAACTGGGTTATTCGCTGGAAGACAACGCCGCGAAATACACACTGTATGACGTCGACAACGAAGGCTCGCGTACCCGAGCGCTGGGCACAGCCGATGGCCAATTGCTGCGCAGACAGCTGTTCCTCAGCAACGAGGTTCGCTTGGGGCGCAGCTTCCGGCTCACCGAGATCTCGCCAAATCTGGTGCTGTTCCCACATGTGGTTGGGGCAGCCGACTGGATCTGGCAAAAGGACGAAGTGACCCATCTCAAGGGCAAAAGTGGCCTGCTGGAGGATGCCAGCGGCAAATATTCCATGACCCGCGACCAGAGCTCCTGGTCCATGGCCGCCGGCCCTGGTGTCGCCCTGCGCTACTACTTCCGCGAAGACCACTACCATACGCCCCGCTCCTACCTGGACTGGACGGCCCAATACCGCTTCGCCATTGGCGGCGGTGCCTCCGACCGGGCCGAGGGCCTGTTCATGAACCTGACTCTGTCGTATTGAGGACCCCCGCCATGCTGCCGTCTTCTGTGCTCACCCGCTCCTTCAAAGGCCTCGCCGCCAGCCTGCTGGCCGCCAGCATCGGCTTTGCCGTGCCCGCCGCCCAGGCCGATGACTCGTCGATCGTGCTGCGTGGCAACGACGGCTGGCTGTTCCCCGGCTGGGGCAGCCTCACCGAGGTCGACAGCCGCGGCATCGAAGCCTCCACCGCGCTGATCAAGGACGCCCAGCAGGCCCTGGCCGCGCGCGGCGTGCAGTTGCAGGTGCTGGTGCTGCCTGACAAGACCCGCTTCTACCAGGACAAGCTGCCCGCCGGCAAAGCCCTGAGCCCTGCCGTGCAGCAGCGCTACCAGACCATCCTGGCCAGCCTGCGCAAGGCCGGTATCAGCGCCATCGACGACGAGGCCGTGCTGCGCCAGCTCAAGGCCGCCGGCAAGGACGTGTTCTACCGCACCGACCAGCACTGGACCCAGGCCGCCGCCGACGCCACGGCGCAAGCCACCGCCGAGCAGGCCCGCCGCGATGTACCGGCGCTCAAGGGCACTGCCGGCAGTGGCATGCAGCTGGGCAGCGAGTTCAAGGAGCGCCGCTACGGCGACCTGGCCGAGCGCTTCCTCACCCCCGAGCAGCGCAAGCAGACCGGCCGCGAAACCTTTACCGTGCGCCGTCAGGCCGCGGCCAGCGGCCTGCTCGACGACGCCCCGGCGCCGCTGCACGTGACCGGCCACAGCATGGTGCAGCCGTACTTCGGCTTCCCGCAAAAACTGTCCAACAGCATCGACCGCCCGGTGTCGGTGAACTGGAAGCCCGGCAACGTCGGCCAGTGGATCATGTTGCTTGAGTACCTGGAATCGGCCGACTTCAAGCGCAACCCGCCCCAGGTGCTGGTGTGGCAGATGTTCGAGCCCACCTACGCCCAGGGCCCCCAGGCCAGCGGCCTGTGGGACAACGCCTCGATCATGAGCGCCGACACCTGGCGTCAGCGCCTGCGCGCCGCTGCCGGAAAATGAGCCATGGCTGAACAGGCGACCCCCGTCACCCCTTCGCACCGTGGCTATACCGCCGCGGTGATCGGCCTGTTGCTGCTGGCCCAGGCCTGTGGCCTGTGGCTGCTGTTCAACAGCAAGCTCGATGCCGCCCAGCTGCAGCCGGCGGCCTGGTTCGACGGCGAGGCCGGCAAGGCCCTGGGCGATGCGTTGCAGCCGGAACTGCAGAAAAACGCCGACACCCTGAGCGCGGCGGTGCGCTATCGCCTGCTCGGCGACCTGGGCGACCAGGTGGTACAGGGTTGCCCGGGCTGGCTGTTCTATCGCGACGGCCTGCGCGCCCAGGCCGGCGTAAAAGGCGCCTATGAAGCGCGCCTGCGGCTGATGCAGCACTGGGTCGGGCAACTGCGTAGCCAGGGCCTGCAGGTGCTGCTGGTGGCCGTGCCGGACAAATCCCGTATCGAAAGCCAGGCCCTCTGCGGCCTGCAGCAGTCGCCGCAACTGCAGGCACGCCTGGGCCAGTGGCAAGCCAGCCTGGCCAGCCAGGGCGTGCCCTATGCCGACCTCGGTGCGGCCCTGGCCCACGGCCCGCAAACCCCGCCGCAGTTCTTCCGCACCGATGTGCACCTCAATGCCGACGGCGCCCAGCGCGCCGCCGATGCCGTGGCCGCCAGCGCCCTGGCGCTGCTCGATGGCAAGCGCGACCAGCTGTTCACCAGCTCCCAGGTTGGCGCCGCGCAACCGCGCATGGGCGACCTGATCGTGCTGGCGGGCCTTGAGCACGCCGCCAGTGCCTGGCGCCCGGCCGTGGAAGACGAACACCCGCAGCAGATCCAGGTGCAGCGCGGTGGCGGCCTGCTCGACGACACCCCGCCGGTGCAGGTGCTGCTGGCGGGCAGTTCCAACGGCCGGCGCAGCGCCTTTGCCGAACGCCTGGGCCGCAACCTTGGCCAGCAGGTGTGGAACCAGAGCCTGGACGGCGGCCAGTTCAGCGGTGCGCTGCTGGCCGCGCTGGGCAAGCGTGAGCGCTGGCCGGCCAGCCTCAAGCTGGTGATCTGGGAATTCTCCGAAAGCGCCCTGTCGCTGCCATTGACCGCCGACGAGCGCGCCGTGCTGGCAACGCTACCTGAACCGCAGGCCGACCATGCTCTTTAACTCCTACCTCTTCCTGCTGCTGTTCCTGCCGCTGACCCTGGCCGCCCACTACCTGATCGCCGCCCGCAGCCTGCGCGGCGCCGCGCTGTGGCTGTGCGTGACCTCGATCGTGTTCTACGGCTGGTGGAACCCGCAGTTCGTGCTGCTGCTGATCGGCTCGATCGCCTTCAACTACCTGGTCAGCCTGGCCATCCTCGGCACGGCCGGGCGCTCACGCCTGCAACTGCTGATCACCACGGCCGGGGTCGGTGCCGACATTGCGCTGTTGTTCCACTACAAGTACTTCGTCACCCTGGTGAACTTCGCCCAGGACTGGGGCCTGGCCGGCACCCGCCTGGACGACATCATCCTGCCCCTGGGCATTTCGTTCTTCACCTTCACCCAGATCGGCTTCCTGCTCGACTGCCGTGCCGGCATCGTCAAGGAACGCAGCCTGCTCAGCTATGTGCTTTTCGTGACCTTCTTCCCGCACCTGATCGCCGGGCCGATCCTGCACCACAAGGAAATGATGCCGCAGTTCGCCCAGCCGGATAACTACCGGTTCCGCGCCGAGAACCTGAGCGTTGGCGGCATGCTGTTCGTCATCGGCCTGGCCAAGAAAGTGCTGCTGGCCGACCCGATCGCCCCCTATGCCGACGCCGGCTTCGCCGACCCTGGCAGCCTCGGGTTCTGGGCGGCGTGGGGCACCGGCATCGCCTACGCGCTGCAGCTGTACTTCGACTTCTCCGGCTACTCGGACATGGCCCTGGGCCTGGCCAAGATGTTCGGCATTCGCTTCCCGCTGAACTTCAACTCGCCGTACAAGGCCAGCAACATCATCGATTTCTGGGCCCGCTGGCACATGACCCTGACCCGCTACCTGACCGCCTACCTGTATTACCCGGTGGCCATGGCGGTGTCGGAGTGGCGCGGCAAGCGCGGGCTGCCGGTCGGCACCCAGGGTGCGGCGACGCCGGGCGGCTTCGCCGCGGCGATCATCCTGCCGACCACCTTCACCATGGGCCTGGCCGGTATCTGGCACGGCGCGGGCCTGCAATTCTTGATCTTCGGCCTGCTGCATGCCGCCTACCTGTCGATCAACCATGCCTGGCGCATCTTCGTGGTCGGGCGCAACAGCAAGGCCACGCAGCACCCGCTGAAAGTGGCGGGCTACGTGTTGCTGACCTTCGCAGCGGTGATCGTTGCCCAGGCCTTCTTCCGCGCCGAGTCCACCCATGATGCCGTGCTGCTGATCGAGGGCATGTTCGGCCTGCGTGGCCTGGGCAGCCTGCCCGAGGTACTGTACCCGGCCGGCATCACCTGGGGTGACGCCTGGCGCCTGCTGGTGGGCCGCCACCTGGAGACGCTGCACGTACTGGCAGTGCTGTCCGTGGCCTGGTTCCTGCCCAATTCGCAACAGATCATGGGCGGCTTCTCGCCGTCCCTGGCCCGCGCGCAGCTCGACGGCCCGGCCGCGCTGCGCTGGGCGCCGACCCTCAAATGGCTGCTGATCATGGCGCTGCTGCTGGCGCTGTGCCTGATGAACCTGCACAAGGAAGCACGCTTCCTGTACTTCCAATTCTGACTCCGTGGAGTGATTGACATGAGCGAACAAGCCCTCAAGCAACAACTGGCCGACATCATCGAGAACGTGGTCGGCACCCCGGTGGCCCACGACGACCTGCTGATCGAGTCCGGCCTGGTCGATTCGATGACCGCGGTGGACATCGTCATGGCGGTGAAGAATGCGTTCGGCGTCAAAGTGCCGGCCACCGAGATCGACGAGCACCTGGAATCGCTCGACGCCCTCGCCGCCTTCATTCAGAACAACCGCTGAGCCTGCACAGGCCACCGCCCAGGAGAGTGCCGGATGCACTTCGATTTCGACCGCTGTGAGTTCGCCGACTGCCACCAGGGCGCCGACGCCCCTGCCCTGCGCGACGCCCATCGGGTACTGGACTGGGCCGGCCTGCAACTGGCCGTCGAGGCCTGGGCGCTGCGTGCCCGCGCGCAGGGCATCCAGCCCGGCACCGCGCTGGTGCTCAGCGGCCACAAGCAGATCGAATTCGTCGTGGCCATGCTCGGCTGCCTGCGCCTGGGCGTGACCTATGTGCCACTGGACAGCATCAATCCGCCGCAGCGCCTGCAGCGCATCATCGAGCTGGTGGGCGCCGGGTATTGCTACGACGCAGAACTGGACCAGTTCCGCGCAGGCCAGCCCTGCGCCGCACCGCTGGCCGAGGCGGGCCTGGCCTACGTCATGTTCACCTCCGGCAGCACCGGCGATCCCAAGGGCGTGCAGATCGGCCGCGACAGCCTGGCGCTGTTCGCCGGCTGGATTCGCGACTGCCTGGCCCTGGGCGAACGGCCGCGGTTCATGAACCAGATGCTGTTCAGCTTCGACTTCTCGCTGTTCGACCTGTGCGGGGCGCTGGCCCTGGGTGGCCAGTGCGTACTGTGCCCGCGCGAGGTGATCGGCGACCCCGAGCGCTTTGTCGACTACCTGGCCGACAGCCAGGTACAGGTATGGGCCTCGACGCCGTCCTTCGTCCGTCAGCAGTTGCTCAACGATGCCTTCGACGCCAGTCACCTGCCCGCCTTGCGGGTATTCGTGTTCGGTGCCGAATCGCTGACCCCGACCCTGGCCAACCAGCTGTGGGAGCGCTTCCCCGAGGCGCGGATCATCAATTCCTACGGGCCGACCGAAGCCACCTGCTCGACCACCTGGATCGAAATCCTGCCGCCGCTTGCGAACGCTGCCCAGCCGCTGTCCATCGGCCGGGCCAAGCCCTATGCCGAGCTGTTCCTCGACGACGGCGAACTGTGCATTGCCGGCGACCACGTTATGCGTGGCTACCTCAATCGCCCGGACCTGAGCGAGGCCGTGCTGTTCCAGCACAACGGCAAGCGCGCCTACCGCAGCGGCGACCTGGCCGAGATCGACGATCAAGGCCGGGTGTTCTTCCATGGTCGGCGCGACGACCAGATCAAGCTCAATGGCTACCGGATCGAGCTGGGCGAAGTGGACGCCGGGCTGGCCAGCCTGCCTGGGGTCGACAACGCCGCCACCATTGCCCTGCGCCGCCCCGACGGTGCACTGGTGCGCATGGTCGGCTTCATCGAAACCCCCGGGCACCTGCCGGCGGCCACCCTGGGCCCGTTGCCCGAGGCCCTGGCCGACTGGAAACAGCGGCTGGCAGGCAGCCTGCCGTCCTATATGATCCCGTCCGAACTGCTGGCCTGCGGCCGCTTCCCCGGCACCCTGTCCGACAAGGTCGACCGCAAGCGCCTGGCCGAGCTGTACCAGCAAGCCCGGGTAAAACGCCCCAAGGAGACTGTATGAAAGCCCTCGCCCTGCTCACAGGCGCCCTGCTGCTGTGCAGCGCGCTGCCCACCGTCGCCCAGGCCGAGGGCAAGCTGGCGCAGCTGTATGCGCCGCGCCCACCGGCTGGCTCGGCGTTCGTTCGCGTGCTGCAGCCAGCGGCGGGCGGCGTGCAGGTGCAAGTCGGGCATAACCCGGCGCAGCAACTGGCGGCCGGCCAGCTGGCCAGCAGCTACAACGTGGTCAAGGGCGGCGAGCCGTTCACCGTGCTGATCGCCGGCAAGAGCGCCGGCACCCTCAGCGTGGCCGCCGACAGCTACCAGAGCCTGGTGCTGCACGATGGCAAGCTGCTGGTGCTGGACGACAGCGCGGCCAGCGACGATGCCCTGAAGGCCGAGTTGCGTTTCTACAACCTGGCCAGCGACTGCCCTGCCGGCCAGTTGCAGGTGCAGGCCGGCCCGACCCTGTTCGCCGACGTGCCCCGGCAGACCAGCCAGGCGCGGGCGATCAACCCGGTGAGCGCCACCTTGACCGCCGGCTGCGGCGCGGCGCAGGCCAAGCCACTGCCCTTGCCGCAGCTGCAGCCGGGCGATCACTACGCGCTGTTCCTCACCGGCAGCGCCGAACAACCGGTGCTGCGCGGCGAGCTCAGCAGCACCGCACCCTACACCCGGTAAACCGCCATGCGCCCACTCTTTCGTGACGATCACCTGCTGTTTCGCGACCAGGTCCGGCGGTTTGTCGAGGAACGCATCCTGCCCCACTACGCCGACTGGGAGCGTGAGGGCATAACGCCCACCGCGCTGTGGCGCGACGCCGGCGCCCAAGGCCTGCTGTGCCCGGCGCTGCCTGCCCCCTATGGTGCCGATGGCGACTTCGGCCATGCCGTGGTGGTGATCGAGGAACTGGCCCGGGCCAACTGCCTGGGCATCGGCTTTTCGATCCATTCCGACATGGTCGCGCCCTACCTGTACAACCTCGGCACCCCGGCACAGAAAGACCGCTGGTTGCCGGCCATGGCCGCCGGCGAATTGATCGGCGCCATCGCCATGACCGAGCCCGGCGCCGGCAGCGACCTCAAGGCCGTGCGCTGCCGTGCCCGGCGTGACGGCGAGCACTATGTGCTCAATGGCCAGAAGACCTTCATCACCAACGGCGTCAACGCCGGCCTGATCATCGTGGTCGCCAGCACCGAGCCCGACCTGGGCGCCCGCGGCCTGTCGCTGTTCTGTGTCGAGGCGGGCCTGGCGGGCCTGAGCAAGGGCCCGGCCATGGCCAAGATCGGCCAGCATGCCCAGGACACCTGCGAGCTGTTCTTCGACGAGCTGCGCGTGCCTGCCGACTGCCTGCTGGGCGAGGAGAACGCAGGCTTCGAATACCTCGGCCGCGAGCTTGCCCGCGAGCGCCTGGCCATCGCCCTGCGCGCCGCCGCCCATGCCGAGGGCATGCTCGAGCAGACGCTGGCCTATACCCGCGAACGCAAGGTATTCGGCAAGCGCGTCAGCGACCACCAGCACAACCGCTTCATCCTCGCCGATGCCCGTTCGCGGCTGACCATGCTGCGGGTGTTCCTCGACGACTGCGCATGGCAGCTGATTGAGGGCAGCCTGGACCCGGTGGTGGCGGCCATGGCCAAGCTCAATGCCAGCGAGATCCAGGGGCAGATCCTCGACCAGCTGCTGCAGCTGCACGGCGGTTATGGCTACAGCAGCGAGTACGGTATCGGCCGTGCCTGGGCCGATGCCCGGGCGCTGCGCATTTTCGGCGGCACCAGCGAGATCATGCGCGAGATCATCGGGCGCAGCCTCTGATTCAGCCGCGCAGCCAATCCTCACGCAACCTGCGGGCGCGCGGGTCATCCCCCAGCGCCCACGGGTCGAGGGCAAACGCCACGACCTGCTCGGCGCCCGTGGTGCGGGCCCACTCCAACTGCCGCTGTACCCGGGCGTAATCCGCCGAACGTGCCTTGAAGTCGGTGCCGTCGTTTTTTTCCGACGGCAACTGCTCGAACAACTCCACCACCACATCGAATGGCACCTTGCGCCGGCGCAGCTCCAGCAGCAGCGGTTCGATGGCCTGCAGGTTGGCCCAGCCGGCCACACCGACGCCATCCTGCACCACCGGCCGCAACGCGGTGCTGTCGAGCAGCGTGCGCCATAGCTGCAGCAGCGAACCCTCGGTGGGCAGCACGCTGTGGTAGGTGGAAATCGACGGGACGCAGTCACTGTGCTGCCGGGTGCTGGCAGACATCGCCGTCAACCAGGCGGCCAGGCGCTGCTGGCTGTCGGCGCTGGCCCAGTGGTACTGCTCCAGCTCGTAGGGGATGTACCAGCCGGCAAAGGCGCGGTGCTGCGGCCAGGGCGCAGCAGCCATGTAGCCCTGCGCCTCGCCCAGGGCCTTGGCGAAGAACTGCGCCTGCCCCTGCGCGTCTGCCGACAGCGCCTGCCACCAGGCATTGTCAAACGGCAGCCCGACTTGTACCTGCATGCCCTCGTCATGGGCGATGTCGAAGACGTTGCGCAGCATGTCCTCGGGGATCATCCACGGCGATTGCCCGCCGATCAGCCCGACCCACTGCAGCGTCACCGTGCGGCAGCCCATGTCGGCCATGGCCGCCAGGCGCTGGCGCCATTGCTGCGGGTTGAGGTCGGCGTGGCTTTTCCACAGTTGCAGGAAGCTGCCCTGCAGGCCGGTGGAACGGGTGCAGCCCGGCAGGCTGGCGAGGATGGGCGCGGTGGCCAGCAGGCATAGCAGGCTGCGGCGGCTGAGGGTGGGAACGGAAATGGTGAGGTCCTTTTCGTGACGTGGTGCTGGAACGCAGCAGCCTACCTTAAATCGTCACCGATGGCTGGCGCTGTGATGCGGGTCAAGACGTCCATGCGCTCGTGCGGGTTTGCGTGATTGAACAGCCACGGTGTGGCGTCATCCCGCGCAGAGCACATTTGTACTCCCTGCGCGTGAGCGGTCGTCGAGTTGGCCAAACTGCCAATACCCGGACCCCTGCATTAGCACATATACAAATTAACTACCTGAACAAAACCTGAAGCCTTTCAAACTTAAACAAAATTACATGTTCATTCATGAAAGCTTACGGTCTTTCACACTTATTAAAATTGTTTCACACAAACACGCACATCACGCTCATCTGCGTGATTGAAAAGTCAAACCTCGGCATGGACAATAGCCCCCAGCACGCTGCACGCCATGCCCTGCAAGCCTTTCGGCAGCCTGCTCATTTTTCGCCGATTATTCAGGCCCGCTTTTAAAGTTGACCGAACAGCCCGCCAAACTGACGCACCAACTTATTACTTACGCCGTATTCACATTACGTTGACATTGCATCACTTCAAATGCGCGTCACCCTATCCCCCGAGGTAAACCATGAACGCAATTAACCACGGTGAAGTTTTCACCGCCGCCGATTCGAGCGAGCACATCCTGTTGACCGGCGCCACGGGTTTCCTCGGTGGGTCGGTCGCCGCCCAGCTGATTGCCGACGGCCAGGGCCCCACCCTCGCCTTCCTGGTACGCGGTGACACGCCCGCGCAAGGCCTCGAACGCCTGCGCGCCAACCTGCGCCAACATGGCGTCAGCCAGGCCGACTGCCTGGCACTGGAAGAATCGCAGATCCTTTGTGGCGACTTGCTCGACACCTCCTGGCTGGACGGGCAAACCCCGCGCCTGATGCAGTTCGACCGGGTGATCAACTGCGCCGCCGTGGCCTCGTTCTCGAAGAACCCGACCATCTGGCCGGTCAATGTCGAGGGCACCTACGCCTTCGCCGACGTGCTCAGCCGCTCCGCGCGCCTGAAGCGTTTCCTGCATGTAGGCACGGCGATGAGCTGCGGCCCGCAGCGCGAGTCGCCGATCAGCGAGTCGTGGGAGTTCCCCGAGGCCGAGCAGCAACTGGTGGACTACACCGCCTCGAAGGCCGAGATCGAGCGGCGCATGCGCGAAGAGCTGCCAGGCCTACCGCTGGTGGTGGCGCGCCCGTCCATCGTGGTCGGCCACAGCAGCCTCGGCTGCCAGGCATCGGGCAGCATCTTCTGGGTGTTCCGCATGGGCTTTGCGCTGGAGAGTTTCACCTGCGGGCTCGACGAGCAGATCGACGTGGTCCCGGTCGACTACTGCGCCGAGGCGCTGATCGGCCTGGCACGCAAGCCCCAGCTCAACCACGACCTGTACCACATCTCCGCCGGCCACAGCTCGGCCTGCACCTTTGCCGAGATCGACCAGGCGTTTGCCCAGGCCAACGGTGCCGAGCCGGTTGGCGAGCGTTATCGCAAGGTCGATGTGGATGACCTCAAGTCCCTGGCCGGCAGCTTTGCCACCCGTATCGGGCCTGCCAACCCGCGCCTGGTGCTGCGCGCGCTGCGCTTGTACAGCGGTTTCGCTGATCTGAACTACCTGTTCGACAACAGCCGGTTGCTGGAAGAAGGCATCGCTGTGCCGCCGCGTTTCACTGACTACCTGGATGTGTGCGTCAGGTCGTCCAATGGGGTGAGCATTGCCACCCAGATGCAGGCGGATTTCAAGTAACTCGTCATTCTGCTCCGTCACACGCGCTTGCCCGGGCCAGGGTTGAACCTGCTCCGGGCTTTTTTATGGGCTTGGGGTTGGGGGAAGGCTGCCAGGTGCCTGGCGGGAGATTGAGTGAAGGCCACCAGGTGTTCACCGGTGATTTTGCAGCGCCTGTGAGATCGAGCGCCGCCCGCGCGGCGCATCGCGGGACAAGCCCGCTCCCACATCTGTTTCGGGCCAATTATTTCTGTGAAAGTATCGGCGCCTGCCTTGGTGCATGTCTTGAGTCATGTGGAGCAGCATTAGCGACCACGCCAAAACCGCGTCGTACCAACAAGGCGGACCAGGTAATGGCACAGGAAAGACTGGCCCGAAACAGATGTGGGAGCGGGCTTGTCCCGCGATGCGCCGCGCGGGCGGCGCTCGGTCTTGAGGTCGCTACAAAAACACCGCCAGGCACTTGGTGGCCTTCACCCAATCTTCAGTCCACCCCCCTCTCGTCATACCGCAACAACCGCCCAGCATTCCCCAACACCAACAAAGTACTGAAGTTGTGCAACACCGCCGCAATCATCGCCCCAGCCGCCCCCAACAGCCCGAACGCCGCCGCAGCGATGATCCCCAAAGTCCAGCCCAACCCAATCAACACATTCCATTGCAGGGTACGTCGGCACAAGCGGCTCAAGCGGACACAGGTACCCAACCGGCGCAGGTCGGGGTTGATCAGCACGATATCGGCCGCAGCCATGGCGATATCGCTGCCGCCCACGCCCATGGCCACACCGACCACACCCGCCTTGAGCGCCAAAGAATCGTTGATGCCATCGCCCACCACCAGCGGCCGGAAGCCGGCCTGCAGCTCCTGATTGACGTGCTGCAGCTTGTCGTGCGGCAGCGCCTGGGCGACCACACTGCCGATCCCGGTTTGCGCAGCAACGGCATCAGCCACGCTCTGCCGGTCGCCGGTCAGCAGCAGTTGCCGCCCCAACCCCAGCTCGCGCAGTTGCGTCATGGCCTCGGCGGCTTCGGCGCGCAGGTTGTCGGCCAGCAACAGCCAGGCCACGAAGCGGCCATCCAGGGCCAACCCGGCGATCGGGCCGTCATGGGCCGGCACCGCAGGCATGGCGATGCCCAGTTGCTGGAACAGCTCCGGGCGCCCCAGCGCGGCTTCGCCATCGGCGGTGCGGGCCAACACGCCGAAACCCTGGCGTTCGCGCAGATCGCTCAGGGCCAGTAGCCGATCGTGGCTGACCAGCCCGGCCAAGGCACGGCTGACCGGGTGGCTGCTGGCGGTGCCGAGGCTCGCCGCCAGGCGTTTGACCTTGTCATCAGGCCACGCCGATGCACTGCACAATATCCGCTGCAGGTGCAGGCTGCCGTGGGTGAGCGTGCCAGTCTTGTCGATCACCAACGAGGTCAGGTCGGCAAGTTCCTCAAGAAACGCCGAGCCGCGGATCAGGATGCCGTGCCGCGCGGCAACGGCAATCCCGGCCACGGCGGTGGCCGGCGCCGACAGCACCAGCGCACAGGGGCAGGCAGCCACCAGAACGGCGAGCATCGCCTGGGCATCGGCGGTGATGAACCAGGTGGCGGCGGCGATCAGCAACACCAGCAGCAGATAACGCCCGGCATAGCGCTCGAGCAAGCGGGTGATCGGTGGCTTGGCCTGCTCGGCGCGCTGCATCAGGGCGATGACCTTGCCCAGTGTGGAGTCGTCGCCTACGCGGGTGACTTCAATGCGCAACAGGCCATCGAGGTTGATCGCCCCCCCATGCACCGCCGCGCCGGCCTGCACATCCTGAGGCACGCCCTCACCGGTGATCGGCGCGGTATCCAGGCTGGCATGGCCCTCTAGCACCCGGCCATCGGCCGGTATCCGGTCGCCGGCACGCACTTCCACCTGATCGCCTGGCACCAGGCTGGCATTGTCGACCTCGCGAACCTGGTCATCGGCGCCGATCAGACGCGCCTGGCTGCGGGTCAGGCGCCCCAGGGCCTCGATCGCCTCTTGCGAGCCGAGCACGCTGCGCTCTTCCAGCACGTGGCCGAAGATCATGATGACCGGTAGCAGTGCGGCAGTGGCCAGGTCACCGGTGGCCCAGGCGCCGAGCATGGCCAGGCCGATCAGTTGGTCGGTGATGCCATGCAGGCTTGGCTGGCGCAGGCTGAACCAGGCCGAGCGCAGCACCGGCACCGCCACCAGCAGCGAGGCGCAGCCCAGCAGAAGCTGCGCCACGCCCTCCTGGGCCGGGGCCAGCCAACGCCAGGCCAGGCCCAACCCGAGCAGGCCGAGGGCAAGCATGGCCAGGGTCAGCTGGCGGGCGGCCTGGCGACGCTCGTCGCTGGACAACAGCCCTGCCGTGAGATGCACATGGCCATGGTGGTGATGGCCGTGGTGGTGAGTACTCATGGTTTCGGGCCTTCCAGGATCATGCGCCCGGCATCGCCGGGGTCGACGGTGGTCACACTGCCCGCGTGGGACAGAATGGCGGGAATACGTTCGCGGTACAGGCGCAGCAGCAGGTCCGGGCTCTGCTGACCGCCCAGCCCAACGATGGTCGCCGTGCTGGCCTGGGCGCCGGACACCCGCTCACGCCCCTCGGCCTGGGCCACTTGCTGGGTGTGGTCAGCGGCCTGAGTGGCCTGCTGCAACTGCAGCGCGGCGTCGTTGCGCGCGCTGGCGATCGCCTGCTCGACCTGCTGGCTGGCGGTGAGCACGGCGTTGAAGGCGTTCACTGCCGCCACGGGCAGTGAGGACTGCACATCCACCCGCACCACCTCGATGCCCAGTTCGCCACCGGCCGCCTTGAGCGCCGCCAGGCGTTGGTTGATGCCTTGCTGCAGGTCGCCCCGCAGGCGCTCACGGCGCTCGGCAACGCCGCTGTCGGCGCCGACCAGTTCGGGGCGGGCCACCAGGATCGCGTCCATGTCGCGAGAGGCGCAAACCTGCACCGCGCTGCGCTCAACCAGGCGCTCCAGTGCTGGCAGCACATGTTCGCCCTGACGGGTGAAGGCATAAGGCTCGTTGACTGTGTAGAACACCCGCACGTCCAGTTGCACCATGCCCGCGTCACCGCTGAGCAGGTAGCCCGAGCCCGCCGTGGCATCGCCGGCCAGCTTGCCGTCCAGATCGGCCTTGCGCGCCAGCTCCGAGCGCAGCAGCAGCTCGACCCGGCGCTCGCTGACCCGGTCGGCCGACGGCAGCATCAGCACCTGTTCGAACGGCCGCGGCCAGGCCAGCAGCAAACCGGCATTCTGGACCCGTGACTCGGCGCCCAGGCGCAGCACCACCGCACGGTTCTCCGGGCCGATTTCGCGAACATTGCCGAACAGCCAGCCCAGCGCCGCCAGCAGGGTCACCGCATACAGCGCGATGAAACCGACGCCGCCGGCCTGCAGCCAAGCGCTACCACGCGGGTTAGTCATGGGCATGCCCCGCAGGCAGCACCGGGCCGTCCACCAGTGCACGGAACGGCGCCGCGTCGGTGCGCAGCACCAGGCGCGTGCTGGGCGTCACCAGCGTGCCGAGGGTGTCGAGCGAGCGCAGCAGCCGGTACAGCTCAGGGGCACCGGCATAGGCCTTGGCGTAGATCTGTGCCGCGTCGACCTGGGCCTGGGCTTGGATCTGCGCGGCCTTGACGCTGGCGTCGGCCTCGAGGATGCGGGCGTCACGCTCGGCCGCCGAGCGGATTTCGGCCGCCTTGCGCTTGCCTTCGGCGGTGCGCTCGGTGGCGATGGTCTCGCGCTCGGCGCGCATGCGGTCGACGGTGGCCTCGAGGGTCACCTTGGGCAGGGTCAGCCGCTCGATGCCCACCTGCACCACCTTGATGCCGTAGGTGTGCGCCAGTTGTTCGGCGATCTGCTGCTGCAAACGCTGCTCGAAGGCGTCGATGCGAACGCGGCTGGCATCCACGTTCACCAGGTCGGCCAGCTGGAAGCCGCTGGCGCTGGTTTCCAGTGCCGAGCCCACCAGGGTGCGGATCTGCCGCGCCGCTTCGTCGGGTTGGTTCTGCACGGCGCGCATGAAGCGCTGGATGCTCTGCGGGTCGGCCGCCACCTGCCAGGCGATATAGGCCTGCACGATGATCCGCAGGCCATCGCGGGTACCGACGTCCTGCAGGCCGCTGGAGGTGGTGCGCAGGCGCAGGTCGACCGGCACCGCCGCTTCGAACGGCACCGGCCAGCGCCAGGCAAGGCCCGGTTCCAGCAACACCCGTGAGGGGTTGCCGAAGCGGGTGATGACGGTGGCCTCGCCGACCCGTACCTGCACCAGGCTGGCAGTCGCGGCGAGCAGCAGCACCAGCAGCGCGGCGATCAGCATTCGACGCCGGACGGAGCCGACCGGCGCCTGGTCAGCAGGTGAATGGTCATGATCATGGTCGCAGCCATGGTGGTCGTGGGCGGCCTGGGTGCTCTGGCTCACTTGGCGTGCTCCTGGTTGCGGCTACTGGAGGTTGATACCGCTGGGTCCACCGGCAGGGCATAGCTGCGCAGGTCCAGGGTCGGCGCCTGGGTTGCGCCCAGGCGGTGGTCAATGATCAGGCTGTGGGCACCGGCCAGCCCTTGGCTCAGCCGGCCCAGGTACTGTTCCAGGACGAAGGCCTGGCCAGCACCCGCCCAGGCCGCCCGTTCGGCACCGAACACCAGCGCCGCAGCCTGGGCCTTGGCCCGGGTTTCATGGGCGCCGGCACTGGCCGAGTCGGCGGCCACGGTGGCAGCCTGGCGGGCAAGGCTGGCCTGTTGTGCGGCCTGGCCACGATCACGGGCGATCAACGCATCGGCATTGATCTGCGCGGCCTGCACGCCGTGGTAGGCATTGGCTGCACCGGCAGGTGGGTGGATCGCCTCGATCGCCGTGGCCAGGATCTCCACCCCGCTGTCGAGCCGGTCAAGATCGGCCTGCACCGCCCTGCCGATATCCTGGCCCAGGGCTTCGCGCGCTTCGCCCAGCACGCCGTCGAGCGAGCGCCCGGCAAAGTCGTGTACCAGCACTCGGTTGGCGACGCTGCGCAGCAACTGCTCGATATCGCTGCTGTGGTAGGTGGCGGCCAGCGCCGCAGCGTCGCTCAGGCCGATGCGGTAGATGAAGCGCACGTCCATGTTGACGATCTGGAAGCTCTGCGCGCCGCCATCGCTGCCCGCGATCACCTGGGCGTTCTCGCTGACGTGGGTGGCATCCCACAACCGGTTGGCGCCCACGGGCGCCGGCCCCTCGGCAGCGGCCAGGGGCTCGGCGGCAGCCGCGTCGCCAGTGCTGGCCAACTCATGCAGCGTGCCGTTGTCCACCCGCATGACGTTGCCAAGCGGCCAAGGCAGCCCCAGGTGCAACCCAGGTTGATAGACCTGTACCGGGTTGCCGAAGCGTTCATACACGCCGCGCCCAACCATGGGTACTTCGACCAGCCCGGTGAGCAGCCAGCCGGCCAGGCCGACCAGTGCTAGCACCGGCAACAAGGCACGGCGCATGAAGCCGAAGGCCCAGATTTGTTGCAGGTCGATGCCCAGGCGCTGGTGCAACTCGCCCTGCAGGTAGGCCAGCGGTCGCGGTGGCCATTGCAACGCGCCGGCGAACAGGCTGCGCGCCAGCCACTGTGGTTCGCGGCGTGGATGGCGCGGGCTGAACACTGCCAGCACGGCCCGCAACATCAACTCGATGGCCAGCAGGCCAGGCAGCAGGCCGATCAGCACCGCCAGGCGTGCCGGCCACAGCCGCTCGCCGTCGGCGAACGCCAGGCAAGCAATGGACAACACCAGCACAGCGATCAGCAGGCGCAACTGTGCCGCCAGCGCCGCAGCTTCGGGCCATGCGTTGCCGTCGCTGTTGGCCAGATGGCGCTCGACCACCACCAGCCCGAAGGCCAGCAACGCCCATGTACCCACCGCCAACCAGCTCGCCTGGCTGGCCTGGCCGGCAGCCGGAAGATCGAGCCGCCAATGCGCCTGCACCAGCAGCAACGCCAGCAGTGCCAGGCCGAACAGCCACAGTGCCTCGCCGCCAATGCGCTGCAACTGCCTACGGCACAGCGCACCCAGCCGCTCGAGCCAGCGTTCGTAGGGGCTGAGCTGTTCCGGGTCGCCCTCCTCCTGGCCAGCTTTGCGCCAGAACGCCAACGGCGCGGGGGGCTGGCCGATGGCAACGGCACGCCAGCCGGCAACCGCCCAGGCCGACTGGCAGCCGGCGGCCACCAGCAACCAGGCTGCAGCATTGATGCTCAGCAAGGGCGCCCAATGTGACGCGGGTGCGAACAACCCGACGAAGAACCCCAACCCACCCAGCAAGGCTGCCGCCGCCGCCGCGCTGTAAACCAGCAGTCCCAGGCGGCGTGCCTGCGTGGGCGCTTGCTGGAAGCGCGCAATCCCCTGCAGGTCCAGGCCAGGGCTATCCAGGTTGACGCTCATGAAGACTCCAAAGGCTCAAGGGTGCATGGCCGCAAGGTAGTCACCCACCCGGCATGCCGTGGCAGAGACGAGGCACGGTTAATTTCGTTATGTTATAGCAACGCCAGTGAAAAAATTGTGAGGAAATATTTCATCGGTTTCATCGACCAGAGCGCCTCTCGCATATTTTTCACATCCGTCTCACCGTCTCCCGACATTCGCCTGCTTAAAGTGCCGCCACTCGCGATGCCTGTGGCCCCAAGTGCCGCTGCATCCAACATTGCTCACCATCGGAGTGACTGCATGCTGCAAGGCACCCTCGTCAAACCCTCCTCCCTGAAGCCACCCCGACGCCTTCGGCTCTCCCCCAGGGCATTGCTTGCCGGCCTGTGCGTGGCGTTGACCCTGGCAACTGCCGGCGTGTCGTATGCCTCGCGCACCCAGGTACGCGACCTCGGCAGCGAGCGGCAGATGAGCCGCAGCGGTACCTATGCGGCCTGGGCCAAGGGCTCGGCCATTGTCCTGGTGCGTCACGCCGAACGCTGCGACCGCTCCCATGCCGCCTGCCTGAGCGACCCCGCCGGCATCACCGAGGACGGCAGCCGCGCCGCTGTCGGTGTGGGCCTTGGGCTCGAGCGCCTGGGGCTGCAGGACAGCGATATCCTGGCCAGCCCCGAGGTGCGTACCCGGCAGACGGCTGGCTTCATGTTCGGCAAGAACATCACCACCCAGGACTGGGTGGCGCGTTGCGATGCGACCTTCGCCAGCGCGGTGTTCGACCACAAACGGCCCGGCCATAACCTGGTACTGGTGACCCACAGTGGCTGCATCGACCAGCTCGAGCGGCAACTGGGCGTAGCCGGCGGCGAACGCAGCAGCGGTTATGCAAGTGCCTTGTTCCTGTCCCTCGACAGTGCCGGCAAACCACAGCTTCTTGGCCAGATGAACGCCACGCAGTGGCGCAACCTGGCCCCTGGCAAAGGGATGTGACCATGCAGCTTTCCATGCGCACGCGCTTCTACCTCAACAACCTGGCCTTCCCGTTGTTACTGGCGGTACTGGTGTTCGTGCTGTTCGACCTGACCGAGCTGGACCGCTGGATCAGCAACCTGCTGCTGGATGCCAACGGGCAGTTCGTCTTCGCGCACAATGCGCTGTTCGAGAAACTCACCCACAAGTGGCCGCGGATCCTGCCGGACTGGACGGGTGAACTGGCGGTGATCGGGGTGCTGCTGTCGCTGCTGTGGCCGCTGGCCTCGCGCTCGGCCCGCGCCATCGGCTTGCTGGAAGCGGCGCGCATCGCCCCGGTGATGCGCTGGAGCACCCGCTACCGCCGCGACCTGTGGTTCGTGGTGGTGGCGTTCGGCCTGTGCACCATGGTCATCCACTACCTGAAGAGCCACACCGGGGTGTACTGCCCGGTGGAAACCACGCTGTATGGCGGCACCGAGGCGCGCTACGAATGGTTCGACCAGTTCAACGGGCTCGACCGCGCCGGCCCAGGCCGTTGCTGGCCCGGCGGCCACGCCTCCAGCGGTTTTACCCTGTTGGCGCTGTACTTCATCGCCCTGCGCCACCGCTGGTTGCATGCGCGCAAGTTGCTGGTGGCGATCCTGCTGGTCGGCATGTTCTACGGCACCACCCGGGTGCTGCAGGGCTGGCACTACATGTCACATACCTTCTGGGCCGGCATTTTCGTCTGGCTGACCAGTTGGTTCACCGCCTTGCTGTTCTACGGCCGCCCGGCCCTCCAGGCAGCGCCGCAAGCAAGGCTCAGTAATCGCCACGCTTGCGAAACGCCCAGCGCCCTGCAATCAACGTAAAGGTCACCACCAACGCCACCAGCACCCAGAAGCCGTGGGGGTCGTCCGACAGCGGCACGCCCCCGACGTTCATGCCGAAAAAGCCGGCGATGATATTGATCGGCAACGCCAGCACGGTGACCACGGTGAGGGTGAACAGGGTGCGGTTGTTCTCTTCGGTGAGCTTGGCGGCAATCTCTTCCTGCAGCAGCTTGATCCGCTCGACCAGGCTGGTGAGGTCGCTGATGATCACCGAAAACTCTTCGGTAGAGGCCCGCAACTGGCGGATATCCTCTTCGTGCAACCACTCGGGCGGGCGGTTCAGCAGCCGCAGCAGCGAGCCCGGCTCCAGTGCCAGCAAACGCTGCAGGCGTACCAGCACGCGGCGCAGGCTGCCCAGCTCGGCGCGGTTGTCGCTCAGGCGCAGCGACAGCAACTGGTCCTCGATGCGGTCGATCTTCAAGGTGGTTTCGCGCAGCACCCGGGTCAGCAGGTCACCCTGGTCGCGCACCAGGTGCACCAGCAACTCCACCGTCGAACCGAACCCCTCGCCGCGCTTTACCGATGAGCGCAGCTCGTCCACCGAGTGCAGCGGCTGCAACCGTGCGCTGACCAGCAAGCGGCTGCGTGCACAGGCCCACAAGGTGGAAACGTCGGACGACATCACCCCATAGCTGAACACCAGGTCGTTGACCACCGCCAGCAAGGCGCTGTCGGTGTGCTCGATACGCGTGGAGCGCGACCCTTCGCGCAGGGTTTCGAAAAAGGTCTCGGGCAGGTCCAGGTGGCTTTTCATCCAGCGCTCGCAGGCGGCGTGGGCAAGGTTCAGGTGCAGCCAGAGGAACTGCTCGTCGGCTGGCGCCTGCAGATGTACCAGCGCCTGTGCCGAGTCGATCTCGCGACCGGGCTGGCCCGGGCGGAAGAGGTACGCATAGAGCAAGCCGTGCAGGTCGGTTTCGGGGTTTTGCGGATTGGCAGGGAGCATGCGGCGGAGCGACCTCGGCGAGTCCCGTTTCAGAGAGGGTCATATTAGGTAACGTCACATGACAGTCGCGTGACGTTTTCGCTGAAGGCCTCGGCCGTTGTAGCCGGCTGCCATGGAACTGGCACGCCCGTCACAACTGGCATGCGGTATGCCAAAATTTCTGGTAATGGGAATTGTTACCAGATAAGATCGCGACGCTTTAATACCCTCTCCCGTGCCCCTTTCCAGGACCTGAACCCATGCGTTACAGGATTGTGTCGCTGTGCCTGCTCCACGCCGCTCCGATGCTCAGCTGGGCCGCGCCAGCGCCGCTCGAAACCAGCACCGGCATTCAGCTTGAAGCCGTGAACATCAATGCCGATGCCGCCGACTACGAGCGGGCCGATGGCCCGGTCGAAGGTTACCGCGCCACCCGTTCGGCCAGCGCCACCCGCACCGACACTGCCCTGCACGAAACCCCACAGTCGGTCAGCGTGGTGCCCAAGGATGTGCTGGAAGACACCGGCGCCACCCGCCTGCAGGACGCCCTCGACTACGCCGGCGGCATTGGCCGGGCCAACAACTTCGGCGGCCAGGGCCTGACCACCTTCACCGTGCGCGGCTTCACCACGGGCGAGTTCTATCGCAACGGTTTCCCGATCAACCGCGGCTACCCCAACGCCCCGGACGCCAATACCGTCGAACGCCTGGAAGTGCTGCGCGGCCCCGCCACCGCCCTGTACGGCCGTGGCGACCCCGGCGGCACTTTCAACGTGGTCAGCAAGCAACCCTTGCCCGAATCCAAGGTCACCCTGGGCAGCCAGCTCGACGATCAAGGCATGCACCGCGCAACCCTCGACGCCACCGGCCCGTTGAACCAGGACGGCAGCCTGGCCTACCGCCTGAACGTGCTTGGCGAGGGCGGCGAGAGCTTCCGTGACGATGTCCAGAGCGAGCGCTACGACGTCGCCCCGGTACTCAGCTGGCAGGTCAACGACAACACCAAGATCGTCTTCGAAGGCGACTTCATGCGTAACAACCACCCCCTCGACCGTGGCCTGACCCGCTACGCCACACAGACCGGCAGCGCTTCGCGCGACACCTATATCTGGGAAAAAGGCAGCGACAACCTGCTGCACAACGACAACAACATGGCCCAGTTGCGCTTCGAGCATATGCTCAACGACAACTGGACCCTGGCCGGTGGCATGCAATGGCTCGACGGCACCCTGCAGGGCAACGCCGTGGAAGCCAACAAGGCACCGGCCGACGGCCGCACCCTGCAGCGCAACTTCAACTACCGCAAGCTGGAGTGGACCGACCGCGACTACCAGCTCAACCTCACCGGCCACTTCGACACCGGCGCGTTCAGCCACACCCTGCTGACCGGCATCGAGTACGAAGACTATGACTACCGCTCGATCATCCAGCGCTCGTCGGCCACCGACGGCACCTACCCGATCGATATCTACCACCCGGTGCTGGGCCAGCCGCGCCCTGCCCTGACCCGCACCACCACCCACGACCAGGAAAACCTCAAGACCTGGGCCTGGTTCGTCCAGGACCAGGTGGCCCTGACCGAACGCCTGAAGGCGCTGGCGGGTGTGCGCCTGGAGCGATTCGAGCATGACTACGACAACTACCTGCCGGGCGCCAAGGGCTGGCAGGCGGCCGACAATGCCGTCACCCCGCGTTTCGGCCTGCTCTACGACCTGACCGACACCATTGCCGTCTACGCCAACACGGCGCGCTCGTTCAAGCCCAATACCGGTGCCAGCCGCCAGGGCGACGGCTTCGATCCGGAAAAAGGCAAGTCGTACGAACTGGGGATGAAGTGGGAGGCATTGGAACGCCAGTTGAGCGTCGACGCGGCGATCTACCACATCGTCAAGGAAAACGTGCTGACCCGCGACCCGGCCGACCCCAACTACAGCCTGGCCGCCGGCGAAGTGCGCAGCCGCGGCCTGGACCTCAACGTGGCCGGCAACATCACCCCTGAGTGGCGGGTGATCGGCGGTTATGCCTACGTCGATGCCGAAGTGACCAAGGACAACCGCCTGCCCAGCGGCACGCGCCTGGCCAACATTCCGCGCAACAGTTTCAGCCTGCTCAATACCTATGAGTTCCAGGATGGCCTGGCCAAAGGGCTGGGGCTAGGTGTGGGGGTCAAGTACGTGGATGACCGCAACGGGCAGACCGAGGCGGTGACCTACACCATGGAGCAGTACAGCGTGGTTGACCTGCTCAGCTACTACAAGGTCAACGAGCATGTGCGCCTGAACCTGGATGTGAAGAACGTGTTCAACAAGGGGTATGACGAAGGGGCTTTCAATACCTATGCGTATCCTGGTGCACCGCGGACGGTGCAGGCTGGGGTTGCTTATACCTTCTGAAGGGTTTGCGGTTGGGCATGCAGTGTCCGCCGCAAGAGTTGCAGCGCCTATC
>NZ_QKVM01000180.1 GCF_003231305.1 Pseudomonas sichuanensis | reverse complement strand
TGATACGGCTATCTAGGTTTGGCTGTTGTTTATGTGTTGTTTATTCGGGCCCTATCGCCGGCAAGCCGGCTCCCACAGGTACAGCGCAAGTCTGAAAGTTCGCACTAACCTGTGGGAGCTGCGGTTCGCCGCTGCGACTTGCCAGCGATTGCAATCCTGAGCTCCCAACTAACTCAACTAGCGACAGCTAACGCCAGCCCAGG
>NZ_QKVM01000018.1 GCF_003231305.1 Pseudomonas sichuanensis | reverse complement strand
CGCGCCTGACGGTTACAGGTCGCCGTAGCCCAGCGAACGCAGGGCGCGTTCGTCGTCGGACCAGCCGCCTTTGACCTTGACCCAGAGGTTGAGCATCACCTTGGCGTCGAACAGCGTTTCCATGTCCTTGCGCGCGTCGGAGCCGATGCGTTTGATGCGCTCGCCCTTGTCGCCGATGATGATCTTCTTCTGGCCGTCACGCTCGACCAGGATCAGCGCATGGATATGCAGCACATGGCCCTGCTGCTTGAATTCCTCGATTTCCACGGTGATCTGGTACGGCAGCTCCGCGCCCAGCTGGCGCATGATCTTTTCGCGTACCAGCTCAGCGGCCAGGAAGCGGCTGCTGCGGTCGGTGATCTGGTCTTCCGGGAAGAAGTGCTCGTTCTCCGGCAGATGCTTGGCGATCAGCGCTTCCAGCGACTCGAGGTTGTGCCCCTGCTGGGCCGAGATCGGCACGATCTCGGCATTCGGCAGTTGCTCTTGCAGCCACTGCAGATGCGGGATCAGGTCGCCCTTCTCGTCCATGCGGTCGGTCTTGTTGACCGCCAGGATCACCGGGCCGGTCACGTACTGAACGCGCTCGAGCACCAGTTGGTCCTCATCGGTCCAGCGGGTGCGGTCGACCACGAAGATCACCACGTCGACATCTTTCAAGGCCGCCGAGGCGTTGCGGTTCATGTAGCGGTTGAGCGCCTTGTCGTTCGCCTTGTGCATGCCGGGGGTGTCGACGTAGATCGCCTGCACATCACCCTCGGTCTTGATACCGAGCATGTTGTGGCGGGTGGTCTGCGGCTTGCGCGAGGTGATCGCCAGCTTCTGGCCGAGGATGTGGTTGAGCAGCGTCGACTTGCCGACGTTGGGGCGGCCGACGATGGCGACATAGCCGCAGCGGGTCGAAGTGTTCTCAGTCATTGCCATTCTCCACGCCCAGGGCGATCAATGCGGCGGCGGCGGCGACCTGTTCGGCAATACGCCGGCTTACGCCCTGGCCACGGCTTTTCTTGTTCAGCAGGACCACTTCGCATTCGACGAGGAAGGTCCGGCAGTGCGGTTCGCCCTGGATGTCCACCACTTCGTAACGTGGCAGCTCGCAGGCACGCGACTGCAGGAACTCCTGCAGGCGGGTCTTGGGGTCTTTGTTGGTGTCGACCAGGGTCAGGCCTTCGAACTCGTCGGTCAGCCAGGCCAGGATGCGCTCGCGCGCAGTCTGCATGTCGGCGTCCTGGTAGATGGCGCCGATCAGCGCTTCGAGGGCGTCGGCGAGGATCGACTCGCGGCGGAAACCGCCGCTCTTGAGCTCGCCCGAGCCCAGGCGCAGGTACTCGCCAAGGTCGAAGCCACGGGCCAGGCGGGCCAGGGTTTCACCCTTGACCAGGCGTGCCCGCAGGCGCGACAGCTGGCCTTCCCGGGCCTGCGGGAAACGCTCGAACAGCGCTTCGCCGACCACGAAGTTGAGAATGGCATCGCCAAGGAATTCCAGGCGCTCGTTGTTGCGCCCGGCATAACTGCGATGGGTCAGGGCCAGCAGCATCTGGTCCTGATCCTTGAAGGTGTAGCCGAGCTTGCGCTCCAGGCGGGCAAGGGAAGCACTCATGGGGCCACCCGTACAATGTTCAACGCGTTGTTCAAATCAACATCCTGAAAGACGGTTTGGCTGTGGTCCGGCATCAAAATGGCGAAACCTCTCATTCCCTGAGAACACAGCCTATGTCAGAAAAGCAATCGGCGCTGTCCGCAGACAGCGCCGTCGATACTTAGTGGATCAGGCCGACCCGCGACAGATTGGGCAGGTGGCTGAGTTTCGGCTCAGGCCAGCTCATCCATACGGCGAACGCCTTGCCGACGATGTTCCGGTCAGGGACCATGCCGTGCAGCTCTTTGGGGATGTTCGGATCATCCCAGTAGCGGCTGTCGTTGGAGTTGTCGCGGTTGTCACCCATCATGAAGTAATGACCGGCCGGCACGGTCCATTGCTGGTCCGGCGGCATACGGTAGCGGGTCATTTCCTTGCGGATCAGGTGCTCGACTTCACCGAGTTTTTCCTTGTACAGCTCGGCGCTGCCCAAGGTACCCGGCTCGCTGCCGACCAGTTGCTCGGCGACCGCCTGGCCATTGACGAACAGGCGCTTGTCGTTGGTGTAGCGGATTTGGTCGCCCGGCAGGCCGATCACCCGCTTGATGTAGTTGACGTTCGGGTCGCTGGGGTAGCGGAACACCATGACATCGCCGCGCTGCGGGTCACCGACTTCGATGACCTTCTTGTCGATCACCGGCAGGCGGATGCCGTAGGAGAACTTGTTCACCAGGATGAAGTCGCCCACTTCCAGGGTCGGTTTCATCGAGCCCGACGGGATCTGGAACGGCTCAACCAGGAACGAGCGCAGCACCAGCACGATGAACAGCACCGGGAAGAACGACTTGCCGTACTCAATCAGCAACGGCTCCTTGTTCAGGCGTTCGACCACGGCCATTTCTGGCTGGCTGACGCTGCCCTGATAGGTGGCGATCGCCGCGCGCCGGCGCGGGGCCAGGAACAGCAGGTCGATCAGACCCAACAGGCCGCAGACGGCAACGGCGATGACGAGCAACAGCGGGAAATTTAGCGACATAGGACCTAGCTATCCAACCTGAGCACGGCGAGGAAGGCTTCCTGTGGAATTTCCACGTTGCCGACCTGTTTCATGCGTTTCTTACCGGCTTTCTGCTTCTCCAGCAGCTTTTTCTTACGGCTCACGTCGCCGCCGTAGCACTTGGCCAGTACGTTCTTTCTGAGCGCCTTGACGGTTGTCCGCGCAATGATCTGGCCGCCGATGGCTGCCTGGATCGCCACGTCGAACATCTGCCGAGGGATCAGCTCCTTCATCTTCTCGGTCAACGCACGGCCTTTGTAGGCGGCGTTGTCACGGTGCACGATCAGTGCCAGGGCATCGACCTTGTCACCGTTGATCAGCACGTCCAGCTTGACCAGGTTGGCCGACTGGTAGCGGTCGAAATGATAGTCCAGCGAAGCGTAGCCGCGGCTGGTGGACTTGAGGCGGTCGAAGAAGTCCAGCACCACCTCGTTCATCGGCATGTCGTAACGCACCTGCACCTGGCTGCCGAGGAACTGCATGTCGCGCTGCACGCCACGCTTCTCGATGCACAGGGTGATGACGTTGCCCAGGTGTTCCTGAGGTACCAGGATGGTCGCGGTGACGATCGGCTCGCGGAAGTCGGTGACGGACGACACATCAGGCAGCTTCGACGGGTTGTCGACGACGATGGTTTCGCCGGTCTTGAGCTCGAGCTCGTAGATCACGCTTGGCGCGGTGGTGATCAGGTCCAGGTCGTATTCGCGCTCCAGGCGCTCCTGGATGATCTCCATGTGCAGCATGCCGAGGAAGCCGCAACGGAAGCCGAAGCCCAGGGCGTCGGAGCTCTCCGGCATGTATTGCAGCGACGAGTCGTTCAGGGTCAGCTTCTGCAGCGCGTCACGGAAGTCCTCGAAGTCGTCGGAGCTTACCGGGAACAGGCCGGCGTACACCTGCGGCTGGATCTTCTTGAAGCCTGCGAGCACTTCGACTTCGGGGGTCGAGGACAGGGTCAGGGTGTCACCGACCGGCGCACCATGGATGTCCTTGATGCTGGCGATGATGAAGCCCACTTCACCGGCTTTGAGGTCGGCGGTCTGGGTGTGCTTGGGCGTGAACACGCCGACGCTGTCGACCAGGTGCACCTTGCCGGTGGACTTGACCAGGATCTTGTCGCCTTTCTTGACGCGGCCCTGGCGCACGCGCACCAGCGAGACCACGCCCAGGTAGTTGTCGAACCAGGAGTCGATGATCAGCGCCTGCAACGGCGCGTCGATCTCGCCTTGCGGCGCGGGGATGGTCTGTACCAGGCGCTCGAGCACCTCGTCCACGCCCATGCCGCTCTTGGCGCTGCACGCCACGGCGTCGGTGGCGTCGATGCCGATGATCTTCTCGATCTCGTCCTTGACGCGATCCGGGTCGGCCTGGGGCAGGTCCATCTTGTTCAGCACCGGCATGACTTCCAGGCCCTGCTCGATGGCGGTGTAGCAGTTGGCCACGGACTGGGCCTCGACGCCCTGGCCGGCGTCGACCACCAGCAGCGCACCCTCGCACGCTGCCAGCGAACGCGAAACTTCATAGGTGAAGTCTACGTGGCCGGGGGTGTCGATGAAGTTCAGCTGGTAGGTTTTACCGTCCTGCGCCTTGTAGTGCAGAGTGACGCTGTGGGCCTTGATGGTGATCCCGCGCTCGCGCTCCAGGTCCATGGAATCGAGGACCTGGGCCTCCATTTCGCGCGCCGTCAGGCCACCGCACATCTGGATGAAACGGTCGGCCAGCGTCGACTTGCCATGGTCGATGTGGGCGATGATGGAGAAATTGCGGATATGACTCAAATCACTCACGGGTCAACACTCGAAAAGGCTGCGAGCCGGACGCCCGCCGAAAAATAGCCGGGAATTGTACCTCAAGCCGCAGGGATATGGGAGATTCCTCTATCGGCCTGTCTACATCCCTTGTGGTAGCGGGCTTGCCCCGCGATGAGGCCTGATCAGACAGTGCGGGTGCCTGATCGGGCCTCATCGCGGGGCAAGCCCGCTCCCACGTAGAGCTTTGTGAAATTGACCGTTACGGAAAAGGGCAGCCGAAGCTGCCCTTTTCCTGCCTCACAATCAGCTTATTCAGCCAGCTTGAAGGTGATGAAGCTTGCACGCCCCTGGCGCAGCACGCGCATCGACACCGAACGGTTCTTCGGCAGGTCCTTGGCGATTTCGGTGAATTCCTTGGCCGAGCCGATGGCCTGGTTGTTCAGGTGACTGATGACATCGCCCGGACGCAGGCCGATCAACGCTGCCGGGCCGTCCTGGACTTCCTTGATCACCACGCCGCCCTTGAGCTCCAGCGACTTCTTCTGCTCGGCGGACAGGTCGGTCACGGAAACACCCAAACGGTTGCTGCTGCGCTCGACGCTGCCCTGAGCACCGGTACCGATGTCAGCCTCTTCATCCGGCAGGGCGCCGACGGTGACATCAAGGTTCTGGCGCTTGCCATTGCGAATGATCTCAAGCTTGGCCTTGGCGCCATCCTTGAGGCTGCCAACCAGGTGCGGCAGGTCGGCCGACATGACGATCGGCTGGCCGTTCATGCTCAGGATCACGTCGCCCACCTGCAGGCCGCCCTTGGCCGCCGGGCCATCTTCCAGCACCTGGGCTACCAGGGCGCCAGCCGGCTTGTCGAGGCCGAAGGATTCAGCCAGGTCCTTATTGACCTCCTGGATCACCACGCCCAGCCAGCCGCGGCTGACCTTGCCGTCTTTCTTCAACTGATTGGAAACGTCGATCGCCACGTCGATCGGGATGGCGAACGACAGACCCATGAACCCGCCGGAACGGGTGAAGATCTGCGAGTTGATACCTACCACTTCGCCATTCATGTTGAACAGCGGGCCGCCGGAGTTGCCCGGGTTGATCGCCACGTCAGTCTGGATGAACGGCACATAGGTGTCGTTGGGCAGGGTACGGCCCTTGGCGCTGACGATACCTTTGGTCACCGAATGGTCGAAGCCGAACGGCGAACCGATGGCCAGTACCCACTCACCCACCTTGAGCTTTTCCGAATCGCCCAATTTGACGGTCGGCAGGTTCTTGCCCTCGACCTTGAGCAGGGCCACGTCGGTGCGTGGGTCGGTGCCGACCAGCTTGGCCTGCAGCTCGCTGCGGTCGGAGAGGCGAACGATGATTTCGTCGGCGTCGGCGACCACGTGGTTGTTGGTCAGCACATAGCCATCGCTGGAAATGATGAAGCCCGAGCCCAGAGACTGCGCTTCGCGCTGGCGATCACCCCGGGGCGAGCGCGGCTGCTGTGGCATGTTGCGCTCGAAGAACTCGCGGAACATCGGCGGCAGGCCTTCGAGGTCGGGCATCTGCCCGGCGGCGATGCGACGGTCCGGCAGTTTCTGCTTGGTACTGATGTTGACCACCGCCGGCGAAGCCTGCTCGACCAGGGTCGTGAAATCGGGCAAGGCTTCCTGGGCTTGGGCGGTGAGCACCTGGCCGAGCATCAGCACAGCGGCGAACATCGATAGGTAGGGTTTCAAGCGTGGTATTGACATACGGCTCCCGTTACAACGAGCGTAGTTAGCAGTTAGGCCCAGCAAACGCAGAAAAGGCCAGACTCCCAGAAGAGCCTGACCTATAGAAAATTTACGGCTGGATTGCAAATGACAATGGGTTAATTTCCTGTCAGCACTGTGTAACAGAAACTTTCATAAAGCGCCGTTACTGACGCGCCTGAGCATCCTGGGCCCGCATAGACAACGCCACACGCTCGGCGGTCCCCAGTGGAATCTCTCCGACCACGGTGACCATCACTTTGCCCTTGGGCGTGTTTAGATGGCGCGAGACCGCGACGGTCGGGCCGAGCTGAGTGCGGGTATCGGTGCCTGAATTGTCGCTGATCGGTTCAAGGAACACCGAGAAGCGCGTCAGGCCATCGTCATACATCAGGCTGCTGATAGTACTTTTGCGGTCCGGGTCACGGCGCACACTGCTGTTGATCAGTTCGAAGCCTGGCGGAAGCCAGTCCGAACGCCAGCCGGCAACGGCCTGCGAAGTACTGGCGACCACCCGCTCGATCGGCTTGCAGGCCGCACTGGCACTGAGATCGGCATCACTCGGCAGGTCATCGGTGTCCAGGCGGGTCATCTGGAAGCGCTCAAGCAGCTGCCCCTTTTCATTGAGCATCAACGAGCGCAGCGGCAAGCCGGTTTGGCGGTCCAGGTGGAGTTCGAAGGCGTAGCGGTGCTGATCGCGCGGGGTGAGGGTCACAATCACCGCGTCGCGCCCGGCGACGCGTGACTTGCCTGCCACGCTCAGGTCGTACCAGCTCATCAGCTTCAACGGATCGAGCATGCGCGGGGCGGCGTCGGGCGGTGCGGTCACACCGCTGACCAAGGCGCCACTGACGCATTGCACCTTGCCATCGACACGCACGATTTCCTGGGCAGCGCCATCGAGCTGGAGTAACCGCTCGCTGACCTTGCCGTCCTGGACGCGATGCCAGATATCGTGGGTGGAGAAGCTGCCATTGCGCTCGTAGACGAACGACCCCTGGTAACTCTGCCTTTGTTCAGCCTGTGCCAGCTTGTTCAGCCACTCGCTCGCCTCGGGCGTGGAGTTGGCCGCGTAGGCCTGCACCGTCAGGCTGCTGCCAAGCAGCAGCGACAGGAGAGGTAGCGCGCGCATGATCCTCCTTACTAGCGGTTTTCCAGGCTGGCAGCGCGTGCGTAAGGCAGAGCGGTCTCGGTGCCTTTGAGCGCGGATTCCTGGGCATGCTGGCGCAGATAACCTGGCAGACGCTGATCCCAGCCAGCCTGGTTCTGCAGCACACCGTTGGCCATCGGCCCGGTGGGTTGTTCGCTGCTTTCACTATAGCCTGCCAAAACGGCGGGGCCCTGTGCCTGTGGCATGCTCAGCCCCTGCTGGGCAGGCTGCTGGGAAGCCAGTTCGGCACCCGTGATCTCGTCCTGGTTGTAGAAACGCACACCCGCCAGCACGGCAACGGTCACCGAGGCAGCCACGGCCAGGCGGCCAATGCTGCGCCACGGGCCTTGCTTGACCTTGGCAGGCACCGCCTCGTCGGCCAATGCCGCGGAAACCGCCGAGGCGATATCCAGCTTGGGCAACAGCAGTTCCTTGTGCATCGCTGCGCGAGCGACCTGGTAGCGCGACCAGGTGGCACGGGTTTCGGAATCGTCGACGGCATTGAGCACACGACGCAGTTCCAGTTCGTCCGCTTCGTTATCCATTACCGCGGACAGCGATTCCTGCAAAGCTTCACGACTCATGGCGGTTCCTCTCTTGGCTGTCGCCGCTGTCTCAGGTTTCCTGCAACAGCGGTTGCAGGGCTTTGTCTATGGCCTCCCGAGCGCGGAAAATCCGGGAGCGCACGGTACCCACAGGACATTGCATGACACTGGCAATGTCCTCGTAACTCAGTCCATCGAACTCGCGCAGCGTCAACGCCGTGCGCAGGTCTTCCGGCAGTTGCTGGATGGTGCGATGGACAGTGCCTTCGATTTCATCCCGCAACAACGCGCGTTCTGGGGACTCGAGATCCTTGAGACCATGATCGCCGTCGTAAAACTCCGCATCCTCGGAGCTCACATCGCTGTCTGGCGGCCGTCTTCCACGAGACACCAGATAGTTTTTCGCCGTGTTGATGGCGATGCGGTAAAGCCACGTGTAGAACGCGCTGTCACCGCGGAAATTCCCCAGCGCCCGGTATGCCTTGATGAAGGCTTCCTGCGCCACGTCCTGCGCTTCATGGGTGTCGTGTACGAAACGCACGATCAACCCGAGAATCTTGTGCTGATACTTCAGCACCAACAGATCGAACGCTCGCCTGTCGCCGCGCTGCACGCGCTCGACAAGCTGCTGATCCTCTTCCTGGGTTAGCATGAACACTCCTCAGTGAACTCGAAGGAGCGTTGCGACAAGCATCGTTCAGGCTTGCAACCATAGACTCGGGCTTTACGCAAAAGTTCTCCCCTCCAAGCAAGTTTCCTGCGGCCCTTGGTCGGCTCGCACGAAAGGCGCAGCGCGGTCACGGCCGGCTGCGTCGATAATCAGGTTTCAGTACGCAGGTCTGAGCCCAAGCAAAGGGCTGCCGCCCTGCGTCGCCGCGGCAAAATGTGGCGTGCGTACAGCCTTCTTAGGATTTCCTGGGGTAGAGGAAAGTTCCCAAAAAGATCGTCTTTGCCCCGCAAGCGCCATTGGAAATCAAGCCCCCGGGGCTGCTATAAAGGCATCCCGGCCCGGTTTCACGATAGTTTCACAATGCCATCTGCGCTTGACTATTGTGCCGTGCCCCCTTCGAAGATTACTAGTGTCCCGACATGAGCCAACAATTCCAACATGATGTCCTGGTGATCGGCAGTGGTGCGGCTGGTCTGAGCCTGGCACTGAACCTCCCCGGCCACCTGCGCATCGCCGTACTCAGCAAAGGCGACCTGGCCAACGGCTCTACCTTCTGGGCCCAGGGCGGCGTGGCCGCCGTGCTCGACAACACCGATACCGTGCAGTCGCATGTCGAGGACACCCTCAATGCCGGCGGCGGCCTGTGCCACGAAGACGCGGTGCGCTTCACCGTCGAACACAGCCGCGAAGCGATCGAATGGCTGATCGAACAAGGCGTGCCGTTCACCCGTGACGAGCACTACAGCGTCGACGACGGTGGTTTCGAGTTTCACCTCACCCGCGAGGGCGGCCACAGCCACCGGCGCATCATCCATGCCGCCGACGCTACCGGTGCGGCGATCTTCAAGACCTTGCTCGACCAGGCGCGCCAGCGGCCGAACATCGAGCTTCTGGAGCAGCGCGTCGCGGTCGACCTGATTACCGAGCGCCGCCTGGGCCAGAGCGGCGACCGTTGCCTGGGCGCCTATGTCCTGGACCGCAACACCGGCGAGGTCGACACCTTCGGCGCCCGCTTCACCGTGCTGGCCACGGGCGGCGCGGCCAAGGTGTACCTGTACACCAGCAACCCCGACGGCGCCTGTGGCGACGGTATCGCCATGGCCTGGCGGGCTGGGTGCCGAGTAGCGAACCTGGAGTTCAACCAGTTCCACCCCACTTGCCTGTATCACCCGCAAGCCAAGAGCTTCCTGGTGACCGAAGCCCTGCGCGGCGAAGGTGCCCTGCTGCGCCTGCCCAATGGCGAGCGCTTCATGCCCCGCTTCGACCCGCGCGAAGAGCTGGCACCACGGGACATCGTCGCCCGCGCCATCGACCACGAGATGAAACGCCTGGGCGTGGATTGCGTGTACCTGGACATCAGCCACAAGCCGGCCGAGTTCATCAAGAGCCACTTCCCCACTGTCTACGAGCGCTGCCTCACCTTCGGCATCGACATCACCCGCCAGCCGATCCCGGTGGTGCCAGCGGCCCACTACACCTGCGGCGGGGTCATGGTCGATGATCGCGGCCACACCGACGTACCCGGCCTTTACGCCATCGGCGAAACCAGCTTCACCGGCCTGCATGGCGCCAACCGCATGGCCAGCAACTCGCTGCTCGAATGTTTCGTCTACGGCCGCGCCGCCGCCGCCGACATCGAGGCGCACCTCGACCAGGTGAGCATGCCCCGCGCCCTGCCCTGCTGGGACGCAAGCCAGGTCACCGACTCTGACGAGGACGTGATCATCGCGCACAACTGGGACGAATTGCGGCGCTTCATGTGGGACTATGTCGGCATCGTGCGCACCAGCAAACGCCTGCAGCGTGCCGAGCACCGCGTGCGCATGCTGCTGGACGAAATCGACGAGTTCTACAGCAATTACAAGGTCAGCCGCGACCTGATCGAACTGCGCAACCTGGCCCAGGTCGCCGAGCTGATGATCCGTTCGGCGATGCAGCGCAAAGAGAGCCGCGGCCTGCACTACACCCTCGACTACCCGGGCATGTTGCCCGAGGCCCACGACACTATCCTGCAGCCGCCCACCTTCGCCGGCTGAACTTCAGCCGCACGCGCAAGCGCCGATGCGCCTCAGGGGCCAGTGCATCCCTCACGATGCACTGGCTCTCACCGAGCCAGCGGCCCTTGCGCACGAAGCGCAACACCACGAAACCTGGCCGGGCAATGCTGTCGCGGCACAACCGCACCGCCTGCCAGCCACGGGCACGGCTGTACAAACGCCAGCCACGCGGGTCGCGGCGCAAGCCGGTGATCGCATCGGGGTGCGTGAGCAGGATACGGCGGGGAATGGCCCAGCAGGCATGCGCCAGGCAAGCGAAGAACACCAGGCCGCGCAGCCACAACGGCAGTGCGATGACGGCCAGGGTGATGATCGCCAGCGCCTGGCTGGCGAGGTAGGCCGTCAGCAGCAGGCGTGAGCCCTGCCAACGGCACTCGAAACGGTCACTTGGGCTGGACACGGTCCAGGATGATACGGACCATGCGCTGCAGCTCCGGGTCTTCGGACTCGTTGCGCTCCATGAACCAGCCGAACATGTCCTGGTCTTCGCAGCTCAGCAGGCGCACGTAGAGTTCACGGTCGGCTTCGCTCAGGCTGGGGTAGACCTCCTGGGTGAAAGGTACCAGCAGCACGTCCAGTTCCAGCATGCCACGGCGGCTGTGCCAGAAAAGCCGGTTGAGTTCAGTTTGTTCGACCATGGGGCCCTCCTCGAATGGTCGGGCAGTATACCGTGCGGCGCACGAAGCGACACCGGGCGTTGGTCTAGTCACCTACCTATTTTGTTACTGGCGTTCTATGATGGCCGCCAGTCTCTAGCTACCGCGATGACCCATGGCCGATTCCGCTTTTTTCTGTACGCTCGCCCACGAGGGCATCCTCGCCGTGCGCGGGTCCGACGCCGGCAAGTTCCTGCAAGGCCAACTGACCTGCAACCTCAACTACCTCAGCGATGAGCACGCCGGCCTCGGCGCGCGCTGCATGGTCAAGGGCCGGATGCAGTCGAGCTTCCGCATCCTCCCGCAAGGCAATGGCTACCTGCTGGCGATGGCCAGCGAACTGCTCGACGCGCAAATGGCCGACCTGAAAAAGTACGCCGTGTTCTCCAAGGCCACCCTGAGCGACGAAAGCGCTGCCTGGGCACGCTTTGGCCTGCAGCACGGCGAAGCTGCCCTGCAGGCCCTGGGCATGAACGTGCCACAAGCCGCTGGTGCCACCGTGCGTCATGACAACCTGATCGCCCTGCGTGTCTCGGCTGGCCGGGTGGAGTTGTGGGCGCCCGCCGAACAGGCCACGGCAGTGCGCGAAACACTCGCCGCCAACCTGCCCGAGGGCACGCTGAACGACTGGCTGCTGGGCCAGATCCGCGCCGGCATCGGCCAGGTCATGGGCCCGACCCGCGAACTGTTCATCCCGCAGATGATCAACCTGCAGGCAGTCGATGGCGTGAGCTTCAAGAAAGGCTGCTACACGGGCCAGGAAATCGTCGCCCGCATGCAGTACCTGGGCAAGCTCAAGCGCCGCCAGTACCGCCTCGCGCTCGACCAGGCCGACGTGCCGGCGCCAGGCGCCGAGATCTTCTCGCCCACCCACGGCTCGTCGGTTGGTGAAGTGGTGATCGCCGCCAGTGCGGGCAACGGCGTCGAGCTGCTGGCCGTGCTCAGCGCCGACGCAGTGGCCGACGACAACCTGCACCTGGGCAGCCTCGAAGGCCCGCGCCTGGCGCTGCTCGACCTGCCTTACGAACTGGACCGCGACCGGGAAATCCAACGCTGACCAGCCCGCCCCGCCCACGCGGCGGGGCCGCATCACCTTTGCCGTAGAGAAGTCCATGAACAAGCTGGCCGAGATGGTCCAAGCGCAATTGCTCACTGCCATCGACAACGACGACCTCGTCCTGCCGACGCTTCCGGAAGTCGCCCTGAGCATCCGCGAAGCCGCCGAGGACAGCGAAATCAGCGTCTCGGCCCTGAGCAAGGTGATCGGCCGCGACGCCGCCCTGTCGGCGCGCCTGATCAAGGTGGTCAACAGCCCACTGCTGCGCGCCGCGGTTGAAGTCACCGACCTGCACACCGCCATCACCCGCCTGGGCATCAACTACAGCTGTAACCTGGCCATTGGCCTGGTGATCGAGCAGATCTTCCATGCCCGCGCCCCGGCGGTCGAACAGAAACTGCGCGATATCTGGGCCAACAGCCTTGAAGTCGCAGGTATCAGTTATGAACTGTGCCGCCGCTACACCCAGCTCAAACCCGACCAGGCCGCGCTTGGCGGCCTAGTTCACCAGATCGGCGCACTGCCGGTGCTGATCTATGCCCAGGAGCACAACGAACTGCTCTCGGACCCGGTGTGCCTGCATTACGTGATCGAGCAGATCCAGCCAGCCTTGGGTGACAAGATCCTCAGTGCCTGGGAATTCCCCGAGCAGTTGGTCAAGCTGCCAGGCCAGGTCCAGGACCTGGACCGGCGCACCGACCAGGTCGACTACATCGATGTGGTGCAGGTCGCCCGCTGCATCAGCCAGCGCGGGCGCAGCCGGCCGCTGGCGGCGCTGCCCGCCTACCGGCACCTGGGCCTGCCCTACGGGACCGAGCTGAACGTCGATGATCTGCTGGAAGCGCGGAACATGTTGCGCTGAATCAACCGCATCGCGGGGCAAGTCGCATCGGCGCACCGCCGCTCCCACGCCAACAACATCCTGCGTGGGAGCGGGCTTGCCCCGCGATAGGATTACCAACGCCTACTAATCGGCGATAAAACTCACCCGCACCTTCAACCCGCCCCGCTCGCCATCATGCAGGCTGATCTGCGCCAGGTGCGCCCTGCAGATTTCGCCGACGATGGCCAAGCCCAGCCCGCTGCCCTGCGCGCTGCGCCGGTAGAAGCGCTCGAACACTCGCTCGCGCTCCTCCTCGGGAATCCCCGGCCCATCGTCCTCGACCTCCAGCACCGCCGGTGCCAGCACCCGCAGGATCACATCGCCACCCGCCGGTGTGTGGGCCAGGGCGTTATCCACCAGGTTGCTGAGCAACTCGTTGAGCAAGGTCGGCTCGCCCTTGAGCCATACCGGCGCCTCGGCTTCCAGCGCCAGCGACACGCCGCGGGCATGGGCCAGGGGGGCCATGGCCATGCCCAGATCACGGGCCAACTGGCTCAAGTCCAGGCGCTGGGCGCCGCCTTCGGCGATGGCCCGTGCGCCGTTTTCCACCCGTGCCAGCGACAGCAACTGGTTGGCCAGATGGGTCAGGCGGTCGGTGCCTTGGGCGGCGGCGTCCAAGGTCTGGCGCCACTCTTCGGGATTCTTCGAGCGCAGGCCCAGTTCGACCCGCGCCTTGAGCGCCGCCAGCGGAGTGCGCAACTCATGGGCGGCATCGGCGATGAACTGCGCCTGGCGCTCGAACTGCCCACGCAAGCGCTCGGTGAAGTGGTTGAGCGCACGCACCAGCGGCCCGAGTTCGCGCTGCACCTGCACCACCGGCAAGGCCCGCAGGTCGTCCGGCTGGCGCTCTTCCACCGCGCCACGCAGGCGTTCCAGTGGGCGCAGCGCGGCGCTGACCGCGAACCACACCAGCACCAGCGCGCCCAGCGCCAGCATGCCCAGGCGCAGCAGGGTGTCGGCCATCAGGCCGCGGGCCATGCGTACCCGCGCCTCTTCGGTTTCGGCCACGCGGATCTCGGCCATGCCATTCATGTTCGGTTCGCTGACCGCCTTGAGCAGGCTGACTACCCGCACATCCTGGCCCTGGTACGTGGCGTCGTAGAAACGCGCCAAGGCCGGGTAGTCGTCGGTGCGCGGCGTACCCGGTGGCGGCGGCGGCAGGTTTTCATAACCCGAGATCAGCTTCTGGTGAATGTCCAGCACCTGGTAGTAGATGCGCCCGGCGCTGTCGTAGGCGAAGGTATCAAGGGCCACGTAGGGCACATCGGCGCTGAGCGTGCCGTCGCGTTGCGAGAGCCCGGCGGCAATGGTTCGCGCCGAAGCCAGCAAGGTTCGGTCATAGGCGGTGTCGGCGGCTTCACGGCCATTCCAGTAGGCGCTCAGGCCGCTGGCCAGCATCAGCACCACCAGCAGCAGTGCCAGGTTGCCCAGCAGGCGCCCGCGCAGGCTGCCGTTGTCACGCATCGCGGTGCTCAAGCAGGTAGCCCAGGCCACGGAAGGTGACGATTGCCACCGGCTGACCATCGAGCTTCTTGCGTAGCCGGTGGATATAAATCTCGATGGCATCGGGGCTGGCCTCTTCGTCCAGGCCAAAGACCTGAGCCGCCAGCTGCTCCTTGCTCATCACCCGGCCCGGGCGGGCGATCAAGGCTTCGAGCACGCTCTGCTCGCGCTGGGTGAGCGTCAGTGGCTCGTTTTCGAGGGAAAACCGCCGGGTATCGAGGTCATAGACCAGCGGGCCACAACGCTGCTGGCGCTCACCGCCAAGCACGCTGCGGCGCAGCAACGCCTTGACCCGCGCCTCAAGCTCGGTCAGTTCGAAAGGTTTTGCCAGGTAATCGTCGGCGCCCAGGTTAAGGCCGTGCACCCGGTCCTTCACATCGCTGCGCGCGGTGAGCATCAGCACCGGCACGGTCTTGCCGCGCCCACGCAGGCGCGCCAGCACCTCGAAGCCATCCATGCGCGGCAGGCCGACATCGAGCACCGCCACAGCGTAGTCCTCGCTGGCCAACGCCAGGTCGGCGGCCACGCCGTCGTGCAGCACATCCACGGTCAGCCCCTGGCTCTTGAGGGCCTGGGCCACGCTTTCGGCCAGTTGCAGGTGGTCTTCGACCAGCAGCACACGCATCGGATTCTCCCAGCCCGGGCAGGGCTTTTTGCGCGGATTTTTGCGCGGAGTGTACCGCCGTCACCGGGCCTGTGAAGCCCCAGCAGCAAACCTTTCACGCTGAAAGGTTAGCGAAAGGTTGATTGCCTAGCATCGCACCACGGTCGCCCCGCGCGCCGCCAAAAGCACCAGCAAGGTGCAATTAATAAGAACAATAATTGGAGTCACCGACGATGCTGTCCATGCAGCCGCAGGCGTTCGCGCCTTCCCGTTCGTTCGCCGCCCGCCCATGCGCCCTCGCCAGCGCCGTCGCCCTTGCCGGTGTCGCGCCCCTGAGCCAGGCCGCCTTCTTCGAAGACAGCACCGCCACCTTCGAAACCCGCAACATGTACTTCAACCGCGACTTTCGCGACGGCACCAGCGCGCAGCAATCCAAGCGCGACGAATGGGCCCAGGGCTTCATGCTCAACTTCGAATCCGGTTACACCGAAGGCACCGTGGGCTTTGGCCTGGATGCCCTGGGCATGCTTGGCGTGAAGCTCGACTCCAGCCCCGACCGCACCGACACCGGCCTGCTGCCCACCCATGACGACGGCAAGGCGGCCGACGAGTACTCCAAGCTCGGCCTGACCGGCAAGGTGAAGGTGTCCAAGACCGAACTGAAAATCGGCACTCTGATCCCAGAACTGCCCACCCTGCAGCCCAACGACGGGCGCATCCTGCCGCAGACCTTCGAAGGTGGCCTGGTCACCTCCAACGAGATCAAGGGCCTGACCTTCACCGGCGGGCGCCTGGACAAGGCCAAGGACCGCAACGACACCAACTGGGAAGACCTGGCGCTGAACAACAAGAACGGCCGCTTCGGCGGCAGCTTCAGCGCCGACAACCTCGACCTGGCAGGCCTGGACTACAAGTTCACCGACCGCATCACCGGCAGCTACCACTTCGCCCAGCTGGACGATATCTACCGCCAGCACTTCATCGGCATGCTCGCCACCCAGCCCTGGGGCCCGGGCACCTTCAGCGCCGACCTGCGCCTGGCGGTGAGCGACGAAGCCGGCCAGGCCAAGGCCGGGCGCATCGACAACACCACCTTCAGCGGCATGCTCGGCTATGGCCTGGGCGGGCACAAGTTCAGCGCCGGCTGGCAGCAACTGAGCGGCGACAGCGCCTTCCCCTATGTCGACGGCGCCGACCCCTACCTCGTCAACTTCGTGCAGATCAACGACTTCGCCGGCGCCGACGAGCGCTCCTGGCAGGCACGCTACGACTACAACTTCGCAGCCCTGGGCGTGCCCGGGTTGACCTTCATGACCCGTTACATCAACGGCGACAACGTCAGCCGCGCCGCCGGTGGCGAGGGCAAGGAGTGGGAACGCAACACCGAACTCAAGTACGTGGTACAAAGCGGCCCGTTGAAAAACGTCGCCGTACGCCTGCGCAACGCCACCTTCCGCTCCAACTTCGCCCGCGACGCGGACGAGGTACGGCTGCTGGTGAGCTACAGCGTAGCTCTGTGGTAACTCATAACAACAAAGCTCACGGAGATAGACGATGACCTTTTCACTGCGCCGCCTCGCCCTCGCAACCGGCTGCCTGCTGCTGGCCGGCAATGCCCTGGCCGCCGAACCGAAACGCCCCGAATGCATCGCCCCGGCTTCGCCCGGCGGCGGTTTCGACCTGACCTGCAAGCTGGTGCAGAGCGCCCTGGTGGAGGAAAAGATCCTCAGCAAACCGATGCGCGTGACCTACATGCCCGGCGGTGTCGGCGCGGTGGCCTATAACGCCGTGGTTGCCCAGCGGCCAGGCGACGCCGGCACCCTGGTGGCCTGGTCCAGCGGCTCGCTGCTGAACCTGGCCCAGGGCAAGTTCGGCCGTTTTGACGAGAACGCGGTGAAATGGCTGGCAGCCGTGGGCACCAGCTATGGCGCCATCGCGGTGAAGAGCGACTCGCCCTACAAGACCCTCGATGACCTGGTCGCGGCCCTGAAAAAAGACCCGAGCAAGGTGGTGATCGGCTCCGGCGGCACCGTCGGCAGCCAGGACTGGATGCAGACCGCCTTGATCGCCAAGGCCGCTGGCATCAACCCGCGCGACCTGCGCTACGTGGCCCTGGAAGGCGGCGGCGAAATCGCCACCGCGCTGCTCGGCGGCCATATCCAGGTCGGCTCCACCGATATCTCCGACTCCATGCCGCACATCCAGAGCGGCAACATGCGCATCCTCGCGGTGTTCTCCGAGAAGCGCCTGGACGAGCCGGAAATGAAAGACATCCCCACCGCCAAGGAGCAGGGCTACGACATCGTCTGGCCGGTGGTACGCGGTTTCTACCTGGGGCCGAAGGTCAGCGACGAAGACTACGCCTGGTGGAAAGCCTCGTTCGACAAGATGCTCGCCTCGGAAGACTTCGCCAAGCTGCGCGACCAGCGCGAGCTGTTCCCGTTCGCCATGACCGGCGAAGAGCTGGACGGCTATGTGAAGAAGCAGGTGGCCGATTACAAGGCGCTGGCCCGTGAGTTCGGGCTGATCCAGTAAGCCACTAACACAGCTCCCTCTGTAGGAGCGGCCTTGTGTCGCGAAAGGGCTGCGAAGCGGCCCCAGGTTCTGAGCATCAACGCATGAATCGCTGGGGCTGCTGCGCAGCCCTTTCGCGACACAAGGCCGCTCCTACAAGGGGCCGCGCCGTGTCGAACATTACCGAGGATTCTCCCATGATCCTGCAACGCCTCTTCGCCCTGGTCCTGCTGGCGGTGTGCGCCGCCCTGGCCGTGATGGCCTGGCCCTACCAGGCCGCGTTTTCCTATGAACCGGTGGGCCCGCGCGCCTACCCGCTGCTGATGCTCGGCCTGATGGGCCTAGGCCTGCTGTACCTGGCCATCCGCCCCACGCCCATCGTACGCAAGGACGACGAGCCTGAACTGGACCGCGAAACCCTGATCAAGATCGCCGCCTGTGTCGGCCTGCTGATCGTCTTCGCCAGCACCTTCGAGGCCCTGGGCTTCATCCTCAGCGCCGTGCTGGTGGGCATCCCCATGGCCCGCCTGTACGGCGGCCGCTGGCTGCACAGCGCCATCGTGGTGGTGGGCATGAGCCTGCTGCTGTACTGGCTGTTCGACCGCGTGATGGACGTGCCCCTGCCCCTTGGCCTGCTGAGCGTACTGGAGAACTGACACATGGATACCTTGAGCTATCTCGGCCAGGGCTTCGGCGTCGCGCTGAGCCCGTACAACCTGGTCACCGCCCTCACCGGCACCCTGATCGGCACCGTGGTCGGCCTGCTGCCGGGCCTGGGCCCGATCAACGGCGTGGCCCTGCTGATCCCCATCGCCTTCGCCCTCGGCCTGCCGCCGGAGTCGGCGTTGATCCTGCTGGCCGCCGTTTATCTGGGCTGCGAATACGGCGGGCGCATCAGTTCGATCCTGCTGAACATCCCCGGTGAAGCCTCCACCGTGATGACCACCCTCGACGGCTACCCCATGGCCCGCCAGGGCCTGGCCGGTGTGGCGCTGTCGTTGTCGGCCTGGAGTTCGTTCATCGGCGCCTTCATCGCCACCTGCGGCATGGTGCTGTTCGCTCCGCTGCTGGCGAAATGGGCGATCGCCTTCGGCCCGGCGGAGTACTTCGTGCTGATGGTGTTCGCCATCGTCGCCCTCGGCGGCATGGCCGGCGACAAGCCGTTGAAGACCTTCATCGCCGCGCTGATCGGCCTGTTCCTGTCGGCGGTGGGTATCGACGCCAACAGTGGCGTGTACCGCTTCACCGGCGACAGCGTGCACCTGGCCGACGGCATCCAGTTCGTGGTGCTGGTGCTGGGGCTGTTCTCGATCAGCGAGATCCTCCTGCTGCTGGAGAAGACCCACCATGGCCACGTGGCGGTCAAGGCCACCGGGCGCATGCTGTTCAACCTCAAGGAAGCGGCGTCGGTGTTCGCCGTGAACATCCGCTGCGGCCTGCTGGGCTTCTTCATGGGCGTACTGCCGGGTGCCGGCGCGACCCTGGCCAGTGCCGTGGCGTACATGACCGAAAAACGCATGGCGGGTGAAAAAGGCAAGTTCGGCAAGGGCGACGCCCGTGGCCTGGCCGCCCCGGAAACCGCCATCGGCGCCTCCTGCTGTGGCGCCCTGGTACCGATGCTGACCCTGGGCGTACCGGGTTCGGGCACCACTGCCGTGATGATCGGCGCGCTGACCCTGTACAACATCACCCCGGGCCCGCTGCTGTTCGAACAGCAGCCGGACATCGTCTGGGGCCTGATCGCCTCGCTGTTCATCGCCAACATCATGCTGGTGATCCTGAACATCCCGATGATTCGCATCTTTACCCGCATCCTCGCCGTACCGAACTGGGCGCTCGTGCCGGTGATCGCGATCATCACCGCGATCGGCGTGTACGCGGTGCATGCGACCACCTTCGACCTGTTCCTGATGGTCGGCATCGGCATCATGGGCTACATCCTGCGCAAGCTGGACTTCCCGCTGTCGCCGATCCTGCTGGGCTTCATCCTCGGCGGGCTGATGGAACAGAACCTGCGCCGCGCGCTGTCGATCTCCAACGGCGAGCTGGGCATCCTCTGGTCGAGCCCGATCAGCATGTCGGTCTGGGTGCTGACGGTGTTGATGCTGACCCTGCCGCTGCTGCGCATCTGGCGCAAACGCGCCCAACAGCGCCGGGCGATGGCGGATGCCTGACCGCGGTCTCCCCCTGTTCTGGGCCACCGGGCTGGTCGGTCTTGCTGGCGGTTTTGCCGCCAGCAAGGTCGGCTGGCCTTTGCCATGGATGGTCGGCGCGTTGCTGGCGATCATCCTGGTGCGCTGCCTGACCCCCTGGCAGTTGAGCGAAATCCCCAATGGCCGCAAGTGCGGGCAGTGGATCATCGGTATCGGCATCGGCCTGCACTTCACCCCGGCGGTGATCGAGCAGGTTGCCGAGCACTTCGCGCTGATCTTCTTCGGCGCGGTAATTACCACGCTGTCCAGCGTGATCAGCGTGTGGCTGCTGCGGCGTACCGGCGAGGACCGCGCCACGGCGTTTTTTGCCAGCATGCCGGGCGGCTCGGGGGAGATGGTCAACCTTGGCGCGCGCAATGGCGCAGTACTCAGCCAGGTGGCCGCCGCTCAAAGCTTACGGGTGCTGGCGGTGGTGCTGTGCGTGCCGGCGCTGTTCAAGCTGTTGCTCGGTGATGGGGTGGCGCTGAACCACGCCGGTAGCGTCAGCTGGGGCTGGCTGGCCCTGATCGCACCGCTGGCCGTGGTGGTCGCGTTGATCTGGCAACGGCTGCGCCAGCCCAACCCGTGGTTGTTCGGGCCGTTGCTGGTGGCGGCGAGCGTGAGCCTGGCCGGCAACCTGCAGATCGGCCTGCCCAATGGCGCCAGCCAGATCGGCCAGTGGCTGATCGGCAGCGGCCTGGCCTGCCACTTCAACCGTGCATTTTTCCGCCGGGCGCCGTCGTTTCTCGGCCGCACCCTGCTGGCCACGGCACTGTGCATGCTGGTTGCCGCAGGTGCGGCCTGGGGGTTGAGCCTGCTCACCCACCTGGACCTGCGCTCGCTGACCTTGGGGATGATGCCGGGGGGGATTGCCGAGATGAGCCTGACGGCCGAGACCCTGCAACTGTCGGTGCCGCTGGTGACGGCGTTGCAGGTAATGCGCTTGTTGTTCGTGCTGTTCCTGGCCGAGCCGTTGTTCAGGCGCTGGAACGCCAGCCAGGAATAATCTGCTGGCCTTTTCGCGGGTAAACCCGCTCCCACAGGTACTGCGCAGTCTTCGGAATTTGCGCGATCCCTGTGGGAGCGGGTTTACCCGCGAAGCAGGCGACGCGATCGATCAGAGCGGCGGCAACGCCCAGTTGATCGGCGCCATCCCGCGTTGCTCGAGGAAGCCGTTGGCCCGGCTGAAATGCCCGCAGCCGAAGAACCCGCGATAGGCCGACAACGGCGACGGGTGCACCGACTTGAGCACCAGGTGCTTGCTGGCGTCGATCAGCTTCTGCTTGCTCTGGGCATGCGCGCCCCACAGCAGGAACACCACGTTCGGGCACTGCTCGCTGACCACCTGGATGACCCGGTCGGTAAAGAACTCCCAGCCCTTCTTGGCATGCGAGGCGGCATTGGCCCGCTCCACGGTCATGGTGGTGTTGAGCAGCAGCACCCCCTGCTCGGCCCAGCTCTGCAAGTAGCCGTGGTTGGGGATCGGCAGGTTGAGGTCGCGTTGCAGCTCCTTGTAGATGTTGACCAGCGACGGCGGCGTAGGCACGCCCGGCTGCACCGAGAAGCACAGGCCATGGGCCTGGCCGGGGCCGTGGTACGGGTCCTGGCCGAGGATCACCACCTTCACCTGCTCCAGCGGCGTTGAGTTCAACGCATTGAAGATCAGCGGCCCCGGCGGGTAGATCTCCTTGCCGGCGGCGTATTCACCCTGCAGGAACTCACGCAGCTGGTGCATGTAGGGCTGGTCGAACTCGGCGCGCAACGCGGCCTTCCAGCTGGGTTCGAGTTTGATGCGGTCATCGTCGGTCATGGGGCCATCCAGAAGCAAAGTGGCGCGACACTAGGAAAGCCGCGCCGGCTTGTCAATCGATCCGACCGACGACCGGCAGCTTCAGCAGCGCGGGCCATACTGGTGGGATGACTTGCGCGAGGTAGTCCATGTCCATTCAATGCGAGGTACTCACCGGCGCCGATGGCGCCCGCATCGGCATCGCCACCCTGGATGCACCCAAGGCGCTCAATGCGCTGACCCTGCCGATGATCGAGGTGCTCGACGAGCGCCTGCACGCCTGGGCCCACGATCCCGGCATCGTCTGCGTAGTGCTGCGCGGCAATGGGCCCAAAGCCTTCTGTGCCGGGGGCGACGTGCGTGCGCTGGTACAAGCCTGCCGCGAGCATCCCGGCAGCATACCGCCGCTGGCCGCCACGTTCTTCGCCAGCGAATACCGCCTCGACCACCGCCTGCACACCTACCCCAAGCCCCTGCTGTGCTGGGGCCATGGCCATGTGCTCGGTGGTGGCATGGGGCTGCTGCAGGGCGCGGCGGTGCGCATCGTCACCCCCAGCAGCCGCCTGGCCATGCCCGAGATCAGCATCGGCCTGTATCCGGACGTTGGCGCCAGCTGGTTCCTTTCGCGCCTGCCCGGCAAGCTCGGCCTGTTCCTCGGCCTCACCGGCGCGCCAATCAATGCCCGTGACGCCCTGGACCTGGGTCTGGCCGACCGTTTCTTTGGCGAGCATCAACAAGAAGCGCTGGTGGAGGAGCTGCTGCAACTGAACTGGCAGGAACAGACCGACCTGCAGCTCAACAGCCTGCTCAAGGCCGAACAGCACCGGGCCTGCGCCGAACTGCCCGAGGGCCAATGGCTGGCGCGCCGGGCAGTGATCGACGAAGTACTCGATGTGGCCGACCCGGTAGCGGCCTGGCGTGCGCTGGCCGGCCTGGCCCGGCATGCCGACCCGTTGCTGGCCGCAGCAGGTCAGCGCCTGCACGAGGGCTGCCCGCTGACCGCGCACCTGGTGTGGGAGCAGATCCGCCGGGCCCGCCACCTGTCGCTGGCGCAGGTGTTCCAGATGGAATACACCCTGAGCCTCAACTGTTGCCGTCACCCCGAGTTCAGCGAAGGGGTACGGGCCAGATTGCTGGACAAGGACAACACGCCGCACTGGCACTGGCCGGACGTGGCGCAGGTGCCCGCGGCGGTGGTGGCGGCGCATTTCAGCAAGGCCTGGGAGGGACGGCACCCGCTGGCCGATCTAGCGTAGAAGCATCACAGGGCAAGTCGGTACGGCCTGCCGGCTTGCCCTGTGATGGCCCATTGGTCCTCAACGCTGCCAGTTGCGATCCCCACCCCGCCCGCCGTCCGGGCCGCGGTCACCATGGCCCTGCCCATTGGAATGCCAGCGATCCCCTCGGCCGCCACGGTTGTCGTTGCGGTAGTCCTGCCGATCCCGGTCCCGCCCATAGTCATACCGCTGGCGGTTGCCATAGTCGTTGCGCGGGTTGCCGTGCCAGCTCGGCTGCATGCCAGGTGCCGGATAGGGCCGGTACTGCGGCACCGGCGCCGGACGGTAGTAGCGCGGTGCTGGCTGGTAGTAGTAGCGCGGTTGCGGGGCTACATAGTAGCGGTCCTGGCGGTAATAGCCGGGGTACACGTAGCGGTCGCTGGTGTAGTAGTCACTGCGGTAGTAGCCGTCGCTCTCGTAGTAGGGGGCGCAGGCAGAAGTCAGCAGTCCGAGCAGGACAATGATCAGGATTCGTGGGTACATGGCGGCCTCCTGGACCGCAGGGGTGCCCGACACAGCGGCGCTGGCGAGCGTCGACGACGATGCGTTGATCGACACTGCATAAGACAGTCCGGCCAGGGTTCAGTGCCATTTCTGCAACAAATTGAAACATCCCCTATAACCCTGAAAAACATGCAGTCATTTTTCGGTCATCTCACTAGAATGTCGCCACCGGCACACATCACGGGACGATCATGCCCTCGCCTTCCGCCCTGTTCTCGCAACGCTCGCTGATCTTCACCCTGCTGCTGTTGCTGGGCTGCGGCTTCCTCGCCACCTCGCTGCTGAGCTACTACGCCTCGCGCGGGGCAATCCGCGACGGCATCGTCAACACCGAGCTGCCGCTGACCTCCGACACCGTCTATTCGGAAATCCAGAAAGACCTGATCCGCCCGGTGCTGATCTCGTCGATGATGGCTCAGGACACCTTCCTGCGGGACTGGCTGCTGGGCGGCGAACAGGACCCCACCCGCATCACCCGCTACCTGGGCGAGGTGATGGGCAGCCAGGGCACCTTCACCAGTTTCCTGGTCGCCGAGCGCAGCCGCACCTATTACCAGGCCAAAGGTGTACTCAAGCAGGTCAAGGCCGATGCCTGGCGCGATGCCTGGTACTTCCGCCTGCGCGAGGCCAGCGTGCCCTACGAGATCAATGTCGACGTGGACATGGCCAACCAGGACAAGCTCACGGTTTTCATCAACTACCGAGTGCTCGACTACCAGCAGCGCTTCATCGGTGCCGTGGGCGTGGGGTTGAGCGTCGAGTCGGTGGTGCGCCTGATCGATGACTACCAGCGCCGCTACCATCGTTCGGTGCTGTTCACCGATGCCCAGGGCAAGGTGCTGCTGACCGGTTCTGACGGCGGCCCCCATGGCCTTCGCGCAGGGCAGCAGCTGAGTGACAGCAGCCAGTGGCGGGACCTGCTGGCGCGCATGCCGACCCCTGCCGCTGGTAGCCACGAGTATTACGACAACGACGGCCACAGCCACTTCCTGAACGTGCGCGCGCTGCCCGAACTGGACTGGTACCTGCTGGTGGACAAGCGCGAGACCAGTGCCCTGGACCGCATCCGCCAGTCGCTGTACCTGAACCTGGCGATCTGCGCCATGATCACTTTGGTGGTGCTGTCGCTGCTCAACGCCATGATCAAGCGCCATCAGGACAACGCCGAGGCCCTGGCCACCCTCGACAGCCTCACCGGCCTGCCCAACCGGCGCAGCTTCGACCTGCTGGCCGGCCAGGCACTGGTCGAGGCGCAACGCATCAGTGCACCGCTGGTCGCCCTGTTGATCGACCTCGACCACTTCAAGGCACTCAACGACACCCACGGCCACCTGGCCGGCGACGAAGTGCTGCGCCAGTTCGCCAACGTGCTGCAGGGCAGCCTGCGACAGTCCGATATACTCTGCCGCTGGGGCGGCGAGGAGTTCATCGTGCTGCTGCGCGAAACCGAAGGGCGCCAGGCCGTCGAAGTGGCCGAAAAGATCCGCCGGCGCACCGAGCAACTGATCTTCAGTTATGCCGACAAACCGCTGCGCCTTACCGTCAGCATCGGCCTCGCCGGCCTGCAGCGCGACGACACCCTGCACAGCCTGCTGAGCCGCGCCGACCACGCGCTTTATCGTGCCAAACAAGGCGGACGCAACCGCGTCTGCAGCCAGATGCCCGGACCCGACCATGACCAGTAACCTGCACTGCCCTGCCTGCGGCGCCGCCAACCAGTGCGGCCTGGCCAACCCGGCCAGCGCCACCCAAGGGTGCTGGTGCTTCGCGGTGAGCATCGACCCGGCCATCATCGAAGCCCTGCCTGCCGAACTGCGCAACCAGGCCTGCCTGTGCCCGCAGTGCGCGAAAGTGGACGAGCAACTCAAGGCAGCGCAATCGCCCGCGATTCGCTAGACTGCGCGCCGATCTGCCGCGACCTGCCGCCATGCGCCTCGACCGTTTCCTCGCCAACCTGCCCTGCTTCAACCGCCAGCAAGTGCGCCTGCTGCTGGTGCAGCGGCGTGTGCGCGTGGATGGCGTGATCACCGCCGACCCGCTGCACGAGGTACGCGAGTTCAGCCGTGTCGAGGTGGACGAACAACTGCTGCAGGCCGGCCGCCCGGCGCGCTACCTGATGCTGCACAAGCCCATGGGCTGCGTCAGCGCCACCAGCGACCCGCAGCACCGCACCGTGCTCGACCTGCTGCCGCCCGCATGGCGCGACGACCTGCACATTGCTGGGCGCCTGGACTACAACACCACCGGCCTGCTGATCCTGACCAACGACGGCCAGTGGTCGCGCCGCCTGACCCAGCCACAGACCAAGCTGGCCAAGGTTTACCACGTACAGACCGAAGACGAGATCGGCGCCCACTACGTCGAGAAGTTTCGCCAAGGCTTCTATTTCGCCTTCGAAGACCTCACCACCCAGCCTGCGCAGCTGGATATTCTCGGCCCCCGCGAAGCGCGGCTTTCGATCGTCGAAGGCCGCTATCACCAGGTCAAGCGCATGTTCGGCCACTTCCAGAACAAGGTACTGGGGCTGCACCGGGAAAGCATGGGGATGATCGCGCTGGATCCGGCCTTGTTGCCGGGCCAGTACCGGGACCTTTCGGCCGCAGAAATCGCCTGTTTCTGAGCGGCTGCGAAGGCTCTGCGCAGGCGTTTTTCGCGCAAACGATTGGGTAGCCCCGGCACTTTTCCACTACACCGACCGCCCAGCGGTTTGCTGCAAAATATCCCCCGAAACTCACTTGCGCGATCGGCCCTGCGCTGCTTGACTGCCAACTTGTCGGTCTGCCCGTGACTCGCCGGTCACAAACGCAGTCCAAGACACCTTTTTGCCGGCCACCCAGGGTCTCGACACCTTGGGGCACGGTAAATCGCCCGCTACAACAATACCGTCGACACACGCGTCAGGGATCGACACAAGGGCCCACCGGTTTTCTTCCAGGCAAATGCCTACCTGTCATAAAGCACGTGCACCCTAACGGCCTGCGCGGTTGATTCGAACGCGAGTTCACGAACCAGCCACGCAGACCAACAGGTGACGCGAATACCCTTTTTTGCGCCAGGAGTCGATGACATGAGGCCAGAAATTGCTGTACTTGATATCCAAGGTCAGTACCGGGTTTACACGGAGTTCCATCGCGCGGAAGGCGCCGAAAAGACCATCATCCTGATCAATGGATCATTGGCCACCACGGCGTCCTTTGCACAGACAGTGCGCAGCCTGCACCCGCAATTCAACGTGGTGCTGTACGACCAGCCCTATGCCGGCAAGTCCAAGCCCCACAACCGCCAGGAACGGCTGATCACCAAGGAGACCGAGTCGCACATCCTCCTTGAGCTGATCGAGCACTTCCACGCCGACCACGTGATGTCGTTCTCCTGGGGCGGTGCCTGCGCCCTGCTGGCGCTGGCGCACCAGCCACGGTTGGTGAAGAAGGCCATCGTCAGTTCGTTCTCGCCGGTGATCAACGAGCCGATGCGCGACTACCTGGAGCGTGGTTGCCAGTTCCTGGCCGCCTGCGATCGTTACCAGGTGGGCAACCTGGTCAACGACACCATCGGCAAATACCTGCCGTCGCTGTTCAAGCGCTTCAATTACCGGCATGTCAGCAGCCTGGACAGCCACGAGTACGCGCAGATGCATTTCCACATCAACCAAGTGCTCGATCACGACCTGGAGCGGGCGCTGAAGGTCGCGCGCAACATCGACATCCCGGTGCTGTTCATCAACGGCGACCGTGACGAATACACCACCGTCGAAGATGCGCGGCAGTTCAGCAAACATGTGGGGCAAAGCCACTTCAGCGTGATCCGCGGAGCCGGCCACTTCCTCGACATGGAGCACAAGAGCGCCAGTGAGGATACCCGCTCGGTCATGCTCGGTTTCCTCAAGCCGACCGTGCGCGAGCCCCGTCAACGCTACACCCACACGCAGGGGCAGCATGCACTGGCCATCTAAGCGCAACGGCACCTGCATGCCTGGCTTACCCGCAGGCAGCAGGCTGCCGACAGCCTTTTATGACATTGGGCTATTAATTGGCAGGGGGTTATGGTAAAAAGTCGGGCGCCGACGCGGGTATAGTTTAGTGGCAAAACGAAAGCTTCCCAAGCTTTAGTTGAGGGTTCGATTCCCTCTACCCGCTCCACATCGCATTCCCCGCATGGCGTTCCAGTGACGTCATCGCTGTAAAAAGGAGCCTTGGCTCCTTTTTTCGTTTCTGCCGCCTGCATTTGCGCACTATTCATTGATCTGGCCCATGGCCATGCCGTGCCCGATTGGCTTCAATGCCCGGTGCTTCGCAGCACGCAAAAACACCTAAGCTTTCTGAAACATTTCCAAAGGACTGCGCATGTTTCTCTCCCGCTGGCTACCGGGCCTGGCCAACCTGCTGCACTACCGCCGCGAGTGGTTCCACGCCGACCTGCAGGCGGGCCTTTCGGTGGCCGCGATCCAGATCCCCATCGCCATCGCCTACGCCCAGATCGTCGGCTTGCCGCCGCAGTACGGCTTGTACGCCTGCGTGTTGCCGATGATGGTCTATGCCTTGATCGGCAGTTCGCGGCAACTGATGGTCGGGCCCGATGCCGCCACCTGCGCGATGATCGGCGGTGCTGTGGCCCCCTTGGCCATGGGCGACCCGCAGCGCATCGCCGAGCTGTCGGTGATCGTCACCGTGCTGGTGGGCGTGATGCTGATCGCCGCCGGGGCGGCGCGTGCCGGCTTCATCGCCAGCTTTTTCTCGCGGCCGATCCTGATCGGCTACCTCAACGGCATCGGCCTCAGCCTGCTCGCCGGGCAACTCTCCAAAGTCGTGGGTTTCAAGATCGAGGGCGACGGTTTCATCCTCAGCTTGATCAACTTCCTGCAGCGGCTGGGCGAGATCCATTGGCTGACGCTGGCGATCGGCCTGGCCGGGCTGGCATTGCTGATCTGGCTGCCCCGCCGTTACCCGCGCCTGCCGGCCGCGCTGGTGACCGTGGTGGTGTTCACCGCCCTGGCCGGGCTGCTCGGCCTGGACCGTTATGGTGTGGCGATCCTTGGCCCGGTGCCGGCGGGCATCCCGGAGCTGGCCTGGCCACAAAGCAACCTGGCGGAAACCAAGAGCCTCCTGCGTGACGCCCTGGGTATCGCCACCATCAGTTTCTGCAGCGCCATGCTCACCGCCCGCAGCTTTGCCGCCCGGCATGGCTATGCAATCAACGCCAACCATGAATTCGTCGCCCTCGGGGTGAGCAACCTGGCCGCCGGTATTTCCCAGGGCTTCGCCATCAGCGGCGCCGACTCGCGCACCGCGGTCAACGACATGGTCGGCGGCAAGAGCCAGCTGGTGGGCATCATCGCCGCGCTGGTGATTGCCCTGATCCTGCTGTTCTTCACCGCCCCCATGGCCTGGATCCCACAGGCGGCGCTGGGGGCGGTACTGCTGATGGCCGGCTGGGGGCTGATCGACATCAAGTCGCTCAAGACCATCCGCACGCTCAGCCGCTTCGAATTCTGGCTGTGCCTGCTGACCACGGTCGGGGTGCTGGGGCTGGGCGTGCTGCCGGGCATCGTGTTTGCCGTGACCCTGGCCATCCTGCGCCTGCTCTACAGCATCTACCAGCCGACCGACGCGGTACTCGGCTGGTTGCCGGGTGTCGAGGGACAGGTGGACGTGCGCCAGCACAAGGACGCCCGTACCGTGCCAGGCCTGGTGGTGTATCGCTTCGACGACGCGATCCTGTTCTTCAACGCCGACTACTTCAAGATGCGCCTGCTCGACGCCGTGCAGGGGGTGGACAAGCCCCAGGCGGTGCTGTTCGACGCCGAAGCCGTGACCAGTATCGACGTCAGCGGCATCGCCGCCCTGCGCGAGGTGCGCGACACCCTCACCGCCCAGGGTATCCACTTCGCCATCGCCCGCGCCCGTGGCACCTTCCTGCGCATGCTGGTGCGCTCGGGGATGGCACGGGAGATGGAGGATAAACTGCTGTTCGGCTCGGTGCGTGCTGGGATCAGGGCTTATCGGGTATGGCGCAACAGGAATCGGCAAGCGCCAGTGGACCGCGCAGAGGCAAGGGACTAGAGCATTGCGCGACGCAGATGCCGCAGCAGCGAGCAAACCCCTCGCCAAGCGCAGGCCCGAATAATCCGGGCCTGCAATTGCGCAGCGGCCTCAGGCCTGCGGATAGCTGCAGCCGACGTAAAGGTCACGCGCCTTGTCCTCGGTCGAGACCACCCGCAACGTGCCCTTGCTGTCGAGCACTCGCTGATAGTCGACGTAGCCGTCGGTATCGAGGGTCTTCTTCAGTTTCAGGGCACTGGCGAGCTTGGCCGCATCGGCCAGCGGCGCGCTGCTGCTGGTCTGCAGGTAGAAGCTGTAGCGGTCGGTCATCACCAGGGTGGCGGACGACACGCCATTGATGCTCAATGCCGGCGTGACCTGCCAGGCAGCACCGCCCCACGGGCTGTGGGCTTCGTCCTTGGTGAAGGTCAATTGGCCGCTATCCGCCAGCTGATTGAACGCCTCCACCTGTTGCGCGCTGGCCTGGCACTGCGCCAACGCAGTGAACAAGGCAACCTGGGCCGAATCGGCGGCCATGGCGTTGAATGCAGTCAGGCTGCCGAGCAGCGTGATGAAGCGAAGAGATCCTTTCATGAAACCATCCTTGTTCAGTTGAACGTGCATTGCTCGAACGCCATGAAGTCACTGCCAGAGGTGAACTGCAGCACGCACTGCGCGTCGAATTTCTGGCCAGGGCGCATCGCCTTCATCAACGCTTGCTGAGCCTCGTCGGCACCGTTGAGGCGGGCCAGTTCATAGCCATCATCATCACCGGCAGCCAGGATCGGCGCGCCCTTGAGGTTGGTCGAGACACCCAGTGCCACCGCCGTGATCTGCACAGGCTGGTGCAGCTCCTCCATGCTCAGCGTGGAATAGCCCTTCTGCTCATAAACTTGATACAGCGTGGAAATGTCCTGGGCACAGGCACCCGAGGCCAGGAAGAGACTGCCGGCAAACGCGGCCAGATTGCTGAATTTCACACGAGTTCCTTGTGTTGGGTCGCCTGCACGGGCGCGCAGGCGGTAGGCACTCTGCCATCAACGGTTGCCGTGCACCATCGGGGCCTCCCTGAGCGGCGAGCGCCGCACCGTTGGCCCGGCATGCTAAAGTCGCCGCGTTTTGAGCCATGCCCAACGGACCGCCCATGCCCGCACTCGACGCCCACTTGCCCGCCTGGGCCGACCTCAACCAGCGCCACCCGTGCACCGCCCTGTTGCTGGGCAACGGTGCCAGCCGGGCGTTGTGGAAACCGTTCGGCTATTTCTCGCTGTACGAAGAAGCCCAGCGTGCCGGCCGCAAAAAAGGCCTGGCGGTCAGTGACCAGGCGCTGTTCAAGTCGCTCGACACAGAGCTGTTCGAACCGTTGCTGAGTACCCTCAACCACACCGTCCGCGCCAACGCCGCGCTGGCCATCAACTCCACCGCGCCGCTGAACCGCTACTACTCGATCAAGGAAGCGCTGATTCACGCCGTGCGCACCGTGCACCTGCCGTGGCCATTGATGCCGGCGGCTACCCTGGCCTCGATCAACCAGGCCTTGCGTGGCTTTCGCAGCGTCTACACCAGCAACTACGACCTGGTCCTGCCATGGGCCGTGCAACATGCTCCACAGGGCTTTGCCGCGCTGTTCGACGAGCAGGGCTTCTTCGACGTGCGCCGCACCCGCAGCGAAGGCACCCGGGTGATGCACCTGCATGGCGGCCTGCACCTGCTCAAGCTACCAGACGGCACTACCCGCCAACGCAGCGCCGAATGCGCAGAATTGCTGGACGGATTCGCCGTCAACATTCCCGGCGAGGTGCCGCTGTTCGTCAACGAAGCACGCAGCGACGAGAAACAGCGCGCCATCCGCAACTCGGACTACCTGTCCTGGTGCCTGGGGCAACTGGCCAGCGAGGACGAGGGGATTTGCCTGTTCGGCCAGCATCTGGATGCCAGCGACCAGCACCTGCTCGACGCTATCCGGTACGCTCGCCCACAGCATTTGGCGATCGCCGTCAGGCCGCTTAACGCTGCATCCATCATCAACCAGAAACAGCATTTCATTGACCGGTTCGCCGACCTTGCCGCTACATCGCTGCACTTTTTCGACGCATCCAGCCATCCGCTGGGGCTGGCCGAATTGGCGATCGCGGTGCCACCTGAGCGAAACAACCGACAATGAGCCTGCGGCGGGCAGCGCTTTGCAAATGTAAATAATTATCGATAAGATCCGCACCCTTTCCCCCTGGCCAGCCCCGGAAAGCGTGCATGCAGCGCCTGAAACCCGACCCTTTCGCCCAGGAAACCTGTCGTGGTTTCTACGCCGAGATCCTGCACTTCCTGCGCAAGCGCATGGACAATGCCAGCGATGCCGCGGACATGACCCAGGATGTGTTCGCCCAATGGCTGGGTTACCGTGAGCGGGCGAAGGTGGAGCAGCCTCGAGCCTTCCTGTTCCAAGTAGCGCGCAACCTGCTCAGTGATCACTGGCGCCGGCAAAAAGTTCGCCACGCCGTGCTTGAAGACGACGCCTCGGTCGACGAACAGACCCAGGCCGGCAACGACCCGCTGGATCACGCGCAGCACCAGCAGCGGCTGGCACAACTGCGCCAGGTACTCGGCGAGCTCTCGCCGCGGCGCCGGCAAGCGCTTATGCTGCATCGCTTCGAGGGCCTGACCCAGGCCGAGATCGCCAAGCGCATGAACATTTCCGTCAGCATGGTCGAGAAACACATCGCCGCCGCCCTGCTGCAGTGCAAGCAACACCTGGACAGTAAGCCCGGCACGGAGCAGTCCCCATGACCCCTACCGACGAATTCGACCCAAGCCTGGTCGACACGCAGGCGGCAAGCTGGTTCAGCCGCAACCGCAACACACCGTCCAAGGCTGAGCGCGACGCCTTTGCCCAGTGGATGCAGACTGCCGAGCATGCCCGCGCCTACCGCCAGTTCGAGCAACTGTGGGATGACCTGGCAACGCTCAAGCAAGCCAGCCGCCCAGTGCCCCTGCCGGAGCGACGCGCCTCGCCCTTGCGCCCGGCACTTGCGGCAGCGGCAGCGTTGTTGTGCATGCTGCTCGTGGGCAACCCCGGAGCGGGCAGCGCCGCGCTCACCCAGCACATCGCCGCCAGCCAGGGCATGCAGAACCTGCACTTGCCCGACGGCAGCCAGTTGTACGTCAACGCCCAGACCCGGCTGCGCCTGGACTTCAACAGCGAGCAGCGGGTGATCCACCTGGACCATGGCCAGTTTTACATCGAGGTTGCCAGCGACAAGGAGCGGCCTTTGTTCGTCGATGCCGGCAGCGCCCGAGTGCGGGTAGTCGGGACCGGCTTCGACCTGCGGCGCGGCGATCGCGAACTGGAAGTGCGCGTCGCCCATGGCCAGGTTGCATTCGAAGTACAAGGTGAACGCCACGCGCCCTTGCTGCTGAGCGCCCAGCAGGGTGCCACCTACGACCTGGCCCACGGTACCCTTGCGCAGCAAACGCTGAGTGAGCAGCCCATTGCCGATTGGCGCAACGGCCAGGTGAGCTTTCGCAACCGCGAGCTGGCCAGCCTGATCGACGAGCTGAGCCTTTACCGCGAGCAGCCGGTGCTGCTCGCGGATCCAGCACTGGGCCGCTACAAGGTCTCCGGCAACCTCGACGTGCATGACCCGGACGCACTGCTCAATGCCTTGCCGGCCCTGTTGCCAGTAAAAAACACACTGCTGGCTGACGGTCGGCTGCGCATCGAGCGTCGGTAAAAATAATTTAAGAATTCTTATCATTCGCAGGTGAGGTTTTTTCTCAACACCACGTCTTCTTCCCCGCCTGCCCCATGACGGCAGGTTTTTTCGGCCTTTTGCCGTTTGGGGGAATTCATGTTGTCCGCGTTGCGTCCGTTACACCACCTGCCCGCCCGTCCTACGCTGCTTGCCCTGTGCCTGACCATGAGCCTGGGCGCCCAAGCCGCGCCGATGCCCGTCGACCTGCCCGCGCAGCCACTGGCACGCTCGCTGAGCCAACTGGCGCAACAGGCCAAGGTGCAGTTGCTGTTCGACGAAGCGCAGCTCGGCACAGCCCTGGCCCCAGCGCTCAAGGGCGACTTCGAGGCCGAGGCGGCCATCGCCCGACTGCTGGTCGGCAGCCGTTTCAACGTGGTACGCATGGGCAACACCTTCGTGGTTCGCCTGCGTGAAGAGGCCCCCAGTGCCGACAACAGCATCCAGCTTGGCGCCCTGAGCATCGTCGGCGACGGGCAACAGGTCGACGCCAGCAGCGTCGGGCGCTCGACCCTCGACCAGGAACAGATTGACCGTTACCAGCCAAGCAATATCCCCAGCGTGCTGGCGACCCTGCCTGGGGTGAACATGGGCGGCTCGGCCAAGCCCGGCGGTCAGACCATCAACATCTGGGGCCTGGGCGATGCCGAAGACGTGCCGATGACCGTCGATGGTGCGACCAAGAGCGGCTTCGAGCGCTACCAGCAAGGCACCATCTTCATTGAGCCCGAGCTGATCAAGCACATCGAGGTCGAAAAGGGCCCGCACTCGGTCAAGACCGGCAACGGCGGCTTTGGCGGCAGCGTCAACATGGAAACCAAGGATGCCGGCGACCTGCTGCAGGAAGGCCGCAACAGCGGCGCCATGGTCAAGTATGGCTACGCCAGCAACGACCATCAGCAGATCTACAGCTCGGCCCTGTTCGGGCGCACCGAGGATGGCCGCATCGACGGCCTGGTGTATTTCACCAAACGCGATGGCGGCAACCTGAAGATGGCCGACAGCTTGCCCGATCCGACCGGTCGCTGGCCGATCAACCCGCAGCGCGTGCCCTACAGTGCCTTGGATCTGGACGGGGCATTGCTCAAGACCAACATCCACTTCACCGACGAGCACAGCCTGGGGCTTTCCTGGTCGCGCTCGCAAAGCGAGCGCTGGACCACCTTTGCGGCCACCGCCTACCCCGCACCGCCTTCGGCGGCGGACATCAGGAAATACGGTTACGAGGGTGCGCTGAAGCGCTTCCTGGCCAACCGCGATACCGTCGACACCACCTGGTCGGCCACCTACCGGTACCAGCCGATCGACAACCCCTGGATGGACTTGCAGGTCAAATACTCCGAGTCCGACACCCGGCAAACCGACGAGCGCGATGCCACCGCGTTCTTCCAGCCCGCCACCGGTGGCCGCAAGATGGACACCGAATACCAGGACCGCACGCTAGAAGTGAAGAACACCAGCACCTTCCTCACCGGCCCACTGGAACACGCACTTACCGGCGCCGTGCAGGTGCGCCGCCACGATCGCGATACGCAGATGTGGATGCCCGGCAAGAGTTACCTGGTGCCCAAATACAACTACGGCAACTACCAGCCGTACTTCATGCCCAGCGGCAAGGTCGACAGCCAGGGCTACTATCTGCAGGACGCCATCACGCTGGGCGACCTGACCATCACCCCGTCGCTGCGCTACGACCACATCACCAATCGCGGCAAACCCAACGACGCGCCCTACTACAACAACCCGGCGGCCGGGCATGACTACAGTGCCAAGACCTACAGTGGCTGGTCGCCGCGCCTGTCGCTGTTCTGGAAAATGACCGACCAGACCGCACTGTTCGCCGACTACAGCAAGACCTGGCGTGCCCCGGTGCTGGACGAGCAGTACGAGGTACAGGGACTGGGCAGCCGCACCGCCACCAGCCGTGACCTGGACCCTGAACGCATCACCGGCATTCGTGTCGGCAGCATCAGCAACTTCGCCAATGTGCTTACCCAGGGCGACAGCGCGCAGATCCGCACCACCGTGTTCCAGAACAAGATCACCAACGAAATCTTCAAGGCCACCGGCATCGGCTGCCCGCAGCAGCTGGTCACCGGCGGGAGCATCGCCAATACCTGCGGCAACGGCTTGATGGGCAACTACCGCAACATCGGGGACGCCAACTACAAGGGCTTCGAGGTCGAAAGCTTCTACGACGCCACCTATATGTTCGGCGCGCTGTCGTACGCCTGGATGGAGGGCCGTCACGAGGGTGCCTACACCAACCCTTGGGGGCCGGATGTATGGGCCAAGGATGTGCCGGCGCCCAAATGGATCGCCACCCTGGGCGTGAAGATCCCTGCCTGGGACACCCGGATTGGCTGGACCGCACAATTCGTCGGTGCCACCCGCCACCTGCCCAGCGACAAATATTTCGATGGCCCGGCCAGTGCGTTGGGTGACCGCTACTACGACAACTTCGGCAACGAAAAGTACGCGCTGCACGGTCTGTTTGCCAACTGGAAGCCGCAGCAACGCTACCTGAAAGGCACAGAGGTCAACCTGACCGTGGATAACCTGTTCAACAAGGCGATTCGTCCGGAACTGTCGGGAGAAAACGCGTACACCGTGGGGCGCAACGCCAAGATCAGCGTTACGCGGTTCTTCTGATAGGGGCGAAACCCTCGCGGGCAGGTCCGCGAGGGTTTGTGCTGCTTACTCGGCCAACCGCTGGTAGGCGCTGGCGACGTTTACGCGCATTGCTGCAAAGGCCATGTCCAGGATGGTCTGGGCCACGGGATAGGTTCCGCGCGTCTGCATCCAGGCCAGGACATCGGCCAGGTGCCAGAGCGCCGTACTGCCGTCATGCACTGGCGCCGGGAAGCTGCGGTAATGGGCCAGCATCAGCTTGCGCATGTTCTGTCGCGACACGCCCACCAGTTGTGCCACATCGGTCAGGCCGACCAGGTCGGGGGTGGCCTCGATCAGCCGAGCCTGCGGCACAGCGCGCTGCACATCGGCCAGGGCACTTTGCAGGGCTTCAAGGGCAGAATCGGCCTGCCGCGCAAAGGCCAACGCCAGCCGGCCTGGCTGGCCGATGCCGACCACCGCATCATCGCAGCCGCCCTGCCCCAGGCGCTCGACCAGGGCGTCAAGGTCTTCGTCACCGGCCAATTGGTATTTAAGGGTGAATTCGTATTCCATCACTTGGGCTCCGGATTCGTCTGGGTGTGCGGGCGCGCCGATGTGCAGTTGTCCACCACGCGTCGCAGCATGCGGGCAAAGGTGCCAGGGTTTCTGGGCGTGCTCCACACACTGGTGATGCAGAACTCGCCACAACGGCATTCGCGATCGTTCAAGGGGCAGTAGATACGCCCCCAGCAATGGCCACCGCCCACCGTGACTCGCCAACCCTGCGCCTCGGCGTGTTTCAGGGTGTGTTCAACTTCCTTGCTGGGGTGAACGGGTCGGGCCATTGGCTGGGCGCCAGTATGGGCAAGAGAAATAGGTTGTCAATCGACAACCAACAGTTGCCGACGAACGTTTTCTCAAGCCAGCCTAGGCCCGCTTGGGTCATTCAAAACCACGAAGCGGCCTTACCGGAGATGTCCTATACGAAACAGCGAAGCCGACGCCCCAGGCATGTCACCCGGCAATCAACCCATCCGCGCGCAACAGGCTTTCCAGGCAATGCTCACGCACCCCATAGAACGCCTTGAGCTCGGCAATTTTTTCCAACAGCGCACTGTTGTCCTGCGCCTGCCGGCGTTTGACCGCAAGAATCATCTTGTTCTTGTTGGTGTGCTCCAGCGAGATGAACTCGAAGACCTTGGTCTCGTAGCCGCAGGCCTCAAGGTACAGCGCGCGCAGGCTGTCGGTGAGCATCTCGGCCTGCTGCCCGAGGTGCAGGCCGTACTGCAGCATCGGCTGCAGCAGCCCTGGGCTGTGCAGTTGCGGGCGGATCTGCTTGTGGCAGCACGGCGAGCACATGATGATCGCCGCGTTGCAGCGGATGCCGGTGTGGATGGCGTAGTCGGTGGCGATGTCGCAGGCATGCAGGGCGATCATCACCTCGATGGCCTCGGGCACCACGCTGCGCACGTCGCCGCACTCGAACACCAGCCCCGGGTGCTCCAGGCGCGCGGCAGCGGCATTGCACAGCTCGACCATGTCCGGGCGCAGCTCGACGCCGGTGACCTGTGCCTCACGCTCGAGGGTGTTGCGCAGGTAGTCGTGCATGGCAAACGTCAGGTAGCCCTTGCCCGAGCCGAAGTCGGCCACCCGCAAGGCCTGATCGGCCGCCACCGGCGCGCTGGCCAGGGCGTGGTCGAAGACCTCGATGAACTTGTTGATCTGCTTCCACTTGCGCGACATCGACGGGATCAACGCGCCTTGCGCGTCGGTCACCCCAAGGTCGCGCAGGAAGGGCCGCGACAGTTCCAGATAGCGCTTTTTCTCGCGGTCATGCCCACCTGCCGCCGCCTCACGGGGCGCCTGTTGAGCCAGGTGACGGCGCAGCATCGGCTTGCCCTTCTTGCTGAACTCCAGTTGCACTTCACCCGCACCGGTGAACAGGTGAGCGTTGCGAAAGCTCTCCGGCAGCAGTTCGGCCACCAGTGCCTGCGCCTGGCCCAGTGGCAGGTTGCGGGTAATGTCGCGGGTCTGGTGGCGGTAGACCAGTTGCAGGCAGGCCTCGCCCTTGAGCTGCACCGGTTTGGCAATGATCCGCTGCAGGGTCTGGTCGGCCCCCACGTGGCGGGCCAGCACCAGTTTGGCCAGGCTGCCATCGGCCAGGGCGTCGGCCAGCAGGCTCAGGAACTGGGCGCGCGCATCCGGCGCGGTGGGGGCGGAAGTAGTGGACGACATGGGGAGCGGGTGCCTCGGAATGCGGGGAGCGCGTTGCGCAATGCCGCGCATTCTACGTCGCTGGCCGCCCATCGCGAAGGTTTTCGCGATGGGCGCGGCTCAATCGAGGATCACCAGGCGGTTGGGCAACTCGTTGCGCGCATGGGTGGGCGGCACATGCTCGCTGAGCAGTTCGCCGCACGCCTCGATGCAGTCGACGAAACCTTGCAAGGTACGGCCCTGGCAGACCTGCTCGGTGAACCGCGCAACGATCGCTTCGCGGGCCTGGTCCGGCAGGTGCCGGGCGATCCCCTCATCGACCAGGATCTCGACATGCCGCTCGGCCTCGCTGACAAAGATCAGCACCCCGGTAGCCCCGGCGGTGCGCTGCAGGTTGAGTTCGAGAAACTGCTGCCGGGCAAGCCCGGAAGCACGTCGTCGGCGCAGGATCGCCGGCACCAGCCAGGCAGCCAGGCGTGGATGGCGCAGCAACAGGCACAAGGCGACAAAGGTGAGCATCTGCGCCAGCAGCAGGCCGTTGAGGCCGATCCCGCCCTGCCAGCGGTGCAGCAGCAGCGGGATGACCAGCGCCAGCAGCGCCGCCCACAGCAGGGGGAGATAGGGATAGTCGTCGGCGCGGCGCGCCAGCACGGTCACCAGCTCCGCGTCGGTGCGCCGCTCGACGCGTGCGATCGCCTCGGCGATCTGGCGCTGTTCGTATTCGGTCATGCCATCGTCTCTTGAGCGTTCTTATCATTGTTATCCCGGCATCGGGGTGGCGAGAGTGTATCTCAACAAGCGCTTCATATAAGGCATAATCCGCGGCTGCGTCGGATCATGGACGAATGATCCGTAAAATCGCCAGCGGACCTCATAACAACAGGCGTACGAAAGTTCTCGGCCAACCGCCCTACTCAACAACGGAATTGATGATGAAACTGTCTTTGCTGGGCCTGGCCATGGGCCTTGCCAGTCAGGCGGCCCTTGCCGCCCCCTCCGCCCCGCCCCTGCAAGACAAGCAGGCATTCATCGACCATCTGGTCAGCCAGATGACCGAGGCCGAAAAGATCGGCCAGCTGCGCCTGATCAGCATCGGCCCCGAAATGCCCCACGAGAAGATCCGCGAAGAGATTGCCGCCGGGCGCATCGGCGGCACCTTCAATTCGCGCACCGCCCCCGAGAACCGGCCGATGCAGGACGCCGCCATGCGCAGCCGCCTGAAAATCCCGATGTTCTTCGCCTACGACACCATCCATGGCGAGCGCACCATCTTCCCGATCGGCCTGGGCCTGGCCGCGACCTGGGACATGGACGCCATCGCCAAGGTCGGCCGCACCTCGGCCATCGAGGCCGCCGCCGACTCGCTGGACATGACCTTCGCGCCGATGGTCGACATCGCCCGCGACCCACGCTGGGGCCGCACCAGTGAAGGCTTCGGCGAAGACACCTACCTCACCTCGCGGATCGGCCAGGTGATGGTCAAGTCGTTCCAGGGCAAGAGCCCGGCCGAGCCCGACAGCATCATGGCCATCGTCAAGCACTTCGCCCTGTATGGCGCGGTGGAAGGCGGACGCGACTACAACACGGTCGATATGAGCCTGCCGAAGATGTACAACGAATACCTGCCGCCCTACCGCGCCGCGCTGGACGCCGGTGCGGGTGGCGTCATGGTGGCGTTGAACTCGATCAACGGCGTGCCGGCCACCTCCAACACCTGGCTGATGAACGACCTGCTGCGCAAGGAGTGGGGCTTCAAAGGCGTGACCATCAGCGACCACGGCGCCATCCAGGAACTGATCCGCCATGGCGTGGCCCGCGACGGTCGCGAAGCGGCCAAGCTGGCGATCAAGGCCGGCATCGACATGAGCATGAACGACACCCTGTACGGCGAAGAGCTGCCAGGCCTGCTCAAGTCCGGCGAAGTGACCCAGGGCGAGCTGAACCAGGCGGTGCGCGAAGTGCTGGGCGCCAAGTACGACATGGGCCTGTTCAAGGACCCTTATGTGCGCATCGGCAAGCCTGAGACTGACCTTCAGGATTACTACGCCGACAGCCGCCTGCACCGCGACGCCGCCCGCGACGTGGCACGCCGCAGCCTGGTATTGCTGGAAAACCGCGAGCAGACCCTGCCGCTGAAAAAGGCCGGCACCATCGCCCTGGTCGGCCCACTGGCCGACGCCCCCATCGACATGATGGGCAGCTGGGCCGCCGACGGTAAGCCACAGCACTCGGTCACCGTACGCGAAGGCCTGCGCCGCGCCGTCGAGGGCAAGGCCAAGCTGGTCTACGCCAAAGGCTCGAACGTGACCGGCGACAAGGCCATGTTCGACTACCTCAACTTCCTCAACTTCGATGCTCCGGAAATCGTCAACGACCTGCGCCCGGCCGCCGTGCTGATCGACGAAGCGGTCAAGGCCGCCCAGCAGGCCGATGTGGTGGTGGCCGTGGTCGGTGAGTCCCGTGGCATGTCCCACGAATCGTCGAGCCGCACCACCCTGGAAATCCCGGCGGTGCAGCGCGACCTGATCAAGGCGCTCAAGGCCACCGGCAAACCGCTGGTGCTGGTGCTGATGAACGGCCGCCCACTGTCGATCGCCTGGGAACGCGAACAGGCCGATGCGCTGCTTGAAACCTGGTTCAGCGGCACCGAAGGCGGCAACGCCATCGCCGACGTGCTGTTCGGCGACTACAACCCGTCGGGCCGCCTGGCCATCACCTTCCCGCGCTCGGTCGGGCAGATCCCGATGTACTACAACCACCTGCGCATCGGCCGCCCGTACACCCCCGGCAAGCCGGGCAACTACACCTCGCAGTACTTCGAGGAGCCCAACGGCCCGCTGTACCCGTTCGGCTACGGCCTGAGCTACACCAGCTTCGACCTGACCGACCTGACCCTGTCGCGCACCGAGCTCAAGCGCGGCGAAACCCTCAAGGCCAAGATCACGGTGAAGAACACCGGCAAACGTGACGGCGAGACCGTGGTGCAGCTGTACCTGCAGGACCAGAGCGCGTCGATGAGCCGCCCGGTGAAAGAACTGAAGAACTTCCAGAAGCTGATGCTCAAGGCCGGCGAAGCACGCACCGTGACCTTCGACATCAGTGAAGAAGACCTGAAGTTCTACAATGGCCAGCTGCAGCGGGTGGCCGAGCCTGGTCAGTTCAATGTGCAGATCGGCCTGGACTCGCAGGCGGTGCAGCAGCAGAGCTTCGAACTGCTCTGACACCTGCTTTGGCTTCTTCGCGGGTAAACCCGCTCCCACAGGCTTCTCGATACCTGTGGGAGCGGGTTTACCCGCGAAGAGGCCGGACCTGAAAACCTACACCCCGGATCCGCCCCATGCCCTCTTCCTTCCGCGCCCTGCGTCTGGGGCTGATCATCCTGCTGATCCTGGTCGGCACCGGCCTCAGCGCCGGCTGGGCCATGCACCAGGCCAAGCGCGAGGCCATGCGGGCCGACGCGCAGCGGGCCAGCCAACAACTGGGCCTGTACGCCAACACCCTGCACACCCTGATCGAGCGTTACCGCGCCCTGCCTGCGGTACTGGCACTGGACCCGGAACTGATCGACGCCCTGCGCGGCCCGGTCACCGACCCGGTGCAAAGTGCCCTGAACCACAAGCTCGAGCGCATCAACGGCGCCGCCAATTCCTCCACCCTGGAGCTGCTCGACCGCACCGGCCTGGCCATCGCGGCCAGCAACTGGCGCCTGCCGACCACCTATGTCGGCTCCAACTACGGCTTTCGCCCCTATTTCAAACAGACCCGCAGCCAAGGCAGCGGCCGCTTCTACGCGGTCGGCGTGACCAGCGGCGTGCCGGGTTATTTTCTGGCCAGCGCGGTCAACGACGAACATGGCCGCTTCCTCGGCGCCATGGTGGTCAAGCTGGAGTTCCCGGAACTTGAACGCGAGTGGCGCCAGGGCAGCGATATCCTGCTGGTCAGCGACGCCCGTGGCATTACCTTCATCGCCAACCAGGACGGCTGGCGCTACCGCGAACTGCAACCGCTGAGCGGCGCCGACCGCGCCGAACTGGCTGAAACCCGCCAATACGACAAGCAGCCGCTGGTGCCCCTGCAGCACCAGGCCTTGACCCGCTTCGCCGACAACAGCCACCTGACCCGCGTGCAGGGCCCTGACGGCGCCGCCGAATACCTCTGGGAAAGCCTGCCGCTGGAAGCCGAAGGCTGGACCCTGCACCTGTTGCGCAAGCCACAGGTCGCCGAGGATGGCCGCAACGCCGCCCTGGCCGCCGCCGCGATCTGGCTGACCCTGGTGTTCGCCGCGCTGTTCGTCAGCCAGCGCCTGCGCCTGGCCCGCCTGCGCCAGCGCAGCCGCGAAGAGCTCAAGCGCCAGGTCGAGGAGCGCACCCGCGAACTGCGCACCGCCCAGGAAGGCCTGGTGCAATCGGCCAAGCTGGCGGCGCTGGGGCAGATGTCCGCCGCCCTGGCCCACGAAATCAACCAGCCGCTGACCACCCAGCGCATGCAGCTGGAAACCCTGCGCCTGCTGCTCGACCATGGCCGTTACGACCAGGCGCGCCAGGCCCTGGAGCCGCTGGAGCAGATGCTCACGCGCATGGCCGCGCTCACCGGCCACTTGAAGACTTTCGCCCGCAACAGCCCCGGCGGGCTGCGCGAGCGCCTGGACCTGGCCACAGTGGTCGACCAGGCGCTGCACCTGCTCGATGCGCGCATCCACGCCGAAGCGGTCGAGGTGGCGCTGTACCTGGCCCGTCCGGCCTGGGTCCGCGGCGATGCGATCCGCCTTGAGCAGGTGCTGATCAACCTGCTGCGCAACGCCCTCGACGCCATGGCCGACAAGCGCTACAAACGCCTGGAGATCCGCATCGAACTCGACGACGGCCAGTGGCGCCTGAGCGTGCTCGACTCCGGTGGCGGCATCGAGCCGGCCGACCTGGCCAAGGTGTTCGACCCGTTCTTCACCACCAAGCCTGTGGGTGAAGGGCTGGGCCTGGGCCTGGCGATTTCCTACGGCATCGTGGTCGATGCCGGCGGCTGCCTGCAGGTCGAGAACCTGCCGGGCGGCGCGCGTTTCAGCCTGACGCTACCCCGTGACCTGGAGCCGGTATGTTGAATTCAGTGATCGTCGTCGATGACGAAGCCAGTATCCGCACCGCCGTCGAACAGTGGTTGAGCCTGTCGGGCTTCAGCGTGCAACTGTTCGCCCGTGGCGAGGATTGCCTGGCGCAGCTGCCGCGCAACTTCCCCGGGGTGATCCTCAGCGACGTGCGCATGCCCGGGCTGTCCGGCATGCAGTTGCTCGAACGGCTGCAACAGGATGACCCCGACCTGCCGGTGATCCTGCTTACCGGCCATGGCGATGTGCCAATGGCGGTGGAGGCGATGCGCAACGGCGCCTACGACTTCCTGGAAAAACCCTTCACCCCGCAGCACCTGCTGGGCAGCCTCGGCCGCGCCCTGGAAAAACGCCGGCTGGTACTGGAGAACCGCCGCCTGCATGAGCAGGCCGACCTCAAGGCGCAGCTCGAAACCAGCCTGCTCGGCATGTCCCAGGGGCTGCAACAGCTGCGCCGGCAGGTGCTGGACCTGGCCAGCCTGCCGGTGAACGTGCTGATCCGTGGCGAGACCGGCAGCGGCAAGGAGCGGGTGGCGCGCTGCCTGCACGATTTCGGCCCGCGCGCAGATAAACCCTTCGTCGCGCTCAATTGCGCGGCGATCCCCGAAACCCTGTTCGAGGCCGAGCTGTTCGGCCATGAGAGCGGCGCGTTCACCGGCGCCCAGGGCAAACGCATCGGCAAGCTGGAGTACGCCAACGGTGGCACCGTGTTCCTCGACGAAATCGAAAGCATGCCGTTGGCCCAGCAGGCCAAGCTGCTGCGGGTGATCCAGGAACAGAAGCTCGAGCGCCTGGGGGCCAACCAGAGCATCGCCGTCGATCTGCGCATCATTGCCGCGACCAAGCCGGACCTGCTTGAAGAGGCCCGTGCCGGGCGCTTTCGCGAAGACCTGGCGTACCGCCTCAACGTTGCCGAGCTGCGCCTGGCCCCACTGCGCGAGCGGCGTGAAGACATCCCGCTGCTGTTCGAACACTTCGCTCGCACGGCCGCCGAACGCCTGGGCCGCCATGCCCCACCGGTCAGTGGCGGGCGATTGGCGCAGCTGCTGGCCCACGACTGGCCGGGCAATGTGCGTGAGCTGGCCAATGCTGCCGAGCGTCATGCCCTGGGGCTGGATTCGCCGAACCTTGAGAGCCTGCCAGGCGGGCAGTCGCTGGGCGAACAGATGGAAGCCTTCGAAGCCCAGTGCCTGCGTGCGGCGCTGCGCCAGCACAAGGGCGAGATAAAAGGGGTGATGGAGGCGTTGCAACTGCCACGGCGTACGCTGAACGAGAAGATGCAGCGCCATGGACTGGCGCGTGAGGATTATCTCGGCAGCGAATGAGCGGATTTCCGCTTACCGAATCGGGCAGATGAGCAAAAACCCGCTCATGCCATGGGTATGTTGCGGCCCCATCGCGGGGCAAGCCCGCTCCCACGGTGATCGCTATAACGCAGGTGATACATGGCCTGCGTGGGAGCGGGCTTGCCCCGCGATGCCCCCGAATGGATCACCCCGCACCCATTTGGCACAGCTCCTGCAAAACCCTTCTCAAGTTGCGCCCCGAGCGCACTCCACAAAAACAACGAGAAGGTATCCCTGATGGATAACGCCAGCACCCTGCCCAGCGGGGCGGCCGCCGCGCCCGCCGCGGAAAAAACCACCGCCAGCCGCCTCAAATCGATCTTCAGTGGTTCCATCGGCAACATGGTCGAATGGTACGACTGGTACGTCTACGCCGCGTTCTCGCTGTACTTCGCCAAAGCGTTCTTCCCCGCCGGCGATACCACCGCACAACTGCTCAATACCGCTGCGATCTTCGCCGTGGGCTTCCTGATGCGCCCGATCGGTGGCTGGCTGATGGGCCTCTACGCCGACCGCAAAGGTCGCAAGGCCGCGCTGATGGCCTCGGTGCTGCTGATGTGCGCCGGCTCCCTGGTCATTGCCCTCACCCCCGGTTACGAGACCATCGGCGTTGCCGCACCGGTCCTGCTGGTGGTCGCACGCCTGATGCAAGGCCTGTCGGTGGGCGGTGAATACGGCACCTCGGCCACCTACCTGAGCGAGATGGCCAGCAAGGAACGCCGTGGCTTCTTCTCCAGCTTCCAGTACGTGACCCTGATTTCCGGCCAGCTCATCGCCCTGGCGGTGCTGATCATCCTGCAGCAGACACTCACCACCGAGCAGCTGTATGCCTGGGGCTGGCGCGTACCCTTCGTGATCGGCGCGCTGTGCGCGGTGGTTGCCCTGTACCTGCGTCGTGGCATGGAAGAGACCGCCTCCTTCACCAAGAAAGAGAAGTCCAAAGAAAGCCTGATGCGCACCCTGATGCGCCATCCCAAAGAGCTGATGACCGTGGTCGGCCTGACCATGGGCGGCACCCTGGCCTTCTACACCTACACCACCTACATGCAGAAGTACCTGGTCAACACCGTGGGCATGAGCATCAGCGACTCGACCACCATCTCGGCGGCCACGCTGTTCCTGTTCATGTGCCTGCAGCCGATCATCGGCGGGCTATCCGACAAGATCGGCCGTCGCCCGATCCTGATCGCCTTCGGCGTGCTCGGCACCCTGTTCACCGTACCGATCCTCAGCACCCTGCACACCGTGCAGACCTGGTGGGGCGCGTTCTTCCTGATCATGGCCGCGCTGATCATCGTCAGCGGCTACACCTCGATCAACGCCGTGGTCAAAGCCGAGCTGTTCCCCACCGAAATCCGCGCCCTGGGCGTCGGCCTGCCGTACGCGCTGACCGTATCGATCTTCGGCGGCACTGCCGAGTACGTGGCCCTGTGGTTCAAGAGCAACGGCATGGAAACCGGCTTCTACTGGTACGTCACCGGCTGCATCGCCTGCTCGCTGCTGGTATACGCGACCATGAAGGACACCAAGCAGCATTCGCGAATCACCACCGACTGATTGGCTGCACGGCAATGAACAAGGGGCGCTCCGGCTGACGAGGCGCCCCTTTTTATTGGCTGTGAGCCGAATAGCAGCGTTATTCGGCTCACCAAATGAGCCGAATAACGCTATTATTCGGCTCATGGACACCACAACGCCTCTCTGGATCTGGCAGCAGCCGGAATGGCCAGCCTTTCGCTGGGACAATCAACCGCTCACGACACTGCTGCGTCACTGCGTCGAAACGCAGGGGCAACTGCTGGGCAGAGCCGGTGCCGTCACTGCGTTGGACGCCAGCAGCGACACCCTCGATACCTTGTTGCAGAACATTGTCACCTCATCGGCCATCGAAGGTGAGCATCTCAATGTCGAGTCTGTACGTTCTTCCCTGGCGCGGCGCCTGGGCATTGATGAGCCCGGGCCGACCAGCGCCCGTAGCGAAGGCCTGGCCGAGCTGATGCTCGACGCCACCGCAGGCTACGACCGCCCGCTCGACCCACAGCGGCTGTTCACCTGGCACCGGTGGTTATTCCCCGATAACGCTGGCGGACTCACCCCTGCCCTGCCCGTGGGCGAACTGCGCGATGAGGCCCCCATGCAGGTGATATCCGGGCGTATCGACAAACCCAGGGTACATTTCGAAGCGCCCCCTCGCGCGGGCCTGGAAGTGCAGCTGCAGGCATTTCTCGACTGGTTCGAAACCAGCCGCAATGAACATCAACTCGACCCGCTGCTGCGAGCAGGCATTGCCCATTTCTGGTTCGTTACCCTGCACCCGTTCGCCGACGGCAACGGCCGCCTTACCCGGGCATTGACCGACCTGGCCTTGGCGCAAGGCGAACAGCAAGCCATTCGTTTCTACGCCATGTCTGCCAGCATCCTGGAAGATCGTGCTGGCTACTACGCGGTGCTGGAACGCAGCCAGAAAGGCAGCCTGAACATTACCGAATGGCTGCAATGGTTTCTCGTCACGCTGCAGCGCAGCCTGGAACAGGCACTGCTGCGCATCGACCGGGTACTGATCAAGGCACGCTTCTGGCAAGCGCACCGGGGCGATGGCCTGTCGCCGGAGCAGATCAAAGTACTCAACCGTCTGCTCGATGGCGGCCCGAGCGGTTTCGAAGAAGGCATCAGCGCCAGCCAGTACCAGGCAGTGGCCAAGGTTTCCAAGGCCACCGCCACACGCCATCTGGCCGATCTGCTGGAGAATGGCTGCCTGACTCGCCTGCCGGGTGGTGGACGCAGCACCCGCTACACCGTCAAAACGCAAGGCATCTGAGCCTGGCAGCCCAGGCTTACGAGCGCTCAAGCACCGGCAACGGCTCACGACGCTGGTAGTACGTGGCCGCCAGCACCAGCACCAGCAGCACCCCGCCGAGCACCATCGAAGAACCCACGGTACCGAAGTCCAGCCCGCCTTTCTCGTGGCTCTTGGTCAGCACGTCGCCCAGGGTCGCACCGAATGGGCGAGTGAGCACGAAGGCGATCCAGAACAGCACCACGCCGGAAATCTTCGTCCAGTAGCGGGCAGCCGCCACCACGGCGATTGCCGAGCCGATCAGCAGCGCACCGCCGGCGAAGCCCAGCCCCGAATCGTCGGCCAGGTAGTCGCCCAGCGCAGTGCCGAGGGTGTTGGAGAACAGGATCGCCACCCAGTAGAACAACTCGCCGCTGCGGTTCTTGATACGGGTGACATCCAGCGGGTTGCCGCTCAGGCGCCACACCGCGAAGGTCAGCAGCAGGATGCCGATCAGCAGCGCCGAGCCTGTTGCATAACCCAGCCCCAGGGTGCGGTCCATGAAGTCGGACATGGTGGTGCCGGCAGTGCTGGTGGAGAGGATCACCAGCCAATAGAGCATCGGGTTGTAGCGGCGCGAGTAGAGCTGGGTGACCAGGGTCAGCAGAAACACGCTGATCAACAGCAGCGAGCTCATCGCATAACCGATGTTCAGGGTCATGGACAGCAGGTCGCCCGCCGTCTCGCCGAGTGTGGTAGCGCAGATCTTCATGACCCAGAAGGCCAGGGTGATTTGCGGGAGTTTGTTCATCGTTGTGCCGCTCCAGGTTTTGAGTGCGGCGATGGTGAAGAGCGCTGTCTGAAAAATCGGTTGGAGTTGTATGAAAAAAGCGTTGGCCGCGCACGACGAATGCTCGTGAGCTGTTAATTCGGCATTAATTCCCACCCGCCATGCTTGGCCGACTGAAAAAGCCACATCGTTCGCATGGCCTGACAAGGCCAGACACTGCTTTCGACGAGGAACAAGCACGCCCAAACAAATCGATTAAATCGATTGTTTTACGTTACTTTTTGCGCTTTTTAATCAATTTAATCGGCGTAGCATTGAACCCATAGAAACAAACAACCCACTGATCCACCGGAGCAACGACCATGAAAAACAAACTGATCCTCGCCCTGACCCTCTCGGTTCTGACCACTGGCGCTTTCGCTGAAGACGGTTTCGACCGTACCAGTGCCCACACCTTCGCCGCCGTCCAGAGCCAGTCGAACAGCTACGCAGAAGATGGTTTTGATCGCACCGGTGGCCAACGCTTCGTCGAAGACGGCTTCGACCGCACCAATGGCCAACGCTTCGCCGAAGACGGCTTCGACCGCACCAATGGCCAACGCTTTGCCGAAGATGGCTTCGACCGCACCAATGGCCAACGCTTTGCCGAAGATGGCTTCGACCGCACCAACGGCCAACGCTTTGCCGAAAACGGCTTCGACCGCACCAACGCTCACCGCTTCAGCTGATTGCTGAAAGCGTGCAACCAGCCCGGCTTCGGCCGGGCTTGATCATTTCCAGCCAGGCAAAGCCTTGGCACACTAGGCGCCTCGTTCCCAACCAGGAAGGGCCTCGCGGCCTTGCGCAGATGTACTACTACGAACCCGCCAAAGGCCACGGCCTGCCCCACGACCCGTTCAACGCCATCGTCGGCCCCCGGCCCATCGGCTGGATCTCCAGCCACGACCGCGAAGGCCGCCTGAACCTGGCGCCCTACAGCTTCTTCAACGCTTTCAATTACATCCCGCCGATCATCGGTTTCTGCAGCGTCGGGCGCAAAGACAGCCTGAACAACATCGAGCAGACCGGCGAGTTCGTCTGGAACCTGGCCACCCGGCCCTTGGCCGAACAAATGAACCAGAGCTGCGCCGCCGTGGCGGCGGAAGTCGACGAGTTCGTCCTCAGCGGCCTTACCCCAGCGGCCTCGAACCTGGTCAAGGTGCCACGGGTGGGCGAAAGCCCGGTGAGTTTCGAATGCAAGGTGAGCCAGATCGTCCAGCTCAAGCGGGCCGACCAGGAAATGGTGCCCAGCTGGCTGATCCTTGGCGAAGTGGTGGCCGTGCACATTGCCGAACACCTGCTCAAGGACGGCATCTACAACACCGCCGCCGCCGAACCGATCCTGCGTGGCGGCGGCCCGGCGGACTACTTCGCGCTGGGCGAGCTGTTCAAGATGAGCCGCCCGCAGGTCTGATCAGAAGATCAGTTCGCCTTCCTCACCCACGCCCTGCAGGCGTTCGAGTTCGGCGCAGGCAGCCGCGTCGGCGGCGATGGCGGAAGTGAACACCTGGCCCTCGAGGACCTTGTGGAAGCGCGGCGCACCGCCCATGTTCAGGGCCTTCACGGCAATCGCCGCGTTGTAGCCGCCGCCTTCCACCGGGACCATTGCCGAAACCGCTTCGAAGTGAGGGAACTCTTTACGTGCCATGCTGCTCTGCGCCTGTGTGATCGAGGGCGGCATTGTACACCTGACAGGGTTGCCTGTTCCGGCCCCATCGCCGGCAAGCCGGCTCCCACAGGGAATGTGCAAGTCAACGGGATATGGGGTTGTCGGCAATTGGGCCGCAAGATCAGGCAAAGGTATGCAGGTCCAGGCTGCTGACCACTTGCGCCTGCACCAGCTCACCGAACACGTTCAGCGTCGGCGAAGCGAAATAGCCACTCATCGCCTGCTGGTCGCACCAGCTGCCGCTGAGCAGCCACAGGTCGGCATCGACTTGCGAGCGTTGCACACTGAACGCCAGGCAACCCGGCGCGCGCCGCGTAGGCTCGAGCAAGTCGCGCAGGCGTACGCCGAGTTCCGCGGAACGACCGTTGCTGGCGCGGATGAACGCCAAATGAGTGACCGGTTGCTGAAGGGTCATGAACGATCTCCTTGAAGCCAGGGGCGAGAAACAGGCTGCCAAGGTTAGGGGCCACCCCTCGCGCGACGTTAGGCCATTACTGCCGGCCGATTGCCTGATCCTGCAGCGCTGCAGGATCAGGCAATCGATCTGCAGCATCCGACTAGCGCCCGGCATTGCCCAAACCTATGCTGCGTCGGTCAGCAGAGGAAACCCGCCATGACCACTCCCCCGCCCCTTGAACCCTCCCTGGAACAGCAGCGCCAGGAGCTGGCCGGGCTGATCCTGCGCCATGCCGGTGAACCCTATGGCCCGGCCTCGCCCATCGATGACCTCTACCTCACCTGCTACCGCGAGGATATTCGCGGCATGCCCGCCCTGGCCCAGCCGGCCCTGTGCGTCCTGGCCCAGGGCAGCAAGACCCTGATCCTGGGCGATGAGCACTATGCCTACGACCCACTGAACTACATGGTGGTGTCGGTGACCCTGCCGATCAGCGGCGCGCTGCTCAAGGCCAGCCCGGAACACCCGGCCCTCGGCCTGCGCCTGGACATCGACCCGGCGCAGATCAGCCAGCTGATCGCCGAAAGCAGCCCGATGGTGGTGCCCAACTTGCCTTCCGGCCGCGGCCTGTTCGTCGAAAAAAGCGACCCGCAGCTGCTGGATGCCCTGCTGCGCCTGATCCGCCTGCTGGATACCCCGCGCGATATCCCGATCCTCGCGCCGCTGATCCGCCGCGAGATTCTCTACCGCCTGCTGCGTGGGCCGCAGGGCCACCGCCTGTACGAGATCGCCCTGTCCAACAGCCAGACCCACCGGGTGTGCCAGGCGATCAGCTGGCTCAACCAGCATTACCAGCAACCGCTGCGCATCGAAGACCTGGCACGCGAAGTGAACCTCAGCACCTCGACCCTGCATCACCGCTTCAAGGCGGTGACTTCGATGAGCCCGTTGCAGTACCAGAAACAGTTGCGCCTGCAAGAGGCGCGGCGGCTGATGCTCAATGACGGGCTGGAAGCGGCGGTGGCGGGGTATCGGGTGGGGTATGAGAGCCCATCGCAGTTCAGCCGTGAATACAGCCGGCTGTATGGCGCGCCGCCGATCAGAGATGTGGCGCGGTTGCGTGCCAGCGCTGGCTGAGTGAACACATCGCGGGGCAAGCCCGCTCCCACGACGCCCTTGGAAAGCGCTCAAGGGTTCGTGGGAGCGGGCTTGCCCCGCGATGGATCACAACGGTTTAACCCACCACAGCAGCCTGCCACTGCGCCTGATCCACCTGGATCAATGTCGGCCCGCGACGCTCCACCGCCCGCCCCAGCGCCGCCTGCAGCTGCGCGACATCACCCACGTTCTCGGCCTCGGCCCCCAACGCCCGCGCCACGCCGATGAAGTCTGGGGTATGGATATCCACGCCCACGGGCTCGATAGCCCGGTTGACCATGTACTTCTTGATTTCCTCATACCCCTGGTTGTTCCACAGCAGCACGATCAGCGGCACCTGCGCTTCCACCGCGCTGGCCAGTTCCGGCAGGGTGAACTGCAGGCCGCCGTCACCGATCAGGCACACCGCCGGCGCTCGCCGGGCGGGCACTTCGGCGCTGCCCAGCCAGGCGCCCATGGCAGCGGGCAGGGCATAGCCGAGGGTGCCGTAACCGGTCGACGCATTGAACCAGCGGCGTGGATGAGCCATGTCCAGGGTCAGGTTGCCGGTGTACACCGGCTGGGTCGAATCGCCGACCAGGATGGCATTGGGCAAGGTTTCCAGGATGCCGGTCAGCAGGCGCGTCTGGCTCAGGGTCACAGGGTCCCAGGTCGCCTCATTGTCCTGGCGCAGGCGCGCGGCACGCGCGGCGCCCCACTCACTGTCGCGGGGTGGCTGCGGTTGCGTTTGCAGGGCTGCGAGCAGCGCCTCGGCGGCCTGCTCGGCATCGGCCACCAGCGCCAGCTCGGGCAAGTAGTTACGCACCGTCTGGTCCGGGTCGATATCGATGCGCAGCAGGCTGCCGGGGATCTCGAAGCCGCCCTTGAACGTCACGTCGTAATCGGTCTCGGCCAGCTCGGTGCCGATGGCCAGCACCACATCGGCCTCGGCGACCAGCGCACGGGTAGCCGGCAGCGTCTGGGTCGAACCGATCTGCAAAGGGTGGTTCGCCGGCAGCAGCCCCTTGGCATTGATGGTCAGCGCCACTGGCGCCTGCAAGTGCTCGGCCAGTCGGGCCAGCGCCGCGCCAGCCGCCAACGCACCACCCCCGGCGAGAATCAGTGGCCGACGTGCCTTGGCCAGGCGCTCGGCCATCTGCCGTACTGCCTGCGGCGCAGCGCCCGCGCGGCTGGTACGGATGGGCCGCGCCGCCAGCAGGTGATCGGCGGGCTCGACCAGCACGTCCAGCGGAATCTCGATATGCACCGGGCGTGGCCGCGCGCCATCGAACACGGCAAAGGCCCGGGCCAACACCTGGGGCAGGTCGTCGGCGCTCATCAGCGTTTGCGAGAAGGCTGCCACGCCCGCGACCAGGGCGGACTGGTTGGGCAGCTCATGCAACTTGCCGCGCCCGCCGCCGAGCTGGCTGCGCGACTGCACGCTGGAGATCACCAGCATCGGGATCGAGTCGGCATAGGCCTGGCCCATGGCAGTGGTGATATTGGTCATGCCTGGGCCGGTGATGATGAAGCACACCCCCGGTTTGCCGCGTGTACGCGAGTAGCCATCGGCCATGAACCCGGCGCCTTGCTCGTGACGCGGGGTGATGTGGCGGATGGACGACGCCGCCAGGCCACGGTACAGCTCTACGGTATGCACACCGGGAATACCGAAGACATGGTCAACGCCATAGTCTTCGAGGAGTTTGACCAACACTTCGCCGCAGGTTGCCATGATCGAATACCCGAATCTTGTTGAAATCGGTGTTCATGGAACCAATCCGCGGCTACCGCCACAATGCAAAAAAACACATACTAGCCATGACTTCACATCATGGCTTACCACGATGAAACGCCTACCGCCCCTGCCCGCCCTGCATACCTTCCTGGTGACCGCCCAACACTGCAATTTCACCCGCGCCGCGCAGCAGCTGCATATCACCCAGGGTGCGGTCAGCCGGCAGATCGCCGGGCTCGAGGAGCACCTGGGCTACCCGTTGTTCCAGCGCCAGGCGCGTGGCCTGGCACTGACCCGCGAAGGGCAGGACTGGCTGCCTCGAGTGCAACAGATCTTCGCCCTGGTCGAGCAAGGCGTGCGCGAGGTCGGCGGGCGCAGCAGCACGTTGCAGCTCAAGGCGCCAACCTGCGTGATGCGCTGGCTGTTGCCACGCCTGATGGAGTGGCAGGCCTTGCGCCCGGACGTGCCGGTGGAGCTGACCACCACGGTGCAGCACGGTGTGGACTTCCGCCATGAAGGCTTCGATGCGGCCGTGGTGTATGGCGCCGTGCCGAACCATGGGCTGCAGGTGCGCAAACTGTTCGATGAACAACTCACGCCGGTCTGCGCGCCCTCGCTGCTGAACGGGCCATTGCCGTTGCAGCAATTGCAGGACCTGACGCGGCACATGCTGCTGCACCCCTCGCGGGACGAACATGACTGGCGGCTGTGGTTGCAGGCGGCAGGAGCCGGGTTCGAGCCACAAGGGCCGAAGCAGCATTTCGAGACCCTGGACATGGCGATGGCCATGGCTTCGCAGGGTACGGGGATCGCCATCGGCGATTGGGCGCTGATCGGCGATGACCTGCGCGGCGGGCGGTTGTGCATGCCGTTCGGGCTTAAGGTGACGACCGGCAAAGGGTATTACCTGGTGAGCCCGTCGAAGACCATGGCGGCGGGGTTGGTCGAATTGATGGAGTGGTTGCAGGAGCGTGCTAGGCACTAGAACACCAGGGGCGCGTTGCGCCCCCGCTGCCACGGGTAGGAACATGAGCCTTGTGCTGCTTGCTCTGACCTCATCGCCGGCAAGTCGCAGCGGCGAACCGCAGCTCCCACATGGATCGTGTGCCTCTCAAGGCCGGCACTGTACCTGTGGGAGCCGGCTTGCCGGCGATAGGGCCAATACAGGCGACTCAGTAGCCGACGGTGAACCGCGCCTTCGAGTGCGCCGGCTTCTCCAGCTCATCGATCATCGCGATCGCATAGTCGGCGAAGGTGATCCAGCTCTTGCCCTCGGCACCGATCAACAGGTGATCCTTGCCCAGTTTGTAGTGCCCGCTGCGCTCCCCCTCGACGAACTCCGCCGACGGCGACAGAAAGGTCCAGTCCAGCGCCGGCTCCTGGCGCAACGCATCGAGAAAACGCACGCCGCCATTGGCCTCGGCCTTGTAGGCCTCGGGGAAATCCGGGCTGTCGATCACCCGCTGCCCGGACGGCAGCAGCAGGCTGCCGGCACCGCCGACCACCAGCAGGCGCTTCACCCCGGCGCGCTTGACCGGCTCGATGACGGCCTGGGGTTCAAGGGTGGAGAAATGCGCGGCGCTCAGCACCGCGTCACAGCCGCTGACCGCCGCCTGCAGGGCGGCGCTGTCCTTGGCGTCCAGCGCCTTGACGGTCACGCCTTCGCGGCCTTGCAGCTTGGACGGATCACGGGCGATGGCGACCACGCTGTGGCCACGGCGCAGGGCCTCTTCCAGCAGTTGGCTGCCGGCACGCCCGGTGGCGCCGATGATTGCGATCTTGCTCATGGGAAACACTCCAACAGGTTGAATGGAATTACCACTTCATCTCGCCCTTGGCGACCTTGGCTCCCAGTTCCAGGGAGCTTTCGTCGGCCAGGTTCGGGTAGCGCTTTTTCATCGCCGCGATCAGTGCGTCGGCGTTGCCGGCCTTGGCGGTTTCGGTATCGAAGTCACGAATGTAGTTGGCGGTGAAGCGCACGGCCTGCAGTGAACGGCTGCTGTCGCCCAGGTAGTGCCCGGGGACCACGGTACGCGGCGCCAGTTGCTCGATCCTGGCCAGGGTTGCCAACCAGTCGGCGTGGGATTGCGCGGTCTGGGTGTCGGCCATCCACACATGGATGTGCTCGGACACCACCACGCCACCCACCACGGCCTTGATCGATGGGATCCAGACAAAGCTGCGATCCGGCTGCGGGCCGTCCAGGCCGACGACTTCCAGCGCCTGGCCTTCGAGCTTCAGCTGATGGCCGTCGAGCACGTCTGGCACGACCAGCTTGCCCGGTTTGTCGGCGCCCATTTGCGGGCCCCAGTAGGCGAGCTTGGCATCCATGGTGTTGCGGATATGGGCAACGGTGGCGGCCGACGCGACCACCCGGGCCTTGGGGAACGCCTGGGTGAGCGTGTCCAGGCCGAAGTAGTAGTCCGGGTCACCGTGGCTGATATAGATGGTGGTCAGTTGCTTGCCGCTCTTGCGCAGGCGCTCGACCACCTGCTCGGCCTGGCCCTTGCCGAATTGCGCATCGACCAGGATCGCGTCGTGTTCGCCACTGACGATCACCGAGCTGACCGGGAAGATGGCGTCATGGCCAGGGTTGTAGACGTCGAGCTTGAGCGGATCGGCAGCCATGGCCTGGCCAGCGAGGGTGACGCAGGCCAGCAGCAGGCCGCGCAGGGGCGTGAACAGTGACATGGTTGCTTCCTGATGAGTGAGTCGATGGAGCACAGCTTAGTTGCCCGATTCATTACAAAAAATGCGATGCTGCGACATAGTTCATTTCTGAAATCGGGCAAATCATGGACCGTCTGAACGCCATGCGCGTCTTCGTCACCGTCGTCGACCTGGGCAGCCAGTCTGCGGCGGCGGATCATCTGGAGCTTTCCCGGCCAGTGGTATCGCGCTACCTGGCGGAGCTGGAGGACTGGGTCGGCGCCCGGCTGATGCAGCGCACCACGCGCAAGCTCAGCCTGACCGCCGCCGGGCAGGAGACATTGCCGCGCTGCCGGCAGCTGCTGGAACTGGCCGGCGACCTGCAACACGCCGTGCGCCAGCCCGATGATGCCCCCCGCGGCGAGCTGCGCATCAGCGTCAGCACCTCGTTCGGCCAGGCTCAGTTGGTGGATGCGCTGGCGGCCTACGTCAAGCGCTACCCCGGGGTGAAGGTGGAGCTGCAAATGCTCGATCGCACCGTCAACCTGGTGGACGAACGCATCGATCTGGCGATCCGCACCAGCAACGACGTCGACCCCAACCTGATCGCCCGACGCCTGAGCGTGTGCCGCTCGGTGGTCTGCGCCAGCCCCGCGTACCTGCGCGAGCACGGCACACCGATGCGGGTGGAGGAACTGAGCGGGCACAACTGCCTGACCCATGCCTACTTCGGCCATAGCCTGTGGCATTTCGAGGTGGACGGGCAGAGTGTCGCCGTGCCGGTACAGGGCAATATCAGCGCCAACGAGGCCATGACCCTGCAGAAGGCCGCGCTGGCCAGCGCCGGTATCGCCATGCTGCCCACTTACCAGGCGGCCAGTGCGCTACGCAGCGGCGAACTGGTGCGCCTGCTGCCCGAGGCACGGCCACGGGAGCTGAACCTGAACGCGGTGTACACTTCGCGCAAGCACATGCCGGCGACCTTGCGCAGCATGCTGGACTTTCTGGTGGAGCGGTTTGGGGATGAGCCGGAGTGGGATCGGGGGTTGGGGCTTTAGGGGTGGGTGGGTGCCAGGTGTAGGGCGATAGCCTTGCAGCGCTCTCGAGATCGAGCGCCGCCCGCGCGGCGCATCGCGGGACAAGTCGCATCGGCGCACCGCCGCTCCCACATTTGTTTCGGGCCAATGAGTCCTGTGAAAGTACCGGCGCCTGCCTTGGTGCATGCCTTGAGTCATGTGGGGCGGCGGCAACGCCCATACTGAAACCGCGTCGTACCAACAAGGCGGACAAGGTGAAGGTCCAGGAGAGACTGGCCCGAAACAGATGTGGGAGCGGCGGTGCGCCGATGCGACTTGTCCCGCGATGCACCGCGCGGGCGGCGCTCGATCTCATAGGCGCTGCAAATCGTGAACGGTTCACCCCACCAGCACGCGGGCTCGCTGGCAATGAGTACAGTGCAGATATCCGGGACAGACCTATGCTTACCGTTATCACCTGTTACAAAAACAGGAGGTAAGCACCATGAGTATCAAGTCCAGGCGTTGCGCGCTGGTCTTTGCCCTGGCCGCCGTCGTGGGGCTCTACGGCTCGGCCTGCTGGCGGGTCGAGCTGCTGCGCAGCCAACCCAATACCGCGGCCAGTTGCGCGCTGGAACACTGCGTGCCCCACACCGCAACCTTGAGTGCCGTCAGATAACGCGACGGCGCCGCGCGCCGGTCACTCCTCGACGCTCATGTATTCCTTGGCCCAACGGATGTAGTCCTCCGGCTGGGTGTAGGTGTGCGAGAGCTCGGTGGCGTTAAGGCTGTCCGACTTGTGCTGCTGGCCACGCTGCAGGCGCAGGCAGTCGTAAGTGGCCTTGATCGCGGCAAAGTAGGCGGCGTGGCCGTCGACCACGATGCGCACGCCCAGGCGCGCCAGGCGCTCGTCGTCACGCAGGTTCGGGTTGCCGTAGGTGACCAGCATCAGCGGCACGTTCAGGTGCTCGGCGATCTGTTCCAGTTGCTCGAAGTCCTTCACCCCCACCATGCAGATGCCATCGGCACCGGCCTTCTGGTAGCTCTGGGTGCGCACGATGATTTCTTCAGTGCTCAGCACCCCGGCGTTGGTCCGGGCAATGATCGCCATGGCCGAATCGACGCGGGCTTCCAATGCAGCGCGGATCTTGCCGACGCCCTCTTCCACCGGGATCAGGTCAGTGGACTTGCGGCCGAACTGGGCCGGCAGCAAGGTATCCTCGATGGTCAGGGCAGCCACCCCGGCCCGCTCCAGTTCGATCACCGTGCGCATGACGTTGAGGGCGTTGCCGTAGCCATGGTCGGCATCGGCGAGCACCGGCAGCTGGGCAACGCGGCCGATACGGGTGGCCTGCTCGACGAACTCGCTGAGGGTGATCAGGGCAAAGTCCGGCGCAGCCAATACCTGCAACGAGGCAACCGAGCCGCCGAGAATGCCGACTTCAAAGCCAAGGTCGGCGGCGATCCGCGCAGACATGGGGTCGAAGACCGAGGCGGTGTGATAGCACGAACCTGAAGCGAGCAGTTCGCGGAAGGCAAAACGCAGATCGTGGTGGGAAGCCTTGGGCATGATCACTCCGCTTGTAATAAGAAATGTTGAACGGCTGACAACCGACCCCTGTATCGGGTCTACCTGACTGATCCAACCGTCGCCATCGGGGCGGTCATGCTCGTCATGCAGGCAGAGGAATAAAAGGTGTGGAAATACAGCAACGCGAAACCCTGCGGCAAAACGCTGCACCATGCTGGTGCAGGCCCCGGATTTCAGCCTCTGCGACCTTTGCACGATATCACGCAGCCATGCAGCACTGGATGAATGCGCCAATGCCGATCTTGCATAGGGGATGCACAGAGTACATAGGAAGCTACTCAACTCAGGTTACAATCTTTCCTTCCTCAGCTCTCAGCTTCAGATGCTGGACGCGGGTTTTGTGGGAGCGGGCTTGCCCCGCGATGGCAATGGCCTTTGCGACGACATCGCGGGGCAAGTCGCATCGGCGCACCGCCGCTCCCACGAACCAGCGCCCACGTCACTGGCAATGACAACAAGGTGCCCTTGTGACCGCCGCCCTGCCCCCTACCGTTCTTCGCAGCGTACTGACCGCCCTGATGCTGGCGATCTTCCTCGGTGCCCTCGACCAGACCATCGTCGCCGTGTCGCTGCCGGCGATCTCCGCCCAGTTCAACGATGTCGGCCTGCTGGCCTGGGTCATCTCCGGCTACATGGTGGCCATGACCATTGCCGTGCCGATCTACGGCAAGCTCGGCGACCTGTATGGCCGGCGACGCATGATCCTCACCGGCACCGCGCTGTTCACCCTCGCCTCGATCGCCTGCGGCCTGGCCCAGGACATGCCGCAGCTGGTGCTGGCGCGGGTGCTGCAGGGCATCGGCGCAGGCGGCATGGTGTCGGTGAGCCAGGCGATCATCGGCGACTTCGTGCCGCCGCGCGAACGCGGCCGCTACCAGGGCTATTTCAGCAGCATGTACGCCCTGGCCAGTGTCGCCGGGCCGGTGCTGGGCGGCTGGCTGACCGAGTACCTGTCGTGGCGCTGGGTGTTCTGGATCAACCTGCCGCTGGGGCTGGTGGCGCTGTGGGCGATCCACCGTGCCCTCGACGGGTTGTCGGTGAAACGCCGCGAGGTTCAGGTGGACTACCTGGGCGCGGTGTTGATGATCATTGGCCTGGGCAGCCTGCTGCTGGGCATCACCCTGGTCGGCCAGGGGCATGCCTGGCAGTCGACACCGGTACTGGTACTGCTGGGCGGCGCGCTGCTCGGGCTGCTGGTGTTCGTCACCCATGAGCGACGCTGCCGTGAGCCACTGCTGCCGATGAGCCTGTTCGGCAACCGGGTCGCGGTGCTGTGCTGGTGCGTGATCTTCTTCGCCAGCTTTCAGTCGATATCGCTGACCATGCTCATGCCCCTGCGTTACCAGGGCATCACCGGGGCCGGCGCCGACAGCGCCGCACTGCACCTGCTGCCGCTGGCCATGGGGCTGCCGCTCGGCGCGTTCACCGGTGGCCGCATGACCAGCCGCACCGGGCGTTTCAAGCCACAGATCCTGACCGGCGCGCTGCTGATGCCGGCTGCCATCGCCGCCATGGCCCTGACACCGCCGCAATCGGGTTGGCTCAGCGCATTGTTCATGCTGCTGACCGGGATCGCCTGCGGGTTGCAGTTCCCCACCTCGCTGGTGGGTACCCAGAGTGCAGTGGAGGCGAAGGACATCGGCGTGGCCACCAGCACCACCAACCTGTTCCGTTCGCTAGGCGGGGCGATGGGGGTGGCGTGCATGTCCAGCCTGCTGCTGGCGTTGTTGCAGCAGGGTGGTTTCGAGCTGCTGGGCAATCCCCTGCTGGGCAGCCTCAAGGCAGGTGAGGCAGACCCTGAGACCCAGGCGCGCTTGCTGGAAACGTTCAGGAATCTGTTGCTGGCCAGTGCAGGGGCTTCGCTGCTTGGGTTGCTGGCTGCGCTGGCGTTGCCGGATCGGCAACTGCGCGGGCGCTGAGATCGCCGGGGGCGCTTCGCCCCCCTTTCGCGGCACAAGGCCGCTCCTACAGAAGTGCGCGATCCCTTGTAGGAGCGGCCTTGTGCCGCGAATGGGCTGCGCGGCAGCCCCGGTTGTTAATCCCTATTTAATGCCGAGCAACCCACACTTCCTCACAATCCTTCACAAAGTGTCATTTGCGCAGGCTTGGGCTCAAGCGCAGCATATCCAGCCCGGTGTCCACCCACTTTTCGGCATCGCGCAGCAGGTCGAAACTGTCCGGCAGCAGCAACCAGCGCCCAATCAGGCCATCAACATAGGCAAACATCGCCACGGCAGCGCGATCGCAATCGAGGTCGGCAGGCAATTGCCCACGCCGCACGGCGTTGGTCAGGGTCAGGGCTATACCTACGTGGCAGTCGAGTACCGCGTTCTGCCGTTGCTGGCGAATCTCACACATGTCGTCGGTGAACTCGCACTTGTGGTGCAGGATTTCATTGATACGCCGGGTTCGGGCATCCAGCACCAGTTGGTTGAACACTTGCAGTAACAATTTGCGCATGCAACCCAGCGGGTCGAGTTCATCCTCGCTCTCACTGGCCCGGGCCAGGTGGTCGTGGGTTTCGTGCAGGCAGTCGAGCAGCGCCTGGACCAGGTCGGCCTTGTTGCTGAAATGCCAGTAGATCGCGCCACGGGTCACCCCCGCGAGCTCAGCGATATCGGCCAGTGTGGTTCGCGCAACCCCGCGCTTGTAGAAGGCCTTTTCCGCCGCCTCGATAATCTGGGCGCGGGTTTCCTGGGCTTCTTCTTTGGTTCGACGGACCATGGCAACACAACCTCTTCAGGCCCCGCACGCACTTCTGGCGGGCGGGAATCAGGCCGGGGTCGCCTCTTCAGGGGCCGTTCCCGGGGTAATTGAGCGGTTCGCGGTGGGGGGGTATGCAATCCACCGGCGGTATTTACAAACAAGCATGAATGTAAGTATATTCGGTAGCAAGCTATTAATCCACCGGATAGCGTTTTTCTGACAAGACACTTCCACTATTCTTGAGCTCCCTTGCTCCAGCGACCCGAGGATCCTCATGCAATTCAAGCCAGCCGTAACCGCCCTGGTTTCCGCCGTGGCCCTGGCAACCCTGCTCAGTGGCTGTAAGAAAGAAGAAGCCGCGCCTGCGCCGCAGGCTCCTCTGGTCGGCGTCGTCACCGTTCAACCCCAGTCCTTCACCCTGACCTCGGAACTGCCGGGGCGCACCACGGCCTACCGCATCGCCGAAGTCCGCCCGCAGGTCAATGGCATCATCCTCAAGCGCCTGTTCAAGGAAGGCAGCGACGTCAAGGAAGGGCAGCAGCTCTACCAGATCGACCCCGCCGTCTACGAGGCCAACCTGGCCAACGCCCAGGCCAACCTGCAGGCTACCCGCTCGCTGGCCGAACGCTACAAGCAACTGATCGACGAGCAGGCCGTCTCCAAGCAGGAATACGACGATGCCAATGCCAAACGATTGCAGGCAGAAGCCGCGCTCAAGAGCGCCCAGATCGACCTGCGCTACACCAAGGTTCTGGCACCGATCAGCGGCCGCGTCGGCCGTTCCTCGGTCACCGAAGGCGCGCTGGTGAGCAATGGCCAGACCAACGCCATGGCCACCATCCAGCAACTCGACCCGGTCTATGTCGACGTCACCCAGTCCACCGCCGAGCTGCTCAAGCTGCGCCGTGACCTGGAAAGCGGCCAGTTGCAGAAGGCCGGTGACAACGCCGCGCAAGTGCAGCTGGTGCTCGAAGACGGCAGCCTGTTCAAGCAGCAGGGCCGCCTGGAGTTCTCGGAAGTTGCAGTCGACGAAACCACCGGCTCCGTGACCCTGCGCGCGATCTTCCCCAACCCCGACCACACCCTGTTGCCGGGCATGTTCGTGCACGCCCGCCTCAAGGCCGGGGTCAATGCCAACGCCATCCTGGCCCCGCAACAGGGCGTGACCCGCGACCTCAAGGGCGCGCCGACCGCACTGGTGGTCAACCAGGAAAACAAGGTCGAACTGCGCCAGCTCAAGGCCAGCCGTACCCTGGGCAGCGACTGGCTGATCGAGGAAGGCCTGAACCCGGGTGACCGCCTGATTACCGAAGGCCTGCAATACGTACGCCCAGGCGTCGAGGTCAAGGTCAGCGAAGCCACCAACGTCAAGAAGCCGGCCGGCCCCGATCAGGCCAACGCGGCGAAAGCAGACGCCAAAGCGGAGTAAACCATGTCGAAGTTCTTTATCGATCGCCCGATCTTCGCCTGGGTGATCGCCCTGGTGATCATGCTGGTCGGCGCCTTGTCGATCCTGAAGCTGCCGATCAACCAGTACCCGAGCATCGCGCCGCCGGCCATCGCCATCGCCGTGACCTACCCGGGCGCCTCGGCGCAGACGGTGCAGGACACCGTGGTGCAGGTGATCGAGCAGCAGCTCAACGGTATCGACAACCTGCGTTATGTGTCGTCGGAAAGTAACTCCGACGGCAGCATGACCATTACTGCCACCTTCGAGCAGGGCACCAACGCCGACACCGCGCAGGTGCAGGTGCAGAACAAGCTCAACCTGGCCACCCCGCTGCTGCCGCAAGAGGTACAGCAGCAAGGTATCCGCGTCACCAAGGCTGTGAAGAACTTCCTGCTGGTGATCGGCCTGGTGTCCGAAGACGGCGGCATGACCAAGGACGACCTGGCCAACTACATCGTCTCCAACATGCAGGACCCGATCTCGCGGACCGCAGGCGTGGGTGACTTCCAGGTGTTCGGTGCACAGTACGCCATGCGTATCTGGCTCGATCCGGCCAAGCTCAACAAGTTCCAGCTGACCCCGGTCGACGTGCGCACCGCGGTTGCCGCGCAGAACGTGCAGGTGTCGTCCGGCCAGCTCGGCGGCCTGCCGGCCCTGCCAGGTACCCAGCTCAACGCCACCATCATCGGCAAGACCCGCCTGCAGACCGCCGAGCAGTTCGAAAAGATCCTGCTCAAGGTCAACAGCGACGGCTCCCAGGTGCGCCTGGGCGATGTCGCCCAGGTCGGTCTGGGCGGCGAGAACTACGCCGTCAGCGCCCAGTTCAACGGTAAACCCGCCTCCGGCCTGGCCGTGAAGCTGGCCACCGGCGCCAACGCCCTGGATACCGCCAAGGCGCTGCGCAAGACCATCAGCGACCTGGAACCCTTCTTCCCGCCTGGCGTGAAGGCCGTGTTCCCGTATGACACCACCCCGGTGGTCACCGAATCGATCAGCGGGGTTATCCACACCCTGATCGAAGCCGTGGTCCTGGTGTTCCTGGTGATGTACCTGTTCCTGCAGAACTTCCGCGCCACCATCATCACCACCATGACCGTACCCGTGGTGTTGCTGGGTACCTTCGGCATCCTGGCGGCGGCCGGCTTCAGCATCAACACCCTGACCATGTTCGCCATGGTGTTGGCCATCGGCTTGCTGGTGGACGATGCCATCGTCGTGGTGGAGAACGTCGAACGGGTCATGTCCGAGGAAGGCTTGCCGCCCAAGGAGGCGACCAAGCGCTCGATGGAGCAGATCCAGGGCGCGCTGGTGGGTATTGCCCTGGTGCTGTCGGCGGTACTGCTGCCCATGGCCTTCTTCGGCGGCTCCACCGGTGTGATCTACCGTCAGTTCTCGATCACCATCGTCTCGGCCATGGGCCTGTCGGTACTGGTCGCGCTGATCTTCACCCCGGCCCTGTGCGCCACCATGCTCAAGCCGCTGAAAAAGGGCGAGCACCATGTGGCCAAGCGCGGCTTCTTCGGCTGGTTCAACCGCAACTTCGACCGCAGCGTGGTCGGCTACGAGCGCAGCGTCGGTACCATCCTGCGCAACAAGGTGCCGTTCCTGCTGGCCTACGCGCTGATCGTGGTCGGCATGATCTGGCTGTTCGCCCGCATCCCCACCGCGTTCCTGCCCGAGGAAGACCAGGGCGTGCTGTTCGCCCAGGTGCAGACCCCGGCCGGCTCCAGTGCCGAGCGCACCCAGGTGGTGGTCGACCAGATGCGCGAATACCTGCTCAAGGAAGAAGCCGACACCGTGGCTTCTGTGTTCACCGTGAACGGCTTCAACTTCGCCGGCCGCGGCCAGAGCTCGGGCATGGCGTTCATCATGCTCAAGCCGTGGGGCGAACGTTCGGCCGAGAACAGCGTGTTCAAGCTGTCGCAACGCGCCCAGCAGCACTTCTTCAGCTTCCGTGACGCGATGGTGTTCGCCTTCGCCCCGCCTGCGGTGCTGGAACTGGGTAACGCCACCGGCTTCGACGTGTTCCTGCAGGACCGCGCCGGTGTCGGCCACGTCAAGCTGATGGAAGCGCGCAACCAGTTCCTGGCCAAGGCCGCGCAGAGCAAGATCCTCAGCGCAGTGCGCCCGAACGGCCTGAACGACGAACCGCAGTACCAGCTGACCATCGATGACGAACGTGCCAGCGCCCTGGGCGTGACCATCGCCGACATCAACAGCACCCTGTCGATCGCCCTCGGCGGCAACTACGTCAACGACTTCATCGACCGTGGCCGGGTCAAGAAGGTCTACATCCAGGGCGCGCCCAACGCGCGGATGAGCCCGGAAGACCTGCAGAAATGGTACGTGCGCAATGGCGCCGGCGAGATGGTGCCGTTCTCCTCGTTCGCCAAGGGCGAATGGACCTACGGCTCGCCGAAACTGTCGCGCTACAACGGCGTTGAAGCGGTCGAGATCCTCGGTGCCCCGGCCCCGGGCTACTCCACCGGTGAAGCCATGGCCGAAGTCGAGCGCATCGCCGGCGAACTGCCAGCCGGTATCGGCTACTCCTGGACCGGCATGTCCTACGAGGAAAAACTCTCCGGCTCGCAAATGCCGGCGCTGTTCGCCCTCTCGGTCCTGTTCGTGTTCCTCTGCCTGGCAGCGCTGTACGAAAGCTGGTCGATCCCGATCGCCGTGGTACTGGTCGTGCCCCTGGGTATCATCGGTGCGCTGATCGCCACCAGCATGCGCGGGCTGTCCAACGACGTGTACTTCCTGGTCGGCCTGTTGACCACCATCGGCCTGGCGGCCAAGAACGCGATCCTGATCGTCGAATTCGCCAAGGAACTGCACGAGCAGGGCCGCAGCCTGTACGACGCCGCCATCGAGGCGTGCCGCATGCGTCTGCGCCCGATCATCATGACCTCCCTGGCGTTCATCCTCGGCGTGGTACCGTTGACCATCGCCAGCGGCGCGGGCGCCGGCAGCCAGCATGCCATCGGCACCGGGGTGATCGGCGGCATGATCAGTGCGACCGTGCTGGCCATCTTCTGGGTACCGCTGTTCTTCGTAGCAGTGTCGTCGCTGTTCGGCAGCAAAGAGCCGAAAGCCGACGCCACCCCTGAAACTCCACGTTATGAGGCTGGGCAATGACCAAGTCTTTGCTGTCCCTGGCGGTTACCGCCTTCATTCTCGGCGGCTGCTCGCTGATCCCCGACTACCAGACGCCGGAAGCGCCGGTCGCCGCGCAGTGGCCGCAAGGCCCTGCGTACTCGCCGACCGAAACCGCCAACGTCGCCGCTGCCGAACAGGGCTGGCGCCAGTTCTTCCACGACCCGGCGCTGCAGCAGCTGATCCAGAGCTCGCTGGAAAACAACCGCGACCTGCGCGTGGCAGCGTTGAACATCGATGCCTACCGCGCCCAGTACCGCATCGCCCGTGCCGACCTGTACCCGGCTGTTTCTGCCAATGGCAGCGGCAGCCGTCAGCGGGTACCGGGGAACGTGTCGCAAACCGGTGAGGCAGACATCACCAGCCAGTACTCGGCAACGATCGGCGTCAGTGCCTACGAGCTGGACCTGTTCGGCCGCGTGCGCAGCCTGAGCCAGCAGGCCCTGGAAACCTACCTGTCCAGCGAACAGGCGCGCCGCTCCACGCAGATCAGCCTGGTGGCCAGCGTGGCCAACGCCTATTACACCTGGCAGGCCGACCAGGCGCTGCTCAAGCTGACCCAGGAAACCCTGAAAACCTACGAAGAGAGCTACAACCTCACCCGCCGCAGCAACGAGGTGGGTGTGGCGTCGGCGCTCGACGTCAGCCAGGCACGCACCGCCGTGGAAGGCGCCCGGGTCAAGTACGCGCAGTACCAGCGACTGGTCGCCCAGGACCTCAACAGCCTGACCGTGCTGGTGGGTACCGGCGTGCCGGCCACCCTGCCCCAGCCGCTGGAGCTCAACGCCGACCAGCTGGCCGAAGTGCCGGCGGGCCTGCCGTCCGACCTGCTGCAACGCCGTCCGGACATCCAGGAGGCCGAGCACCTGCTCAAGGCCGCCAACGCCAACATCGGCGCCGCCCGCGCGGCGTTCTTCCCGAGCATCAGCCTGACCGCCAACGCCGGGACCCTGAGCCCGGACATGGGCGGCCTGTTCAAGGGTGGCTCTGGCACCTGGCTGTTCCAGCCGCAGATCAACCTGCCGATCTTCAACGCCGGCAGCCTGAAGGCGAGCCTGGACTACTCGAAGATCCAGAAGGACATCAACGTCGCCAAGTACGAAAAGACCATCCAGACTGCCTTCCAGGAAGTCGCCGATGGCCTGGCCGCACGCAAGACGTTCGAAGAGCAGTTGCAGGCGCAACGTGACCTGGTGGCCGCCAACCAGGATTACTACCGCCTGGCCGAGCGCCGCTACCGCATCGGCATCGACAGCAACCTGACCTTCCTCGATGCCCAGCGCAACCTGTTCAGCGCCCAGCAGTCGCTGATCGGCGATCGCCTGTCGCAGCTGGTCAGCGAGGTCAACCTGTACAAGGCCCTCGGTGGTGGCTGGTACGAGCAGACCAACCAGCAAGCGTCGGTACAGTCGCCAAAAGGCTGATCACACCGGCAACAGCATCAAGCCCACCCTCGCGGTGGGCTTTTTGTTGCCTGAACCGGCCAATCGCGGGGCAACCAACATTACGTTCGATAATCGCCCCGTTCCGCTTGCGGCGAATTGCCTCGCCCCCACCCTCCCCCGCACCATCGCCCACGCAACGTTGCACAAGTTCTCACAAAGACGCCCGTCCCCTGCGGCCCGCACCCGCAGCGCCCCGGCTCGCCCAATAAAAACAAGAGATCCACGACAGATGAGCACTTTGCACCCCGCACGCCAGCTGCTGCCCGGCCTGTTGGCCATGTCCTGCGCCCTTCCCGCCCTGGCCGCCGAAAGCGGCTTTTTCGAGGACGCCAAGGCCAGCCTCAACCTGCGCAACTTCTACATCAACCGCAACTTCGTCGACCCGGCCTACCCCCAGGGCAAGGCCGAGGAATGGACCCAGAGCTTCATCCTCGACGCCCGCTCCGGCTTTACCCAGGGCACCGTCGGTTTCGGCCTGGATGTGCTGGGCCTGTATTCGCAGAAGCTCGACGGCGGCAAAGGCACCGCCGGCACGCACCTGCTGCCGGTGCACGACGATGGCCGCCCGGCCGATGACTTCGGCCGCCTGGGCGTGGCGTTCAAGGCGCGCCTGTCGCAGACCGAACTGAAGGTCGGCGAATGGATGCCGGTGCTGCCGATCCTGCGTTCCGACGATGGCCGTTCGCTGCCTCAGACTTTCCGTGGCGGCCAGCTCACCTCCAAGGAGATCGATGGCCTCACCTTGTATGGCGGCCAGTTCCGTGGCAACAGCCCGCGCAACGACGCGAGCATGGAAGACATGTTCATGCAGGGCCGCGCCGCCGCTACCTCCGACCGCTTCAACTTCGCGGGTGGTGAATACACCTTCAACGACAAGCGCACGATGATTGGGCTGTGGGATGCGCAACTCAAAGACATCTACCGCCAGCAGTACCTCAACCTGGTGCACAGCCAGCCATTGGGTGACTGGACCCTGGGCGCCAACCTCGGTTACTTCATCGGCAAGGAAGATGGCAGCGAACGCGCCGGCGAGCTGGACAACCGCACCGCTTCGGCCCTGCTCTCGGCACGCTACAAAGGGCATACCTTCTATGTTGGCCTGCAAAAGGTCAGCGGCGACGACGCCTGGATGCGGGTCAACGGCACCAGCGGCGGTACCCTGGCCAACGACAGCTACAACTCGAGCTTCGACAACGCCAAGGAACGCTCCTGGCAGGTGCGTCACGACTTCAACTTCGTCAGCGTCGGTGTCCCTGGGCTGACCTTGATGAACCGCTACATCAAGGGTGACAACGTGCATACCAGCACGGTGAACGACGGCAAGGAATGGGCGCGGGAGACCGAGCTGGCTTATGTGGTGCAGTCCGGTGCCCTCAAGGACCTGTCGGTGAAATGGCGCAACTCCACCATGCGCAGGGACTACAGCACCAATGCATTCGATGAGAACCGGTTGATCGTGAGCTACCCGTTGAATCTGCTGTAAAGCCCATCGCGGGGCAAGCCCGCTCCCACGCCCTTTCCACATCGTGGGAGCGGGCTTGCCCCGCGATGAGGCCGGCAGCCTTAAAAAGAACAAAAAGGAATATTTAAATCAAATAACATTCTTTGACGTTATATGTAACAAAAGCTAAAACCGAGCCCTGATCCCCGCACCAGAGCCCGAGCATGGACCTCCGCCAACTGCGCTATTTCATCGCCCTCACCGAGTACCGCAGTTTCGTCCGCGCCGCCGAAGCCATGGGCATCACCCAACCGGCATTCAGCCGGGCCATCCAGAACCTCGAACAGACCCTCGGCTGCACCCTGGTCGACCGGGGCAACAAAGCCCTGCCCCCCACCCCCGAAGGCCAGGTGGTGCTGCAACACGCCCGACGCCTCGTGCAAGGCGCCGCCCAGCTGAACAACGAGGTGTTGCAGATGACCAAGCTCGACGCCGGCGAACTGCACTTCGGCAGTGGCCCGGCCCTGGCGGTACGCCTGGTGCCCGAGGCTTTGCAGCAGTTCATCGAGCGCCACCCTGGCATCCGCACGCAACTGCTGGTGGACAACGCCGAGCGCCTGGGCCAGGCCCTGCGCCGCGAGCAGATCGAGTTCTTCGTCGATGACATTCGCCCGTTCGAGGCCGACCCGAACTTTCACACCGAACCGCTCAACCCACGCCCCGGCCTGTTCTTCTGCCGCCCCGGGCACCCGCTGCTGGCCAAGGACAGCCTGTCGACCAACGACCTGTTCGCCTACCCCCTGGCCTGCGCCCTGCTCGCCCCCGGGGTACGCAAGCGCCTGGCCAACCTCAGCGGGCGCAACGACTTCACCCCGCACCTGCAAACCGAGCACCTGGCGGTGCTGCGCAGCGTGGTGCTGGCCAGCGACGCGGTCGGCAGCGCCAGCGAAGAGGCGGTGGCCGAGGACCTGGCCGCCGGTACCCTGGTGCGCCTGCACTGGCGCAACCTGCCACCGGGGCTGGAGGTGCTGAGCGTGCGTTGCGGGGTGGTCAGCCGCAGCGGCTATCGCCTGTCGCCGGCGGCGCGGGCGATGATCGAGACCCTGGTCAGCCTGGATGCTGAGCCATTGCCCGCAGCCGCGGCGCATCGACAATCTCCACCTCGCCATAGCCCAGGCGTACCACGCCGGATTGTTCGAGGTTCCTGAGGATCTGATTGATGGTCTGGCGCGACAGCGACAGCATCAGCGCCAACTGCTCCTGGGACAGTTGCAGGCGCCACTGGGCGATATCGCGCTCGCCATAGCCCTCGGCGATCTGCAGCAGGCGGTGGGCGACCCGGGGCGCTGCGGCCAGCAGGCTCTGCTGCTCCAGGGCGACGAATACCCAGCGCAGCTTGTGGCTCATCAGCAACGCCAACTCGCGCCAGTGCTGCGGTTCACGCGCCAACCACTCGAGCAGAGGCGCCTGGGGGAGCCACAGTAATCGCGTAGCCCCTTCCGCGAAGGCGTCATGGGTGCGTGGCTGGCCATCGAACAGGCTGATCTCGCCGAACCAGTACGGCGCTTCGACCAAGGTCAACAGCGCCTCCTTGCCCTCGCTGCTCACCGCCCCCACCCGCATCGCCCCGTCGAGCACCGCATACAGCCCGCACGGCGCATCGCCGCGCTGGAACAGGCATTGCCCCGGCGCCAGCTCGCGGATTCGAGCCAGGGCCAGCAGGCTATCCTGAACCTTGGTGGGCAACTGCCGGAACCATTGCCCGTGCAGCAACTGGGTACGCAGATCGTGCATGGCACCTCGCAAAGCGGACTCTGTCGGCCAGGCGACAGACGACGACGAATGGACGGGGCAAGCTGCGCCTACCCCTGATGGAGGAACAACAATGAAAAACCTCGTCGAACACCTGAGTCAATACGCCGCCTATCATCGCGACCCACGCAATATCACCACCCACTTCGTCGGTATTCCGTTGATCGTGCTGGCGGTGAGCATCCTGCTGTCGCGGCCGGGCTGGGACCTGGCAGGTTTGTGGCTGTCGCCGGCATTGCTGCTGGCCACCTGGTCGGTGTGGTTCTACCTGCGCCTGGACCTGCGTTTCGGCCTGGTGATGGGGTTGTTGCTGGGGCTGTGCCTGTGGGCCGGCCAGGCCTTGGCCGTGCAGGCCACCGGGCTGTGGCTGAGCGCCGGGCTGGGGGCTTTTGTGGTGGGCTGGATCATCCAGTTTGTCGGGCATGCTTACGAAGGGCGCAAGCCGGCGTTTGTCGATGATGTCAGCGGGCTGATCATCGGGCCGTTGTTCGTGGTGGCGGAGCTGGCGTTCATGGCCGGATTGTGTGGCGACCTGAAGAAGGCCGTGGAAGCCAATGCCGGGCCGGTGGCCATCCGCCAGAAGAAAGCAGCCGTCTAGCAAATCGCGGGGCAAGTCGCAGCGGCGCACCGCCGCTCCCACGAGATCTAGCGTGGGAGCGGGCTTGCCCCGCGATGGCGTTATTGTCGCGACTCAACCCCCAACTCATCCCACACCGACTCCGCCAGGTGGAAGGTGGCGTTGGCCGCCGGAATGCCGCAATAGATCGCACTCTGCATGATCACTTCCTTGATCTCTTCGCGCGTCACGCCGTTGTTGGCCGCCGCACGCAGGTGCAGCTTGAGCTCGTCGTTGCGGTTCATGCCGATCAGCATGGCGATGGTGATCAGGCTGCGGGTATGCCGTGGCAGCCCCGGGCGGGTCCAGATATCACCCCAGGCATGGCGGGTGATCATTTCCTGGAACTCGCCGTTGAAGTCGTTGAGTTTCTCCAGGCTGCGGTCGACATGGGCATCGCCCAGCACCGCGCGGCGCACCTGCATGCCAGCGTCGTAGCGTTGTTTCTCATCCATGGCGCATGTCCTCAGCGAGCCAGCAGGAAATCGAGCACGCGGTCACTGAACGGCGCACCGACCTCGACGTTGGACAGGTGCGCCGCCGGGAACTCGGCGTAATCGGCACCCAGTATGCCAGCCTGCATGAACCGGCCATGCTCCGGCGTGGTGACCACATCGGCGCTACCGGCGACGATCAGGGTCGGCACCTGGATGCGCTGGAGCTGGTCACGGAAATCGGCATCGCGCACAGCGGCGCAGTTACCGGCGTAACCGGCAGGCGAGGTGTGCGCCAGCATCTCGGTGATGCGTTGGGCAATCGCCGGCTCGGCCGCGGCGAACGCCGGGGTGAACCAGCGCGCAATGGAGGCATCACGCAGGTCGCGCATGGCCTGCTGGCCGCCCTTGAGCACGGTGTCGATACGGGTGTTCCACACCTCGTCATTGGCGATTTTCGCCGCCGTGTTGCACAGGGTCAGGCTGAGCAGGCGCGAGCCTGCGTTGATACCCAGCCACTGGCCGATCAGGCCGCCCATGGACAGGCCGACGAAGTGGGCCTTGGGGATATCCAGCGCGTCGAGCAGCGCCAGCACATCGTTACCCAGTTGTTCGATGCTGTAGGGCCCTTCGCTGACCACCGAGGCACCGTGGCCACGGGTGTCGTAACGCAGCACGCGAAAGTGCTCGCTCCAGGCCGGGATCTGCGTGTCCCACATGCCAAGGTCGGTACCCAGCGAGTTGGACAACACCAGCACCGGGGCATGCGCCGGGCCGTCGAGTTGGTAATGCAGTACGCCATCGGCCAGTTGCACGTGCGCCACAGCGGTCTCCTTCAGGCAATGAAACGTTGATGTTCGGCCACGGCACGCGCCACCCAGACACGCGCCTGGCCGAGGTAATGGGCAGGGTCGAGCAGGCGATCGAGTTCGTCGGCGGACAACTCGGCGCTGACCTGTGGTTCGTCACCGAGCACGGCGCGCAGGTGGCGTTGCTCGGCCACCGCGCGCTGGCAGCAGTGCTCCAGCAGATGATGGGCGCGATCACGGCCCAGGCGCTGGGCCAGGACGATGCTGACGGCTTCGGCCAGCACCAGCCCCTGGGTGAGGTCGAGGTTGCGGCGCATGCGTGGGGCGTCCACTTCCATGCCCTCGGCGATCACCTGGGCCTGGCGCAGGGCGCCGGACACCAGGCAGCAGATTTCCGGCAGGGTTTCCCATTCGGCGTGCCACAGCCCCAGGCTGCGTTCGTGCTCCTGGGGCATGGCGCTGAACAGCGTCGAAACCAGCCCCGGCACACGGGTGGCGGCGCCGATTAGCACCGCCGCCCCCACCGGGTTGCGCTTGTGCGGCATGGTCGAGGAGCCGCCCTTGCCTGGCGCTGCGGGTTCGAACAGCTCGCCCGCCTCGGTCTGCATCAACAGGCTGACATCACGGCCGAACTTGCCCAGGCTGCCGGCGATCAGGCCCAGCACCGAGGCAAACTCCACCAGGCGGTCGCGCTGGGTGTGCCAGGGTTGCTCGGGCAATGTCAGTTGCAGCTGTTCGGCCAAGGCCTCGGCCACCGGCAACGCCTTGCTGCCCAGCGCCGCGAGGCTGCCGGAGGCACCACCGAACTGCAGCACCAGCAAGCGCGGGCGCAGCTCCTTCAAGCGTTGGCGATGACGGGTCAGGGCGCCGAGCACGCCAGCCAGCTTCATTCCCAGGGTCACCGGCGTGGCGTGCTGCAACCAGGTGCGGCCCACCAGTGGCGTGTCGGCATGCTGCAGGGCCTGGCGGGCCAAGGTGTCGGCCAAGCTGCCGAGGTCGCTTTCGATCAGCGTCAGCGCCGCACGCAGTTGCAGCACCAGGCCAGTGTCCATGGCGTCCTGGCTGGTGGCGCCCAGGTGTACATAGCGCTCGGCCTCGGGCACGCCACTGGCGATCACCTTGCCCAATGCCTTGACCAGCGGGATCGCCGAGTTGCCGGCGGTGGCGATGGCATCGGCCAATGCCCGCACGTCGTAGCGCTCGGCCTTGCAGGCGGCCTCGATCGCCGGCACCACGGCGTGCGGCACCAGCCCGGCGGCGGCTTCGGCACGGGCCAGGGCCGCCTCGAAATCGAGCATGCCCTGCAGCCGGCCTCGGTCAGAGAAAACCTCGCGCATGGCCGGGGCGGTGAAGTAGGCGTCGAACAGTTGGTTGCTCATGCAACGTCCTTAGTGATCATCGTGCAGGTACTGCGCCTGCTTGGGCAGGCGCAGGCTGAACAGGAAGGCCACCGCCATCATGGCGGTCACGTACCAGTAGAAGGTGTTCTCCATGCCCAGGGTCTTCAAGCCCAGGGCCACGTACTCGGCCGAACCGCCGAACACCGCGTTGGCGACCGCATAGGCCAGCCCTACCCCCAGCGCCCGCACCTGCGGCGGGAACATCTCGGCCTTCACCAGGCCGCTGATCGAGGTGTAGAAACTGACGATGCACAGTGCCAGGGTCACCAGCACGAAGGCCATGAACGGGCTGCTCACGGTCTTCAACGCCATCAGCAGCGGCACGGTGAACAGCGTGCCCAGGGCGCCGAACAGCAGCATCGAGTTACGCCGGCCGATGCGGTCGGAGAGCATGCCGAACACCGGCTGCAGGATCATGAACAGGAACAGTGCGCCGGTCATCACGAAACTGGCGCTCTTGGCGTTCATGCCGGCGGTGTTGACCAGGTACTTCTGCATGTAGGTGGTGAAGGTGTAGAAGATCAGCGAGCCGCCGGCGGTGTACCCCAGCACGGTGATGAAGGCGGCGGCGTGATTGCGGAACAGGCCACTGACCGAGCCGGCGTCCTTGTCCTGGCGGGTCTCGGCGCTGCTGGTTTCTTCCAGGGAGCGGCGCAGCACCAGCGAGATCAGCGCGGCAACCGCGCCGACCACGAACGGGATGCGCCAGCCGTAGGCGCGCAGCTCTTCTTCGCTCAGCAACTGCTGCAGGATCACCACCACCAGCACCGCCAGCAACTGGCCGCCGATCAGGGTGACGTACTGGAACGAGGCGAAGAAGCCGCGCTGGCCGCGCAGGGCCACTTCGCTCATGTAGGTGGCGGTGGTGCCGTACTCGCCGCCCACCGACAGGCCCTGGATCAGCCGCGCCAACAGCAGCAGCGCCGGCGCCCAGGCACCGATGCTGGCATAGGTCGGCAGGCAGGCAATGATCAAGGAGCCGAAACACATCATCAGCACCGAGGTCATCAACGAATTCTTGCGCCCGTGCCGGTCGGCCAGGCGGCCGAAGATCCAGCCGCCGATGGGCCGCATCAGGAAGCCCGCGGCGAACACGCCGGCCGTGTTGAGCAACTGCACCGTGGGGTCGTCGGAGGGGAAGAAGGCCGGGGCAAAATAGATGGCGCAAAAGGCGTAGACATAGAAGTCGAACCATTCCACCAGGTTGCCCGAGGAGGCACCGACGATGGCGAAGATGCGTTTGCTGCGTTCTTCGCCGGTGTAATAGGTTGAGGTCATGGTGCGTTTACTCCTGGAGGGTCACAGGTAATTCTAGACATACCTGGTTACACACTCGTTCCGCCTCGACCCCATCGCGGGGCAAGCCCGCTCCCACGCAGCCTGATTGGTGTTTTCGTGGGAGCGGGCTTGCCCCGCGATAGGGCCGGTACAGGTCAAACCCGCTCGATGGCCAACGCCAGCCCTTGGCCAACCCCCACACACATGGTCGCCAGGCCTTTACGCCCACCCGTCTTCTCCAACTGGTGCAACGCCGTCAGCACCAGCCGCGCCCCACTCATGCCCAGCGGGTGGCCGAGGGCGATGGCACCGCCATTGGGGTTCACCTGCGGCGCATCGTCCGCCACACCCAGTTCGCGCAGCACCGCCAGGCCCTGGCTGGCGAAGGCTTCATTGAGCTCGATGACGTCGAAGTCGGCCACGGCCACACCCAGGCGCTCGGTCAGCTTGCGCACCGCCGGCACCGGGCCGATGCCCATCACCCGTGGCGCCACACCGGCGCTGGCCATGCCCAGCACCCGGGCACGCGGGGTCAGGCCGTGTTTCTTCACGGCTTCGGCCGAGGCCAGGATCAGCGCGGCGGCACCGTCGTTGACGCCCGAGGCATTGCCGGCGGTGACGGTCTTGTCCGGGCCATTGACCGGCTTGAGCCGGGCCAGCGCTTCGAGCGTGGTGTCCGGGCGCAGGTGCTCGTCCTGCTCGACCACGGTCTCGCCCTTTTTATGGGCAATGCGCACCGGCACGATCTCTTCGGCGAAGAAACCGGCGGCCTGTGCAGCACCCGCCTTCTGCTGGCTGCGCAGGGCGAAGGCGTCCTGGTCGGCGCGTGAAACCTGATGATCGTCGGCGACGTTGTCGGCCGTCTCGGGCATGGCGTCGACGCCGTACTGGGCTTTCATCAGCGGGTTGATGAAGCGCCAGCCGATGGTGGTGTCTTCCAGTTTCATGTTGCGCGAGTAACCGCTCTCGGCCTTGCCCATGACGAACGGCGCGCGCGACATCGACTCGACGCCGCCGGCGATGGCCAGCTCCATCTCGCCGCTGGCGATGGCGCGAAAGGCGGTGCCGATGGCATCCATGCCGGAAGCGCACAGGCGGTTGAGGGTCACGCCCGGCACGCTCTGTGGCAAGCCGGCCAGCAGCAGGGCCATGCGCGCGACGTTGCGGTTGTCTTCACCGGCCTGGTTGGCACAGCCGAGGAACACTTCGTCGAGCTGGTCCCACTGCACGCTCGGGTTACGCTCGATCAACGCCTTTAGCGGCACTGCCGCCAGGTCATCGGCGCGCACGCCGGCCAGGGCACCGCCAAAACGGCCGATGGGGGTGCGGATGGCGTCACAGATGAATACGTCACGCATCAGGCTTCTCCTGCCACTTGCCCATGGGCGGCGGCGGTGCGGGCTTCGAGGTCGCGCAGCGCGGTCAGCTCGACTTCGCTCGGCGCCGCGGTCTCCTGGGCGTTGTCGGCAAAGCGGATCGCCCAGCCGGTGGCGTTGATGATCTGCTCGCGGGTCACGCCCGGGTGGATCGAGGTCACGACAAACTCGTGGGTGCCGGCTTCCGGCTCCATGATGCACAGGTCGGTGATGATGCCGACCGGCCCTTCGCCCGGCAGGCCCAAGCGCTTGCGCGAGTCGCCGCCTTCGCCGTGGCCGACCGAGGTGATGAAGTCGAGCTTGTCGACGAACGCCCGTGGCGACTGTTTGAGGATGATCAGCACCTGCTTGGCGGAACCGGCGATCTCCGGCGCACCACCGGCACCCGGCAGGCGGGTTTTCGGCGCGTGGTAATCACCGACCACGGTGGTGTTGATGTTGCCGAAGCGGTCGACCTGGGCGGCGCCGAGGAAGCCGACGTCGATACGCCCGCCCTGCAGCCAGTAGCGGAAAATCTCGCCGGTCGGCACCACGGTGTCGGCGGTTTCCGCCAGTTCACCGTCACCGATCGACAGCGGCAGCACGCTGGGCTTGGCACCGATCGGGCCGGATTCGTAGATCAGCACCACGTCGGGCGACGAGGTCAGGCGCGCCAGATTGGCGGCCTTGGACGGCAGGCCGATGCCGACGAAGCAGACCGCACCGTTGCGCAGGCGACGGGCAGCGGCGACGGTCATCATTTCGGAAGTGGAGTAGCTCATTGCGCGGCCTCCGCGGTGCTGGCCAGCTTGGCCTTGAAGTCGGTGAAGTCGGTGGTGCCACGGATGTAGGTGTCGATCCAGGCGCTGAAGGTTTCGCGGTTGCGGGCAATCGGGTCCCAGGCCTGGTAGAAGCGGTTGTCGCGTTCGTAGTAACCGTGGGCGTAAGACGGATGGGCGCCGCCCGGTACCAGGCACACCGCGCTCAAGGCCCAGGTCGGCAGCACGCAGGCGTTCATCGGTGCGTTGAGGTCGTCGACGATCTCTTCGACAGTGACGATGCAGCGCTTGGCCGCCAGGGCCGCTTCCTTCTGCACGCCAAGGATGCCCCACAGCAGCACGTTGCCCTTGCGGTCGGCCTTTTGCGCGTGGATCACGGTGACGTCCGGGCGTACCGACGGCACGGCGGCGAGCACTTCGCCGGTGAACGGGCAAGTGACGCTCTTGATCAACGGGTTGACCTTGGGCAGGTCGGAGCCGGCGTAGGCGCGCAGCACCGCGAACGGCAGGCCGGAGGCGCCGGCGACATAGGCATTGGCCAGGTCGGCGTGGCTGTGCTCTTCGATCTCGATGGCATGCGGCCACTGCTTTTCCACCGCATCGCGCAGGCGGTGCAGCGAACCCACCCCCGGGTTACCGCCCCAGGAGAAGATCAGCTTGCGCGCGCAGCCGGCACCGATCAGCTGGTCGTAGATCAGGTCCGGGGTCATGCGCACCAGGGTCAGGTCGCGCTTGCCCTGGCGGATGATCTCGTGGCCGGCGGCGGTCGGGATCAGGTGGGTGAAGCCTTCGAGGGCGACGCTGTCGCCATCCTGGATGAACTGCTTCACGGCATCGTGAAGCGAGAGGATTGCTGCCATTGGAGACTCCTGGTCAGGACGAGCCGGGTCGGTGAGCAGCGGGCCCATGCGTCGCTGCGATGGGCCCAGATTAAGGAGACTGGCGGGGCGGTTACAATCCGATAATCGCACTTTCGTGCGATTATCGAACCGTTTGTTATCCTGCTATCCATATGTCTCAAGCCGGCAGGATTCCTGTAGGAGCGGCTTCAGCCGCGAACACCGGCAAAGCCGGTGCCATTTACCGCGTCGCTTGCTTCGCGGCTAAAGCCGCTCCTACAGACGGCGCCCTCCGCCTCTGCGCAGGGCTTGCCGGCGAAAGGTGCTGCACCAGAAGTCCCTCAGGTCGCGTCGGCGTGGCTCACCAGCCCCTTGACCACCACCCCCACGGTCGCCAACGCCGCCGGCACCAGCAGTGCGGTGAGCACCTGCTCGAAGTTCCAGCCCAGCCCCAGCAAGGTCGCCCCGCTCCAGGCACCGAGGATCGCGCCGAAACGGCCGATGCCGAGCATCCACGACACACCGGTGGCACGCCCTTGGGTGGGGTAGAAGCGCGCCGCCAGCGACGGCATGGCCGACTGCGCACCGTTGACGCACATGCCCGCCACCAGCACCAGGGTCGCCAACAGGGTGATGTTGCCCAGGCTCTGCCCCACCGCGTAGGCGAACACGCCGGCCAGCAGGTAGAAGATGCCGATCACCTTGTGCGGGTTGAAACGGTCCATGGCCCAACCTACGCCCACCGCGCTGAGCACGCCACCGAACTGGAACAGCGCGCCGATGAACGCAGCCTGTTCCATGCTCGCGCCGCTGTCGCGCATCAGCGTCGGCAGCCAGCTGGTCAGCAGATAGACGATCACCAGGCCCATGAAATAGGTCAGCCACAGCAGCACGGTGCCCAGGCCGTAAGTGCCGGAGAAGATCACCGCGAACACGTTGCGTGCTGCCACCGCCTTCTGCTCCGGCACACTGAAGCTCGCCGCCTGGGCAACCACCTGGGGTGCGATCGGCGCCAGGGTCTTGCGCACTTTGTCGGTACCACGGTTGCGCACGACCAGGAACCGCGCCGACTCCGGCAGCCAGACCAACAGCACCACGGCCAGCAACAGCGGCAGCACGCCACCGATCACCAGCAGGCTGTGCCAGCCGTAGGCCGGGATCAGCTTGGCGGAGATGAAGCCACCGCCGGCCATGCCCAGGTTGAAGCCGCAGAACATGCTGGTCACCAACAACGATTTGAGGCGCTCGGGGGTGTACTCGGAGAGCAGCGTCGTGGCGTTGGGCATTCCCGCGCCCAGGCCCAGTCCAGTGAGGAAACGCAGCACCAGCAACTGGTCGACATTGGTTGCGTAGGCAGAGGCCAGGCTGAAGCCACCGAATACCAGCACCGCGCCTACCAGCACGCCCTTGCGCCCGAAACGGTCGGCCAGCGGCCCGGAGCCCAGCGCACCGAACACCATGCCGATCAGCGCGGCACTCATGACCGGGCCGAGGCTGGCGCGGTCGATCCCCCACTCCTGGGACAGCGCCGGGGCAATGAAGCCCATCGCGGCAGTGTCCAGGCCGTCGAGGAAGACAATCAAGAAGCACAGAATCACCACGCGCCATTGATACCGGGACAGTGGCTGGTCGTTGATGAACGACTGAACGTCGAGGCAGTTGCCGACGGTTGATTGCGGTTTGTTCATTGTTGTTATCCGGAAGATGGGCGCAGGCAGGCTACTGCGCACAGCAAAAGCGCAGGAACGATAAGTTTCGCAGGGAAACAGCGGACGGGGTTCAGCCGGAGTTGAGCGGTAGCGTGCGCGGGTGCGGCCGCGACAGCAAAAGATGCGTATTCATCGAAGAAGCCCTTTTTGGCCTGTTGTTATTGTCAGGTCGGCACAGCCGACTTGTGCGACAGACATTAATCAGCGGGCCGGGCCTGCGCAATTCGTCGAAGACGACATTGTGCGTTTATCGCACAGGAAACTTTCGTACTGTTCGATTCTGGTGCATTCGAAGGCTTGCCGTGAGAGCAACTGTCTTCTTGTAGGAGCGGCCGTGTGCCGCTCCCACGGATGACTGCGCACTCAGCCAAACAGTTGATGGCAAAGATCCCGGCTGGCCGCCAGCAAGATCGGCAGGAAGCGTTGCTCCAGTTCACTGCGGCTGACCCGCCCGACATGGGTACTGACGTTCAGCGCCGCCAGCACCTGGCCGGAGGCGTCATAGATAGGCACGGCAATCGAGCGCAGGCCCTGCTCCAGCTCCTGGTCGACCACGCACCAGCCCTGCTCGCGCACCTGCTGGATACAGGCGAGCAGCGACTGCGCATCGTGCAGGGTACGGCTGGTGCGGGCCTTGAGGTCGGCGCGCTCCAGATACTCGTGCAGGCTGGCATCGTCCAGCGCGGCCAGGAGAATGCGCCCCATCGACGTGCAGTAGGCCGGCAGGCGCCCGCCAACCGACAGGTCGACCGAAATCAGCCGCTCGACGGTGGCCGAGCGCGCGATGTAGAGAATGTCGTCGCCTTCGAGCGTGGCCATGTTGGCCGCTTCGTGCAACTGGTCGCTGATGCGGTCCAGGTACGGCTGCGCCGAAACCGCCAGCGGCGTCGAGGATAGATAGGCGTGGCCGAGGGTGAGCACCTTGGGCAGCAGTGAATAGGTACGGCCGTCGGTCGTCGCGTAGCCGAGCTTCATCAGGGTGTGCAGGCAACGGCGCACGGCAGCCCGGGGGATCTCCGTGCGGTGGCTGATCTGGGCGATGGTGAGGTGGCGCTTGCGCTCCTGGAACGCCTGGATCACCGCCAGGCCGCGGGCCAGAGAAGTCATGAAGTCCGGGTCACCGGTGAAGGCCTGGATGCGCTTGGCCGCCGACGCCACGATCGGCGGAGCCATGGCCGGCGTGGTGCTGCGCGCGGGGTCGTTGGCCACCGGGCCGCTGGTTTCATCGCTCATGGAGCTACCTCATAGAATCGCTGGTTCGTGCGATTATCGAACGAACGGCCGATAATCGCAATTGACCGCTGACACTTTTGCTTATACCTTTCCTCTGCCACATGTGGCTTCTTTGGAGAGACTGGTCAGGTACCCACCGTAGAAGTCCCAGGCAACGGCCTCGCCCACCCGCGAGGCCGTTTTTATTTCAACCGCCCCGAGCTGAACTTTAAACCCGGCGGATTGAACTTATAGTGCTTGCCCGCAGACTCACCTGCCGCTGACGATAACAACTTGCAGGGCATCGCATTGTCAGCCGGCGGAAAAGAACGATGGCCTTCGTTCGGGCTGTTGCTATAATCGCTACTGTTGATTGTCCGCCAGTACTGTGGATCCATCAGCTAACTTTCGTCGCTGGATGACCTTCAAGCCACCGCCCCGGTTTGGCTTGCCCGGTGTTGAACAACGGCACTTTCAGCGTGCCTTGAACTTGCCACCCCCAGCATCGCTGCGACGGACATTTCGCATTGGCCGCCTACGCCGGTACATCCAATGTGCAGGCCTCTGCCAATGCCAAACTTCAAACTCTTCAGGTATGACTGTGACGAAAGAAGAACTGCGCGCGGAACTCGAGCGACAGGCTGAACGTTACAAGGATGTATACGGTGGCGAAGTCACCACCTATGCCGCACAACCCGACCCGGAACGTAAACCCTGGCGCAAGCGCGCAAGCATTCGCGACCAGGCGTTCGCCCAGGAGCTGGAAAAGATGGAGAAGGATCTGCACAGCGACGGCGAACGCAGCTGAGCGACATCACCGCGCCATCAGTCAGCGACCGTCGGCGCGGCGGCATCTTTACCGAAACACCGTGGGTGAAATGGATTTTCACAAATTTCATACGGCCGTTTGAGCCAATTCCCACACAACGATTTTCACTCAAATCGTTGATTTTTAGGGCATTTAGCGATTTTTTCCTGCCTGTTCGCGGCTAGCATTCCGCAAACGAGCACGGCCCTGAACCCGCGGTCATCCGTCATCGTTCTGTGGCAGGTGCATCGATTTGCAGGGTTTTCTGGCATAATCCCGCCCCCCTAAAGACCGCCAGACAACCTTCATGATCGATTTATTCAGCGGACTGGATGCCTGGGTCGTCGTGAGCCTGATGCTCGCTCTGACCTTCGTTCTCGCCTTCGAGTTCATCAATGGCTTTCATGACACCGCCAACGCGGTAGCCACTGTCATCTATACCAAAGCCATGCCACCGCACCTGGCCGTATTCTTCTCCGGGGTGTTCAACTTCCTCGGGGTGCTGCTCGGCGGCGTCGGCGTGGCCTATGCCATCGTCCACCTGTTGCCGGTGGAGTTGCTGATCAACGTGAACACCGGCCACGGCCTGGCCATGGTCTTCTCGTTGCTGGCCGCGGCCATCACCTGGAACCTGGGCACCTGGTACTTCGGCATCCCCGCGTCCAGCTCGCACACCCTGATCGGTTCGATCCTCGGCGTGGGCCTGGCCAATGCGCTGATCAGCGATATCCCGCTGGGCGATGGCGTCAACTGGCAGAAAGCGATCGATATCGGCATGTCGCTGGTGCTTTCGCCCATGGCCGGCTTCGCCGTTGCCGCGCTGGTGCTGCTTGGCCTGAAATGGTGGCGCCCGCTGTCGAAGATGCACAAGACCCCGGATCAGCGCCGCAAGCTCGACGACAAGAAGCACCCGCCGTTCTGGAACCGCCTGGTGCTGGTGATCTCGGCCATGGGCGTGAGCTTCGTGCACGGCTCCAACGACGGCCAGAAGGGCATCGGCCTGATCATGCTGGTACTGATCGGTATCGTCCCGGCCAAGTTCGTGCTCGACCTGAACAGCACCACCTACCAGATCGAACGCACCCGCGACGCCACCATGCACTTGAGCCAGTTCTACGAGCGCAATGCAGCGACGCTGGGCGAGTACCTGGCCTTGGGCAAGGCCAAGTCGGCCGACCTGCCGGAGCAGTTCAGCTGCAACCCGCAGCAGACCGAACCGACCATCGCCGCGCTGCAATCGTCGCTGCAAGGTGTGACCGACTACCGCGCACTGAGCGCCGAAAAGCGCGTTGAAGTACGCCGCTACCTGCTGTGCCTGGACGACACGGCGAAGAAGGTCGGCAAGCTGCCAGGCCTCGAGCCGCGCGAAAAGGCCGACCTCGAGAAGCTGCGCAAAGACCTCACCGCCACCACCGAGTACGCGCCGTTCTGGGTGATCGTCGCCGTCGCCCTGGCCCTGGGCCTGGGTACCATGGTCGGCTGGAAGCGCGTGGTACTGACCGTCGGCGAGAAGATCGGCAAGCAGGGCATGACCTATGCCCAGGGCATGTCGGCACAGATCACCGCCGCCTGCGCCATCGGCATGGCCAACATCTTCAGCCTGCCGGTGTCGACCACCCACGTACTGTCGTCAGGCGTGGCCGGTACCATGGTCGCCAACAAGAGCGGCCTGCAAGGCGGTACCGTGAAGACCATCCTGCTGGCCTGGGTACTGACCCTGCCGGCGACGGTGGGCCTGTCCGCCGGCCTGTTCTGGCTTGCTATCAAAGCCATGAGCTGAACACCGTAGTCATGAAAAAAGGCGCCTTCGGGCGCCTTTTTTCATGGTCCAATCGCGGGGCAAGCGCCCGGCAGCACAAGTATCAGGGGCGAGCGTTGATCTGCTGCTGCAGGTTCTGGATCTGGCTCTGCAGGGTATTGATGCTGCGGGTGGTCTGCCCGCGGAACGCATCGAACTCCTGCACCGAGGCGCCCCCGGCCGATTGCGCCGAGCGGTTGTCGACCTGGCTCTTGAGCACCAGCACATCCTGCTCCAGGCTCTCGATCGCCGCACTCGGGTTGCGCTTCTTAAGGGCCTCCACCTCGCTGCCCAGGCTTTTCAACTGACCATCGAGCTTGCCACCGTCGAGCTGGCCCGACTTCAACGCCGCCAGCTCCGTATTCACGGCCTTCAATTGCGCTTGCAGTTGCCCCTGCAACTCGGTCACTGCTTTCTGCTGCTCACGGGTATCGGCCAGTACCTGCTCCAGGCGCTTGCCCAAGTCGCCTGCCTGGCCGGCAACGCCTTGCTGCTGCTTGCCCTGCTCGGCCAGGTTGGCTTGCAACTGACGGATCTGCAGCTTCAACGCTTCGCTGCCGGTGGTGCTGGTCGACTCGCTCGCGTCGACCTTGCCGCTGATCGCCTGCAGGCGCCCGGCCGCTTCTTCGCTGATACGGGCAAAGCTTTCCTGGGTCGCTACCAGTTGCTGCTCCAACAGCGATATCTGCTGAAAGCTCCACCAGCCCAACCCGGCCAGGCCAATGAACGAGGCCCCAAGCAACGCCCATAGCGGGCCATTGCTGCGCGGCTGCGCGGCCTTCTGGCGGCTGCGCGCGACATGGGCGGGCAACAGCTCATCGTCATCCTGGGTGCCGGCGCGCAGGGCGGGCACGTCGTCGAAATCGTCGTGGGCGTCGTTACGCATGGGTGCATTCAACCACTGTGGTAGCAAAGAGGCATGAGTATAAACCGCCAAGGCGGCGCACTGCAGACCATCATCCCGGCAGCAGGTTCACTGATTGCCCGGTTGCGCTTTCCACCAATGACAGAATTCATCCAGCGCGGCCCAGGTGTCGGTCTTCGGGCGGTAGTCCAGATACTGACGGGCACGGCTGATGTCGAGGGTGAAGTCCTTGCTCATCACCTGCATCGCGGTACGCGTCAGAGTCGGCTGCGGGCGCCCTGGCCAGAGCAGGCAGGCGGCCTCGTTGACCGCCGCCAGGCTGTAGGCCAGGCCGAAACTGCGATAGCGGGTGACCTGCGGCAGCTGCATCTGGCGCATGACGTAATTCACCACATCCCACAACGGCAATGGGTGGCCGTTGCTGATGTTATAGGCCTGCCCCAGCGCTGGCGCCTCGGCAAACAGCGCGCTGAGCAACGCTTCGTTGAGGTTGTGCACGCTGGTGAAATCGACCTTGTTCAGGCCATTGCCGATGATCGCCACGCGCCCCTTGCGCTGCATGCGCATCAGCCGCGGGAAAATACTGGCATCGCCAGCCCCGGTAACGAAGCGAGGCCGCAGGGCCAGTACCTCCAGGCCGAACTCCTGGGCACCGAATACCTTCTGCTCGGCCAGGTGCTTGGTCAAACCGTAGTGATCGTGAAAGCGCCGTGGCACCTGCTCTTCGCGGATATCACGCTGGGCACGGCCATTGAAGTAGATCGACGGCGACGACAGGTGCACCAGGCGCCGCACATGCTCCTTGATGCAACCTTCGACCACGTTCTCGGTCAGCACCACGTTGCCCTGGTAGAAGTCCTGGTAACGCCCCCAGTTGCCCACCGCACCGGCGCAGTGCACCACCGTATCGACGCCCTGGCAAAGCCGCCGGGCCAATTCGGCGTCGCCCAGGTCGCCGGGGATGAACTGCGCGCCGCGCTTGACCAGGTGTTCCACGCCCTCCGCCCGCCGGCCATTGACCCGTACCTCAAGACCCTGCTCCAGGGCAAAGCGCGCAAAACGCCCGCCGATGAAGCCGCTCGCGCCGGTGACCAGAATTCGCATGTAACACTCCGCCTTGCCAGATTTCAGATGCAGCAGACGCCGGCCAGGCCTACAAGGGCACCAGCCAGTCCCGCGCCGAATGGCGCAGGTGCTCGGTCAGCTGGGCGAGCAGTTGCCCGCCGTTACGCCAATGATGCCAGTACAGCGGCACATCGATGGGGGTATCGCTGCAGATTTCCACCAGTTCGCCACGGCCCAACTGCTCGGCCACCTGGCGCTCCGGCACAAGCCCCCAGCCCAGGCCCGCCTCGGTCATGCGCAGGAAACCTTCGGACGAGGGGCACAGGTGGTGCAGGAAACCGTCCTGGATGCCCAACGATGCCAGGTAGCGATGCTGCAGGAAATCGTCCGGGCCGAACACCACCGCCGGCGTGCGCGCCAGCCGTGCCACCTCGAAGCCGTTGGGGAAGTAACGCGCCATGAACGCGGGGCTGGCCAGCGCCCGGTAGCGCATCGCCCCCAACGGCATGCTCCGCGCCCCGGCCACCGGCCGTTCGCTGCCGCACAGGCAGGCCGCCACTTCACCGGCGCGCATGCGCTTGAGGCCGACATCCTGGTCTTCCACCACCAAGTCCAGCAGCACCTGCTGCTCGGCACAGAACGCCCCCACCGCCCCCGCCCACCAGGTCGCCAGGCTGTCGGCATTGAGCGCGATGCGCAGGCGCTCTGGCATCCCCTCCTCGTCCAGCGCCGGCACCTGGCGCTGCAGGTCGCGCTCCAGCAGGCGCACCTGCTGCACATGGTTGAGCAACTGGCGGCCGACCTCGGTGGGGCTGGGCGGCGTGGCCCGCACCAGCACCGGCTGGCCGACCCTGGCCTCGAGCAGCTTGATGCGCTGGGAGATGGCCGATTGCGACAGCCCCAGCACTTGGGCGGCGCGCTCGAAGCCCGCTTGTTCGATCACCGCGGCGAGGGCGGCGAGCAGCTTATAGTCGAACATCGATTTCTCTAATGAGTGATCAGCTCTATTTGTTTTTCTTATACAGCCGAGGGCGCCACAATGGCCACATCTTTCTTGGCAATCAACACCGGCCCCTGCGTCGGTGTCAGTGGAGTGTTGGCGCTATGTGGCAAAGCTATCTGAACGGCATGCTGGTGGCCTTCGGCCTGATCATGGCCATCGGCGCGCAGAACGCCTTCGTCCTGGCCCAGAGCCTGCGCCGCGAACATCACCTGCCGGTGGCGGCGCTGTGCATCGTCTGCGATGCGCTGCTGGTGGCCGCCGGGGTGTTCGGCCTGGCCACGGTGCTGGCGCATAACCCGACGTTGCTGGCGGTGGCCCGCTGGGGCGGCGCGGTGTTCCTGATCTGGTACGGCGCCAAGGCTTTGCGCAGCGCCTGCTCCAAGCAGAGCCTGCAGCATCAGCAGAACCAGGGCGTGCGCTCGCGCCGCGCGGTGCTGCTCAGTGCGCTGGCGGTGACCTTGCTCAACCCGCACGTTTACCTGGACACGGTGCTGCTGATCGGCTCGCTCGGCGCCCAGCAGACCGTGCCTGGCGCCTACGTGGCCGGTGCCGCCAGCGCGTCGCTGCTGTGGTTCACTACCCTGGCCGTGGGCGCTGCGTGGCTGGCGCCATGGCTGGCACGGCCGGCGACCTGGCGGATGCTGGACCTGATGGTGGCGGTGATGATGTTCGCGGTAGCGGCGCAGTTGATCTTCAACTGACGGCTCACAATGTGGGAGCCACACAGCGGCCAAAGCCCGCCGGTCAGCCGCGCCAACCGCTCTGGAACCTCTATTCCCTATAGTTGTTGCGTGGTTATGCGCAAGACCGGGTGCTATGATCCAGCCCTTGCGTCGCAAAGAGTACAAACTCGCCGACGCTCACCGGGCCGCCCGTGATCGGCCTTGCGCAAACCGCGAACAGACCTGAATCAGGAGATCCACCATGGCTTTTGAATTGCCGCCGCTGCCGTACGCCCACGATGCCCTGCAGCCGCACATCTCCAAGGAAACCCTGGAGTTTCACCACGACAAGCACCACAACACCTATGTCGTGAACCTGAACAACCTGGTCCCAGGCACCGAATTCGAAGGCAAGACCCTGGAAGAGATCGTCAAGACCTCTTCGGGTGGCATCTTCAACAACGCCGCTCAGATCTGGAACCACTCCTTCTACTGGGAATGCCTGTCGCCAAACGGCGGCGGCCAGCCGACCGGCGCCCTGGCTGATGCCATCAATGCCGCTTTCGGTTCCTTCGACAAGTTCAAGGAAGAGTTCACCAAGACTTCGGTCGGCACCTTCGGTTCCGGCTGGGGCTGGCTGGTGAAGAAGGCTGACGGCTCCCTGGCCCTGGCCAGCACCATCGGCGCCGGCTGCCCGCTGACCAGCGGCGACACCCCGCTGCTGACCTGCGACGTCTGGGAGCACGCCTACTACATCGACTATCGCAACCTGCGTCCGAAGTACGTCGAGGCGTTCTGGAACCTGGTCAACTGGAAGTTCGTTGCCGAGCAGCTCGAAGGCAAGGTCTTCACGGCCTGATCAGCCAAGCCCTGCGAAAAAACCCGGCAGCCGCCGGGTTTTTTTTCGCCTTTTTTTCGCCCGTTGTCTGCCTTTGTGCTCTTGCTCAGCACGCAGAGCGCGCTAACATCAATTTTCTGGAAAGTTGATGCAGCGCACTCAAGTCGCATGGCCGTTCAACCGATATAGAGCCAAGGGCAATTCCGTCGATGGGCGGGCAATCGGTCGATAGTCTTGTTGCCAGGATTGATGGCAAAATAATGGCATGCGCATGGATTAAGGAAACCCCTTTGAAGCTGGAATTTCGCAACAGCTTGTCGGTGAAGTTGCTCAGGGTGGTGCTGCTCTCGGCGTTGGCGGTCGGTGTCGTGCTCAGCTGCGCGCAGATCGTCTATGACGTCTACAAGACCCGCCAGGCCGTGAACAGCGACGCCCAGCGCATTCTCGACATGTTCCGCGACCCTTCCACCCAGGCGGTGTACAGCCTCGACCGGGAAATGGGCATGCAGGTGATGGAAGGCCTGTTCCAGGACGAATCGGTGCGCATGGCCTCCATCGGCCACCCCAACGAAACCATGCTCGCGGAAAAATCCAGGCCGCTGCAGGACATGTCCATGCGCTGGCTGACCGACCCGATCCTTGGCCAGGAACGCACCTATACCACGCAACTGGTCGGCCGCGGCCCGTATAGCGAATACTACGGCGACCTGAGCATCACCCTCGACACCTCCAGCTACGGCGAAGGCTTTTTGATCAACGCCGTGATCATCTTCATTTCCGGGGTATTGCGCGCCCTGGCCATGGGCCTGGTGCTGTACCTGGTGTACCACTGGCTGCTGACCAAGCCGCTGTCGAAGATCATCGAGCACCTCACCCAGATCAACCCCGACCGCCCCAGCCAGCACCAGATTCCGTTGCTCAAGGGCCACGAGAAGAACGAACTGGGCATCTGGGTCAACACCGCCAACCAGTTGCTGGCGTCCATCGAGCGCAACACCCACCTGCGCCACGAAGCCGAGAACAGCCTGCAACGCATGGCCCAGTACGACTTCCTCACCGGCCTGCCCAACCGCCAGCAGTTGCAGCAGCAGCTGGACAAAATCCTCGACGACGGCGGCCGCCTGCAACGGCGCGTGGCCGTGCTGTGCGTGGGCCTGGACGACTTCAAGGGCATCAACGAGCAGTTCAGCTACCAGGTTGGCGACCAGCTGCTGCTGGCCCTGGCCGACCGCCTGCGCGCCCACAGCGGCCGCCTTGGCGCCCTGGCCCGCCTGGGGGGCGACCAGTTCGCCCTGGTCCAGGCCAACATCGAACAACCCTATGAAGCCGCCGAGCTGGCCCAGAGCATCCTCGACGACCTCGAAGCGCCATTCGACCTCGATCACCAGCAGATCCGCCTGCGCGCCACCATCGGCATCACCCTGTTCCCCGAGGACGGCGACAGCACCGAGAAGCTGCTGCAAAAAGCCGAACAGACCATGACCCTGGCCAAGGCCCGCTCGCGCAACCGCTACCAGTTCTACATCGCCAGCGTCGACAGCGAGATGCGCCGGCGCCGCGAACTGGAAAAAGACCTGCGCGAAGCCCTGCCGCGCAACCAGTTGTACCTGGTCTACCAACCGCAGATCAGCTACCGCGATCACCGCGTGGTCGGCGTCGAGGCACTGCTGCGCTGGCAGCACCCGGAGCTGGGCATGGTGCCGCCGGACCAATTCATCCCGCTGGCCGAACAGAACGGCAACATCATCAGCATTGGCGAATGGGTACTCGACCAGGCCTGCCGCCAGTTGCGCGAGTGGCACGACCTGGGCTTCAGCGAACTGCGCATGGCGGTCAACCTGTCCACCGTGCAGTTGCACCATAACGAGCTGCCGCGGGTGGTCAACAACCTGCTGCAGGCCTACCGCCTGCCGCCGCGCAGCCTGGAGCTGGAAGTCACCGAGACCGGCCTGATGGAAGACATCAGCACCGCCGCCCAGCACCTGCTGAGCCTGCGCCGCTCAGGCGCGCTGATTGCCATCGACGACTTCGGCACCGGCTATTCCTCGCTCAGCTACCTGAAGTCGCTGCCGCTGGACAAGATCAAGATCGACAAGAGCTTCGTCCAGGACCTGCTCGACGACGACGACGACGCCACCATCGTCCGGGCCATCATCCAGCTGGGCAAGAGCCTGGGGATGCAGGTCATCGCCGAAGGCGTGGAAACCGCCGAGCAGGAGAGCTACATCATCGCCCAGGGCTGCCACGAAGGTCAGGGCTACCACTACAGCAAGCCGCTGTCGTCGCGCGAGCTCACCGCGTTCCTCAAGCAGGCACAACGCAACCAGGTCTCGGTGCTGTAACCCTCGCCACACTTGCCGATGCACCGCAAACGGGCGTTTGCATGAAATGCGCGCCCGCCCCTTTACAGCAAATGCAAATCTTTCGCATGATCTTGCGGTTTCGCGTGCCACGCCGCACGGTCCAACCACACGACGCAGGAAACCAATAATGATTCGTATGCCTCTGGCCTCCGCCAGTCTGCTCGCCATCGCCATCGCCCTCGCCGGTTGCGGTGAAGGCAAGAACGACAAGGCCGCCGCGCCGCAAGCCCAGGCACCTGCCGCCGCCAGCACCGCCGCCGCCGCACCGGGCGCTGTCGACGAAGCCGCCGGCAAGGCCGTGGTCAAGCATTACACCGAGATGGTCTACGCCGTGTACAGCGACTCGCTGAGCACCGCCAAGCAGCTGCAAACCGCAGTGGACGCGTTCCTCGCCAGCCCCAACGACCAGACCCTGAAGGCCGCGAAAGAAGCCTGGGCCGCCGCCCGCGTACCGTACCTGCAGAGCGAGGCGTTCCGCTTCGGCAACACCATCATCGACGACTGGGAAGGCCAGGTGAACGCCTGGCCCCTGGACGAAGGCCTGATCGACTACGTCGACAAGAGCTACGAGCACGCCCTGGGCAACCCGGCCGCCAGCGCCAACATCATCGCCAACACCGAAATCCAGGTTGGCGAAGACAAGGTCGACGTCAAGGACATCACCCCCGAGAAACTGGCCAGCCTGAACGAGCTGGGCGGTTCCGAAGCCAACGTCGCCACTGGCTACCACGCCATCGAATTCCTGCTCTGGGGCCAGGACCTCAACGGTACCGGCCCTGGCGCGGGCAACCGCCCGGCGTCGGACTACCTGGAAGGCAAAGGCGCCACCGGCGGCCACAACGATCGCCGCCGTGCCTACCTGAAATCGGTCACCCAGCTGCTGGTCAAGGACCTCGAAGAGATGGTCGGCAACTGGGCACCCAACGTTGCCGACAACTACCGCGCCACCCTGGAGGCGGAACCTGTCAACGACGGCCTGCGCAAGATGCTGTTCGGCATGGGCAGCCTGTCGCTGGGCGAACTGGCCGGCGAGCGCATGAAGGTCTCGCTGGAAGCCAACTCGCCGGAAGACGAGCAGGACTGCTTCAGCGACAACACCCACTACTCGCACTTCTATGACGCCAAGGGCATCCGCAACGTCTACCTGGGCGAGTACACCCGCACCGACGGCACCAAGCTGAGCGGCCCGAGCCTGTCGTCGCTGGTGGCCAAGGCCGACCCGGCCGCCGACGCCACCCTCAAGGCCGACCTGGAAGCCACCGAAGCCAAGCTGCAGGTGATCGTCGACCACGCGCTCAAAGGCGAGCACTACGACCAGTTGATCGCTGCCGACAACGCTGCCGGCAACCAGATCGTGCGTGACGCCATCGCCTCGCTGGTCAAGCAGACCGGCGCGATCGAGCAGGCCGCAGGCAAGCTGGGCATCGACAACCTGAACCCGGACACCGCTGATCACGAGTTCTGATCGACGCGTTGACGGTTCATGCAAAGAGGCGGCCTTCGGGTCGCCTTTTTTGTTTGCGGGCCTTATCGCGGGGCAAGCCCGCTCCCACGCAAGCGGGGTGCGTGGGAGCGGGCTTGCCCCGCGATAAGGCCAGAAAAGTAATGAAAACGATGAGTTTTCACATTCTTTTCATCCGTGTAATTGCAAATTGCTCTTATTCAAAAACAGCCGGCCTGATAAGCTTGCACGCCGGTTTTTCGCCCACGCCCAGGATTGTCGATGTCCTTGCTCCGCCTAAGCCCCCTGCTGCTGGCCCTCGCCCTTGCCGCCTGTGACGACGCCCCGCGTTTCACCCAGGCCGAGCCCGGTGAAGCCCTCTCCGGCGGCCAGGCAACGGTGCAGCGCAGTGACCGCAACGCCTTCTCCCTGCCCTCGGCCAACCTCAGCCCCGAGCGACGCCTGGACTTCGCCGTGGGCAACAGCTTCTTTCGCAGCCCCTGGGTAATCGCCCCGTCCACCACCACCGCCCGTGATGGCCTGGGCCCACTGTTCAACACCAACGCCTGCCAGAACTGCCACGTGCGTGACGGCCGCGGCCACCCGCCGGAACCCGGCGACAGCAACGCGGTGTCGATGCTGGTACGCCTGTCGATCCCCGATCAGCCCTACTACGCCCATGTCATCGAACGCCTGGGCGTGGTGCCTGAGCCTGTGTATGGCACTCAGCTTCAGGACATGGCCGTGCCCGGCGTGGCGCCGGAGGGCAAGGTACGGGTGAGCTACGACAGCCAGACCGTCACCTTCAAGGACGGCCACCAGGTCGAGTTGCGCCGCCCGACCCTGCAGATCACCCAGCTCGGCTACGGCCCGATGCATCCCGATACCCGCTTCTCGGCGCGCATCGCCCCACCGATGATCGGCCTCGGCCTGCTCGAAGCCATCGCCGAAGCCGACATCCTGGCCAACGAAGACCCGGATGACCGCAACCGCGACGGCATCCGCGGCCGTGCCAACCGGGTCTGGGACGACGCCCAGGGCAAGACGGTGGTCGGCCGCTTCGGCTGGAAGGCCGGGCAACCCAACGTCAACCAGCAGAACGTGCATGCCTTCGCCGGTGACATGGGCCTGACCAGCACGCTGCTGCCCAAGGACGACTGCACCCCGGCCCAGCTCGACTGCCTGGCCGCGCCCAATGGCGATGGTGCCGATGGCGAAAAAGAGGTCAGCGACAACCTCCTGCGCCTGGTCACCTTCTACACCCGCAACCTGGGCGTGCCGGCCCGCCGCGACGTCGCGGCCCCCCAGGTACTGGCCGGCAAGAACCTGTTCTACCAGGCCGGTTGCCAAAGCTGCCACACCCCGCAGTTCACCACCGCCGCCGATGCCGCCGAGCCCGAACTGGCCAACCAGGTGATACGCCCTTACAGCGACCTGCTGCTGCACGACATGGGCCCGGGCCTGAGCGACGAGCGCACCGAGTTCGCCGCCAACGGCCAGGACTGGCGCACCCCGCCACTGTGGGGTATCGGCCTGAGCCAGACCGTCAGCAGCGACGCCCGCTTCCTCCACGATGGCCGTGCCCGCGACCTGCTCGAAGCCGTGCTCTGGCACGGCGGCGAGGCCCAGGCGGCGCGCGACCAGGTACTGACCTTCAACGCCGAGCAGCGCGCCGCGCTGCTGGCCTTCCTGAATTCACTTTAAAACGCGCTAAGGAGCCGGGCATGTTCCGACCCAAACTGTTGTTCACCAGCCTCGCCGCACTCGCCCTCGGCGCCTGCTCGCCGCAGGACCCGCAAGCCGTGACCTCCGCCGCCATCGCCAAGCAAGTGATCCTGCCGACCTACAGCCGCTGGGTCGAGGCCGACCGCGTTCTGGCCGCCAGCGCCCTGGCCTACTGCGAAGGCAAGACCTCGCTGGACAGCGCCCGCGCCGACTTCCTCAACGCGCAGAAAGCCTGGGCCGAACTGCAACCGCTGCTGGTCGGCCCGCTGGCCGAAGGCAACCGCGCCTGGCAGGTGCAGTTCTGGCCAGACAAGAAAAACCTGGTGGGCCGCCAGGTCGAGCAACTGGTCAATGGCGACAAGCCGGTCGATGCCGAGGCACTGGGCAAGGCCAGCGTCGTGGTGCGCGGCCTGTCCGCCTACGAGTACATCCTGTTCGACAGCAAGCCGGACATGGCCACGGCCGAACAGAAGGCGCGTTACTGCCCACTGCTGGTGGCGATCGGCGAACACCAGAAGGTCCTGGCCGAGGACATCCTCAAGACCTGGAACAGCACCGACGGCATGCTGTCGCAGATGACCAAGTTCCCCAACCAGCGCTATGCCGACTCCCACGAAGCGATCGCCGACCTGCTGCGCGCCCAGGTCACCGGCCTGGACACCCTGAAGAAGAAACTCGGTGCGCCAATGGGCCGCCAGAGCAAGGGCATCCCGCAACCGCTGCAGGCCGAAGCCTGGCGCAGCCATTCTTCGCTCAAGAGCCTGGAAGCGTCGCTCAAGGCCGCCCAGACCGTCTGGGTCGGGGTCGACAACCAAGGCCTGCGCGGCCTGCTGGGCAAAGACCAGGCGGCGCTGGCACAGAAGATCGACGACGCCTACGCAGCCACCCTCAAGCTGCTGGCCGACAACCAGAAGACCCTCGGCGAGCTGCTGGCCGACGACGCCGGGCAGCAAGCGCTGAACCAGATCTACGACAGCCTGAACACCCTCCATCGCCTGCATGAAGGCGAACTGGCCAAGGCGCTTAACATTCAGCTGGGCTTCAACGCCAACGACGGTGACTGATCATGCTGCGACGCCAGGCGATCAAACTCGGTAGCGTACTGCTCAGCGCCCTGACCCTGGGCGGCTTGAGCCTGCTGCGCAACAAAGGCAGCGAGCCCTTGCTGCTCTCGGCGCGCGACGATGGCGACGGCAAGCACTACGCCGTCGGCTTTCGCCTGGACGGCACCCAGGTGTTCAGCACCCAGGTGGCCCAGCGTTGCCACGCGATCATCAACCACCCCGAACGGCCCATCGCCCTGTTCGTCGCCCGCCGGCCCGGCACCGAAAGCTACCTGATCGACCTGCGCGACGGGCGCCTGCTGCAAACCGTCAGCTCGCAGCCGCAGCGCCACTTCTACGGCCATGCGGTGATCCACAAGGGCGGCGAATGGCTGTACACCACCGAGAACGACACCACCGATCCAGGCCGTGGCGTGCTCGGTGTGTACCGCTTCGAAGGTGAACGCCTGGTGCACACCGGCGAGCTCTCGACCCACGGCATCGGCCCCCACGAAGTGGCCTGGCTGCCCGACGGCGAGACGCTGGTGGTGGCCAACGGCGGCATCCGCACCGAGGCCGAAAGCCGGGTAGAGATGAACCTCGACGCCATGCAGCCGAGCCTGGTGCTGATGCAGCGCGACGGCACCCTGCTGAGCAAGGAGACCCTGGCCCAGCAGATGAACAGCGTGCGCCACCTGGCGGTGGGCGACGACGGCACCATCGCGGCCTGCCAGCAGTTCATGGGCGGCTCGGAGGAGACTGCCGAGCTGCTGGCGATCAAACGCCCCGGCGAGCCGTTCAAGGCCTTCCCGGTGCCCGAGCGGCAGCTGCAGTCGATGGCCCAGTACACCGCCAGCGTCGCCATCCACAGCGACCTTCGCCTGGTGGCGCTGACCGCGCCACGGGCCAACCGGTTGTTCATCTGGGACCTGGACAGCGGCGCGGTGAAACTCGATGCGCCGATGCCCGATTGTGCCGGGGTGGGTGCGGTGCAGGATGGTTTCGTCGTCACCTCCGGGCAGGGGCGTTGCCGCTACTACGACTGCCGCAAGGCCGAGCTGGTCGGGCAACCGATGAACCTGCCGTCCGCGTTCTGGGACAATCACCTGCACCTGGCCTGAAGCTTCAGCCATTGCTATCCGTGTAGGAGCGGCCTTGTGTCGCGAAAGGGCCGCAGCGCGGCCCCAGGGCTTCAGAGTTGATGCATCAATCGTCGGGGCTGCTCGCAGCCCTTTCGCGACACAAGGCCGCTCCTACAGGTCCGACACCGGCCTAATCCTCCCCTTTTCCGAAAAACCGACAATACTTGCCCCATCGCACGTGGGCAGGATCGCCCGTGGTCGCGCGTAATCCATAACAACCTCGCATCCAGGGAACCGGACCATGTTGCGCCGCCGCATGCTGATCATGTTGGCCGTTGTCTTGCTGATCGTGCTGATCCTGGGGGGCATCAAGGCCTTCTCCATCTACAAGCAGGTGCAGATGTTCAGCCAACCCAAGCCGCCGGTCAGCGTTGCCGCGGCCCAGGCCGAACTGCGCCAGTGGCAGCAGCGCCTGCCGGCGGTCGGCAGCCTCAAGGCCTACCAGGGCGTGGAACTGAGCCTGGAGGTAGCCGGCACGGTCAAGTCGCTGCACTTCGAGTCGGGCCAGCAGGTCAAGGCCGGGCAACTGCTGCTGCAACTGGACCACGACCAGGAAACCGCGCTGCTCGGCACCGCCCAGGCCGACCTCAACCTGGCCAAGGTCGACTTCGGCCGCGGCAGCCAGCTGGTCGGCGACTCGGCCATCTCCCGCGGTGAATACGACCGCCTGACCACCCAGTACCGGCGCAACCAGGCAGTGGTCGATCAACTCAAGGCATCGCTGGCGAAAAAAAGCATCAGCGCGCCGTTCAGCGGCACCATCGGCATTCGCCAAGTGGATGTCGGCGCCTACCTCGCCAGTGGCACGGTGATCGCCACCCTGCAGGACCTTTCCAGCCTCTACGTCGACTTCAACGTGCCCGAACAGGCCCTGCCGCACCTGAGCCTGGGCCAGCAGGTGCTGGTGCAGGTGGCTGCCTACCCGGGCCAGACGTTCCCCGCCAGCCTCAGTGCGATCAACCCGAAGGTCGAGGAAAGCACGCGCAACCTGCTGGCCCGCGCCACCCTGGCCAACCCCGACGGCAAGCTGCTGCCGGGCATGTTCGCCAGCCTGCAGCTGCTGCTGCCCAACCCGCAACCGCAGGTGGTGGTGCCGGAAAACGCCATCACCTTCACGCTGTATGGCAATTCGGTCTATGTCATCAGCCCGAAGAAGACCGAGGAGGGTCAGCCTGTGCCCGGTGCCGACGGCCAACCGCAGTTGATTGCCGAACAGCGCACGGTGCAGACCGGCGAACGGCGCGATGGCTGGGTGGTGGTGAGCAAGGGCCTGCAGGCCGGCGACCAGGTGGTGACCGCCGGCCAGCTCAAGCTGAGCCCCGGCGCGGCAGTCCGTATCAGCGACGACCAGGCCCTGAAACCTGCCGCGCCTGGCGCGGACTGAACGGGAGGCGGCCATGGCATTCACCGACCCGTTCATCCGTCGCCCGGTGTTGGCCAGCGTGGTCAGCCTGCTGATCCTGCTGCTGGGCCTGCAAGCCTGGAACAAACTGCAGATCCGCCAGTACCCGGCCATGGAAAACGCCCTGATCACGGTGACCACCGCCTACCCCGGGGCCAACGCCGAGACCATCCAGGGCTATATCACCCAACCGCTGCAACAGAGCCTGGCCAGCGCCGATGGCATCGACTACATGACCTCGGTGAGCCGGCAGAACTTTTCGGTGATCTCGGTCTACGCACGCATCGGCGCCGACACCGACCGCCTGTTCACCCAACTGCTGGCCAAGGCCAACGAGGTGCGCAACAAGCTGCCGCAGGACTCGGAAGACCCGGTGCTGAGCAAGGAAGCCGCCGACGCCTCGGCGCTGATGTACATCAGTTTCTACAGCACCCAGATGAGCAACCCGCAGATCACCGACTACCTGTCGCGGGTGATCCAGCCCAAGCTGGCTACCTTGCCCGGCATGGCCGAAGCGCAGATCCTCGGCAACCAGGTGTTCGCCATGCGCATCTGGATCGACCCGGTGAAGCTGGCCGGCTTCGGCCTGTCGGCGGTGGACGTGACCAGCGCGGTGCGCCGTTACAACTTCCTCGCCGCCGCCGGGGAGGTGAAGGGCGAGTACGTGGTGACCAGCATCAACGCCAGCACCGAGCTCAAGACCGCCGATGCCTTCGCCGCCCTGCCGGTCAAGACCGCCGGCGACAGCCGGGTGCTGCTGGGCGATGTGGCGCGCATCGAGATGGGCGCCGAGAACTACGACACGGTCAGTTCGTTCGATGGCACGCCGTCGGTGTACATCGGCATCAAGGCCACCCCGGCGGCCAACCCGCTGGACGTGATCAAGGAAGTGCGCAAGCTCATGCCGCAACTGGAGGAAGAACTGCCGTCGAGCCTGAAGGTGTCGATCGCCTACGACGCCACGCTGTTCATCCAGGCCTCGATCAATGAAGTGATCAAGACCCTGGGCGAGGCGGTGTTGATCGTCATTGTCGTGGTGTTCCTGTTCCTCGGCGCCCTGCGCTCGGTGGTGATCCCGGTGGTGACCATCCCGCTGTCGATGATCGGCGTGCTGTTCTTCATGCAGATGATGGGCTACTCGCTGAACCTGCTGACATTGCTGGCCATGGTCCTGGCCATCGGACTGGTGGTGGACGATGCCATCGTGGTGGTGGAGAACATCCATCGCCATATCGAAGAAGGCAAGACCCCGTTCGAGGCGGCGCTGGAAGGCGCGCGGGAGATCGCCTTGCCGGTGGTGTCGATGACCATCACCTTGGCGGCCGTGTATGCGCCTATCGGTTTTCTCACCGGGTTGACCGGTGCCTTGTTCAAGGAGTTCGCCCTGACGCTGGCGGGTGCGGTGATCATTTCCGGCATCGTCGCCCTGACCCTGTCGCCGATGATGTGCGCCCTGCTGTTGCGCCACGAGCAGAATCCCAGTGGCCTGGCCCATCGCCTGGACCTGATCTTCGAGAGCCTCAAGCTGCGTTACCAGCGTCTGTTGCACGGCACCCTCGACAGCCGCCCGGTGGTGCTGGTGTTCGCCGTGCTGATCCTGTGCCTGATCCCGGTGCTGCTGATGTTCACCCGCAACGAACTGGCGCCGGACGAGGACCAGGGGGTGATCTTCATGATGAGCAGCTCGCCGCAGACCGCCAACCTCGACTACCTCAATGCCTACACCGATAAGTTCACGCCGTTGTTCAGGACCTTCCCCGAGTATTACTCGTCGTTCCAGATCAACGGTTTCAATGGTGTGCAAACCGGCATTGGCGGCTTCCTGCTCAAGCCGTGGAGCGAACGCAAACGCACGCAGATGGCGTTGCTGCCGCTGGTGCAGGCCGAGCTTTCACAGATCGGCGGCCTGCAGATCTTCGGCTTCAACCTGCCCTCGCTGCCCGGCACCGGTGAAGGGTTGCCGTTCCAGTTCGTGATCAACACCGCCGGTGACTACCCTGCCTTGCTGGATGTGGCCCAGCGCATCAAGGCCCGCGCCGAGGCCTCGGGCAAGTTCGCGTTCCTCGATATCGACCTGGCCTTCGACAAGCCTGAAGTGCTGATCGACATCGACCGTGCCAAGGCGGCGCAGATGGGCGTGTCGATGGACGCCCTGGGCGGCACGCTTGCCACCCTGCTCGGCGAGGCGGAGATCAACCGCTTCACCCTCGAAGGCCGCAGCTACAAGGTGATCGCCCAGGTGGAGCGGCCCTACCGTGCCAACCCCGGCTGGCTGAACAACTACTACGTGAAGAACGACCATGGCCAGTTGTTGCCGCTATCGACGCTGATCACCCTCAGCGACCGCGCCCGGCCGCGTCAGCTCAACCAGTTCCAGCAGCTCAATTCGGCGATCATCCAGGGGGTGCCGATGGTGAGCATGGGCGAGGCGCTGGACACCGTGCGGGCCATCGCCCGCGAGGAAGCGCCTGAAGGCTTCTCGATCGACTATGCCGGTACGGCGCGGCAGTTCGTGCAGGAAGGCAGCGCGCTGTGGATGACCTTTGGCCTGGCCCTGGCGATAATCTTCCTGGTGCTGGCGGCGCAGTTCGAGAGTTTCCGTGATCCGTTGGTGATTTTGGTGACGGTGCCGTTGTCGATCTGTGGAGCGTTGTTGCCGCTGTTCCTTGGGGTGTCGAGCATGAACATCTACACCCAGGTGGGGCTGGTGACCTTGATCGGGCTGATTACCAAGCACGGCATTCTGATCGTCGAGTTTGCCAATCAGTTGCGTGAGGAAAAGGGCCTGGGGGTGCGTGAGGCGATCGAGGAGGCGGCGGCGATTCGTCTGCGGCCGGTGCTGATGACCACGGCGGCCATGGTGTTTGGGATGGTGCCGTTGATTCTGGCGACCGGGGCTGGGGCGGTCAGTCGGTTCGATATCGGGTTGGTGATTGCTACGGGGATGTCGATTGGGACGTTGTTTACGTTGTTTGTGTTGCCTTGTATTTATACGGTGCTGGCGCATAAGGGGCGGGGTTTGGCTGGGTGAGTTTTTGGCTTTGGCATTCGGAGTGTTTGTTTTGATAGATGTATGCGCATTCATTTGTGATGTCGACGCGTAGTCACCTTTCCGCCCTTACGGCGGGTTACTTTGGTCTTGGCCAAAGTAACCAAAGCCGCCCGCTCCCATCATACGGCCCCTGCGCTGCGCTCCGGGGTCCCCTCGCTCCGGTGCCTTCCGGGCCCGCGCGGCCTC
>NZ_QKVM01000179.1 GCF_003231305.1 Pseudomonas sichuanensis | reverse complement strand
GTTGCAGGTGTTGGCCGGGGCGCCGTTCTTGCATTGATTGGGGGCCTGGGACGCAGGCGCCTGCTCTTTCTGGGTTTCCAGCTTGCCTTCGGCCAGTTGATGGCGGGCCTTGCTGGTGCCGCCGGGCTTGATGTTGGCTGCCACTACCTGGGGATTACGCTGGCGCCACTGCTTGACGCTGCTGGCCAGGGTCTGGCTCAGGGCTTCGATGGA
>NZ_QKVM01000178.1 GCF_003231305.1 Pseudomonas sichuanensis | reverse complement strand
GCGATGGTCTTGATCAGGGTGACTTCCATCTGGATGTTGTCACCTGGCATTACCATCTCAACGCCTTCTGGCAGCTGGCAGTTACCGGTTACGTCAGTAGTACGGAAGTAGAACTGAGGACGGTAGCCTTTGAAGAACGGAGTGTGACGACCGCCTTCTTCCTTCGACAGAACGTAGACTTCTGCGGTGAACTTGGTGTGCGGCTTGACCGAACC
>NZ_QKVM01000177.1 GCF_003231305.1 Pseudomonas sichuanensis | reverse complement strand
GGGTTGGTTGGGAGCTCAGGATCGTAATCGCTGGCAAGTCGCAGCGGCGAACCGCAGATCCCACAAGTTAGAGCGAAACTTTCAGACTCGCGCTGTACCTGTGGGAGCCGGCTTGCCGGCGATAGGGCCCGAACAAACAACACATAAACAACAGCCAAACCTAGATAGCCGTATCACTGCTCTTGATCTGCTCTTGATCTGCTCTTGATCTGCTCTTGATCTGTTTTTGCTT
>NZ_QKVM01000176.1 GCF_003231305.1 Pseudomonas sichuanensis | reverse complement strand
AGCACCACGACCATCTCGGTGAAGGTGCTGGACAGCAAGCTGGTCGCCGGCACCGACAGTGAAGTGACGGTGTACGAGAAAGCCCTGGACCTGACCAAGGACGGCAATGACCTGGCCGGTGGCAACGTCGAAGGGAGCGATCCACATTCCAACGCCGAAACAGCATCCGGTTCGCTGACCAATGCGGTCACCGGTGGTGTCGGCGCGTTGACCTTCACCCTGGTCGGCAATGCTG
>NZ_QKVM01000175.1 GCF_003231305.1 Pseudomonas sichuanensis | reverse complement strand
GCCATGGGGCGCCTGGTCGAGCGCTGCGCGAGCCAGGGCGATCAGCAGCAGCGCGAAACCTTCGCCTACGATGGCAACGGCAAGCTGATCCAGGCGCTCAATGCCGTCAGCAAGCTGCAGTGGTTCTACGATGACGCCGGCAACCTGACCCGCGAACATCAGCACTACCTGATGACCGGCGACCCGATGGTGGCGGTATGGCGCCATGAGTACGATGCGCTGAACCGCCGCACCGC
>NZ_QKVM01000174.1 GCF_003231305.1 Pseudomonas sichuanensis | reverse complement strand
CCAGTAGATTTGGATTGGCAAAAAAAGCGGCCGTAAGCGTCCACCCAACACACCTTGCATGATCATGCGGGGCTCCGAACGGCGACGCTAATCGCAATGTTTTGGTGAGTTTTTTCGTTTTCACGGCTCAGTAATCTAAGGTGGCCCCGCGGGAATTTTCACGCGGGGCCGCATGCATCAATCCTCGCCTGGCCCTTTGGGTTCACTATCGATCTTGCGCTTGATGATTCGCACTGCCTCATCGATCGACT
>NZ_QKVM01000173.1 GCF_003231305.1 Pseudomonas sichuanensis | reverse complement strand
AGATCGAGCGCCGCCCGCGCGGCGCTTCGCGGGTAAACCCGCTCCCACAGTTTGTTTCGGGCCAATTATGCCTGTGAGGGTACCGCTGCCCGCCTTGGTGCATGTCTCAAGTCAAGCGAGGCGTCAGTGGTGCCCACCTCAACACCGCGTCTTACCAACAAGGCGGACCAGGTAATGGCACAGGAGAGACTGGCCCGAAACAGATGTGGGAGCGGGTTTACCCGCGAAGCGCCGCGCGGGCGGCGCTCGATCT
>NZ_QKVM01000172.1 GCF_003231305.1 Pseudomonas sichuanensis | reverse complement strand
TCGCGTCGTAATGGGTCTTGCCGACCTTGGGCAGCGGGTAGGCGTGGCTGCGGCCGTCGATATCGTGCAGCAGCAGCCCGTCGTCCTGCACATCGATGCAGGTGGTGAAGGCGGTGATCCAGCGGGCGCCGAGGCTGGCGCTGTCGAGGGCGGCAAGGCGCGAGTGGTAGGTGCGGGTCCAGGTGATCGGGAACGGCCCGGGCAGGCTGAAATCGGTGTGCTGCAGGGTCTCGCTGCCCAGGGCGAAGTTGATGCT
>NZ_QKVM01000171.1 GCF_003231305.1 Pseudomonas sichuanensis | reverse complement strand
CCGCGTCGTAATGGGTCTTGCCGACCTTGAGCAGCGGGTAGGCGTGGCTGCGGCCGTCGATATCGTGCAGCAGCAAGCCATCGTCCTGCACATCGATGCAGGTGGTGAAGGCGGTGATCCAGCGGGCGCCGAGGCTGGCGCTGTCGAGGGCGGCCAGGCGCGAGTGGTAGGTGCGGGTCCAGGTGATCGGGAACGGGCCGGGCAGGCTGAAATCGGTGTGCTGCAGGGTCTCGCTGCCCAGGGCGAAGTTGATGCT
>NZ_QKVM01000170.1 GCF_003231305.1 Pseudomonas sichuanensis | reverse complement strand
CACTGGATCCCACGCCTGGGTTTGCATCAGTTGGTTACCCTGATGGCGGACCACTTCACGGTGCAGGTCATCACGCTCGTAGGCCAGCAGTTCATGCTGGTCGAGGGTCATGCCCAGCACGTGACCGCTGCCGTAGGTGAGCACGCTGACCTTGTGCCCATCCGGGCGGATGGTCGCGACGCGGTTGTTGAGCACGTCGTACTCGTGCTGCCACACCGCGACCATCGGTACCTCTGTACCGAGGTAGTACTGGTGCTCGCGGGTCAG